>CAVVLC010000022.1:0-44596 GCA_963748885.1 uncultured Actinomycetota bacterium
TGGACTTCGAAGTCGTCGGTCGCGGCCATTGCTCGCTGGAAGGAGTCACGTCCGCGGTCGAAGTCCCCGGTAAACATGGCGGTGTAGCCATCGAGGTAGTCGATCCTGCCGCGTGTGACGGGATCGTCGATTACCTCGAGTAGCTCGCGCGCCTCGCCGAACCAGCCCGCGGCCGTCACGATGTCGCCGTGCGTGTGGAGGACGTGCGCTGCGGTGAATAATGCCCGGACCCGCTGCGGGCTGGGCTCGGCGGGGACGGCCGACAGGGCGCGGCTTGCCCATTGACAGCCTTCGCCGAGCATTGTGTGGAATACCCAGAACGGGCGCAGGGCGGCGGTCATGTCGACCGCTGTGGCGGGGGAGTCGGTGAGGCTGAATTGGAGTGCCTCGCGGATGTTGGGCATCTCGATGGTGAGGCGCCGGACCAGTTGGAGTTGTTTGGGGCCGAACCATTGGGCGTCGGCGTCGGTTGCCAGTTGTTGATACCAGGTGGCGTGGCGGCGGCGGAGCGCGGTGTAGTCGTCGGTTTGGGTGAGCCGGGCGAGGCCGTATTCGCGGACGGTTTCCAGTAGGCGGAAGCGGACCGCGCCGTCGTGTTCGGTGCGGATCAGGATGGACTTGTCGACCAGCGCGGACAATAGGTAGGTGCATTCGAGGTTTTCGATGTCTTGTCCGCAGATGTCGCGGGCTGCGGGCATGTCGAAGCTGCCGGCGAAGACCGATAACCGGCTCCACAGGTGTTGTTCGGCGGCGGTGCACAGCTCGTAGCTCCAGTCGATGCACGCGGCGAGAGTTTGCTGGCGGGTGGGGGCGCCGCGGCGCCGCCGTGAGAGCAGCCCGTATCGGTCGGATAAGCCGTCGGCGATCTGTTCGACGGACATCACTCGCATGCGTGCGGCGGCCATCTCGATGGCCAGCGGCAACCCGTCCAGGCACGAGCAGATACGTGCCACGGCCACGCTGTTGTGTTCGGTGAGGGCGAATCCGGGGGCCGCGGTGCGGGCGCGGTCGACGAACAGGGTCACCGCGGCATAGCCGGCCAGGGTGCGCAGGGTGGGGTCGTCGGCGGCGCCGGGTGCGCTCAACGCGGGCAGCGGCAACACCGCTTCGCCGCCGATATCGAGGACTTCGCGGCTGGTGGCCAGGATGTGCAGTCGGGGGCAGGCCCCCAACAGCGTCTCGGCGAGCTTGGCCGCGTCGTCGATGATCTGTTCGCAGTTGTCGAGTACCACCAGCGCGTGGCGTTCGAGCAGAAAGTCGACCAGCACGTCGATCAGGGCGCGGCCGGGGTGATCGCGCACCCCGAGCGCGGCGGCCACCACGTCGGTGACCAGCGCGCCCTCGCGCAGGTCGGCCAACTCGACGAACCAGACCCCATCGCCGAATTCGCCGACCTGCTCGCGTGCGGCGTGGATGGCCAGGGTGGTCTTGCCGACCCCGCCGATCCCGGTCAGGGTGACCAGCCGCGACTGGGTGAGCATCGAACGCAGCTCGGCCATTTCGGTGGCCCTGCCCACGAAACTTTCCAGCGGTGCCGGCAACCTGGCACCGGCGCGGCGCACCGAGGTCGATGCGGTCGAGGTGTTCGGGAGCTCGGCGGCGCTGTCGGGCGCGGGTTGCCCTGCACCGCCATGTCGTCGACGGCCAACCCGCGCCGGTGCTGCAGCGCCTGCAGTTGTGCCCCCAACTTCAGCATCGAGGGCCGCTGGCTGGGTCGCGGGCCATCGCCGCACCGATCACCTCGGCGATGTCGTCGTTGGCGCCGCGGTCGCGCAGATCGGGTACTGGTTCAGAGGCGATCCGCAAAAAGTGCGCCATCACGTGCTCGCCCACGCGGCGCTCAAAGGCCGCGTGCCCGGTCAACGCGGCGAACAGCGTCGCACCCAAGCTATACACGTCCGAGGCCATCGTCGGGGCTTCCCCGCTTAGCACCTCCGGCGCGGTGAACGCCGGGGACCCGGCGAAGGTGCCCGCGGCGGTGTTAAACCCGCCACTGACACGGGCGATCCCGAAATCACCCAACGCGGGCTGGCCGTAATCGGTCACCAAGATGTTGGCCGGCTTGACGTCGCGGTGCAAAATTCCCAACCCATGCGCGGACTCCAACGCCCCGGCCATCTTGACGCCCAGCTGCAACACCTCCTGCTCGGGCAACAACCCCAACTGGTGGATCCGCTGGTGAATGCTCCCGCACTGGTAATAGGGCATCACCAAAAACGGGTGACCACTGGGCGTCTGGCCGACCTCGAACACCGCCACAATGTTGGGGTGCCCGGTCAACCGGCCCATCGCCTGCTGCTCACGCACAAACCGGGCCCGGCTATCGGCGAACTCCTCGGTCAACAGTTTGACCGCCACCACCCGCTGAAACTGCACCTGCGAACAGCGATACACCACCCCACAACCACCGCGGCCGACCTCGTGGGCATCGCTAAAGCCGGCCGCGTCCAACTCCGCGACCAGGTCATCGCCCACGTCACGCTCCGTGACGAACGGATCCTTAACCAACGTCAGGTTGTGTTGCAGTTCAGTCCGCTGAGTTCGTTTGGTTGTCCTAAGGGCAGGTGACGTCGACTTCGAAAGGCTTACTGACCTGGCCGCCCGCGTTGTCCACGCCGCTGGCGGTACCGGTGATCTTGTAGAAGTTGCCTGACTTGGTGGCGGTGGCGCTGTTACCGGGCGCGCCCTCGGTGAAGCTCAGCACGACGCCGTCGACGGTGCCCAGGCCCGCGTTGTGGACCGCCGATCCGTCTTGCTCCAGACCCACGATGATGCCGGTGAGCATGTCGCCGACGGCGATGGAGAATTTGCCCGCGGTGGTCGAGCACACTACCGGGCCGCTGACGTTTTGTGGCTGGCCGCCGATGATCACCTTGGTTTCGCCCGGTGCCACGGCGGGACTGATGGACGCGGGGGCGGCGCTGGAGGTTGCGCTGGACGCGCTCGCCGCGCTGGATGACGGGCCGGACGCTTTGTTGTTGCTGGAGCAGCCCGCCACGCCGGCGACGATGGTCGCGGCGCCGACGGCGATCAGGAACTCACGCTTCACGAACTTCTCCTCTTGTCGGTCGGATCCTGTGATGCAGTATGTATGGCCGCGCGGTCACTTGCAGGGCAGTCCAGCGATGAACCGCTCCGTCTCAGCCCAGCTGGGCAGGAGGCCCGCCGCGCGCGCGTCGTCGAGGCTGGGGGCTGCGGCATCGCGGTCGGACAGGCTGGGGCGGCGCCGTCGACCACCGGCCAGTCAATTCCCAGCGCCGGATCGGTGGCGCGGATGGTGTGCTCGCGCTGCGGGTTGTATTCCGACGAGCACAGGTACATCACCGTCGAATCGTCTTGCAGTGCAAGGAATCCATGAGCAAGGCCTTCGGAGATGTAGATAGTCCTGCGGTCGCGGTCGTCGAGCAGGACCGAGGCCCAGCGCCCGAATGTCGGCGAGCCCAACCGGATATCGACGACGACATCGAACACCGCGCCGGATACGCAGGTCACATACTTGGCCTGGCTCGGCGGCAGCTGGGCGAAATGCAGGCCGCGCAGCACACCGGCTGACGACACCGAGCAATTGGCTTGCCGGACGTCCAAGCGGTGACCGGCGAAGCCGCTGAACCCGCGGTCGGTGAACCATTCGAAGAACAGTCCGCGGGAATCGCCGTGCATGGTCGGGGGTGATCTCCCAGGCGCCAGGGATGTCGAGTTCGCGAGCCTCCATCTCACTGACTCTGTTCTTGGTAGCGGGCCTGGTACCGAGCTTCGGTGGCGTCCTTCAACGGACGCCACCACCATTCGTTGCCGCGGTACCAGTCGATGGTGGCGCGCAAGCCCTCGTCGAAGTCGGTATGCTTTGGGGCCCAGCATAATTCGTCGTACAACGACGAAGGGTCGATGGCGTAACGCAAGTCGTGACCGACGCGGTCGGTGACGTGGTCGAAATCGTCGGGGTCACGATCCATCATCCGCAGTAGCGCCCGCAGCACGCTCAGGTTGTCGCGCTCGCCCTCGGCGCCGATGAGGTAGGTCCGTCCGGTCTGGCCCTGCTCCAGGATCCGCCGGACCGCGTTGTTGTGGTCCTCGACGTAGATCCAGTCGCGCACGTTGGCGCCGGTGCCGTACAACTTGGGCCGCCGGCCGGTGAGCACGTTGGTGATCTGGCGCGGGATGAACTTCTCGACATGCTGATACGGCCCGTAGTTGTTGGAGCAGTTGGAGATCGTCGCGCGCACGCCGTACGACCGCACCCAGGCCCGGACCAGCATGTCGCCGCCGGCCTTGGTCGCCGAGTACGGACTCGACGGGTTGTACGGCGTCGATTCGGTGAACCGCTTCGGGTCGTCGAGCTCCAGGTCGCCGTAGACCTCGTCGGTCGAGACGTGGTGCAGCCGCACGCCGTGGCGCCGCACCGCCTCCAGGATGACGAACGTCCCGACCACGTTGGTGCGCACGAACGGCTCCGGGTCGTCCAGCGCGTTGTCCACGTGGGTTTCCGCGGCGAAATGCACGACCGCGTCGGACTCGGCGACCAGCCGAGAGACCAAATCGGCGTCGGTGATATCGCCTTCCACCAGCTTGATGGCGTCGTCGATGTCGGCCAGCGACTCACGTCGGCCGGCGTATGTCATGGCGTCGAGCACCGTCACGACGTCGTCGGGATGCTCGCGAACGGTGCTGTGCACAAAGTTCGCGCCGATAAACCCGGCGCCCCCGGTGACCAGCAGCCGCATGGCCAAACCCTAACCGAGCCCTAACCGAGCTTAACCGACAGCGTCCCCGCCAGTTCGCTCAGTACCGGTAGCAGCTGCTGTTCTTCGCGCGAACCGGCCAGCACCTGGATCGCCACGTGGTCGGCGCCGGCCTCCAGATGCTCGTTGAGGCGCCGCGCGATCTGCGTCGGGACTGCCATAGGCCACGACCGCGTCGATCAGCTTGTCGCTGCCCGGCTTGCGCACGTCGTCCTCGGTGAATCCGAGCCGCAGCCAGTTGTTCACGTAGTTACTCAGGCCCAGGTAGAAGTCCACGACCTTGCGCCCGATCGCGCGGGCTTCGGCGGCGTCGGCGGTGAGCACCACCTTGTGCTCCGGCGCCAGGAACACCGAGTTGCCCACCAGTTCGCGCGCCTCGGCGGTGTGTTCCGGTGTGGTCAGGTACGGGTGGGCCCCGGCGCTGCGTTCCGCCGACAGCCGCAGCACCCTTGGGCCGAGCGCCGCGAGTACCCGACGGCTGGTCGGAACCATCGCGGCGTCGAGTCCGTCGAGGTAGCCGACCAGCGCGTCGTAGGGCTTCACGTACTCCTGGGTGTGCTCGCGATGCCCTACGCCGACGCCCAGCAGAAACCGGCCCGGGTAGGCGCTTTCGATGCGCTGATAGGACTCGGCGACGTCCGCGGCCGGGCGCGGACCAGATGTTGACGATCCCGGTGGCCAGTTGCAGCGACTGGTCTGTGCCAGGGCAGGCTCGGCCCAGGCCAGATCGGCGCCGGGGGACAGGCCGATCCAGGCGGCGCCGTAGCCCAGCGATTCGATCTGGGCCGCCAGTTCGGGGGTGATGGAACCCAGCCATACACCCAACCGGCCCAGGTCGGGTTTCAGTGAAACTGCTTCAGTCATCTGGGTCCTTTACCCCGTTTTCACGCGTTCAGCCCGAGCGGCCCCGCCAGCTCGGCGAGCGCCGGAACCAGGTTTTCACTCTTCGTCAGGATTTGCACCGGGACGTGGTCGGCGCCCGCGTCGAGGTGCTCTTTGAGCCGGGCCGCGATCGCGTCGAGCGTGCCGTAGGCGACGACGGCGTCCACCAGGCGGTCGCTGCCCGGCCTGGTGACCTCGTCGTCGGTGAAGCCCAGCCGTTTCCAGCTGTTGCGGTAATTGGAAAGGTTGAGATAGATGCCGAGGGCCTTGCGGCCCACCGCGCGGGCCTTATCCGCGTCGGTGGTCAGCACCACCTTGTGTTCGGGGGCCAGGAAGGCCGCCGGGCCCATGCAGTTCACGGGCCTGCGCCGTGTGCTCCGGCGTGGTCAGGTACGGGTGTGCGCCAGCGCTGCGTTCCGCCGAGAGCTTAAGGACTCGCGGACCCAGTGCGGCGACGACCCGGCGGTTGCGCCGGCACGCCGTACTCGTCGAGCTTGTCCAGGTAGTCCGCCAGAGCGTCGTAAGGCTTGCGGTATTCGCTGGTCGCCTCGCGGATGGCCGACGCCGATGCCGAGCAGGAACCGGCCCGGGTAGGCCTTGTCGATCCGGTGAAACGACTCGGCCACCGGTGCGGCGGCCGCCGTCCAAATGTTGACGATGCCGGTGGCCACCTGCAGCGTTGTGGTCGCCTCAAGGATGGGTTCCACCCAGGCGAGCTCGGCGGGTGGTGAGCCACCGACCCAGACGGCGCCGTAGCCGAGGGCCTCGATTTCTTTGGCTTGCTGTGGCGTCACGCCTCGTCCGAAGGATCCGAAACGGCGCAAGTCGGGCTTGTTGGCTCCAGGAGTGGCTGCAGAAACATCCGTCATGGTTGCAGCAACCTACGGCTGACCGGCCATATTCCTGCTCTCGGCGTTTTGCGCAGGCCATGCGATGCGGGTATCGTTGGCCAACGGTGCGTTGTCCGTGCCGGCTACTGGCGTGCCCTGTCTTGAATTTCCGCTTTCGGGTCCTTGCGGAACTTCCACCACCGGCTCACGTTGTTTAGTTGGTGTGTGCGCTGTGCCCCAACCGGGGTGCACTGACAAGGAGTAAGGATCGCCAAAAGGTAATGGCCAAAAAGGACGGTGCCATAGAGGTCGAGGGTCGCGTGGTCGAGCCCCTGCCCAATGCGATGTTTCGCATTGAGCTGGAGAACGGCCACAAGGTGCTCGCCCACATCAGCGGCAAGATGCGGCAGCACTACATCCGCATCCTGCCCGAGGACCGGGTGGTGGTGGAGTTGTCGCCCTACGACCTGTCCCGGGGCCGCATCGTGTACCGGTACAAGTAACTAAACGCCCACGACAACGAGAACAGGACCGAGACTGCCGTGAAGGTGAACCCCAGCGTCAAGCCGATCTGTGACAAGTGCAGGGTGATCCGTCGGCATGGGCGGGTCATGGTGATCTGCTCAGATCCGCGCCACAAGCAGCGGCAGGGCTAAACTAGCCCGAGCAGCCCTACACAACTGAATGCAGACCTCCCAGCACCAGTGAGCGGCTGGCATCTATTACGAGATGGGCCAGCTCATCCACGCCCGGACGGAGGCCGGGCCCCGCACCCAAATCCTTTTTGGGAGCCGGGAACGGACTGGGAAAAGACCTCCGCCTAGAAAGAGGAAACGCCACCTATGGCTCGACTAGTAGGCGTCGATCTTCCGCGCGACAAGCGGATGGAGATCGCGCTGACCTACATTTTCGGCATCGGCCGTACCCGCTCGCAACGAAATCCTGGCGGCCACCGGCATCGACAAGGACCTGCGCACCAAGGACCTCACCGATGACCAGGTGACCCACCTGCGCGACTACATCGAGGCCAACCTCAAGGTGGAGGGCGACCTGCGCCGCGAGGTACAGGCCGACATCCGTCGCAAGATCGAGATCGGCTGCTACCAGGGTCTGCGGCACCGCCGCGGCCTGCCGGTGCGCGGCCAGCGGACCAAGACCAACGCGCGGACCCGCAAGGGCCCGAAGCGCACCATCGCAGGCAAGAAGAAGGCCAGGTAACCACATGCCACCGAAGAAGGCAAGCGCGGCGCGCCCCCAAGAAGGGCCAGAAGACCCGCAAGCGGGAAAAGAAGAACGTCCCGCACGGCGCCGCCCACATCAAGAGCACGTTCAACAACACGATCGTGTCGATCACCGACCCCCAGGGCAACGTCATCGCCTGGGCGTCGTCGGGCCACGTCGGCTTCAAGGGATCCCGCAAGTCGACCCCGTTCGCCGCTCAGCTGGCCGCCGAGAACGCCGCCCGCAAGGCGCAGGAGCACGGTGTCAAGAAGGTCGACGTCTTCGTGAAGGGCCCGGGCTCGGGCCGCGAGACCGCGATCCGGTCGCTGCAGGCCGCCGGCCTCGAGGTCGGCGCGATCTCCGACGTCACCCCGCAGCCGCACAACGGCTGCCGTCCGCCCAAGCGCCGCCGGGTCTAGAAGGGTTTAGGAGACAACTAATGGCTCGTTACACCGGACCCATCACCCGCAAGTCGCGCCGGCTCGGCGTCGACCTCGTCGGCGGCGACCAGTCGTTCGAGAAGCGCCCCTACCCGCCCGGCCAGCACGGCCGCGCGCGGATCAAGGAGAGCGAATACCGCACGCAGCTGCAGGAGAAGCAGAAGGCCCGCTTCACCTACGGCGTCATGGAGAAGCAGTTCCGCCGCTACTACGAAGAGGCCAACGCGCCAGGCCGGCAAGACCGGCGAGGAACCTGCTGCAGATCCTGGAGAGCCGGCTGGACAACGTCGTGTACCGCGCCGGCCTGGCGCGCACCCGCCGGATGGCCCGCCAGCTGGTCAGCCACGGCCACTTCACCGTCAACGGCGTGAACGTCAACATCCCCAGCTACCGGGTGTCGCAGTACGACATCATCGACGTCCGGGACAAGTCGCTGAACACGGTGCCGTTCCAGATCGCGCGGGAGACCGCGGGCGACCGCCCGATCCCGAGCTGGCTGCAGGTCGTGGGCGAGCGTCAGCGCATCCTCGTGCACCAGCTGCCCGAGCGGCGCCCAGATCGACGTGCCGCTCACCGAGCAGCTCATCGTCGAGTTCTACTCGAAGTAACGCGGAACTGTCCGCGGTCCGGCATCCGCCGGGCGGACACCAAACCGGCATCAAATAGCGGGTGCCGAGAAGGAGAAGGAGAAACACCATGCTGATTTCTCAGCGCCCCACACTGTCCGAGGACATCCTCGCCGACAACCGGTCCCAGTTCGTCATCGAGCCGCTGGAGCCGGGATTCGGTTACACGCTGGGCAATTCGCTGCGGCGCACGCTGCTGTCGTCGATTCCCGGCGCGGCGGTCACCAGCATCCGCATCGACGGCGTGCTGCACGAGTTCACCACCGTGCCCGGGGTCAAGGAAGATGTCACCGACATCATCCTGAACCTCAAGGGCCTGGTCGTGTCGTCCGAGGAGGACGAGCCGGTCACCATGTACCTGCGCAAGCAGGGCCCGGGTGCGGTCACCGCCGGTGACATCGTGCCGCCGGCCGGTGTCACGGTGCACAACCCCGACATGCACATCGCGACCCTGAACGACAAGGGCAAGCTCGAGGTCGAGCTCGTCGTCGAGCGCGGCCGCGGCTACGTCCCGGCCGTGCAGAACAAGGCGTCGGGTGCCGAAATCGGCCGCATCCCGGTCGATTCCATCTACTCGCCGGTGCTCAAGGTGACCTACAAGGTGGAGGCCACCCGTGTCGAGCAGCGCACCGACTTCGACAAGCTGATCCTCGACGTCGAGACCAAGAACTCGATCACCCCGCGTGACGCGCTGGCTTCGGCCGGCAAGACGCTGGTCGAATTGTTCGGTCTGGCACGCGAACTCAACGTCGAGGCCGAGGGCATCGAGATCGGGCCGTCGCCGGCCGAGGCCGACCACATCGCGTCGTTCGCGCTGCCGATCGACGATCTGGATCTGACCGTGCGGTCCTACAACTGCCTCAAGCGCGAGGGTGTGCACACCGTCGGCGAGCTGGTCTCGCGTACCGAGTCCGATCTGCTGGACATCCGCAACTTCGGTCAGAAGTCCATCGACGAGGTGAAGGTCAAGCTGCACCAGCTGGGTCTGTCGCTCAAGGACAGCCCGGCCAGCTTCGATCCGTCCGAGGTCGCCGGCTACGACGTCGCCACCGGCACCTGGAACAGCGAGGCCGGCTATGACCTGGACGACGACGCAGGACTACGCCGAAACCGAACAGCTCTAACGCACAAGTCCGTCCCGGTCCTACCTGATACGGGGGCCGGCCCCATTTAGGAGAAGTCGCAATGCCCAAGCCCACTAAGGGTCCTCGCCTCGGCGGGTCGTCCTCGCACCAGAAGGCGATGCTGGCCAACCTGGCCACGTCGCTGTTCGAGCACGGCCGGATCAAGACGACCGAGCCCAAGGCCCGGGCGCTGCGGCCGTACGCGGAGAAGCTGATCACCCACGCCAAGAAGGGCACGCTGCACAACCGGCGTGAGGTGATGAAGAAGATCCGCGACAAGGACGTGGTGCACACCCTGTTCGCCGAGATCGGGCCGTTCTTCGCCGACCGCGAAGGCGGCTACACCCGCATCATCAAGGTCGAGGCGCGCAAGGGCGACAACGCCCCGATGGCCGTGATCGAGCTGGTGCGGGAGAAGACGGTCACCTCGGAGGCCGATCGGGCACGCCGCGTGGCCGCTGCGAAGCAAGGCCAGCGCCCAAGGCTGAGCCCGCCAAGGCCGCCGAGGCGCGAGGCGCCCGCGCTGAGGAGGCGCGCGTGGCCGAGGAGGCCGATGGCCGAGGACGAGGCGCGAGGCTCCGGAGGCCGACGAGGCTGTGGCCGACGAGGCTCCGAGGCTGAGGAGCCGCCGCCGAGTCGATGACGCTGCAAGTCCTGGAGAAGCCCCCGAAGAGGCCCCATCGAATTCGATGGCGGGCAGTTCGTCTTCGGCTCGACATCGCCTACGACGGAACCGATTTCGCCGGCTGGGCAGCCCAGGCAGGGCAGCGCACGGTCGCCGGGGTCCTCGACGAGGCGCTGACGACGGTTTTCCGCACTCCGGTGCGGCTGTGCGCGGCCGGGCGCACCGATACGGGGGTGCATGCCACCGGTCAGGTGGCGCATGTCGACGTCCCGGTCGACGCCGTGCCGAACGCCTATCCGCGTACGCCGCGCCCCGGCGAGCCGGAGTTCCTGCCGCTGGTGCGCCGGCTTGGCCGGTTCCTGCCCGCCGACGTCCGGGTGCTCGAAATCGCCCGCGCCCCAGCGGGTTTCGACGCCCGGTTCTCGGCGCTTGCGGCGGCACTACGAGTACCGGCTGTCGACGGCGCCCTACGGTGTGCGAGCCGCAGCAGGCCCGCTTCGTCACGCCGTGGCCGCGACCGCTGGACGTGGATGCGATGGCGACTGCGTCACGGGACCTGTTGGGGCTGCACGACTTTGCCGCGTTCTGCCGTCACCGTGAAGGCGCCACCACCATCCGCGACCTGCAGCGGTTTGAGTGGTCGCGCGACGGCGATCTGGTCACCGCGCACGTCACCGCGGACGCCTTCTGCTGGTCGATGGTGCGCTCACTGGTCGGGGCGCTGCTGGCGGTGGGTGAACACCGGCGCCCCCCGGCCTGGTGCCATGACTTGCTCACCACAGCCGAGCGGTCTAGCGATTTCGCGGCCGCGCCGCCGCAGGGCCTGACGCTGCTGCAAGTGGACTATCCGCCCGCCGACGAGCTCGCCGCGCGGACGCTGATCACCCGGGATCTACGCACCCGCTAGAGCTTGCCGGCGACGAAGCCGGCGGCCTGATCCACCAGCCCGGAGCCGATGTATGAGGGCTGTAGGTGCGCCGACCAGAGCGTGCCGTTTCGGCAGATTGGATCGCCCTGCGCGCACTGGTCGATCGTCTTGCCGGCGTAGGCGGGGGCGATACTGCGGGTGCCGTTACCGAACAACGCGACCGCCGCTACGTGCTGATCCACACCCGGTGGTATGCGGCCCCAGGTCGCAAGGTCGGCCACCTCGGCTCCCAGGGAATAGCCGCCGAGCACCTCGCGGGTGTTCGGGCAACTCTTGGCCATGAATTGGACGTGGGAGCTCATGTCGCTGGCGCCGCTGTCGACGGTGATGTTGGCGGGGTAGTTGACCCCATACGCGCCGACCGACATGCGCGTCTTGCCGCGCAGCGAATCCACCAATGCGTCGCCGACCTGACCGAGGCCGGGTGGTTCCTCTCGGCCGCGGGCGAAGACCACTTCTGCGCCCGGGCAGTCCGCCGACGCGGTGGCGAGCAGAGCCGGAAACGGCGCTATTGCCGGTGCGATCAACAGCGCCGACGCGAGTAGTCCGATGGCAGCGAAATCAGGGGAAAGCCCCATAACCCAATATGACCCAATATGACGGGCCTGTCGAGGGTGTGTCAGCGAACAGCGGCGACCAGCCCGGGCGCCGGTGTCGTGGAGTCGTGTATCGACGGCCCGGGTCCCGGCAACTCCGTGGTCGGCGGAGTGAGTGCCGGCCCGAAGCCGGGCACCTGACTGCCGGTGCCGACCAGCAACTTGGACGCGACGAACGCCGCTGCCTGAGTGGTGTACACGGGGACGTACCCCTCGGTGTGCCCGCTCCACTCGTTGCCCTGACCCGCGTGGCAGATCGGGTCATCGGGGTTGCACAGGTCGATCGCCTTGGAACCCAACAGCGCGCTCATCGTGGGCAGCGATCCGCCGGCGCGGTCGGCCACATCGCCAAAGGTGGCAACCGCAGCGACGTGGCTCGCCAACTCCGGCGGTAGCGAATTGCCCCAGTTGATGCCGCTGATAGGAACGCCGGCCACGATGTCCATCACGCTCGCGCCTTGTGAATATCCGCCCAACACGATCTTGGTGCTCGGGCAGGAGGACGCCGTCGATTTGACGTGGCTGATCACGTCGTTGGCGCCGTCGCCGCCATGCAGCTGGAGCTTGCTGGCGGCGTAATTCACCCCGTATGTGCCAATGTTCATGCCGCCGGTCTGCTGGCGCAGCGAGTCGACGAACGCGTCGCCGACCCGGCCCATGCCGGCCGGCTCGTTGGTGCCGCGCGCGAAGACGACCTCGGCGTCCGGGCAGTCGGTTGCGGCGGCAACCGGGGCGGTGGCTCGAACGGCGCCTTGCGCGATCAATAGGGCGGTGGCGGCGAGCAGAGCGGCGGCCCCGAGACCGGCCCAGCCGCGTATGCGGTGCTTATTCACGGCCCGATTTTACCCGGAACCACGCGTTACGAAACGTCGCGAGCTGTGGATGGACTCCCACAGGGCCGCGTCTGCCGGCCTAGCGTGGATGCTCGTGGCGCGTCAACCGACAACCCGGCTGTACGTAAGCGGTTACCGATTCCTGGTGCGCCGCCTCGAATGCGCGCTGCTGCGCCGGGATCTGCACGCCGCCGGCCAGTCCCCGCGCGCGTACCCGGCGTCGTTGGCCGTCGGGTGTGTGGTGGCGATCATCACCGTGGGAGGATGCGCGTTTCTGGCTTTGCTGCGGCCGCAGGCGGCGCTGGATCGTGCCCAGATAGTGATGGGCCGCGAGTCTGGAGCCCTGTATGTGCGGGTGGGCGATACCTGGCATCCGGTGCTGAACCTGGCCTCGGCGCGGTTGATCGCGGCGACCGACGCCAACCCGGAGCCGGTGCGTGAGTCCGACTTGGGCCACACCAAACGCGGTCCACTGCTGGGTATTCCGGGTGCGCCGCAGCAACTCGGCGTGCCCCTCACCGACGATGAATCGGTATGGACGATCTGCGATGCGGACGGTAACGCGACGACGGTCGTGGGCGGGCCCGCCGAGGGGTCGCGGGTCCGTCGGTTGGCCGCCGGGGAGACCCTGCTGGTGGCGCCCGCCTCCGGTTCGCCGGCCTATTTGCTGTACAACGGACGGCGAGCGATGGTGGATCTGGCTGAACCCGCGGTTTTGCACGCGCTGAGGTTGGAGGGCCGCGTGCCGCGCATGGTCTCGCAGGCCTTGCTGAACGCCGTCCCGGAGGCGCCGCCGATTAGCGTCCCGCGGATTCGCGGCGCGGGCAGCGCGGTCGCCGGACTGCCCGGATTCCGGGTCGGCACTGTGCTGCGAATCACTCGCGGCGACGGCGACGAGTATTACGTGGTGCTGGTCGCCGGAGTGCAGCGAATCAACCAGGTGGCCGCGGATGTGTTGCGCTTCAGCGACGCGCAGGGCAGCGCCAACGTCCTCACGGTGGCGCCCGATGTGATCCGTGGCGCTGCGATCGTGGACACATTGCCGCTGTCGAGTTTTCCCGACCGGGTTCCCGATCGGGCTTCGGATGACGGGGCCACCACGGTCTGCGCGAGCTGGGCGGCCGGGCCATCCAACGACGTCGCTTTCCTGGTGGGTCGCGGGCTGCCGGTGCCCGCCGGCCAGGTACCGGTGACGTTGTCACAAGCCGACGGCGGCGGCCCGGCGCTGGCGACCGCGGTGACGATGGCGCCGACGGCGGCCGACGACGAGAATGCGGCGACCAGGCTGGCTAGCCACTCGTCGGCGCGGACCGCCCTGATGGCCAGGCGATCTGGGTTGTCGGGTTGCTGGGCCGGCGGCAGCCGCGGTGACAAACCGGCCAGCGCGATAGAGGCTCGTCCGGCCGGCCCGAGCAGGCCGAGGGACGCCAGCGCGGATGCCGCGCCGATGGCGGGCAGCGGCGCCCCGGTGACCACACCCGCCAATGCGGCGGCGGCGATGACCATCGCGAAGCACGACACCGCGGACAATGCGACACCACCGCCAGTTACGCGGATGGCCAGCACCGACGTGACGGCTGCCGCCATTGCCGCCGGCAGCACATTGGCGATACCCGAACTGCCCGATACCGTCAGAAAGCCGGCAGCCGCGGCGAAAGCCGTGCCGATCAAGCTGAGCGTCAGCGCGGCGATCCGGTCCCGATATGCCCGGTGCGCTGTCGCCGCAACCAAGAGGGCAATGCAGGCGGCCGACGCTGCGACGCCCGCCGCATGACCGGCCACGCTGGTGTGCAACGTGTTTCGCATCAGCGCCACGGCGCCGATGCAGGTAAGGAAGACCGCTGCCACGGCGCCGGTCAGCCGCGCCACGTGTCGCTGGTCGCGCGGCGGGGCCGAGGCAGTGTGGGCGTCGAGTGCCGCGGACACGGCCTCGGCCACGTCGTCGCAATGGGGGGCGGGCGGCTCGGCTTGGCGCCGGCTCAAGACCAACACCGCGCCGTCATGGATGCCGTTCTGCGCCAGCGTAGTCGCTGCCGGCAATGGGGGCGCGCCCGGAAGGGACAGCTGGTACCCGGTCGCCGACGGATCGCCGGAACCGCCGGCGTCACGGTCGTCGAGAATGTCCACGATCGACGGGATCAAGGTGGCGACGGGCACCGCGGCGGGCAAGGCCAAGTCGACGGCGGAGTCGCCGGCATGAACGCATACGCGGTACAGCGCGAGAGCCGCTACAGACAACATTGGCCGCACGGTAGCCCGTCTTCGTTCCGCTGGTATTCGCTTGTGCACAGCTCGAGTTGTCGTCGATCCCGTTGCCACATAATGTCGTCCAACCGTGGGAACGGCAGGGATTTCAGGGATCCGCGGGATTTCAGGGATCGCTGAGATCGAGGTCGCCGCGCCGCCCGAGTTGCCGCGTTCGGCAACTCCTCGCCTGCTGGTGCGTCTGCTGCCGGTCGTCGTGTCCGTTGTCACCGCAGGCGTCATGGCCGCGGCGTTCTTCTCCGGGCCGGGTCTTACCCGCAGCCCCACGTTTCTGGCATTCCCGATGATGATGTTGGTGTCGGTGGCGCTGACGGCAGTGGCCGGATGCGGGCGCGGCCCCGGGCTCGACGCCGACCGCGCCGACTACCTCGGCTACCTGAGCTGTCTGCGCAAGACCGTATCTGAAACCGCCGCGGCACAACGCTCGTCACTGATGCGGTCCCACCCCGACCCGGATGCGTTGTGGACGTTGATCGGCGGCCCACGCATGTGGTTTCGGCGACCGGACGACTCCGAATTCTGCCTCGTCCGCGTCGGCATGGGCACCACGCCACTGGCCACCCGCCTGGTGGCTCCGGAGAAGCCGACCCCAGGAGAGGTCGGATCCGATCACCGTTGCGGCGCTTGATCAATTCCTTCGCTCGCACGCGACCATCGCGGACGCACCCATCGCGATCCCGTTGCGTGGGGGCCAGGGTCTCACGATCGATGGCGATCCGGCCGTCGTGCGCGGCCTGCTCCGCGCGATGATCTGCCAACTGGCCGTGCTGCACGCTCCGGACCACTTGTGGATCGTCGGCGTGATCAATGATCGGAATCGGGCCGACTGGGATTGGCTGAAAGTGGTTGCCGACAATCAACACCCGAGCTCCAGCGATGCCGTGGGATCGGCCCGGATGGTGTACCCGTCCGCGGCGGAGGCGCAGAGCGCGCTCGCAAATGTCCGCCCGCCCCGGGTGCTCGTGCTCGTCGACGCCGACGAGCGCGCCGTTGCCGGGGCCGAAGGCGTGACCACCCTCGCGGTCGGCACCGGCGGCGAGGGCTCGCCGTTGCTGATCGGGGATCGCGGCGAAGCTGAAGGGTTGCGGCGCCCCGACCAGATGGACCCCGCCGACGCGTTGGCGTGTGCCCGCCGGCTGGCCGCGCATCGGGTCAAGCACGGTGGCCGTGACTGCGGCCGGCCGGATCTGGTGGGCGTCGGCGATGTCCTTGGTTTCGATCCGATAGCGTGGTGGCGCGGCCGAGACCACCACGACAGGCACCATAGGCTGCGCGTTCCCATCGGCACTACGGTCGACGGCACGCAGGTGGAGCTGGACATCAAGGAGCCCGCGGCGAACGGCATGGGCCCGCACGGGCTGTGCGTGGGCGCCACCGGGTCCGGCAAATCGGAGCTGCTGCGTACGGTCGCGCTGGGCATGATGGCCCGCAACTCCCCGGAAGTGCTTAACCTGCTGCTGGTCGACTTCAAAGGCGGCGCAACATTTCTCGACTTTGCTTCGGCTCCCCATGTGGCAGCGGTCATCACCAACCTGGCCGACGAAGCACCCCTGGTCGCCCGGATGCGCGACGCGCTGGCCGGCGAGATGAACCGCCGGCAACGGTTGTTACGGACGGCAGGCAACTTTGTCAGTGCGGCGGCGTACGAAGATGCGCGCCAGGCCGGCGCGCGTCTGACCGCGCTGCCGACCTTGTTCATCATCGTGGACGAGTTTTCCGAGCTGCTCAGCCAGCATCCCGATTTCGCCGACATGTTCGTGGCGATCGGCCGGCTCGGCCGCTCGCTGGGTATGCACCTGTTGCTGGCCAGTCAGCGGCTCGACGAGGGCCGGCTGCGCGGACTGGACGCCCACCTGTCCTATCGGGTGTGTCTCAAGACGCTGTCCGCCAGCGAATCACGCACGGTTCTAGGAACACTCGACGCATATCAATTGCCCAACACGCCCGGCGTGGGGTTCTTGCGATTGGGAACCGGGGAGCTGATCCGCTTTCAGAGCGCCTTCGTTTCCGGGCCGGTGCAGACCGACGCACTGGCCACTGCGCAGGCGCCACCAACCGTCCGGTTGTTCACCTCACGAACCGTAGGGCCGGTCACGTCCGCCGTCGGTGGCGATGGGACGCCCCCGCGCAGCGTCCTGCAGGCCGTCTTGCACCGGATGTCGGGACAGGGACCGCCGGCGCACCAGGTCTGGTTGCCGCCGCTGGGTGCGGCACCGGCGCTGGCCGGCCTGTTGCGAGACGCCCAATCCGGGCTGGGAGGCCTGGCCGTTCCGATCGGCATTGTTGACCGCCCGTTCGAGCAGTCCCGGGCGCCGCTGATGGTCGAGTTAGCTGGAGCCGCGGGCAATGTCGCGGTTGTCGGCGCACCTCGATCTGGGAAGTCCACGGCCCTGCGGACGCTGATCACGGCGTTGGCGGCGACCCACGATGCGGCTCGGGTGCAGTTCTACTGCCTGGACTTCGGCGGCGGAGCCCTGGCCTCGGTGCGGACGTTGCCGCACGTGGGTGCGGTCGCGGGCCGGGCCGAGCCCCAGCTCGTGGTGCGGATGATCGCCGAACTGGAATCGGTGGTGCGGTCCCGGGAGGAACTCCCGGCAAGCGCGATCGGCGCCGCCGGGTGCGCCGACGTGTTTCTTGTAGTGGATGGCTGGGCAAGCCTGCGGCATGAGTTCGAGGAGCTCGAGGGCCCCATCACTGCGCTTGCTGTTCAAGGACTTTCGTTCAAAATGCATGTGGTGTTGTCGGCGTCGCGCTGGGCGGAGATCAGGCCGTCGCTGAAGGATCAGATCGGCACCCGGATCGAGTTGCGACTGGGCGATCCCGCCGATTCCGAAATCGATCGTCGCCAAGCGCAACAAGTACCGCTGGACAGACCGGGCCGCGGTCTGGATCGTGAGGGGCTACACGTGATGATCGCGCTACCCATTGATATGGGCGGGTTCGGGCTGCGCGGCCATGGCGAATCGGTTGCGCCCCCGATACCGCTACTGCCCGAGCAGGTGGACTACGACACCGTCGTCCACCGGGCGAATGACGAACCGGTAGCCGGCATCCTGGTTGGTGTCGAGGAGCGCCGATTGCGTCCGGCTGCAGTCGATTTCGAGCGCCGCCCGCATCTATTGGTGGTCGGGGACAACGAATGCGGAAAGACCACCGCACTACGGACCCTGTGCCGCGACATCATCCGGACCAGGACCGCCGCGCAAGCCCGGTTGCTGATCGTCGACTTTCGGCGCACGCTGTTCGACATCGTCGAGTCGGAGCACGTTGCCGGACATGCCATGTCGCCGGGCGCGCTGGGCGCATTGCTGCCGGACCTGCTCGACCTGCTGCGGCGGCGGATGCCTCCGCCGCACGCGAGCCGGGCGCAATTGCGGGCCAGATCGTGGTGGTCCGGGCCGGACATCTATGTCGTGGTCGACGACTATGACCTGGTCACTACCCCGGCGGGCAACCCCCTCGCGCCTGTGCTCGAATACTTGCCGCATGCAACCGATCTCGGGCTGCACATGATCGTGGCACGCCGCAGCGGGGGCGCGGCGCGCGCCCTGTTCGAACCGTTGCTCGCCGGCCTGCGCGACATGGGCTGCATGGAACTGTTGATGAGCGGATATCCCGACGACGCCGCGGCGTTCGGTTCGGGCCGCCCGGCGCCGCTGCCACCTGGCCGGGGTGTCCTGGTCACCCGTCCCGGTGACGAGCAGGTTGTCCAGGTGGCCTGGAGCCCACCGTGAGCGGGCACCGCGCGGTGATCGAGGCGGGTCCGGGTGCGATTCGTCGATTGTGTTGCGGTGCGGGCGTTATCGCCGACGCGGAGGTGGGTGACGCGGCGTTGGGCGCGATAGACGATCCCGTGGTGCTGGTGGATGGCCGCCCGGCCGCCATCGATTCGCTGTGGAGCGCCGCGTTGCGGTCGCTCGACTGTGGGGGCGCGGAGGGCGTTATCGTCGTGCACCCGTCGTGGTGGTCGGCGTCGCGGGTCAAAGTGGTCAGCGCTGCGGCCGAGACGCTGGCCGTCGAGGCTGAAGTGCGCCCGCGTTCGTGGCTGCTGACGCGGGCTGTTTCGGAGTCGGGATCGCGGGCGGATGCTGCCGTGGTGGTGGAGATCGCCGAGCGGTTAGTGGCGGTCGCCGAGGCCCAAACTTCCGCCGTCGTCGCGGTTCCCCGCACGGCGGAACCGCGGCTCGTTGCCGAGGAGATTGCGGGCCTCATCGCAGCGATGAGCACGGGAGCGGTTCTGATCGACGTCCCGAGCGCCGTCGCGGGGGCGCGGGACCTGGCGATTTTGATCGCTGACGAGGTGCGGCTCTCGGGGAATTGCGTGGAGGTGATCGACGACGCGCGGCTGGACCGACTGGCCCGAGCGGTCACGTCAGTCCCAGTAGCGCCCGACCCGGCGTCCGGCCTTGACGCGCGTTCTCGCGTCCGGACCACCGCGCGGCTGGCGGTCGCCGGTGTCGTGCTGGCGGCGGTGGCACCGGTCGCGGCCGCCTTGGGGCGCCACGCCGCCGCGCCGTCCGCGGACCCAGCGCCGACATCATTTCTGGTGGAAGGCCGGGTGGCGCTGACGGTGCCGGCCAACTGGCCCACGCAGCGGGTCATTGCGGGGCCGGGTTCGGCGCGCGTGCTGGTCACCTCGCCGTCGGATCCTGAGGTGGCGTTACACGTCACCCAATCGCCGGTCGCCGGCGAGACGCTGAGCGGCACCGCAGAGCGGCTGAGACGGGCGATCGACGCGGAGCCGGCCGGGGTGTTCGTCGACTTCAACCCGTCCGGACTTAGCGCGGGCCGGCCCGCGGTCACCTACCGGGAAGTCCGCGCCGGACACCATGTGCGGTGGACGGTGTTGCTGGACGGGACGGTCCGGATCAGCCTCGGATGCCAGAGCCGGCCCGGCGGCGACGACGCCGTCCGCGAGGTGTGTCAGCAGGCGGTGCGGAGCGCCCATGCGGTGGGCTGATCGGAACAAAACTGGGTGGAACCGACGGCGGGTCGGCGCAGTCGTACTTGGTATGAATACGCCGACGGGTGCCAATTCGCTGAGCACCGACTTCGACCTGATGCGTGCGGTCGCGGGTACGACTGACAACCGCAACGAAGAGATCCGGGCCATGCTGCAGGCGTTCATCGGCCGCATGGGCAGCGTGCCGTCGTCGGTGTGGGGCGGGCTCGCCGCCGCGCGTTTCAGGGGTGTGGTGGATCGCTGGAACGCCGAGTCAATGCGGCTCTACCACGTCCTGCACAGCATCGCCGAAACCATCCGGCACAACGAGGCGACGCTGCAAGACGCTGGCCAGAACCACGCACACCACATCGCCGCCGCCGGCGGAAACCTGTGATCGGAAGGGACTCTCGATGGACCCGTTGCTGTCTTACAACTTTGGCGAAATCGAACATTCCGTTCGCCACGACATCCACTCCACTTCGGCCCGCTTCAATGCCGCGCTGGACGAGCTGAAATCACAAATCGCTCCGTTGCAGCAGCTGTGGACTCGTGAAGCCGCTGCTGCCTATCAGGCAGAGCAGGCGAAGTGGCACCAGGCGGCGACCGCGCTCAACCAGATCCTGATGGACCTGGGGAACGCGGTGCGCGACGGCGCGGATGAGGTGGCCGAAGCCGATCGTCGGGCGGCCGGCATCTGGGCCAGGTAGCAGCACCCTCGGAAGGGATGGACTCCTGTGTGGTCCCGGCGGAGGAGAGCCGCCGGGACCACACAGTGATGGTTTGTGGCCGACGCCCTCGACAATTTTGGCGACCCATGACTTTTCGTTCCCCGGGTGTTTCGGCGGGACGAAAATCGATCGAATTCTGTTTGCTGGATTGGGTTTCGCAACCCAACAGAGGCGCGTAGCATCCCGAATTAGCTGAGGTTGGGGTCCTCAACGGGGAGGCGCAAAATGTCGTCATATGTCTTCACTACGCCGGGTGCCTTGGCCGCAGCTTCAACGGATTTGACCGGGATAGGAACGGCGATCCGTGCGGCAAACGCGGCGGCGGTGGGTTCGACTACGCAGGTGGTGGCCGCCGCCCAGGACGAGGTGTCGACGGCGATCTCGGCGTTGTTTGGCAACTACGCCCAGGAATATCACGCGCTCAGCGCTCGGGCGGCGGCGTTTCATGCCGAGTTTGTGCGGGTCTTGAACAGCGCGGGGAGCGCCTATGCCGCCGCCGAGGCGGCCAATGCCTCGCCGTTGGACGGCTTGGGCTTCTTTTCGCCCTGGCAGCAGCTAACGGGGCGCCCCCTGGTCGGCAACGGCAGCGACGGGGCGGCGGGCACCGGGGCGCCCGGCGGTGCCGGGGGTTGGGTTTGGGGCAACGGCGGCAACGGTGGTTCGGGAACGACCGGAGCCGGCGCCGGCGGTATCGGCGGGGCCGGCGGCGCTGCCGGCCTGTTAGGCAGCGGCGGGATCGGTGGGGTCGGTGGGGCCGGCGCTCCGGGCTTCAACGGCGGTACCGGTGGTGCCGGTGGTGCCGGTGGGATCACGGGTGGCTTCGGTGGCGCCGGTGGGGTCGGTGGGGCCGGCGGTGCCGGCAGCTCCAACGTGGCTCCCGGTGCCGGCGGGACCGGCGGGGTCGGCGGTGCCGACATGGCACCGACGCTCTGGAGCGCCGGCGCCGGGGGTGCCGGTGGGATCGGCGGGACCGGCGCCGACGGCGGCAGCGGCGGCATCAACGCGGTTGGCGGTAACGGCTTAGGGGGCGGGCTTGGCGGGGCCGGTGGGGCCGGCGGCAGCAGCTACGGACTGTTCAGCTCCGCGGGGGCCGGCGGGACGGGCGGCATGGGCGGGACCGGCGGAACCGGCGGGGAGGGTGGTATCGGGTTTGGCGGGGGCGGCTTTGCCGGGGGTAACGGCGGTGTTGGTGGGAACGCCGGCGTCGGCGGCCCCGGCGGATCCGGCGGACTCGTCGGGATCAGCGGCCACGCGGGTGCCGCCGGCCTTGGCGGTACTGGTGGTGCCGGCGGGACTGGCGGCGCCGGTGACGTGGGTCCGGCGGGCGGCGGGCCCGGTGGTACCGGCTATCAGGGCGGCGCCGGCGGCATGGGCGGCGCGGGCGGCCACGGCATCGGCGGTGTCGGCGGCGGCGACGGCGGGCTCGGCGGCGACGGGGGTCAGGGTGGCGCCGGCAGCGCCGGCACGGACGGCGCCAACGGCGGCCCGGGCGGCAACGGCGGGACCGGTGGGGTGTCCGGGGCGGGCGGGTCCGGCACCGATGGCGGCGCCGCCGGCAGCTACGG
Organism: uncultured Actinomycetota bacterium; assembly: GCA_963748885.1. Lineage (GTDB taxonomy): Bacteria > Actinomycetota > Actinomycetes > Mycobacteriales > Mycobacteriaceae > Mycobacterium. The sequence goes on from CAVVLC010000022.1 coordinate 22,348, forward strand.
CACCGGCGGTCAAGGCGGCACGGGTGGCCACGGCGGGCTGAACAGCACTAGCAATGGCGGCTCGGGCGGGACCGGCGGCACCGGCGGCAAGGGTGGGTACGGCGGCCCCAGCGGCACGGGCGGCACCGGCGGCACGGGCGGCGACGGCGGCGATTCCGATGGCTTCCTCGGAACCAGCACCAAGGCCCCCGGGGGTGCTGGGGGCAATGGCGGCGTCGGAGGTGACGGCAACATCGGCGGTGCCGGCGGCACCGGCGGCAACGGCGGCGCGGGCGGACAAACCCAATCCCCCGTCGCCGGTGCGGCGGCCGGTGGCAACGGTGGCACCGGCGGTACCGGCGGCAACGGCACCACTACCGGCGGTGCCGGCGGCAACGGCGGCTTCGGCGGCTACGGCGGCGTCGCATCGCTACCCTCCGGCGCTCAGATACTCAACGGCGCCCCCGGAGGCAACGGCGGCGACGGCGGCACCGGCGGGAACGGCGGCACCACCGGCGGTGCTGGCGGCAACGGGGGCTACGGCTGGATCAGCGGCGCCAACAGCAACAGCGGTAACGGCGGTAATGGCGGCGCCGGCGGCACCGGCACCCTCACTGGAGGCGACGGCGGCAGCGGCGGCGGCGTCCTCCAGGCCTTCAATAACGGCGGCAACGGCGGCACCGGCGGCAACGGAGGCGCCGCGACCGGCGCCACCGGCACCGGCGGCAACGCGGGCGACGGCGGCACCGGCGGCGACGGCGGGGGCGCCATTTTCCACCCCGACCACGGAACGGGTGGGACCGTCGCCCCGAGTGGCGGCAACGGCGGCAACGGCGGCGACGCCGGCAAGGCCGGCACCGGCGCGACGATCGGCAACGGTGGCACCGGCGGCAACGGCGGCAATGGCGGAGCCGGCACCGACGGCAATGCCAGCACCTCCACGGCCGTCGCCGGCGACGTCGGCGGCACCGGCGGCAAGGGAGGTGCCGCCGGCAACGCCACTGGCACCGGCAGTGTTGGCGGCACCGGCGGCTTGGGCGGCCAAGGTGGCCAGGGCGGCAGCGGCGCCAACGCGGCGCCCGGCTCGGGCGTGAACGGGGGCACCGGCGGCTCGGGCGGAAGCGGTGGTCTGGGCGGGACCGGCGGTCTCGGCGGCACCATCGGTTCCGGCGGCACCGGCGGCACCGGTGGCTCCGGCGGTACCGGGGGCACCGGCTCCAAGGGCGGCAGCGGCACCACCGGCGGCTCCGGCGGCCCCGGCATTCCGCCTGTGGGCGTTATCGGCGGCGCCGGCGGCCCCGGCGGCAATGGCGGTGGCGGCGGCACCTAGCATTCACGGGAGTCAATGCGGCATTTTGACCTGCGGGGATGCTCGTCGGTAAGCTGCTCGGTTGGCGCGCGGAAAGCCGGGGCCCTCGGGTCGATGCCGGTCGCCGAGATCAACCCCACCGCGAACGCCTGACCGGTACCCGGTTCGCACCGGGATCCACCCGAGAGAAAGAAAAGGTAAGCGCTGTGCCTACATATGCGCCCAAGGCGGGTGACACCACGCGGTCGTGGTACGTCATCGACGCCACGGACGTCGTGCTTGGCCGCCTTGCCGTCGCGGCGGCCACCCTGCTGCGCGGCAAGCACAAGCCGACGTTCGCTCCCAATGTCGACGGCGGTGACTTTGTCATCGTCATCAACGCCGACAAGGTCGCCATCAGCGGCGACAAGCTGCAGCACAAGATGGCCTACCGCCACTCGGGGTATCCCGGCGGCCTGCACAAGCGGAGCATCGGCGAGCTGATGCAAAGGCAGCCCACCCGTGTCGTGGAGAAGGCGATCGTCGGCATGCTGCCCAAGAACAAGCTCAGCCGCCAGATCCAGCGCAAACTCCACGTTTACGCCGGTCCGGAGCATCCCCACGCCGCGCAGAAGCCGGCCCCGTTCGAGATCAAGCAGGTGGCCCAGTGACCGAAATTACCGAAGAAGTGGTGCAGGTGACCGAAGTTCCGGCTGAGGCGCCGGCGGCCAAGCCCAGCGAATCGTTCGTCTTCGAGCGACCCATCCAGACCGTTGGTCGCCGCAAAGAGGCCGTCGTCCGGGTGCGGCTGATGCCCGGCACCGGCAAGTTCGAGCTCAACGGGCGCAGCTTGGAGGACTACTTCCCGAACAAGGTGCACCAGCAGCTGATCAAGGCTCCGCTGGTGACCGTTGACCGCGCGGAAAGCTTCGACATTTTCGCTCTCCTGCACGGCGGCGGCCCCTCGGGTCAGGCCGGTGCGCTGCGCCTGGGCATCGCCCGGGCATTGATCGTGGCATCGCCGGAGGACCGGCCCCCCTTGAAGAAGGCCGGCTTCCTCACCCGTGATCCGCGTGCCACCGAGCGCAAGAAGTACGGCCTGAAGAAGGCCCGTAAGGCCCCGCAGTACAGCAAGCGCTGATCGGCGCGATCACTTTCTGGCCGCGATCTTGCACGATTGTGCGCAGTTCACGGCGTGTCTGCGCACAAAAGTGCAAGGTTTCGGTCAGAAAAGAAGGGGCATGTTAGGTCAGGTATAGGCCTAAGACCATCGACTGTGAGAGGTTTGTCCGCATGGGTCGACTTTTCGGCACCGACGGTGTTCGCGGGATGGCCAATCGCGAATTGACCGCCGAGCTGGCGTTGGCATTGGGCGCCGCGGCGGCACGGCGCTTGGCGAGTTCGGGCGAACCGGGCCGGCGGGTCGTCGTGGTCGGCCGCGATCCGCGCGCCAGCGGCGAGATGCTGCAGGCCGCCGTTATCGCCGGCCTGACCAGCGAGGGTGTCGACGCGCTGCGGGTGGGGGTGCTTCCGACGCCTGCGGTGGCGTATCTGACCCGCTCCTATGACGCCGACTTCGGGGTGATGATCTCGGCGTCGCACAACCCGATGCCCGACAACGGCATCAAGATCTTCGGCCCCGGCGGCCACAAATTGGATGACGACACCGAGGATCAGATCGAAGATCTGGTCGCGGGCGGACCGGGGTTGCGCCCGGTCGGCGCCGACATCGGCCGCGTCATCGATGCCGAGGATGCGGCGGAGCGCTACCTGGGCCAGGTGAGCAAGGCCGCCACCGTCCGGTTGGACGGTTTGACCGTGGTCGTCGACTGCGCCCACGGCGCGGCGGCGTCGGTGGCTCCGCGGGCCTACCGCGCGGCCGGTGCTCGGGTTATCGCGATCAACGCCGAACCCGACGGGCTAAACATCAACGACGGTTGCGGATCGACGCAGCTGGATTCGCTGCGGTCGGCGGTGCTCGCCCACCATGCCGATCTGGGCCTGGCGCTTGACGGGGACGCCGATCGGTGCCTGGCCGTCGATGCCAACGGTGAACTCGTCGACGGCGACGCCATCATGGTCGTGCTGGCGCTGGCGATGAAAGAGGCCGGCGAGCTGGCGTCCAGCACGTTGGTGACCACCGTGATGAGCAACCTCGGGCTGCACCTGGCCATGCGCTCGGTCGGCGTTGCCGTGCGCACCACCGCGGTCGGCGACCGCTATGTGCTGGAGGAATTGCGCGCCGGTGGCTTCAGCCTGGGCGGTGAGCAATCCGGCCACATCGTGATGCCCGCGTTCGGCTCCACCGGCGACGGCATCGCCACCGGGTTGCGGTTGATGACACGCATGGCACAGACCGCCTCGCCACTGGCCGAGCTCGCGTCGGCCATGCAGACGTTGCCGCAGGTGCTGATCAACGTCGAGGTCGCCGACAAGGCGACGGCCGCCGCGGCACCCTCAGTGCAGACCGCGGTCGACGAGGCCGAGGCCGAACTTGGTGACACCGGTCGAATCCTGTTGCGTCCCTCGGGAACTGAACCGATGATCCGGGTCATGGTGGAAGCGGCCGACGAAGATGTCGCGCATCACCTGGCAACTCGAGTCGCCGAGGCGGTGAGCGCTCAAAGCTGATCCGGCCACGCTGGAACCCCGGCGCGATGCCGGGCGTCGGATTTGTCATGGGATTCGATAATCGAGGGCATACCGGTGTCGACACCGTGGCCATGTATGCGGTCGCCAGCCGGTTCGCCGCGGCCGCAGACCTCGTTGACGGCGCGGTGGGCGATCACCTGGCGAGGCTGACGTTCGGCGGGCCCAGCGCCGGCCGGGCGCACACCGCACGCGGCGACGCGTTGCGCGCGGGGCTGGACCGGTTGGCGGCTGAGTTGTCGCTGTGGTCGCGGGCGGCCGCCGAGATCGCCGTTGCGCTACGGACCTGTGCCGATCGCTATGGCGAATCCGAACTGTACGCTGCGGCGCGGATCGCCTGATCGTGGCGGACCGGTTGGACGTCGCCGAGCGCCTCGCCGAGGGGCGGCCCGCCGTCGAGGACACGCAGAGTTACGTGCGCGCCTGCCAGCTGCTCGGCTACCAACATCCCGATCTGACTTCGCGCCCATCCCAAGTCCGCGATTGGTACGACACCGAAGACGGGCTCGACCTTCGTGCCCTCGACGGCGACTGCGCGCAATTGCGGGCCGTGGTCAGCGTGGTCACCGAGGCGCTGCGGATTCAGCGTGCCCAGCTCGACGAGCTGACCGCGGCATGGACGGGGCCCGGAGCGGACGCCGCGATCGGGTTTCTGCGACGTCACTGCGACGCGGCCAACACGGTGGCCAATGAAGTCCGGGCGGCGGCGCAGCGGTGCGAGTCCCTGCGGGACAACCTGTGGCACCTGACCGACGTGAAGGTCGCGACGGCCATCGCCATCGACGATCGCACGCTGGCGCACCGGTCGGCGTGGTTGGCCGCCGCCGAAGTGGTCACGACCGGGGTCGGGGATCGGCCGAGCGCCGAGGAGGTGGTGCGCCAACAGGTAGGGCCCTACGTGGACAACGACATTCGCAACGACTGGCTGACCGCGATGCGGTCGGCACAGGCCGCCGTCGCGGCGTCCTACGACATGGTGGTCGATAAGTTCGCCGCGGCGGCGCCGGCATACTTTGAGGTTCCCGACGACTTGAGGCCCGGCCGCGCACCGTTCCAGCCGGTCCGGGTGAGCCCACCGATAGCGACCGCCGCGCCGGTCGCTGCCGCCACTGCCCCTCTCGCAGCGCATCAGCCGTCGGATTCGCCGCCACCGACCATGCCGGCCGCCCCATCGGACGCGAGAACCTCGCTGGGCGACGCTGCGGCGCTGCCCTCGGCGGGCGGTAGTCCGGATGGTCTCGGGGGTCTCGGGGATCTTGGGGATCTCGGCGGGCTCGGCGGGCTCGGCGGGCTCGCGAACAGGATCGTCGAGGCGATGGGTGGCCTGCTGGGTTCGGGGGGCCGCAGCGATCCGGGCGATCCCTTCGACGACGAACCGTTCGGCGAGGATCCCTTTGACGAGGATCCCTTTGACGAGGATCCTTTCCGGCCCGACGACCAACTCGACGACAAGCCCGGTAACAAGCCCGGTGACAAGTCCGACGACGTTCCCGTCGATGGGGCGCCGCCGGTTGACGGGCCACAGCCGGCGGTGGCGCCGCAACTAGCGGCCGTCGTGCCGCAACCCGCGGCCGTCGTGCCGCAACCCGTGGCTGCCCCGGCCCCGGCCGCAGTGCCGCCGGCAGGCGCGCCGCCGGATGGGGGCAAAACCCCGTGTGAGATCGCCGCGGACGAGCTTCCGCAGGCGGGGCGGTAATCCCGTCAGGCGGGCCGAAGCTGCAGAAGTTGCTCGACGTAGCGGACGGATTCGCGGGGATCCGCCGTCATCGGGCTCACGAGCATCGTCGTCACCCCGGCGTCGGCAAAGGCGGCCAGGCGCTCGGCGATGAATCCGCGTGGGCCGATCAGCGAGATCCCACGCACCAATTCGTCGGGCACGGCCTCTATGGCCTCTCGCTTGCGGCCGGACAGGTACAGCTCCTGGATCCGGTCCGCGACCTCGCCGTATCCGTAGCGCGTCGCCAGGTTGTGGTAGAAATTGCGGCCCTTTGCGCCCATTCCACCGAGGTAAAGGCCCAGTTGGGGTTTGGTCCATGCGAGCCGATCGTCGACGTTGTCGCCGATGGCCAGCGACGCGTGCACCATGACGTCCAGCGGGCCCAGGGCGGGATCCCGCTTGGCGCCGCCGGCGGCCAGCGCCTCACCCCAGACCGACCCGGCCTTCTCCGGATGGAAGAAAACCGGCTGCCAGCCCTCGGCGATCTCGGCGGTGAGTTCGACGTTCTTCGGCCCCAGCGCGGCGATCGCGATTGGGATACGCTCGCGCACAGGATGATTGATGAGTTGAAGGGCCTTTCCTAACCCCGTCCCACGATCCGCGGGTAACGGGATCTGATAGTGCTTGCCGTCGTACTGCAGCCGCTCGCGCCGCCACACCCGCCGGCAGATCTCCACCACCTCGCGGGTGCGACCCAGCGGGGCGTCGAACGCGACGCCGTGAAACCCCTCCATCACCTGCGGTCCGGAGGTGCCGATCCCGAGGCGGAATCGGCCGTTGGACACGAAGTCCAGGCCCGCGGCGGTCATCGCCAGCAGCGAAGGCGTGCGGATATAGATGGGAAACACCCCCGAGGCCAATTCCACGGTGGTTGTCTTGGCGGCCAGGTACCCCAGCTGGCTGACAGCGTCGTAGGAATACGCTTCGGCCACCACGGCGACGTCGATGCCCAGCCTTTCGAGTTCGACGACGAGGTCGACAGCTTGGTGAAAACCGCTCGAATAGTCCAGGGCAATCCCGATGCGCACCAACGACAGATACCACGTCTGGGCTATTTGAGGAGCGCGACGATCTTCTCTTCCGGGGTGACCGGCGGCGTCTCGGCGTCCACTGGGTCCGTCTTGGGCAGCTGCACGTCCGGATCGGCGAAGTCGCGGTAGTTCTTGTCGCCGCCGAGCGTGTACAGCAGATACCCGGTCAGCAGCACCCGAACCGATCGCTGCGTGCGGCGGTGCGGACCGCCCAGCCCGACCACCTGGCTCAGCCGCCGACCCTCAACCAGGCCCTCGGCCTTTGCTTTGCTGACGATGCGCAGGGTCGCGGCGTCCCAAACCCGGGACAGCGCCAGCGCGTTTGAATTCAACGCCTTCGGATCTCCCGGCGCGGTCAAGATCAAGCCCGGGACTTTCATTGTCGCGGCGGGTTGCTCGGCCGGAGGGCTGGTCACTGCCGGGAAGATTGCGGCAACGGACTTGACCGGCGTGCCCTGCGGGCCTGCCATGCCTGCCGCCGCGAACACCGCGGCCGACCCGCCGAAGCCGTGGCCCACGACACCGAGCTTGGCGGGGTGCACGCTGATATTGCCCGGTCCAAGCCGCACACCCGCCACGATGTCCAGGGCGGTACCCAGGTCGAAGGCCATGTTGAGCACGGACGGCGCCACACCCCGTTGGGTGTCGGGGGCACCGGCCACGATTCCCCACGACGCCAGATGCTCGAGCAGGCCCGAGTAGCGCGAGGTACGGGTGAGCCAGTCGTGACCGAAGGCGATGCCCGGCAGGTTCCGTCCCGCCTCGGGCGTGTACACCACCCCCGGCAAACCGGCGAACGCCAGGTCACCGCACAGAACCCGGTGCGGACCACGGCGGCTGAGGGCGGCGACGAGCTTCCGGATGCGGGCCACCCGTCGACGTTAGCGCACCGCGGGCCCCGGGTTCCCGCACGCCCGGGCCGGCGGCCTGGGCTAGGCCCTGACCTCTATCACGCCCATCCGCCACAGCGCCGCGTACATGTGGCGCAGCGGAATACTCAGCAAGGTCGCGGCCCCGTCCACCAGCGGGTCGCCCCCGCCGATCGGGGACTGCGGAAGTCGTTTCTGGGCCGGCCTTGGCTCGGGCGCCAACGTCAACCTGGGGGGCGCGGGCGGGGGGGTGACGACATCCACTACGTCCGCTAGATCCAGTACATCGTCGATCAGAACTGCGGTCATGGCTTCCTCCTAGAAGATGGCGCGCGGCCGGGGCGGGCGGAAATCGTCTTTTTCCCGTGCGACCCGCTGCTGGCGCTTGAATTAACAGTTATTGAACATTGAGTATCCGGCTGTCGTTTTGGAGCGTTTGCCTGTTTTCGCGGATTTATGTCGCTAGAATCCGTGGCATAGAACCCAATCGGACTACCGGTTAGTCGGACTTCTGGTATTGATTTCGCTTGATTGAGCTGATTAGGGAAAGAACATTGGTGGGGTTGGAGAGCGATCGATCGATGCAACGAAATCCATTGAACTATAAGACGTCTCGTCCGCACCCGTCGTTCCGAAACCTTGCGCTGTCGTGATTAGGCGGGCGTCAAGACCGTCGTCCTTTCCGCTGGCACCGGTGCCGTCTTTGCGCTACCAGCTCTGCGTATACGTCGTAAGTCGGTATACTGATATCGCAGTTCACGCGACTCCTCGGTGGTTGCCAGCCTTGCTAACATTCCCCGAGCGTAAATCCCGATCTTGTTGAGCCAATGAAGCACCAGATAACGTCGGAAATACATCAGGTAAAAAGAAATTCCATAAATAGGAAGTTCATATGAATTGAAATGAATCCGGGGGTTCCGCTGCGCTTCGTCCAGGAGGCGGGGGAGGGTGGCCGCAGCACCCCGGCTTCGACCGGTCGGCGACCCGGTAGCCCTTGTGCAGACGGCCGATCAGGCCGGCTGCACTACCCTGGTCTGCTATGTGCGGAATCGTCGGCTACGTGGGGCAGCGTGCTGCCTGCGAGGTCGTCATGGATGCGCTGCGCCGGATGGAGTACCGCGGCTACGACTCGTCGGGAATCGCGCTGGTCGATCCGAACGGCAACCTCACCGTCCGGCGTCGTGCCGGCCAGCTGGCCAATCTGGAGGAAGCGGTCGCCGCCATGGCCCCCTCCGAGCTGGTCGGCAGCACCGGCCTGGGCCACACCCGCTGGGCTACCCATGGTCGCCCCACCGACCGCAACGCGCACCCGCACCGTGACGCCGCCGGCAAGATCGCCGTAGTCCACAACGGCATCATCGAGAACTTCGCGGACCTGCGCCAAGAGCTGGAGACGTCCGGGGTGGAGTTCGCCAGCGACACGGACACCGAGGTAGCGGTGCACCTGGTCGCGCAGGCATATCGCCACGGTGATACCGCCGGGGACTTCATCGGCTCCGTATTGGCCGTCCTGCGCCGGCTGGAGGGCCACTTCACCCTGGTGTTCGCCAACGCGGACGAGCCCGGCACCATTGTGGCCGCGCGCCGCTCCACCCCGCTGGTGCTCGGGATCGGCGACGGGGAGATGTTTGTCGCTTCCGACGTGGCCGCGTTCATCGAACACACCCGGCACGCTGTCGAACTCGGCCAGGACCAGGCCGTGGCGATCACCGCGGACGGCTACCGGATCTACGACTTCGACGGCAACGACAACCTGGAAGCCGGGGTCGACTTTCGCGAGTTTCACATCGACTGGGACCTGGCCGCCGCCGAAAAGGGTGGCTACGACTACTTCATGCTCAAGGAGATCGCCGAACAGCCCGCCGCGGTGGCCGACACACTGCTTGGGCATTTCGTGGGCGGGCGGATCGTGCTCGACGAGCAGCGACTGAGCGACCAGGAACTACGCGAGATCGACAAGGTATTCGTGGTCGCGTGCGGTACCGCTTATCACTCGGGGCTTCTTGCGAAATACGCGATCGAGCATTGGACGCGGCTGCCGGTGGAAGTTGAGCTCGCCAGCGAATTTCGCTACCGCGACCCGGTGCTGGACCGCAGCACGCTGGTGGTGGCCATTTCGCAGTCCGGCGAAACCGCCGACACCCTGGAGGCCGTCCGGCACGCCAAGGAGCAGAAGGCCAAGGTGCTGGCGATCTGCAACACCAACGGCTCCCAGATCCCGCGCGAGTGCGATGCGGTGCTGTACACCCGCGCCGGCCCGGAGATCGGCGTCGCCTCCACCAAGACCTTCCTGGCCCAGATAACCGCCAACTACCTCCTCGGCCTGGCGCTGGCGCAGGCCCGCGGTACCAAGTACCCCGACGAGGTGGAACGCGAATACCGCGAGCTGGAAGCGATGCCGGAGCTGGTGGCCCGGGTGATCGCCGGGATCGAGCCGGTGGCCGACCTGGCCTACCGGTTCGCCAAGTCGACGACGGTGCTATTCCTGGGCCGCCATGTCGGCTACCCGGTGGCGCTGGAAGGCGCGCTGAAACTCAAGGAATTGGCCTATATGCATGCCGAGGGTTTCGCGGCCGGCGAGCTCAAGCACGGCCCGATCGCGTTGATCGAAGACGATCTGCCGGTCATCGTCGTCATGCCGTCCCCCAAGGGATCCGCCACGCTGCACGCCAAGCTGCTGTCCAACATTCGGGAGGTCCAGACCCGCGGCGCGGTGACCATCGTGATCGCCGAAGAAGGCGACGACACCGTGCGTCCCTATGCCGATCACCTCATCGAAATCCCCGCGGTATCAACACTTTTACAGCCGCTGCTGTCGACCATCCCGCTTCAGGTGTTCGCCGCCTCCGTCGCGCAGGCCCGCGGTTACGACGTCGACAAGCCGCGCAATCTGGCGAAGTCCGTCACCGTCGAGTAGCCGCCCCATGAGACGCAGCATCGTTGGTGTGGCGGTCTTCATTGCGGCATACGTCATTTCGATCGTGCTCTACGTCACCAGCGGGATGGGTTATCCCCATCTGGTTTCCGACGGTTCGCCCGCCCCAGACGGGACCAGGGTGACCATCGATGTCGAAGAAATGCAGTCGGGTACCAGTGCGCTCGTGGTCAACCTCCGCGTTATCCCCGGACCCGCACTGCTCGACCCGGAAACCCACTATCTCAAGGACGACCTCAGCGTGCTGGTCACCTCCGCGGTGGCGGCCAGCAAGCGCACCTGGTCGAAGGGCACGCTGCCCGACGTTGTCCGTTCCTCGCTGAGCCTCGCCGGTGAGGTCGCGGATTGGCCCTTCGATCAATACCATTCGGGGCCGGTGCTGGTCGAGGTCGTATCCGGCGCCGCACAAGCACCGCAGAAGGCGCATGTGACGCTGGTTCGCCGCCTGCTCGGCTGGAAAGTCAACGCGACGCCCATCGACCAAGCCGATCCGCGCGGGGCGTACCGACTCGATCTGGTCCGATCGCCCAGCACCGTGGCGTTTGGCGTCGTCATCCTTGCGGTGCTGGTCACGCTCGCGGGGCTGGCCCTTTTCGTTGCGGTTCAGACGGTCCGGGACCGGCGAAAGTTCCAGCCGCCGATGACGACGTGGTACGCGGCGATGCTCTTCGCGGTGATGCCACTGCGAAATGCGCTTCCCGATTCGCCCCCATTCGGAAGCTGGATCGATGTCACGGTCGTCCTCTGGGTGGTCGTCGTGTTGGTGATCTCGATGATGCTTTACGTCACCTGCTGGTGGCGGCACCTAAGGCCCGACGACGAACCCCCGCGCGTGCGAAGGTGGACCCCGTGGCGGACGGATCGGTAACCTCACGACTTCGAAGCCTGGGACTGGCGGCGTGGCAATTTGTCAGCGGCGCGCCGTTGACCTACGGCTGGCTGCTGGTGCTGGGGGTCACCACCATCATCCAAAGCCAGCTCACCGGTAGGCAACTCCACTCGGTGCTGCTGCACCGTTCCACCAATATCCATTCATTGGCAACGGATCCGCTCGACGTGCTGTTCGCCAGCTTGTTGTGGATCGACGGCAAGAACCTGGAACCATACCTGCTGCTATTCAGCCTATTCCTGGCGCCCGCCGAGCACTGGCTAGGCCAATTGCGTTGGCTCACCGTCGGATTGACCGCCCACATCCTTTCCGCCTACATCAGTGAAGGCCTGCTCCACTTTGCTATCGACAAGCGCGACGCGGCGGAAAGGCTAGTGCACGCTACCGATATCGGGGTGAGCTACTTCATGGTCGGCGTGATGGCGGTGCTGACGTATCACATCGCCCGTCCATGGCGCTGGGGCTATCTCGGTGTGGTTTTCCTCATCTTCGGTTTTCCGCTGATCACCATGGACCGCATCGAGCTGAGCTTCACCGCGATCGGTCACTTTGTCGCAATCCTGGTCGGCCTGGCCTTCTACCCGATGGCCCGAGACCGTGCGGGCCTGTCGTTGAGTCCGGCGCGGCTCAAAGCCCTCTACCGGCGATCCCGTTCTCCCGAGTCGTCAGCCTGATGCAGCGCTAGCGCCGGGGGCGTGCAATGGTGGACGCCGTGGCAAGTTCATCCGGCTCATCCGGCTCATCCGGCCCATCCGGCCCATCAGGCTCATCCGGCGAGGGACGTCCCAGGGCCTGGCTCGGCGCCGCTTGGCGATTCGTTGCCAACGCGCCGTTGACGTATGTGTGGCTGACGGTATTGCTGGTCACCACGATCATCGCCCACACCCTGACCAGGCGGCAATTGCACACCGAGATCGTGCACGCGTCCACCAACATCCACGATTTGCTCAGGGATCCGCTCGAAGTTCTGTTTAGCAGTCTGCTCTGGATCGATGGCCGCTACTGGACGCCGTACCTCCTGCTTTTCACGTTGTTCCTTGCGCCGGCCGAGCATTGGCTTCGTCAACTACGTTGGCTCACAGTGGGATTGACCACCCACATTCTTGCCACCTACATCAGTGAAGGCTTGCTGTATCTGGCTATCCAGTATCACCTGGTACCCGAAAGGCGGGTGCACGCCTTGGTCCACTCGAAGGATATCGGGGTCAGCTACTTTCTTGTCGGCGTGATAGCTGTGCTCGCCTATCGAATCGCGATGCCGTGGCGATGGGGTTACCTCGCCATTTTGATCACGATCTTCGCCATCCCGCTCATCATCGGGGTGAACTTCACGGCGATCGGTCATTTATCGTCGATATTCATCGGACTGTCGTTCTACCCGATGGTCCGGAAACGCATGGGTCCGCAGCTCAGCCCCGCGAGCCTCAAAGCCGCCTGGAGCCGGCTGCGGTCCCGCGAGGATGCGGCGCCAATGGCAGATCGACACGAGCATGGACAACGCCTTTAGTGCCTTTAGTGGCAAGCGGTAACGCGGCGGTAAAAACCTGCCCATAGTGTTGGCGGGATGCGACACACGTCGCCGCGGACGCTGGGTGCCGAAGAGGAGTTTCACCTTGTCGATCTCAAATCAAGGCGACTCACCGCGCGCGCACCGGAACTGCTGGCCGAGCTGACCGGAGATTACGTCGCGGAGTTGCAGCGTTGCGTCGTCGAAACTAATACCCAAGTAGTCGATTCGCTTGAGGGACTGCTCGATGAACTTGTCCGGCATCGCCGGGTTTTGGCTGAAACCGCCGGCGAGCTCGGTCTGGGGGTGGTCGCGGCAGGGTCAGTCCCGCTGGCGGTGCCGGCCGAAATGCGCGTCACGAAGACTCCGCGCTACCGGCAGATGCTTGCCGACTACCAACTGCTGGCGCGCGAGCAGCTGATCTGTGGCACCCAGGTACATGTCGGCGTCGATGACCGTGACGAGGCGGTCGCGGTGGGGCACCGGGTGGCGGCATATTTGCCCACTCTGCTTGCACTGTCCGCCAGCTCGCCGTTCACATCGGACGGTTCTGACACCGGCTACGCGAGCATGCGCACGCTGGTGTGGCAGCGCTGGCCGACGACCGGCTTGGCTGCTCCGGTGCGGTCAGCCGAGGAATACGACCGGCTGGTCGACGAACTGGTGGCCAGCGGTGTCATCGCCGACCCGGGGATGGTCTATTTCGACGTCCGTCCGGCGACCTGCGCGCCGACGCTGGAACTGCGGGTATGCGACAGTTGCCCGTCCGTGGACACCGTGGTGCTGATCGCCGGGCTGTTCCGGGCCCTGGTCGAACGCGAGGCGGACGCCGCGCGAAGCGGCCTGACCGGGACGATCCTGTCTCCGGCGCTGGGCCGGGCCGCGCTCTGGCGTGCCGCGCGGTCGGGGCTGGAGGGAGAGCTGGTCGACGTCAGCGGTCCGACCAGTCGACCGGCAGCGGAAGTCGTTACCAAGCTGGTCGACGAGCTACGCCCCCACCTGGAACGCAGCGGTGACTGGGAAACCGTGAGCGAATTGACCCGCAAGGCGCTCGCCGCGGGCACGTCGGCGGCTCGGCAGCGTCGGGCGCTGCGCCGCCGCGGGCGTCTCACCGACGTGGTCGATCAGCTGATCGAAGAAACCGACGGCCGCTGGACCGGCGCAACCCCCATAGACGATTACCCGACCCTTTTGTTCGGCTACCAGCAGCCCGGCAGCCAACCGGTCGGCGGCCGCGGGCACCTCGATGTCGGCTACGACGAAGCCGTCGACGCGGACGGTCACCCGCGACAGCATTACCGGGCAGTCCTCGACACCATTGCAGACCTCGGGGTGGCGCAGTTGCGGTCCCGGGAAACGGGCATCGAACAGGACCAACGCGACGACAACGTCACGTTCCGGGTCAGCGGTCAGCACCGTGCCCAGCTGTTTCCGATCGACCTGGTGCCGCGCATCGTCACCGCAGCAGAGTGGGTGGAGCTGTCCGAAGGGCTGGGCCAGCGGGCCCGAGCGCTGGACGCATTCCTCCGGGACATCTATTCCGAGCAAGCGATCGTCGCCGACGGCATCATCGGTCTGCAGGCCCTCGACCGCGCGCCCGGTTTCCGCTCGACGGGCCGGGTGGCCGGCAACACGGTACGCGCGCACATCGGCGGAACCGATCTCGTCTGCGACCGCGCCGGCCACTGGATGGTTCTCGAAGACAATCTGCGGGTGCCGTCGGGCGCCGGATACGCGATCGTTAACCACCGATTGCTGAGCACGCACATGCCAGAGCTGCGGCCGCCGGTCGAGCTCGAGGACGCCGAGCGGGCATCTCAGATGCTGCTAGAGACCCTCTGCGCCGCGGCGCCGGCGCATGCGCCGGACGCCCCGACGGTGGTGCTGCTGTCCGCCGGCTGGGAAGACTCCGCCTGGTTCGAACACACCTTCCTGGCCGAGGAAATGGGCGTTGCGTTGGTGCAGCCGTCGGACCTGTCGGTGCGCGACAGAAAGCTCGTACAACACATTGGCTCCAGCGTCCGACCCATCGACGTGGTCTACGCGCGGATGGACGAGGACATGCTGCTGTCCTCCACCGGATACGACGGCGCGCCGCTGCGGCCAGGTCTGCTCGGCGCGATCAGCGGAGGCAATCTCACCGTTGCCAACGCGTTGGCGAACGGAGTGGCTGACGACAAGGCGATCTACGCGTACGTCCCAGCCATGATCGAGTATTACCTCGCCGAGAAGCCAAAGCTTGCCCAGGTTCCGACCTGGATCTGCGCCGAGCGCGACCAGCGCGACTTCGTGCTCGCCAACCTCAACGATATGGTGGTGAAACCGATCGATGGACTAGGCGGCAGCGGCGTGCTGATCGGGCCGGACGCCTCCGATGCGGCGGTGGCGGCGCGCCGACGCGAGCTGGTCTTACAACCGGAGCGGTTCATCGCCCAGGAGTTGGTTGCCTTGTCCACCCATCCCACCTTCGACGGTGACGGCATCTATCCGCATCACGTCGACCTGCGCGCATTTGTCCATTTGCGGCCCGCCGCTGACGGTTCGGTGTCGGCGCACGTCCTCCCCGCGGCGCTGACGCGGGTGGCCAGCCGGGGGTCGCGGATCGTCAACTCGTCCTCCGGTGGGGGCAGCAAGGACACCTGGATCCTCACCGGCGTAAGAGCGGGCGAGAGTTAGCGAGGAGACATGTGCGGTATCTGCGGTGAGATCCGGTGGGACGGGCTGGCGGCGGATGTCGGCGCGGTCACCCGGATGACCGGCGCGATGACGTCACGCGGGCCCGATGGCGAGGGCGTGGTGGCCCACGGACCGGTGGCCTTCGGGCATCGGCGGCTATCGATCATCGACCTTTCAGCTCGCGGCGCCCAGCCAATGGTCGACAGTGAGCTCGCATTGACCCTGGTATTCAACGGTTGCATCTACAACTACAAGGAACTGCGCTCCGAACTCCAAGCCGCCGGGTACCGCTTCTTCTCGGCCGCGGACAGTGAGGTCGTGATCAAGGCCTTCCACAAATGGGGTGCCCGCTGCGTCGACCGGTTCAAGGGGATGTTCGCGTTCGCCATCGCGGCCCACGACTCGGGCGTGGTGACGCTGGCGCGCGACCGGCTGGGCATCAAGCCGCTGTATTTGGCTTCGGCGCCCGGGCGGCTGCGGTTCGCATCCACAGTGCGGGCACTGCTCGATGCCGGCGGCCCCGGTGAAATCGACACCGAACTGGACCGCGAGGCGCTGCACCACTACATGACTTTCCACTCCGTGGTGCCGGCACCGCTGACGATCTACCGCGGCGTGCGCAAGCTTCCGCCGGCAACCGTGCGGGTCATCCAGCCCGACGGTTCGCACGCCGACACCCTGTACTGGAGCCCGGAGTTCGGCCGCGATCCGGACAAGGCGCCCTGGTCGGCTGGGGACTGGGAGGCCGCGCTGATGGATGCGCTGCGTGCCGCCGTCCAGCGCCGGATGGTCGCCGATGTGCCCGTCGGCGTATTGCTGTCGGGTGGCATCGACTCCTCGATCGTGGTGGCGCTGCTGGCCGAGCACGGCCAGCACGGCCTGGCTACCTTCAGCATCGGCTTTGACTCATCCGATGGCGAATCCGGCGACGAGTACTTCTACTCCGACTTGGTCGCCAAGACCTTCGACACCGATCACCACAAGATCCACATCGACACGTCGAAGCTGGTCCCCGCGATACCGAAAACGATTGCCGCGATGAGCGAACCGATGGTCAGCCACGATTGCGTGGCCTTCTACCTGCTGTCGGCCGAAGTCAGCAAGTCGGTGAAGGTGGTGCAGTCCGGCCAGGGCGCCGACGAGATTCTGGCCGGCTACAGCTGGTACCCGCCTTTGGCCAACGTCGCGCGTGACCAAACTACCGGCGCCTATGCCAAGGTGTTCTTCGACCGCAGCCACGATGATGTGCTGTCAATCTTCGCCCCCGAGTATGGGATTGACGCCGACGTGAGCCTGGAGTTCGCGGCCGCCCACCAGGGCGCGCCGGGCGCGGACTCCGCGGTGGACGCGGCGTTGCGGCTGGACACCCAGGTGATGCTCGTCGACGATCCGGTCAAGCGGGTCGACACCATGACGATGGCGTGGGGCCTCGAGGCGCGGGTGCCGTTTCTCGATCACGACTTCGTCGAGCTGGCGGCGGCCTGCCCGCCCGAGCTGAAGCTGGGTTCGGGCGGCAAAGGAGTGCTCAAGAATGCCTCCCGGGCGCTACTGCCGTCCGAGGTGATCGACAGGACCAAGGGCCACTTCTTGGTTCCGGGAATCCGCCATTTGCATGGCCAGGTTTTCGACATGGTGCGCGATGCGCTGACCAACGACGCCGCGCGGGCCCGTGGTTTGTATCGCGGCGAAACGGTTAACCGCCTGCTGGCGGCCCCGAACGAGACACGGACCACGCTGGGCTCAAATGCGTTGTGGCAACTGGCGGTGCTCGAGATGTGGTTGCAGAGCATGGAGGGCTGAGGCAATGGGGCAGCAGGTGCGTGCGCTCTATGGCGCGTCGCTGTCCCCGGACGCCACCGCGTTTGCCCACCTCGTCGACGACGGCGGGTATCCGCGGGCGGTGCAGCGCTTTTTGCGCGGCCGGCGGGCCAGCTCGTCGCGGGATGTCGAGCTTCCGGTCGAGGGCCCGGTCTCTCTTGTCGTCCACTCGGCGGACGGTCAGTGGCTGGCATGCGAGGTAGCCCCGGAGGGAGGCACCCGCAAGCAGATCTGGGTCGTCACCACCGATCCCGACGACCGGATGGCCCGGCGAATCGACGGCGAAGATGCGGGTACCGCGGAGCTCGTCGGATGGGACGGCACCCGGGTGGCGGCGATCCTGACCGGCGAGGATGGCGTTGGGCGGTCCTGCCTGATCGATCCGGCCGACGGTCGTCACACCGTGCTGGACCGCCGATCCGGCGGCCGGCTGGTCGACGCCTGGGCGGGGGCGTCGCTGATTCGGGTGGGGCCGCGCGGCTACCACGAAATGATCATGCTGCTCGGGCAGAACGAAATCGCCTTGCTGCCATCCGACCCCGGCTCCTGCAGCACCGACGGGGTCATCCTCGACGACCACTATCCGCGCCGCATTCGTTACGGCCCCACCGGCGAGATGACCAAGCTTTATTACCCAGGCCCGGATGGCAGCGGATATGTGCGGACGCTGATCCGCAGCGACAATGGCTGCGAGCACGCCCGGTTGCTGGAAGTGACAGCAACGCCGGACGGCGTCAGCTACTTCGTGCTGGCAGAGCGCCCGGACTGTGATCTCGACGAGTTCGCTGTCAGTGACGACCTGTCCACCATCGCACTACTGTGGAACCTGCAGGGCCGCAGCGAATTACAGATTCTCGAATACACCGACTACACGCTGACCGAGCCGATCCCGTTGCCGGGGTTGGTCGCCGGCGAGCTGTCCATCAGCGCGGGTGGCTCGATGGTCGCGATGACCGTGCAAGGGCCGTCTCTGCCGCGAACCGTCGAGCTGGTCGACTCGCGCTCGCGGCAATGGGAACCCATCGACCGAGAACCCGCTCGCGGTCCGATCATTCTCGGATTCTCGGCTCGGCAGGCGCCGGAGACGATCACCGCACGCGATGGCCTGAGCCTGAACGCATGGCTGTACCGGTCGGCGGGGTCTTCAGGGGCCAGCGGTCCGCCGGCCGCGGTCGTGTATCTGCACGGCGGTCCAGAGGGCCAGGCCCGGCCCGGCTACAACGAGATCTTTTCGCGTTTGGTCGACGACGGGATCAGCGTGCTGGCACCGAATGTCCGCGGTTCCGGGGGCTTTGGCCGCACATTCGTGCACGCGGACGACAAGGAAAAGCGATTCGCAGCCATCGACGACGTCGCCGATTGTGTGCAGTTTCTGGTGGACAACGACCTCGCTGACCCCAAGCGCATTGCCTGCGCGGGCTGGTCCTATGGCGGCTTTCTCACCATGGCGGCCTTGACCTTTTACCCCGGTCTGTTCGCGGCCGGCGTCACTATCTGCGGGATGAGTGACCTGATTACCTTCTACCGCAACACCGAACCGTGGATCGCTGACGCCGCATATCCGGAATACGGTCATCCGGTCAACGACCGCGAATTACTTGAGCGATTGTCACCGCTGCGCCGGGTGGATGCGATGATCGCGCCCCTGCTGGTCGTGCATGGGGCCAACGACACCAATGTGCCGGTCAGCGAATCGGAGCAGGTCGTCGAGGCGCTGCGTCAGGGCGGCCGCGAGGTGCGCTACCTGCTCTTCAGCGACGACGGACACGGGATCGACAAGCGAGAGAATCGTGCGGCGTTGGCGGTGGCGATGACTGGCTGGCTGGCCAGGGCATTCAATGGCTGATATAGATCGGGGTGGTCCTTCACAAACGCCTCCGGAGGTGTCAGGAAGGGATCTGTAAGTGATTCCTTTTGAGGTCCGCGTGTTGGCGCACGTGGGTTTTCCTGACACGCCCCGGAGGTGTTGTTGTGTCTGTGCATGTTGCTCCAGTCACGTCGTCCACGATCGTCGTTGCCGTCGATGTCGGCAAGACCTCGGCGATGCTCTCGGCGACCGATAACGCCCGTCATCGTGTGTTCGGTCCGGTCGAGTTCGCGGTGACCCGTTCGGGCCTGGTCGGGGTTGTGTGTCGGGTGGGTGCGGTGATGCCCCCGGGTGCGCAGGTCAAGGTGGGTATCGAAGCGGCGGGGCACTACCACCGCCCGGTGCTGGACTATCGGTGGCCGCCCGGGTGGGAGGTTTTGGAGTTCAATCCCGCCCATGTCGCCGAGCAACGCCGGGTGGCGGGTCGGCGGCGCGTCAAGACCGATGCGATCGATCTGGAGGCGATCACCGAGTTGGTGTTGGCCGGGCGGGGCCAGCCGATCACCGACCGCGATGTCCTCATCGGTGAGCTGGCGGCCTGGGCGACCCACCGATCGCGGCGGGTGGCCACACGCACGGCGACGAAGAATCAACTGCTTGGTCAACTCGACCGCGCGTTTCCGGGGTTGAGCAGGGCGTTGCCCGATGTGTTGGGCACCAAGATCGGTCGGCTGGTCGCCGCGGAGTTCGCCGATCCGGCCCGGCTGTCGTCGCTGGGGGTGAATCGGTTGATCCGGTTCGCCGCGGTCCGCGATATCCAGCTGCGCCGGCCAGTGGCTCAGCGTCTGGTGGCTGCGGCTGGCGAAGCGCTACCGACCCGCGATGCTGTGGTGGCCCGGCGAGTGTTGGCCACCGACGTGGCGCTTTTGGCCGATCTCGACACCCAAATCTGCGCTGCCGAAGGAGAGTTGGCCAGGTTGGTCCCACTGAGTCCATTCGCGACATTGACCTCTGTTCCCGGCTGGGGTGTGGTCCGGGTATCCAATTACGCTGGCGCCCTGGGGGATCCGGACCGGTGGCCAGGACCCCGGCAGATCTACCGGGCCTCGGGGCTCTCACCCATGCAATACGAATCCGCCGGCAAACGCCGAGACGGAAAGATCAGCCGCGAGGGTAGTGTGGCGCTGCGCCGAGCGCTGATCGACCTCGGTATCGGTCTGTGGCTGACCGAACCGGTCGCCAAAGCCTATGCCGGCGAACTGAAATCGCGCGGCAAGCACGGCGGCATCATCATCTGTGCCCTAGCGCATCGCGCCACCCGGATCGCCTACGCGTTGGTCCGCGACCACGCCAGCTACGACCCGTCCCGTTGGCGCTGACGCTGGATTTCCTCGGTCCCGGCCCTAGGCGCCGGAGACGCAGGAGCTGTCCACCTGCAGCGCCCGCAGCGCAGCGAGGACGAACGACGTGGACTGCGACGAGCACCGGCGCATCCTTGCCCGGACGGGGAAACCAACCCCCTGCGACCCCACAGGAGGCAACAACACCCTCCAACGGCCCCCCTTCACAACTGCGGCCGATAGTGCCAGGCTGGAAGGACGACGAAGGGCCGGACCAGATGCCGTGACGGCTATGGCGGACCCAATTGGGTTACGCCGTTCCTAGCTTGGCACCCGGCCCTTCGCCTTCACAGCAGCCCGAACGACGCCAGATGACCCACCAACCTTGTGAGGTCGCATAAGTCAGCGTGGGCGCTCGGCACTCCTCACAGCACACCACGCACTCCGGCCAAGTCTTCCAACGCCAGCAACCACCGGCGACAATGCCGCACGTACACCACACGACCTTGACACGACCTATAGCCAGCTAGTGGTGTGTCCTGCAATTAATCGATGATTATTGGGTATGATCCATGACATGCGGCGACCTGTTCCGGCTCTGCTGGTGTCCCCACGGCAGCGTGAGGTCCTCGAATCCGTGGCGCGGTCGCAATCGGCAGCGCATCGCGAGGTGGTCCGGGCCCGAGCGTTGTTGATGGCCGCCGACGGTCAGGCGAATACGGCCATCGCGCGAGCGTTGTCGGTGTCGGCGGCGTCGGTCAGCGGGTGGCGCGCCCGGTTCGCCGAGGAGGGGCTGGTCAAGTTCGCCCAAGTCCGCGAGGGCCGGGGTCGCAAGAAGTCGATCCCGCAGGACAAGATCGACCAGATCGTGGATCTGACACTGAACTACCGTCCCGAGGGCGAAACCCATTGGAGCTGCCGGAGCATGGCCGCGGCTAGCGGGGTGTCGAAATCGACTGTGCAGCAGGTGTGGTCCGCGCGGGGCCTCAAACCGCACCGGATCGAGACGTTCAAGCTGTCCAACGACCCGAATTTCGAGGCGAAGCTGGTCGATGTCGTCGGGCTGTATTTGAAGCCGCCGCAGAAGGCGATCGTGTTATGCGCTGATGAGAAGTCTTCGGTGCAGGCGCTTGACCGCACGCAGGCGTCGTGGCGTGCCTCCCGTTTTCCGGACTGCGGACCAAATAGGGTCCGATCTGGAAAGGGTGAGAGAAATTGGCTGGGAAATACACGAAATACAAGCCTGAATTTCGTGACGAGGTTGCGAAGCTCGTGGTTGAGTCGAATCGTTCGATTGCGGAGGTGGCCCGTGAATACGGGCTCAATGGGACTACCGTGGGCGGCTGGGTGAAGAAATACCGGGCCGCACACGCCGTTGACGAGCCGGCGCTGGAATTGACCGAACGCGCCCGGTTACGGGAACTCGAACGCCGTAATCGGGAACTGGAAATCGAGAACGCGTTCCTAAAAAAAGCCAGTGCTTATGCGGGTGATCGGTGTCAAGTGCGGGGTCCGTCGAGCCTGGTGAGCAGCTCGAGGTAGACCTTCTGTCTGCGGGGTTCGTCGCGTTGGTGGCATTGTCGAGCTGGTTGGTCAGGACCTGGCGGTGCTGCTCGTTGGTGGAGAAGTGGGTGCAGGTTTCGCAGATCGTTTCGTAGCGGCAGTCCAGGACTTTGGGCCGGGTGCAGTGCCCGTTGCCGAGTAGTCGGGTGGCCTCGCCGCGTAGGCGTCGCATGTTGGGGCC
>CAVVLC010000023.1:0-93943 GCA_963748885.1 uncultured Actinomycetota bacterium
TTAAGTCGGGGCGGCGCATCGCCCGATTTGGGTTTGCCAGCGAATTCGTGACGCACCGGGCGCCGGCCCGCCGCGGCGGCCAGATGGGCCGAACCGGCGAACCCCTGCCGTCGGCGACAGGTCACCCCCGAATCTGTCCGGGGGCGGTCATTTGCGCACCCCCAAGGACGGAAATGGCGTGGCTACACCCGCATTGGCGTCATCGAAATTACGGTCATGAGCTGCGGGTCTTACCGTCGCAGCGGTCAACCGGGCGCAAGAATTCCGCAAGAACTTCGCGAACATGTCGCAAGCGCTGTGCCGCAGCCTGTGTGGGTCGGCCGCGTGGGCCGACCGGCAAGAAAGTTCGCAACCAAGTGTCTGACCGCAACGGAGCGTCGGCCCTTAGCTATGCGAGCAGTCCACCGAGTCGCTGCGGTCCCGTGTTGGGACCGTAGCAGCCGGGCGGCCCTGAAATGAGTGGCGACGGTGTTATGTTGGCGTCCGCGGTCCGTGATCTGCAGATAAGGTGCTACAGCGTGAACGGTCCCGCGCTCGCTGGTCTGGCCCGCAACGGTTAGGAGAACGAGTGAGTACCAATCCGTTCGACGACGACAATGGCAGCTTCTTCGTCCTGGTTAACGGCGAGAAGCAACACAGCCTGTGGCCGGTGTTCGCAGATGTTCCGGCCGGCTGGCGGGTGGTTTACGGTGAAGCGGTCCGAGGCGCCTGCCTGGACTACGTCGAACAGAATTGGACTGACATCCGGCCGAAGAGTCTGCGCGACAGGCTGGCGCAGGTCACGGGCTCCTGATTCGGAAGCCGTCGGCGGTTGGCGGTCGAATGAAGCGTGATGGTCATCCGCGGTATGTCGCGCAGGCCGACCAGCAGGTCAAGATCCGCGGGTATGTAATCGATTGTGGTGAGGTCGCCGCGGCCCTGACGGGGCTGCCGGGAGTGGATCAGGCTGTTGTGATCGCCCGCGAGGACCGCCCCGGTGATAAGCGTCTGGTGGGTTATGTCACCGAATCGGTTGTCGGGATGGTGGAACCGGTCGGGGCGCGGGCCGGGTTGGCGGAGCGGCTGCCGTCGTACATGGTGCCCGCCGAGGTTTTGGTCCTAGAAGCTTTGCCGTTGACCGCCGACCGCGAAATCGACATCCGCGCCCTGCCGGCGCCGGAAATTCCGATCGACCCCCGGATCAAACAGGCCCTGCACGACATCTTCGCTCGCCTGCTCGGCGTGGACAGCGTCGGCGTCGACGAGTCGTTTTTCGAGCTGGGCGGGGATTCGCTTTCGGCGATGCGGGCGATCACCGCGGTCAACGCGGCCCTGGATGTCGACCTCAAGGTGGGCGCCCTGTTCAACGCGCCGACGATTGCCCAGCTGGCATCGCGCATCGACGGGCACTCGGGTCGGCTAAAGCCGTTGGTCGCCAGGGAACGGCCCGCGGTGGTTCCGTTGTCGTTTGCGCAAAGCCGGCTGTGGTTTATCGCCCAGTTGCAGGGGTCCTCACCGGTCTACAACAGGTCGGTGGCGCTGCGGCTCCGTGGACAGTTGGATGTCGGGGCGCTCGACGCGGCGTTAACCGATCTGGTGGGTCGCCACGAAAGCCTGCGCACGATTTTTTCGGCGGTCGAGGGGATACCCCAGCAGCTGGTCGTCCCGACTGCGCGGGCGGACTTCGGTTGGCGGGTCGTCGATGCGGCCGGGTGGCCGGCGGCCCGCTTGGGCGAGGCCGTCGAGGAGGCCGCACGCTACGGCTTTGATCTGGCGATCGACATCCCTTTCCGAGCAAAGCTTTTCCGCGTCACCGAGCAGGAGCACGTGCTGGTGCTAACGGTGCACCATATCGCCGGCGACGGTTGGTCGATCGGTGTGCTGGCCGCCGATCTGAGTGCTGCCTATGTGGGCCGGTGCGCGGGGCGGGCACCGGGCTGGGCCGAATTGTCCGGTGCAATACGTCGATTACGCGCTGTGGCAGCGCGACAACCTCGGTGATCTCGCGGACCGGGGCAGCCCCTTGGCCGCTCAGGTGGGGTATTGGGAAGAGGCGCTGGCCGGGTTGCCCGAGCGCCTGCAGCTTCCGACCGATCGGCCTTATCCACCGATCGCCGATCAGCGCGGAGCCAGCATTGTGGTGGACTGGCCGGCGCAGTTGCAGCAGCAGGTGGATAGTGTTGCCCGCGAACGTAATTCGACCAGCTTTATGGTGGTCCAGGCGGCGCTGGCGGCGCTGCTGTGTCGGCTTTGCGCCAGCGCCGACGTGGCAGTCGGATTCCCGATTGCCGGTCGCGGTGATCCCGCGCTTGACGGTCTGGTGGGCTTCTTCGTCAATACCTTGATCTTGCGGGTCAACCTGATCGGGAATCCCACCTTCACCGATCTGCTCGCCCAGGTGCGCGAGCGCAGCCTGGCCGCCTACGAGCACCAGGACGTGCCCTTCGAGGTGCTGGTTGATCGACTCAACCCGCCCCGATCGCGGACCCACCACCCGCTGATCCAGGTGATGTTGGCCTGGCAGAACTTCACCTGGAAATACGACGACCCTGCCGCCGGGCTGGCATTGGGTGATTTGCAAGCCACCCCGATGCCGCTGGCCACCCACACCGCCCGGATGGACCTGGTGTTTTCCCTGGCCGAACGCTTCACCGACACCGGTGAGCCCGCCGGGATCGGCGGGACCGTGGAATTCCGCACCGATGTTTTCGACGCGGCAAGCATCGAGGCCGTAATCGGGCGTCTGGAAAAAGTCTTGCTGGCGGTCACGGCCGATCCCGCCACGCGGGTGTCGTCGCTGGATCTGCTCGACGACGGGGAACAGGCCCGGCTGGCGGGGTGGAGTAACCGGGCGGTGCTGACCAGGCCGGTGAGCGGCGGGGCTTCCATTCCGGAAGTGTTTGCCGTGCAGGTTTCGCGGGCTCCGGACGCGGTGGCGCTGGCGTGCGCAGAGCGGTCGTGGACCTACCGGGACGTCGACGAGGCGTCGAACCGGTTGGCGCACTTGCTGGTTGACCGTGGCGTGGGCCCGGGTGCACGCGTGGCGTTGCTGGTGGAGCGCTCGGCGCAGGCGATCATCGCGATTCTGGCGGTGCTGAAGACCGGGGCGGCGTATGTGCCGTTGGACGCGGCCCAGCCCCCGGCGCGGATCGGATCGGTGCTCGAGGATGCCGCGCCGGTGGCGGTGGTCACCAGCACCGCACTGCGTGGGCGACTGGACGGGCATGACTTGGCGATGGTCGACGTCAGTGAAATTGAGGCCGCCGTCAATGCCGGGTATCCGGCCACGGGCCTGCGCGGGCCTTTCGCCGATGACATCGCGTACTTCATTTACACCTCGGGCACCACGGGTGCGCCCAAGGGTGTGGCCATCACTCACCGCAACCTGACCCAGCTGATGGCGTCGCTGGAAGCGGGCCTACCCGCTGCCGCCGGGCAGGTTTGGACGCAATGCCATTCCTATGCTTTCGACTTCTCGGTGTGGGAAATCTTTGGTGCGTTGTTGCGCGGCGGGCGACTGGTGGTGGTGCCCGAGGCGGTGACGGGCTCGCCTGGCGATTTCCACGATTTGCTTGTCTCGCAACAGATCAACGTGATCACCCAGACCCCGTCGGCAGTGGGTGCGTTGTCGCCGCGGGGGTTGGAGTCGGCGGCGTTGCTGCTCGGCGGCGAGGCGTGTCCGGCTGAGGTGGTGGACCGCTGGGCGCCGGGGCGGGTGCTGATCAACGCTTACGGACCGACCGAGACCACGATCTATGTGGCGCTCAGCGCGCCTTTATCGGCAGGGTCGGGGGTGCCGTCGATCGGTTCGCCGGTGCCGGGTGCGGCGCTGTTCGTGCTGGATAACTGGTTGCGTCCGGTGCCGCCAGGCGTGGTCGGTGAACTGTACGTGGCCGGCGCCGGCGTGGGTGTCGGGTACGTCCGGCGGAGCGGTTTGACGGCGTCAAGGTTTGTGGCGTGCCCGTTCGGCGGGGCCGGGCAGCCCGCAAGACGGATGTATCGCACCGGGGATCTGGTGTGCTGGCGCGCCGACGGGCAGCTTCAGCATCTGGGCCGCGCCGACGAGCAGGTCAAGCTGCGTGGGTATCGCATCGAACCCGGCGAGATTCAGGCGGCCTTGGCCGGGCTGGACGGGGTGGAGCAGGCGGTGGTGATCGCCCGCGAGGACCGATCCGCCGCGTTGCGTCTGGTGGGTTATGTCACCGGGACGGCGGACCCCGCTGCGCTGCGCAAGTTGTTGGCCGAGCGGCTGCCGTCGTACCTGGTGCCGGCGGCGGTGGTGGCGGTGGACGCGCTGCCGCTAACGGTCAGCGGCAAGCTCGACGTCCGCGCCTTGCCGGCGCCTGAATACTCCGACGGCGATCGATACCGCGCCCCGGGCACCCTGATCGAGGACATCCTGGCAGGCATCTACGGCCGCGTTTTGGGCATCGACCGTGTCGGCATCGACGACTCGTTCTTCGACCTGGGCGGGGACTCGCTGTCGGCGATGCGCGTGATCGCCGCGGCCAACACGGCGCTGGACGCCGATCTCAAGGTGGGCACCCTGTTCGACTCGCCGACAATTGCCCAGTTGGCATCCCGTATCTACCGAGCCTCGGGCCGGCTGGCGCCGCTGGCGGCCGTCGAGCGGCCCGCGATAGTTCCCTTGTCGTTCGCCCAAAGCCGGTTGTGGATCATCGACCAGCTGGAGGGACCGTCGCCGGTCTACAACATGGCGGTGGCGCTGCGGTTCAGCGGGCAGCTGGATGCCTGCGCGTTGGGTGCGGCGCTGGCCGATGTGGTGGCACGGCACGAAAGCCTCCGCACAACGTTCCCGGCCGTCGCGGGGACACCCCGGCAGGTCGTCGTTCCGGCCGAGCAGGCGGACTTCGGCTGGGAGGTCATCGACGCGAGCGGATGGTCAGCGGCGCGGCTGGGCGAGGCCACCGCCGAGACCGCCCGTGCCACGTTCGACTTAGCGGCCGAGATACCGCTACGGGCAAGGCTTTTCACCGTTGCAGACGACGAACACGTGCTGGTGGCCGTGCTACACCACGTCGCCGCGGACGGATGGTCGATCGGGGTGCTCGCGGCCGATCTGGGTGCGGCGTATGCCGGCCGGCTCGCTAGGCGGGCACCGCAGTGGACCCAGTTGCCGGTGCAATACGTCGACTACACGCTGTGGCAGCGCACCCAACTGGGTGACCTGCGGGATCCCCACAGTGGCGTCGCCGGGCAACTGGCCTATTGGGAAACGGCCCTGGCGGGGATGCCGGAGCGACTGGAGTTGCCCACTGATCGGCCGTATCCCATGGTGGCCGATCACCGCGGCGCCAGCGTGCCGGTGGAATGGCCGGCGACGCTCCAGCAGCGGGTGGCTTCCGTTGTGCGCGAACATAATTCGACCACCTTCATGGTGGTCCAGGCGGCGCTGGCGGTGCTGCTGTCCCGGCTGAGCGGCAGCGCCGATGTGGCAGTGGGGTTCCCGATCGCCGGTCGCGCTGATCCCGCGCTGGATCACTTGGTGGGTTTCTTCGTCAACACGCTGGTGCTGCGGGTCGACCTGGCGGGGGATCCGACCTTGACCGAGTTGCTCGCCCAGGTGCGGCTGCGCAGCCTCGCCGCCTACGACCACCAAGACGTGCCCTTTGAGGTGCTGGTTGATCGGCTGCAGCCCCCGCGTTCGCTGACCCATCACCCCCTGATTCAGGTGCTGTTGGCGTGGCAGAACAACGCCCCCGGCGCCCTGGTTTTGGGTGACCTGCAGGTCACCTCGATGCCGATCGACACCCACACCGCCCGGATGGACCTGGTGTTCTCGCTGACCGAACACTTCACCGACACGGGTGAGCCCGCCGGGATCGACGGGACGGTGGAATTCCGGACCGATGTCTTCGATGCGGCGACCATCGCCACGCTGGTCGAGCGGCTGCAGCGGGTGCTGGTGGCGATGACGGCCGATCCCACGCTGCGGTTGTCGACGGTGGATCTGCTCGACGAAAGTGAGCGCGCACGCCTCGACGGTTGGGGCAACCGCGCGGTGTTGACCCAGCCCGAACCGCCCGCGCTGTCGATTCCGGCGGCGTTGGCCGCGCAGGTCGCGCGCACCCCCGAGGCGGTAGCGTTGACTTGCGGCGACCTGTCGATGACCTATCGCGAGTTCGACGAGGCGTCAAACCGGTTGGCGCAGCTGCTCGCCGCCCACGGCGCAGGCCCGGGAGCCTTTGTGGCGCTGCTGTTTTCGCGTTCGGCGCAGGCCATCGTGGCGATGGCGGCGGCGCTCAAGACCGGGGCGGCCTATCTGCCGATCGACCCGTTGTTGCCGGCGGCGCGGATCGGGTTCATGCTCACCGACGCCGACCCGGTGGCCGTCATCACCACGGACGGGCTGGCCGACCGGCTCGCCGGGTGGGACGTCCCGGTGATCAATGCGGACGATCGCGCGGTCAACGGCTATGCGAGCACCGCGTTGCCGGCGCCCGCCGCAGCTGACGTCGCCTACATCATCTACACCTCCGGCACCACGGGCGTGCCCAAAGGCGTGGCCGTTACCCACCGCAACGTCACCCAAC
Source organism: uncultured Actinomycetota bacterium (assembly GCA_963748885.1). Lineage (GTDB taxonomy): Bacteria > Actinomycetota > Actinomycetes > Mycobacteriales > Mycobacteriaceae > Mycobacterium. The sequence goes on from CAVVLC010000023.1 coordinate 6,534, forward strand.
TCTTTGGAATCGCGAACTTCTTCGACACCGGCGCGCCGGCGGGTGCCAGCCCGGTGCCATTCACGGTGGGCCAGTGGCATTCCTACGCCTTCGACGTCTCGGCGTGGGAGATCTGGGGTGCGCTGCTGGGTGGGGGGCGCCTGGTCGTGGTGCCCGAGGAGGTGGCGGCTTCGCCGGACGATTTCCACGCCTTGCTGGCCGCCGAACAGGTCAGCATCTTGAGCCAAACCCCTTCCGCGGTAGGGGTATTGGCGCCACAGGGTCTGGAATCGGCGGCGCTGGTGGTCGCCGGTGAGGCGTGCCCTGCCGAGGCGGTGGACAGGTGGGCGCCCGGGCGCGTGATGATCAACGCCTACGGCCCGACCGAGACGACGATCTACGCCTCGATGAGCGGGCCGTTAACGGCGGGGTCGGGGGTGCCGCCGATCGGTTCGCCGGTCGCCGGGGCGGCCTTGTTCGTGCTGGATGCGTGGTTGCGGCCGGCCCCGCCCGGCGTGGTCGGTGAGTTGTACGTGTCGGGCCGCGGCGTGGGGTGCGGGTATTGGCGCCGAAGCGGTTTGACGGCCTCTCGTTTTGTGGCGTGCCCGTTCGGGAAGCCGGGGGCGCCCGGGGCGCGGATGTATCGCACCGGAGATCTGGTGCGCTGGCGCGCCGACGGCCAGCTGGATTACCTCGGCCGCGCCGACGAGCAGGTGAAGATCCGCGGGTATCGCATCGAGTGCGGTGAGGTGGCCGCGGCGCTGGCCGGACTGGATGGGGTGGAGCAGGCGGTGGTGGTCGCCCGTGCGGATCGCCCCGCAGCCGCGCGCCTGGTGGGTTATGTCACCGGAATGGTGGATCCGGGTGGGTTGCGCGCGGCCCTGACCGAGCGGCTGCCGTCGTACATGGTGCCGGCCGTGGTGGTGAAGCTCGACGCGTTGCCGTTGACGGTCAACGGCAAGCTCGACAAGCGCGCCCTGCCAGCACCCGAGTACGGCGACCTCGGTGTGTATCGGGCCCCGTCCACCCGGGTCGAGGAGATCCTGGCCGTCATCTACGCCGAGGTGCTCGGCATCGAGCCGCCGCAGGTCATAGGGGTCGAGGAGTCGTTCTTCGACCTGGGCGGCGACAGCATCCTGGCGATGCAGGTCGCGGCTCGTGCGCGGGAGGCCGGTGTGCTGTGTCGTCCGCGCGACATCTTCGTCGAGCAAACCGTCTCCGGGGTGGCCCGGGTCGCTGGCGTCGTCGGTGCGACTGCGGTGATCGACGAGGGCACCGGGCAGGTCGTTGCCACGCCGATCATGCGTTGGCTGCACAGCGTCGACGGTCCGGTGGGGCAGTTCAACCAAACCATGGTGTTACAGGCTCCCGTGGGCGTCGCCGAGGCCGACGTGACAGCGGTGCTGCAGGCGATGTTGGACCGGCATCCCATCCTGCGGTTGCGGGTCGGCGACGACGGCGACGGGGGCTGGTCGCTTTGGGTGCCCGAGCCGGGTTCGATGGACGCGGGCAAATGCCTGCAACCGGTGGGGGCGTTGTCCGATGAGGCGCTGTCGGGGGCACGGTCGCGACTGAACCCGGCCGCGGGCGTGATGCTGAGCGCGCTATGGGTCGCCGACACGGGCCAGCTGGTGCTGGTCATCCATCATCTGGCCGTCGACGGTGTGTCGTGGCGAATTCTGCTGGGCGACCTGGCCACCGCCTGGGCCCAGCACAGCCACGGGCAGCCGGTGGTGTTGCCTGCGGTCGGGACTTCGTTTCAGCGGTGGGCGTCGCTGCTCGACGAGTATGCGCAAACGCCGGCGGTGCTCGACCAGGCTGGCGCGTGGCGACAAGTGCTTGCGGCGCCGGCCGCGCTGCCGGTGGCGCCCTCCGCGGCGGATACGTTCGGCACCGCCGAGCACCTGTCGGTGTCGCTGGAACCGGAGACGACCCGCTCGCTGCTCGGCGCGGTGCCCTCGGCGTTCCACGCCGGGGTGCAAGACATCCTGTTGATCGCGTTCGCGCTGGCGTGGTCCGAGTTTTTAGACGCCCGCGGTGCGCCGGTCGGCATCGATGTCGAGGGCCATGGACGCGACGAGGACCTCGCCTCCGATATCGACCTGTCGCGCACCGTGGGGTGGTTTACGGCCAAATACCCGGTGGCGTTGGCGGTGGGTGGGCTGTCCTGGGCGGAGGTGGTAGCAGGTGCGGCGGAGCTAGGGGCGGTGGTCAAGCACGCCAAAGAGCAGCTTCGCGCCCTCCCGGACGGCCTGACCTACGGTCTATTGCGCTACCTCAGCACCGATGTGGACCTGCCTGCCGCGGAGCCAACCATCGGATTCAACTATCTCGGTCGCCTCGGCGCGCAGCCCGGCGGCGGTGCGGGCTGGCGGATTTGCCCGCGCGACTCCGCGAGCAGCAGCGCCGGTTTGGCGATGCCGCTGATGCACACCGTGGAGGTCAATGCCGTCACGGTCGACACCGATGCCGGACCGCGACTGCAGGCCGATTGGATGTGGGCGCCCTCGGCCGTCGATCGCGCGGCGATTACCCGCCTCAGCGAGCTGTGGTTCGAGGCACTGGACGGCATCTGTGCGCATGTCCGACACGGCGGCGGTGGGTTGACACCCTCCGACGTTGCGCCCGCGCGCCTCAGCCAGCAGCAGCTCGACGAGCTGGCGTGGCAGTACCCGATCGCCGACATTCTGCCGCTGACCCCGATGCAGCACGGGCTGCTCTTCCACGCCGGCACCGCGCAGGGTATCGACGCTGTGGACGATGTGTACGCGGTGCAGCTGGACTTCGCCGTGACCGGTGCCCTTGACGCCGACCGCCTGCGCGCTGCCGTGCAGGCCGTCGCCAGCCGGCATCCGAACTTGGCGGCCCGATTCTGCACACAATTCGACGAGCCGGTGCAGATCATCCCCGCCGAACCCGTGGTGGCGTGGCAGTACCTCGAGCGCGAGACCGATGAGCAGATCCAGCGGGTGTGTGCCGCCGAGCGCGTCGCGGTGTGCGACCTACCTCATTCGGGAGCCCAGCCGCCGGCCTTTCGGGCAGCCCTGATCCGCATCGCCGAAGACCCGCACCGGTTTGTGCTCACTAATCACCACATCGTGGCCGACGGCTGGTCGATGCCGATCCTGCTGGGCGAAATATTCGCCGGCTACTTCGGTCAGCGACTGCCCGCGGTGGCGCCCTATCGCAGCTTCCTTGCCTGGCTGGCCGGTCGCGACCGAGCTGGCGCCCAGGCGGCCTGGCGCGAGGCATTGACCGGTTTCGACACCCCTACATTCGTCGGCCCGCACGACCGGGTGGCGCTAGGGCAGCGAAGCGTCGAGTCGTCCCGGCTGCCCGCCGTCACCACGCGAGCGGTCGGCGAACTGGCGCGTTCGTGTCACACCACTGTCAGCACGGTGCTGCAGGGCGCCTTTGCGCAGCTGCTGATTTCGCTGACGGGCCGGCATGATGTCGTCTTCGGCGTCGCCGTCTCGGGTAGGCCGACCGAGGTGGTCGGCGCGGAATCGATGGTGGGCCTGTTGGTTAACACCGTGCCGGTGCGGGCGACCATCACGTCGGCGACCTCCGCAGCGGACCTGCTGCACCAACTGCACAACACGAACAACTACACACTCGAGCACCAGCACCTGGCGCTTAGCGACATCCACCGCCTCGCCGGCCACGAAAGACTCTTCGACGCGCTTTTCGTGTACCAAAACTTCCCAATCGACAGCGTGCCGCAGGCAGCTCGCGGTTTGGCCATCGCCGAGATCAGCAGGCACGACTACAACCACTACCCGCTGACTATCCAGGCCGTGCCGGGACCTGAGCTGGGCCTTCGCGTCGAATACGACACCGACGTGTTTGACGCCGAAACCATCGAAACGCTGATCGACCGATTCGAGCGGGTGGTCGCCGCCATGACCGCCGACCCCAGGCGGCGGCTCTCATCGATGGATCTGCTCGATGGGCGTGAGCACGCCCGGCTGGATGGGTGGGGCAACCGGGCGGCGTTAACCCAGCCGGCTCCTGATGCGCTGTCGATTCCGATGCTTTGGGCCGCCCAGGTCGCACGCACGCCCGACGCACTGGCGTTGGCTTTCGAGGGTCGTTCAATGACCTATCGCGCGCTCGAGGAGGCCGCCAACCGGTTGGCGCACCTGCTGACTGCTGCCGGGGTGGGTCCGGGACAGTCTGTGGCGCTGCTGTTTTCGCGTTCGGCCGAGGCGATCGTGGCGATCTTGGGGGTGCTGAAGACCGGGGCGGCTTATCTGCCGATCGACCCGGGCCTGCCCGCGGCGCGGATCGGGTTCATGCTCGCTGACGCCGCACCGATCGCCGCGATCACCACCGCCGCGCTCGCCGACCGACTCGTCGGGCACGACGTGCCGGTCATCGAGATCGAAGATCCGCGCATCGCCGACTTCCCTTGCATGGCCTTGCCGGCGTCAACCGCCCCAAATGCAGATGACATTGCCTATTTCATCTACACCTCGGGCACCACAGGTGCCCCCAAAGGCGTGGCCATCACCCACCGCAACGTCGACCGACTGTTGGAGTCATTGCACGAATATCTGCCGCCGGCGGGGGTGTGGTCGCAGTGCCATTCCTTGGCCTTCGACTTCTCGGTGTGGGAGATCTGGGGCTCGCTGCTACGTGGCGGGCGGCTGGTGGTGGTGTCCGAGTCCGTGGCCCGCTCGCCGGAAGACTTCCACGCCCTGCTGGTCGCGGAGCGGGTCAGCGTGTTGAGCCAGACACCGTCCGCGTTTTATGCATTGCAATCCGCCTTGCCCGAGCTGGGACAGCAGCTGCAGCTTGAGGCAGTGGTGTTCGGCGGCGAAGCGCTGGCACCAGGGCGGCTTCGGACTCGGCTGCACGACCACCCGGGATCGCCTCGCATGATCAACATGTACGGCGCCACCGAGACGACTGTGCATGCCACGGTTCGGGAGATTGTCGCCGTCGACGCCGACGACGATGCCAGCCCCATCGGGTTGCCGTTGGCCCATCTCGCCTTTTTTGTGCTGGATCGGTGGTTGCGGGCGGTACCGGCCGGTGTGGTCGGGGAGTTGTACGTGGCCGGTGCCGGGGTGGGATGCGGATATGTGCGCCGGGCGGGGTTGACGTCATCGCGGTTTGTCGCGTGCCCGTTCGTTGGCGGGGGAGCGCCTGGACAAAGGATGTACCGCACCGGGGATCTGGTGCGTTGGGCTGGCGATGGACAGCTGCGGTATGTCGGGCGCGCCGATGAGCAGATCAAGATCCGCGGGTATCGCATCGAGCTGGGCGAAATCGAAAACACCCTGTTGGCCTGCCCGCAGGTCACCCAGGCCGTCGCCGCCGTGCACCGGACCGCCACCGAGGCCGCCCAACTCGTCGCCTACGTCACCCTCGATCGCACCAGCACCGCCGACCCAGATGCCTCGGACGCCCAAGACGCCCAAGACGCCCAAGACGCCGAAATCGTCGAACGGTGGCAACACGTGTACGACGAGCTATACGGCGCTCGAGTTTCTGGGGTCGGGGCATCGGGGTTCGGGATGGACTTTCGCGGATGGAACAGCAGCTACACCGGCGATCCGATCCCACTCGAGGAGATGTTGGAGTGGCGCTCGACCACGGTGGATCGGGTCATGGCCCTGCGGCCGCGGCGAGTGTTGGAAATCGGCGCGGGCTCGGGGCTGCTGCTGTCGCAGATCGCCCCGCACTGTGAACATTACGTTGGCACCGACATTTCGGCGGTCGCCGTCGACAACCTCGCCCGGTCGCTGGAGCAGCTCCCGTGGCGCGATCGGGTCGAGCTGCTGGCCCAGCCCGCCCACCTCACCGACGTGCTTCCACAGGGCTACTTCGACACCATCATTCTCAATTCGATCATTCAGTACTTCCCCCACTCGGGATATCTGGCCGACGTCCTCGACAACGCCGTGGATCTATTGGCTCCGGGCGGGACGGTGTTCCTCGGCGACATTCGTAACCACACCCTGCAGGACGCCTTTCAAACCGGGGTTGCGCTGGCCCGCACCTCTACCATCAGCGATGCCATCCCCGCCAGTGCAGCCGCCGAGATCCGCCAACTAGTCCGCCGTGCCACGGTCAGCGAGTCCGAATTGCTGCTGGCCCCAGAGTTTTTCACTGCCTGGGCCGCTGATCATGCGTCGGTGGCCGGACTCGCCATCCAAGTCAAGCGCGGTTTGGCCGACAACGAACTCACCCGGTATCGCTACGACGTCATCGTCCACAAATCACCCGCGGCGGTACGGTCCGTGGCTGCCGCGCCCAGCTGGGCGTGGGCCGACTGCGCGGGCCTGGGCGGGTTGCACACCCAGTTGCTATCGCAACGTCCCCACGCTGTGCGCGTCACCGGGATACCCCGCGCTCGACTTGCCGCCGACGTGCACATCGAAGCCGCCCTGGCGGCCGGGCTACCGCTAGCCGACGCCCTCGCCCAAGCCGCCGCCATCGTGGACACCGTCGTCCCCGAAGAGCTGCACCGCCTGGGCCAAACCACCGGATATCACGTCGCGATCACCTGGGGCGCCCAGCCTGGCAACCTCGATGCCGTTTTCACGGAATCCGACGGCCCGCACGCCCCACTGCTGACCGACGTCTACCTGCCCCCCGCCGGCACCCGCCAACGCACCACTCACGCCAACACCACTCACGCCAACACCCCTCACGCCAACACCAAGATCAGCGCGGTGCGTCAGCGCTTGAGTGCGCGGCTGCCCGCCTACATGGTGCCGGCGCACATTGTGGTGCTTGAGGAGTTCCCGTTGACCTCCTCGGGCAAGCTCGACCGCAAAGCGTTGCCGGCGCCGCAATTTCAGGATCCCGGTCGTTACCGGGCACCGTGGACGCCGATCGAGGAGATCCTGGCCGGTATTTACGCCCGGGTGCTCGGCATCGAGCGGGTGGGCGTGGAGGAGTCGTTTTTCGACCTGGGTGGGGATTCGTTGTCGGCGATGCGGGTGGTCGCGGCGATCAACGCAGCCCTGAAGGTCGATATGAAAGTCGGCGCCCTGTTCGAAGCCCGGACCATTGCTCAGTTGGCGCCTCGCATCGTTGACGGTGGGGGTGGGCTTCCGCCATTGGTGGCCGGCGCGCGGCCCGCGTTGGTGCCGTTGTCGTTTGCCCAGGGCCGGTTGTGGTTCCTCGACCAGTTGCAGGGACCTTCACCCGCTTACAACATGACGGTGGCGTTGAAGCTGCGCGGGTGGCTTAATGCCGACGCGTTGGGTGCGGCGCTGGCCGACGTGGTGGGTCGCCATGAGAGCCTGCGCACGGTGTTCATCGCGCCCGAGGGGATACCTCAGCAGGTGGTCGTCTGTGCCGACCGCGCTGACTTTGGCTGGGACGTCGTGGATAGCACCGGATGGTCGGCTACCCGGCTCGACGAGGCCATCGGCGCGGTGGCCCGTCACCGGTTCGACCTGGTGAACGAAATTCCGCTGCAAGCAAGGCTTTTCCGAATCGGCAATGACGAACACGTGCTGGTGGCCGCAATGCACCACATCGCCGCCGACGGCTGGTCGGTGACGCCGCTGGTGCGTGATCTGAGTCGGGCGTATGCGCGTCGATGCGCGGGGCAGGAGCCAGATTGGGCTGGATTGCCGGTGCAGTATGCCGATTACACGTTGTGGCAGCGAGCAAACCTCGGTGATCTGGCGGATCGTGATAGTCGTCTGGCCGGGCAGCTGAGGTTCTGGGAGGATGCTCTGGCCGGGGTGCCTGAGCGGCTGCGGTTGCCCACGGATCGGCCTTATCCGCTCGTCGCAGATTACCGCGGTGCCCGTGTAGCGGTGCAGTGGTCCGCGCAGTTGCAGCAGCGGGTTACTTGCGTTGCCCGGGAGCATAATTCGACCTCCTTCATGGTGGTTCAGGCAGCGTTGGCGGTGCTGTTGTCAAAGCTGGGCGCCGGTCCCGATGTGGCGGTTGGTTTCCCGATCGCGGGTCGTGGTGATCCCGCACTTGATGAGCTGGTGGGATTTTTCGTCAACACCCTGGTACTGCGGGTCGACTTGGCTGGCGACCCCAGCTTCGCCGAATTGCTCGCCGAGGTGCGTCAGCGCAGCCTGGCGGCCTACGAGCATCAAGACTTGCCCTTTGAGGTGCTGGTGGATCGGCTCAACCCGCCCCGATCGCAGGCCCACCACCCGCTGATCCAAGTGTTGTTGGCCTGGCAGAACTTCGCTGAGCAGGCCAACGGCCCCGCCGCCGGACTGGCCTTGGGTGATGTGGAGGTCACCCCGTTGCAGGCCGACACCCACACGGCTCGAATGGATTTGACGTTTTTGCTGGCCGAGCGTTTCACCGGCGCCGGTCAGCCTGTCGGGATCGGTGGGGCGGTCGAGTTTCGCACCGATGTGTTTGATGCGGCCACCGTTGAAGCGCTGATCCGACGGTTGGAGACGGTTTTGACGACCATGACGACCGACCCGGCGCGCCGGTTGTCGTCGCTGGATCTGCTAGATGCCGTCGAGCACGGCCGGCTGGACGAGTGGGGTCAGCGAACGGTGTTGACGCAGCCCAGTCCCGCGGTGGCCTCGATTCCACAGCTGTTTGCCGAGCAGGCCGGGCGCATCCCCGAGGCGGTGGCGCTTAGCTTCGGGAGCCTGTCAATGATGTATCGCGAAGTTGACGAGGCGTCTAACAGGTTGGCGCACTTGTTATCTGGCCATGGGGCGGGTCCGGGGCAGTGTGTGGCGGTGCTGTTGGAGCGTTCGGCCCAGGCCGTCACCACGATCCTGGCGGTGCTGAAGACGGGGGCGGCGTACCTGCCGATCGACCCGGTATCGCCGGCGGCCAGGATCGCGTTCCTGGTTGACGACGCCGCGCCAGTGGCTGCTGTTACCACTGCCGGGTTGGGCGATCGGCTCGACGGGTGCGATGTGCCGGTAGTGATCGATGCTGCCGACCCCCGGATACAGGAATATCCGTGCTCGGCGTTGGCGACGGCGGCCGCCCCAACCGCAGATGACATTGCCTACCTCATCTACACCTCGGGCACTACCGGGGTCCCCAAGGCGGTGGCCGTCGCCCACCGCACCATCACCAGGGTGCTGGGGTCGGCGGACGCCGGCCTACCGCGCGCGGGGGTGTGGACGCAATGCCATTCATATGCGTTCGACGTCTCGGTATGGGAGATCTTTGGTGCGCTGCTCGGTGGGGGGCGTCTGGTGGTGGTGCCCGAAGGAGTGGCAGGTTCGCCGGACGACTTCCGCACCCTGCTGATCGCTGAAAGGGTCAGCGTGTTGAACCAAACGCCGTCTGCTGTGGCGATGTTGTCGCCTGAGGGTTTGGACTCGGTGGCGTTGGTGGTGGCAGGCGAGGCCTGCCCGGCCGAGGTGGTGGACCGGTGGGCGCCGGGGCGGGTGATGATCAACGGCTACGGCCCGACCGAAACGTGGTACGCGTCAATCAGTGCGCCTCTAACTGCGGGGTCGGCAGGCTCCGGTGCGGTGCCGATCGGCTCGCCGGTGCCAGGGGCGGCATTGTTCGTGCTGGACGAATGGTTGCGTCCGGTGCCACCGGGTGTGTTGGGGGAGTTGTATGTGGCCGGCGCCGGGGTGGGCGTCGGGTACTGGCGCAGGGTCGGGTTGACGGCGTCGCGGTTTGTAGCGTGTCCGTTCGGGAATCCCGGGATGCTGGGTATGCGCATGTACCGCACCGGGGATCTGGTGTCTTGGGGTGCAGATGGGCAGCTGCGGTACCTGGCGCGCGCCGATGAGCAGGTGAAGATCCGCGGGTATCGCATCGAGCTGGGCGAGGTGCGTGCCGTGCTGGCCGGGCTGGATGGGGTCGAGCAGGCGGTGGTGCTCGCCCGTGCGGACCTTCCCGGGGAGAAGCGGCTGGTGGGGTATGCCACCGGGACCGCAGACCCGGCCAAGTTGCGCGCCCAGCTGGCCGATCGGCTACCGACCTATATGGTCCCGACGGCGGTGGTGGTATTGGCGGCGCTGCCGCTAACGGTCAACGGCAAACTCGACACCCGCGCCCTACCGGCACCGGAGTACACCGCTGGTGGTTATCGCGCCCCGGCTACCCCGATTGAGGAGATCCTGGCGGGCATCTATGCCGAAGTTCTCGGCCTGGATCGCGTCGGGGCGGACGACTCCTTCTTCGACTTGGGTGGGGATTCGTTGTCGGCGATGCGGGTGATCGTCGCGATCAACGCCGGCCTGGATGCCGGCCTTGGGGTGCGTGCCTTGTTCGACGCGCCAACGGTCGCCGGATTGGCGCCCCGTATTGGTGGGATTGAGGGCGCGCCTACGCCGTTGGTGGCTGTGCAGCGGCCCGCGGTGGTCCCGTTGTCGTTCGCCCAAAGCCGGTTGTGGTTCATCGATCAATTGCAGGGGCCCTCACCGCTTTACAACATGGCGGTGGCGCTGCGCCTGTGCGGCAACCTGGATGCGAGCGCGTTGCGGGCGGCGCTGGCCGACGTGGTCGGCCGCCACGAAAGCCTGCGCACGATATTCGCCTCGACCGGCGGCACACCCCACCAGGTCGTGGTCCCCGCCGAACGTGCGGAGTTCGGCTGGGAGGCCGTCGATGCGTTCGGCTGGCCGACCGTTCGGCTGGATGAAGCCATCGCGGAGGCGGTTTGCCACAGCTTCGATTTGGCAACGGAAATCCCTTTGCGAGCAATGCTTTTCTGTGTTTCCGACAACGAACACGTGCTGGTGGCGGTGGTGCATCATATCGCCGCCGACGGCTGGTCGATCAGCGTGCTGGGCACCGATCTGGGTGTGGCCTACGCGGCCCGGTCGACGGGACGGCCGCCGGCCTGGGCTGAATTGCCCGTGCAATATGTCGATTACACGCTGTGGCAACGGCAAAACCTGGGCGATCTGGCGGACGGTGAAAGTCCCCTGGCCGCTCAGCTTGCTTACTGGGAGCAGGCGCTGGCGGGAATGCCCGAACGGCTGGAGTTGCCCACCGATCGACCGTATCCGTCGGTGGCCAGTCACCGCGGCGACACCGTGCTGGTGGGGTGGCCGGCGACGCTGCAGCGACGGGTGGCTTCCACTGCGCGCGAGCATAATTCGACCAGTTTCATGGTGGTCCAGGCCGCACTGGCGGTGCTGTTGTCAAAGCTGAGCGCCAGCGCCGACGTGGCCGTCGGATTCCCGATCGCCGGTCGCGGTGACCCGGCTCTCGATCGCCTGGTGGGTCTTTTCGTCAACACCCTGGTGCTGCGGGTCGACCTCGCCGGGGATCCCACTTTCGCCGAGTTGCTCGCCCAGGTGCGGCAGCGCAGCCTGGCCGCCTACGAGCACCAGGACGTGCCGTTCGAGGTGCTGGTTGATCGGCTCCAACCGCCCCGATCGCAAGCCCATCACCCGCTGATCCAGGTGTTGCTGGCCTGGCAGAATAACGCGCCCGCCGAGCTGAGTCTGGATGACCTGCATATCACGTCCTTGCCGGTAGAAACCCATGCCGCCGTTATGGATTTGGCGCTTTCCCTGGCCGAACGCTTCACCGCCGCGGGCGAGCCGGCCGGCATCGCTGGGGCTGTGGAGTTTCGCACCGACGTGTTCGAGGCGGCCAGCATCGAGGCGCTGATCGGGCGGTTGGAGAAGGTGCTGGTGGCGATGACCGCCGATCCGCGGCGCGGCTGTCGTCGATCGATCTACTGGACGAGGGGGAGCGCACAACGCTGGACGGCTGGGGCAATCGGGCGGCGCTCGCCCGGCGCGCGCCCGCCCGCGGTGTCGATTCCGGCGCTTTGGGCCGCGCAGGCGGCGAGTACACCGGCGGCGGTGGCGCTGGTGTGTGGCGAGCGGTCATGGACCTACCGGGAGGTCGACGAGGGCGCCAACGGTTGGCGCACCGCTTGGCTCGCCATGGTGCTGGCCCGGGATCGACCGTGGCGCTGCTATTTTCGCGTTCGACACAGGCCATCGTCGCGATCCTGGCGGTGTTGAAAACCGGAGCTGCGTACTTGCCGATCGACCCGGCGCAGCCGGCGGCGCGGTTGGAGTTCATGCTTGCCGACGCCGCCCCGGTCGACAGCGTCACGACCGCCGAACTGCGCCCGCGACTCGACGGGTACGACCTCGTGGTGCGTCGACGTCAGACGATCCCGCCGTCACACGGTATACCCGTGCACAGCCCCACCGGCACCGGCCGCGCCCGGACGATATCGCGTACGTCATGTACACCTCGGGCACCACCGGTGCGCCCAAAGGCGTTGCGATCACCCACCACAACGTCATCCAGCTGGTCGAGTCCCTGGACGCGTCGCTGCCGCGTAAAGGCGTTTGGGCGCAGTGCCATTCCTACGCGTTCGATGTCTCGGTGTGGGAGATGTGGGGTGCGCTGTTGGGCGGCGGGCCGGCTGGTGGTGGTGCCCGAATCCGTGTCGGGCTCGCCGAGCGACTTCCATGAGTTGCTGGTCTCGCAGCGAGTCGAGGTGCTGACCCAGAGCCCGTCTGCGGTAGGGGTGTTGTCGCCACAGGGCCTGGAATCGATGGCACTGGTGGTGGGCGCCGAGGCCTGTCCGGCCGAGGTGGTGGACCGGTGGGCGCCCGGGCGGGTGATGATCAACGCCTACGGCCCGACCGAGACGACGGTGGATGCGGCGATGAGCGCACCACTCGCGCCGGGCTCGGGGATGCCGCCGATCGGGTCGCCGGTGCCCGGCGCGGCGCTGTTCGTCCTGGACGCGGGATTGCGCCCGGTGCCGGCGGGCGTCGTCGGTGAGCTTTATGTGGCCGGGGTCGGGTGTGGGTCGGGCTATTGGCGTCGGTCAGGGTTGACGGCGTCACGCTTCGTGGCGTGCCCATTCGCGGCGGGGGAGCGAATGTATCGCACCGGAGATTTGGTGCGCTGGCGTGCGGACGGGCAGCTGGACTATCTGGGCCGCGCCGATGAGCAAGTCAAGATTCGCGGGTATCGCATCGAGCTGGGCGAGGTCAGCGCGGCGTTGGCCGGGCTGCCGGGAGTGGACCGGGCCGCGGTCGTCGCCCGCGAGGACCGCCCCGGTGACAAACGCCTGGTCGGCCTATGTCGTTGGGGCCACCGGCACGGCGGACGCGGCCGGCGTTACGCAGTCAATTCGACGAGCGGCTGCCGGCCTACATGGCGCCGGCTGCGGTGGTGGTGCTCGACGCGATGCCGCTGACGGTCAATGGCAAATTGGACATCCGCGCGCTACCTGCCCCGGAATACCAGGCCGGGGAGACATATCGTGCCCCTTCCACCCGGATCGAAGAGGTCGTGGCCGGCATCTACGCCCGCGTGCTGGGTATCGAGCGCGCGTCATGGGGTGGAGGAGTCGTTTTTCGAGCTGGGCGGCGATTCGTTGTCCGCGATCCGGGTGATCGCCGCGATCAACACGGCGCTCGGCGTGAGGCTGAAAGTGGCCGCCCTGTTCGACGCGCCATCGGTTAGAGGCTTGAGTCAGCGGATCGAACGGACGGGCAACGGCCTGGGTCCCGAACCGCGATCCGCGTTTCGTGTCGGTGCACGGACGTCAATAGAACAAACCACCGAGGTGCACGCCGGCGACCTCACGTTGGACAAGTTCATCGACGCCACGACACTGGCCGGCACCCCGGCACTGCCAGGCCCGAGCGGCGAGGTGCGGACGGTCCTGCTGACCGGGGCGACCGGTTTCGTCGGGCGTTACCTCGTCCTGCAACTGCTCGAGCAGATGGAGCTTGTCGACGGCACGCTGATCTGTTTGGTGCGGGCCGACTCCGACGAGGACGCGCGGCGGCGGCTCGACACGACCTTCGGCGTTGGCGACGGCAGGGGCGACCCTGCGCTGTTGCGCGCAGTTCCAGGAACTGGCCGCCGATCACCTGGAGGTCATCGCCGGCGACAAGGGTGAAGCCAACCTCGGCCTGGACCAGCAGACCTGGCAGCGGCTCGCCGACACCGTCGATCTGATCGTGGATTCCGCGGCCGTGGTCAGTGCGGTCCTGCCCTACAGCGAGCTATTCGGGCCCAACGTGGTGGGCACCGCCGAGCTGATCCGGATCGCCCTCACCACCAAACTCAAGGCCTACACCTACGTGTCTACCGCCGACGTGGGCAACCAGATCGAGCCGTCGGTGTTCACCGAGGACGCCGACATCCGGATCATCAGCCCAACTCGCACCGTCGACGACAGCATGGCCAACGGCTACGGCAACAGCAAGTGGGCCAGCGAGGTGCTGTTGCGCGAGGCGAACGACCTGTGCGGGCTGCCGGTCGCGGTGTTCCGCTGCGGCATGATCCTGCCCGACACCACCTACGCGGGGCAGCTCAACGTATCGGACATGTTCACCCGGATGGCGCTGAGCCTGATAGCCACCGGCATCGCGCCCGGCTCGTTCTACCAACTTGACGCCGACGGCAATCGGCAACCCGCGCACTTCGACGGGCTGCCCGTCGGATTCGTCGCCGAGGCGATCGCCGCGTTGCGTCCCCAATTGATCGGCGAATTTGCGACCTACCACGTGATGAACCCGCACGACGACGGCATCGGGCTCGATGAGTACGTCGACTGGCTGATCGAGGCCGGCTACCCGATCCGGCGCATCGACGACTTCGGGGAGTGGTTGCGTCGATTCGAGGCCGCCCTGCGTGAACTGCCGGATCGGCAGCGCCGGCACTCGGTGCTGCAGATGTTGTCTGTTGCGCGATTCCAGGCCCGTGCAGCCGCTTCAACCCAGCCACGGGTCCTGCGGCGCCGACCGACCGATTCCGCGCCGCCGTCCGGGAAGCGAAAATCGGCCCCGACAAAAACAATCCGGGCATCCCGCAAATCTCGGCGCCAATCATCGTCAAGTACGTCACCGACTTGCAACTGCTCGGATGGCTCTAGCCCGCTTCAGGAGTCGCACCATGTTCACTCTGCTTCGTACTCATTCGGTGTCGATGACCGTGAGCATGTTCATGCTCGGCATCGCGACCGTGCTGACGCTGCTGCAGCCGCTGCTGGCCGGCCGGCTCGTCGAGCGTGCCGCGGCGGGTGCACCGATTCTCGCGTTGGCCATCCTGCTGGCAGGCATGCTCGTCGGACAGTTCCTCCTGGAGGCGGTAGGCCACTTCCGGCTGGAGCGGACCGGCGAGAAGATCGTGTTGGGGTTGCGGATCGTCTTCACCAATCATGTGGTGCGACTTCCCATCGGGCTGTTGGACCGGGGTCGCACCGGGGAACTGCTGTCCCGCGGAACAAGCGATGCCAGTCTGGTGCGAAGTATGCCGCGCGCCGTCGCCGACATCCTTTTCGGGACTTTGACATTGATCGGTGCGAGCATTTTCATGCTCTCGATTGACCCGGTGACTGTTGGTGTCGTGGTCGCCGCCATGGGACTCTCCTTCGCCGCCGGCGGTCCGTTTCTGTCCCGCATCCAGCAAGCCGCCGTGGATCGGCAAGCCGCGCTGGGTGACTACACGGCCGGATTGGACCGGGCTCTGGGCGCCGCGCGCACGGTCAAGGTGTTCGGCGCCGAAGACCGCGAAGTGAGCTCTATCGGGGTCAGCGCGCACGCCGCCTATGGGTCCGGCGTCCGCATTGCGTTATGCCACCGCCGCTAGACACGTCCCTCATCCGGTTGGGCGTCACCGTGCTCGTTTCTGGCGATCATGATCATCGATGGCAGCCGCGTCGCCGGCGGTGGCTTGCCCGTGGGCCAGTTCGTCAGCCTATTCGCCTTCGCCATGTACGCGGTCCTTCCCGTCACCGCGGGCATTACCGCACTCAACGGCCTGCGTACCTCGGCCGGCGCCTATCAGCACCTCACCACCACCCTGCGCGAGCTGCCGGAAGGCGACCCGCCAACGCTCGCGGTCGCGGATACGATCGAGATTACGCACGCAGGCCAGGACCGCCAGGACCCTGCAGCGCTTGTCGAATTCGACCAGGTCACCTTTTCCTACGGCGGTGAGGCCGTGCTCAACGACGTCTCCTTGACGCTCGGCCGGGATCAGATCACCGCGCTGATCGGGCCGTCCGGCTCGGGAAAGTCGACCATCTTGGCGCTGCTGTGCCGCTTCCACGACCCCGGTGGCGGGACGGTGCGCTGGGAAGGTCGCGACCTGCGCGGCATTCCCCTCAAGGAACTCCGCGGCCGGCTGGGCCTGCTGGAACAGGACGCACCCCTGCTCAACGGCACCATCCGTGACAACCTGCTCATCGCGGACCCCGACGCCGCCGACGCCGACCTATGGCTGGTCCTCGAGCAGGCCAGCATCGCCGACGAAATCGCCCGTCTCCCTGAACAACTCGATACCCCTGTACTCGAACGCGGGCGGGGCCTCTCCGGCGGTCAACGTCAGCGTCTGGCCTTGGCTCGCGCATTCCTGTCGCGATCCCAGCTGATCCTCATGGACGAACCAACCGCCCATCTTGACCGCGCCAACGAATACGACGTCATGAGCAACCTGCGGCGAGCACGCGGCCAGCGCAGCCTCCTCGTGGTCACCCACCGACTCTCCACCGTTACCCACGCCGACCAAATCCTGGTTCTGCAGCACGGCCGGATCCAGGCAAGGGGGACTCACGCCGAGCTATTGCGAACTCCCCTCTACCGCGAATTGATCGAGCACAAACTCGCCCCTCGCTAGCCAGTAACGGGTTCTATTCTTGGCGCAGCGGGTCGTCCGGGGACCCAGATCGGCGGTGCACCATCACAACGACCGGAATTGAATGTGCGAAATGCGGCACTGAGTTGCGCCGGAATGCGAAGTTCTGCGACGAGTGCGGAGCCGCCGTTTCCGCCGCCGCCGAACCGGCCGAGTACAAGCAAGTGACGGTGCTGTTCGCCGACGTAGTGCACTCGATGGATATCGCGGCCGCAGTCGACGCCGAGCGGCTTCGCGAGATCATGAGCAAACTTGTCAACTGCGCGGCGCCCGTGGTGCACAGGTACGGCGGCACCGTTGACAAGTTCACCGGCGACGGCATCATGGCTCTATTCGGCGCTCCGATCGCGTTGGAGGACCACGCCATTCGCGCCTGCCTGTCGGCGCTGGCCATCCAGGAGGAAGCCAAGGGGCTAGCCAGCGAGGTGGAGCGGCGCGACGGTGTCGAGCTGCAGCTGCGGATAGGGCTCAACTCCGGCGAAGTGATCGCCGGACAGCTCGACTCGACTCCGCTTGGCTACACCGCAATCGGACAGCAGGTGGGGATGGCGCAGCGCATGGAGTCGGTTGCGCCGCCGGGCGGGGTGATGCTTAGCCAGTCCACCGCGCGGCTAGTGGAGGACGTCGCAGTCCTGGACGAACAAGAGATGGTACGCATCAAGGGCGCTCACGACCTGGTCCCCGCGCGTCGCTTACGGGGAGTCAGTGCGCAACGCGGCCACGCGGGCCGCCGGGAAGTGACGTTGGTCGGGCGTGAGCGTGAAATCACCGCGCTGACGGTAATGCTCGATCACGCGATTGACGGCACCGGCGGAGTCAACGGAATCGTAGGGCCACCCGGCATTGGTAAGAGCCGGCTGGTTCGCGAAACCGCGGCAATGGCTAGCCGACGTGGCATGGCGGTCTTCTCGACATTCTGTCAATCCCATGCCCGCGACCTCGCGTTCCACGCCGCGACATGGTCACTGCGGGCGATCTTCGATACTGGCGGCGTGGCAGCCGGCACCGCGCGCGAGCGTGTGCGGGACCGGCTACCCCACGCCGACGCCGAGGATCTACTGCTGCTCGACGATCTGCTTGGTATCTGTGAGCCCGGCGCGGACCCAGTCGACATCGATGCCGATGCCCGCCGCCGGCGCCTCACCCAGTTGGTCAAGTCGGCGGCGCTGGCGCGCGCCACTCCGACCCTTTACGTGATCGAGGACGCCCACTGGCTCGATGATGTGAGCGAGTCGATGCTCGAGGACATCTTCTCCGTTCTCCCGCGGACCCATTCGCTCGCGCTGCTAACGTATCGTCCCGAATACCACGGCGTGCTGTTGCGGACGTTAAACTCGCGATCGCCCCGCGCACCCTGCTGTGCGGCTACACCTGGCGTGCCGGCGGCGCCGGCATTGCCGACACCGGGCTGGACGAACTGCGCGAGCTCTGCGGTGTGGCGGGCGACCAAATGTCGTTGGCGATGGGCACCTCGGGAGTGCTTTGTGTCGATGACTCTTAACCTTCGACTTCGCGAATTGCAATCTCTTGCATCGGATTACATTAGCCTACTCGAGTCGATTGGAGACCCGGCGCTGATCGTCGGCTGCTCAACACCGTGGCCCACGGCAAGTTCGACGTAGGTGCTGTCAACGAAACACTGCTTCTGGTCCAGCGGGTGATCGAGTTGGCCGACGGCGACATCACCATGGGCAATTTCTTCTTCGAATCACCGGCTGGAGTGGGCGCTCACGCTGCGGGGTCTCGCCCGGTGCAGCCTGGGAATTTCGGGCTGGCGCGACGATCTGCGGGCGGGCTCGCAATGGCCGTCGAGGTGCAGGGTGGGACCCAGGCGGCCGTCACCACCTATGGGTATGGGGTGGCGGTCATGAACGGCGCCGTGGTGCCGGACGCGACGACCCGGGGGCACACGGCAGCAGCACTGCGCACCGCCGAACGATCCGGCGATGACGTTTCGCTGGCGTGGGGGCGAATCACGCACGGCATCATGCTGGTTCGTCTGCATGATGGGGATGCGGCTGCGGGCATGGATCTGCTGACGACGGGTCGTCAACAGGCGATGCAGCACGGAGACCTGCTAACGGGGACGATGGCCGACATCCAGATCGCGCAATCCAAGGCCCGCGTAGGGGATCTCGATGCGGCCATCGAGATCGCCACAGCAACCGTCGAGCACCTCTTCGCCTGCGGCAAGGCGACCTTCCAGGGTCCGGCGTCGACGGTGCTGGTGGAATCGCTGTTACGCCGGGGAACCGGACAAGACCTGCAAGAGGCGCAGAGAGCCGTCGATCGGCTCGCCGCCTGCCCGGCGGAGCCGGGGTTTGTGCTCTATGAGCTTCCGCTGCTGCGGCTGCGCGCGCTGCTGGCTCGCGCCCACGCTGAGGAGGAGGCGTACAGAGAACTCGTGCAGCGCTATCGCGCAGTGGCATCATCCGTTGGTTTCGACGGACATGTTGCAATGGCCGAGGCGATGACATGACCACCGCATCGCCCGCATGACGTGCCTGCGCATTCGCCCGGATGTGGTACTGCGGGAGCTCGAACGCCCTTCTCGATTTCCAGTTCGCGAAGCGTCAGTCGTCAGCTCACCAGGACTTTCTCTGTTCACTGCTGGAGGGGGAGTTTGACGACGAATCGGGTGCCGGTCCCGGGCTCGCTGCTGACTTTCAGCTCACCATGGTGGTGGTTGTCGACGATGTCCTTGCTGATGGACAGACCAAGTCCGGTCCCGCCACGGCCGTGTTTGGTGGTGAAGAAGGGTTCGAAGATGTGCGACAGCGTCTCGGGCTCCATGCCCGGCCCGTTGTCGGTCACGGTGACGAATGCTGATTGGTCGTCGTGACGCACCGCGATTCGTACCTCTCCTTGGCGATCGGTGGCCAATGACGCGGCTTCGAGCGCGTTTATCACCAGGTTGATGATCACCTGGATGAGGTCACCTTCGAAGCCGCGTACCGTCGGGTCGTCGTCGTCGAGTTCGACATGGATTGCGCAGCGCGCGTCGCGTCGATTCATTTGCCATGAATGGTCGGCGAGCCCAGTGCTCTGCTTGACGATCGGGTTGAGGCGGCACGGCTGGGCGTCGTCGTCGGTGCGCGAGCGACCGACCTCGAGCATGGTCGTCATCACGGCCAGCGCACGTTCGGTGTGGTGCAGGACGAGGTTGAGGTTCGCCTCGAGATCTGCGACCAGCTCGTCGTCGTCGGTCGTTTGCTCTCGTAGTTCGGCGCACAGCTCGAGGTTGAGCGCGGTGAAGTTCATGACGAAATTCAGCGGGTTTTTCATCTCGTGCGCGACGCCGGCGGTGAGTGTTCCCAGGGCGGCCAGCTTGGCCTGATCGACGAGGCTATGGCGAAGCGAGCGTTCGGCCATCTGGCTGGTATCGAGCGCGCTGACGAGGTAGTTAAAGGAGGCGTTGGCTCGGCCGAATTCGTCGGTGCTGTCGACGGGCAAGGCATAGCGGTCCGCCAGCGGCTCCCAAGAATCACCACCGGCGCGACTAACGATCTCGGACTGGGCCCCCTCGAGCCGAGCGGACAGCACACCTATCCGGTCGCGGAAAGTCCGAACTGTCACCGAATAGTTGATGACGCCCATGGGGAGCCCCGTGCCCAAGCACGCGGTTAAGAATGCGGCGCCGAAGAAGGACAGCCTTGGTGCTTGGTCGCGTGCCACTCCCAGAGCAATCATGACGAACGGGAAGAGCGCAGCGCCGACCAGCCCGAACCCCACCATTACTAAGGTGGCGTTCCAGAAGACATTACGCGTGGGCCAAGGCCGTCCGGCCTTCGCTGCGCTGCTTTCTCGTCCCACCATTCCTCATTTGGAGAGCACCGTCCCGCAGTGTAGTAAGGGTCGGGTGTGAGGCAGTCATTGCCACCGGCCTTCGTCAGCCGAGCGACTGCGGAGATCCTGTAAGTACTGGCTATTGTTGGCGCATCAGTCACATCGCGAGCCGTGCATACTGCTGAGGGCGCTTGCGCTGGTACGCACGGTCACACGTTGGGGAAAGCACGCGCCTGGTCGCCATGCCGTTGGGCCTGTCGAAAGGAAGTGCCGTGCTGCAAGGAATCGCACGACTCGCCATTGCGGCCCCGCGCCGGGTCATTGCCGTGGCTGTGTTGGTCATGATCGGCGCCGCCATCTTCGGCATCCCCGTGGTCAAGTCGCTCTCGGCCGGCGGGGCGGTCGATCCCGGCTCCGAATCGTCGAAAGCGGCCGCGCTGCTCTCGAAGAAGTTCGACCAGGGCGACACGGGCCTGCTGATCACCGTCACCTGCAAGCGGCGGCGCGCTGGGACCGCAGGCCACCGCGGTTGGCGCCGACATCGCTGCGCGGCTGCAGAATTCGGTGCATGTCGGACAGGTGGTCTCCCCGTGGACCGTGTCGCGGGAGGTTGCGCCCAAGTTCATCAGCAAGGACGGCAAGACGGGGTTGATCGTGGCCGCCATCACAGGCGGCGAAAACGACTCCCTGATCTACGCCCGGCAGCTCGCCGACGAGCTCGTCCACGACCGCGACGGCGTCACGGTGCGCGCCGGCGGGGACGCCGCCGTCGCCTGGCAGGTAAACGAGCAAACCAGAAAGACCTGTTACTCATGGAGTCGCTGGCGCTGCCGCTGAGTTTTCTGTTGCTGGTCTGGGTGTTCGGTGGTCTGGTTGCGGCGGCGCTGCCGGTGGCCGTCGGCGTATTCGCGATTTTCGGCGCCCTGGCGTCGCTGCACGCGATCACACTGTTCGCCAACGTGTCGATCTTCGCGCTGAACCTGACCGTCGCGCTGGGCATGGCGCTGGCCGTCGACTACACGCTGTTGATCCTCAGCCGGTTCCGGGATGAGTTGGCCGAGGGCATACTCGTGACGCGGCGCTGATCCGCACGATGGCTACCGCCGGCCGGACCGTGCTGTTCTCGGCGATGACGGTGGCGCTGTCGATGTCGGCGCTGGTGCTGTTTCCGCCGTACTTCCTGAAGTCGTTCGCCTACGCCGGAGTGGCGGTGGTCGCGTTCGCACGGTGACGGCGGCGATCGTCGTGACGCCCGCGGCGATCGCGCTGCTGGGTGACCGGCTCGATGCGTTGGACATGCGCCGGTTGTGCGCTACGGACTGCTACGGCCGGCCCAAGTCCGAGCCGAACCCAAACCGGTCGAGGAGTGGTTTTGGTACCGGTGGACGAAGTTCGTCATGCGCCACGCGGTGCCGATCGGTGTCGCGGTCATCGCGCTGCTGCTGCTGCTCGGCGCGCCATTCCGCGATGTGCGGTGGGGCTTCGCCGACGATCGGGTCCTGCCCACCTCGGCTTCGGCGCGTCAGGTCGGCGACCTGCTGCGGAACGACTTCCCGGGCAACGCGACTCCCGATGTCACCGTCGTGCTCCCGGACGCTACCGATCTGAGTCTCGCCGATCTGGACGCTTACGCTGCCGCGCTGTCGCGGGTGCCGGACGTGTCGTCGGCCTCGTCGCCGCGCGGCACGTTCGTCGACGGCAGGCTGCAGCCCGGGCCGCCCTCATCGCCCAGTGGACTCAGGGACCGCAGCGCCTTCCTGACGGTAACCACCACCGCACCACTGTATTCCGCCGCCTCATTGACTCAGCTTGACCGGCTGCACGCCGTGCCGACCCCGGCGGGCAGAGCGGTGCAGCTGGCCGGGTCGGCGCAGGGCAACCGCGACAGCGTGCAGGCGATAGCTTCGCGGCTGCCAGCTGTGCTCGGACCATCATCGCGGTGATCACCATGGTGCTGATGTTCATGCTGACCGGTAGCGCGGTACTGCCGTTCCAAGCGGTGCTGACGAACACTGCTGTCGCTGACCGCATCGTTCGGTGCGCTGGTGTGGGTGTTTCAGGAGGGGCACCTGGGCGGGCTGGGTACGGCGGCAACCGGCAAGATTGGGGTGGAGCTGCCGGTGTTGTTGTTCTGCATCGCTTTTGGCCTGTCGATGGACTACGAGGTGTTCCTGATTTCACGGATCCGCGAGTACTGGCAGACGTCACACCGCGGGTGGGGTGCTAACGACAGGAGCGTCGCGCTCGGTGTGGCCCATACCGGGCGGGTCATCACAGCCGCGGCGCTGATCATGACGATCTCCTTTGCGGCGTTGATGGCCGCTCAGGTTTCGTTCATGCGATTGTTCGGCTTCGGGCTGACGGTGGCGGTGCTGGCCGACGCCACGCTGGTGCGGATGGTGCTGGTGCCGGCGTTCATGCATGTGCTCGGCCGGTTCAATTGGTGGGCGCCCAAACCGTTGGCCCGTCTGCATGATCGGTTCGGGCTCGGGGAAAGCGCCGGCCGCACGTGGGACACCAAAACGCCCTCACCCGCAGTCGATTTCGCGGCGGGCGATGGCCCCGACTAGTGGATGTGCACTGATTGCCTACGCCGGCGCGCCGAACATCGCCGTCATCACGGCGTAGCAGGTGTTGGTCAGCCGGTGACCGGGAATTGCGGAGACCCGGGCGGCAAGGGTCGCGAACCAGACTCCCGCCAGCAGGAAGAAGAGCATCGGCCCGACTGTCGGCAGGTCCATCCCGACGCCCCACGCCATCAGGAACATCGCCGCCGACATCGTCAGGTGCAGCAGGTGATTGACGGTATTTGTCAAGCGGCCGCGTTGCGTGACAGGGATATACACGTATGTGGCGATGCTGGCGCCGCAGAGAGTGTGGTGGCGGCCAGGGCCCCGACGGGGGAGTCGAGGCCCTGGCTGATGGTGATCAGTCGTTGCAGGTGCAGTTGGGGTGACCGCAGGTGCAGCCAGCCCCTTGGGTGCAGACGGAGTCACTACACGTGCAACCGGTCGATTTACAGTGGCAGGGTTGAGGGTTTTCGGTCATAGGATGAACTATACCCCCGTAGGGTATATCGGTCAAGGCCATGCGTTGCGGCGGGTCGCGTCGGTTCGGATCGCCTCGGCGAGGACCGAAAAACAGGGAAGAGACGCGTAGTCCTACTCATCCGCAGCGCCCCGCAGCCCCGAATGCTGGTCGCATGTCATCCATCAAGTTCATGCCCGACGCGCGCGAGGTCGCCAACGGCACAGCACCCGACCGCGACCGCGCCGTCGACGTCGCGAGGCTCGCCGCATTGGTCGTCGTGATGTTCGGGCACTGCGTACTGGCGCTCGCCACCATCGGTCCCGACGGTCCGCGCGTCGGCAGCCTGCTCGGCGCGATGCCCGCGTTAGCTCCGGTCACGTGGGTCGTTCAGGTCATGCCGCTGTTCTTCCTTGCTGGCGGCGCCGCGGGCGCATACGGCCGGCGCGATAACACTCCTTGGGGTACTTGGCTGGTAACCCGGGCGCAGCGACTGTGCCGGCCCGTCTTCTGGTACCTCGCGGCATGGACGGTCGCGCTCCTCGCGGTCCGGATGACCCTCGGGGCGCACTCCGCGGTGGCCCTCGGGCACGCAATGCAGTCGCGCTGCTGTGGTTCCTGGGCGTCTACCTGGTGGTGCTCGCCTTCGTGCCGGCGTTGACCAGGCTGGGTACCGGGAGTGCGGTCGCGGTCCTGGTCGCGTCCCTCATCGCGGCCGCGGCCGTGGTAGACGGGATTCGATTCGCGGTAGGCAAGCCCGAATCGGGCGCCGCGAACTACGTCATCGTCTGGCTGATCCCGGTGGTGATCGGAGTCGCCTACGCGCGTCGACTGATCGGTCCGCGCGCGGCACTCGTCGCCGCCGCGGCCGCGTTCGAGCGCGCAGGTGGCGCTTGCCGTCGCCGGGCCGTATGACATCTCCCTGGTAACCACCGGGCGCGGAGCGGACCCCCAATACCTTGCCGCCCACGCTGTTGCTCGCACTGCACTGCACATGGATGTCATGTGTGTTCGTGGCGGCCGCAGGCGGGATCCGGCGGTGGGCGGCGCGGCCGCGTGTCTGGCGCGTTGTCGCGGTGGGCAATGGGGGAGCGATGACGCTCTACCTCTGGCACATCCCGGCGATCGCGGCCGCCGCCGTCTGTCTGCACGCCGTCGGCCTCGACGCATACGACGTAGCATGCGCCGGGCTTCTGGGGCCTCCTTGCGTTACGCGCCCTGGTGTTCGCGGCCGTCATGGCCGTGGCATTCCGGCTGCTCTGGCCGCTCGAACATCGTCGGCTGCCCTGGTGGGACGAGTGGGACGCGCCGGTTCGGGCCGCCGGCGACTGGTCGACCGCCGCGGGTGCGCTGGTATGCGTCGCGGGCGTCGCGCTGGTTCTGCTGGCCAAGAACGGGCTGAGCGGGCCCGCGGGGTGGACGGCGCTTGGATGCTTCCTGGCTGCGGCGGCGGCCGCGCGGGTGAGCGCGGGGCTAGCGTCGCGGTCACCTCACGGAACTGCCTCCGCGACACTGCGTCACCAATCGTTAACAC
Organism: uncultured Actinomycetota bacterium; assembly: GCA_963748885.1. Taxonomy (GTDB): domain Bacteria; phylum Actinomycetota; class Actinomycetes; order Mycobacteriales; family Mycobacteriaceae; genus Mycobacterium. The sequence continues at coordinate 31,420 of CAVVLC010000023.1, forward strand.
CGTAACCGACTGTCTCGCTGCAGAATTCGAAGAGGCGTCAACTATGTCGCGGGACAGCCATCTGCTGCAGGAGCCCATATCCACCAAGTACGGCTTCACCTTTGCGAGCGCTCTGAAACGAACGCAAGAATTCCGCAAGAACTTCACGAATATCGGGCAAGCGGGGTGCCGCAGTCTATGTGACGTCGGCCCCGATGTTGGGACCGGTAGCGGCACCGAATGTGCCTACTTGAACACAACGCCAGCTCACCTGGAGCCGCAACCCACCGAAAGGAAACTTAACGTGAGCACCGACCTCGCTGACGCTCCCGTGCTACGCACGCTGGGTGTCCGCACGCTGACCCCATCCGAGGCCCGCGTCGCGCATCGTGGGTCGACGACGCTGGCGCTGATCGATACGTCTGCGCTTCCCCCGATCAGGGTCGTTGCGGCTGCGCAAGACGCTTCGACGGACAAGGCGTCGGCGTCGCCTCGCCGCCGGCAGCACCTGGGCCTGTACGCACTCAAGCCGTGGTACACCCGCCGGTTAACGCCGATTATCAATATCGCTGTGGCACGCAAGATTTCACCGGACTTGTTCACGCTGGCCGGGGTGGTGGCCGCGGGTGCGGCCGGCGTCGCCATCGCGTTCGGGTGGTGGCCGCTGGTGGCGCTGTTTCTGGCGCTGCGGCTGGCCGGCGCCAATTTGGACGGCGCGGTTGCCCGCGCGGCCGGGGTGAGCCGGCCGTGGGGATTCGTCGTCAACGAAATCGGCGACCGTACCTCGGATCTGCTGGCCTTCGCCGGGCTGGCGGTGTGGGCCGCGCGCCAGCGTGGCCCCGGGCTGCATTTCCTGTCTTGGCCGGTGATCATGGTGCTGGTGGCCGCGATGGCCGCGACGCTGCCCACGTTCGCATCGCTGGCCGCGGCGGGAGCAGGCGCAACTCGGCGCAACGGGGGCCCGCTGGGCAAGACCGAACGCTGCCTGTTCATGGTGCTGGCCACCGTGTTTCCGATCATCCTGCCGGTGGTGACCACCCAGCTGATCAATGGTTCGCTGATCACCACCGCGCTGCGGTTGCGGGCGGCGCACCGCGAGTTGACCGCCCAGCGGCAGTCCGAGCAGCCCGTCGCGGTCGCGACCACACCGGCAGGGGCGCTGGCATCATGAGCACGAACCGAATCGCGTACGCACTGCGGCACTGGGTTTGGCGGTTGGTGGCGGCACTTTCCGGCGGGCTCACCGTGACCGGGCGCTGGCAGGTGCCGGGTGGCTGCGTGGTGGTGGCCAACCACTCCTCGCACGCGGACACCGCGGCGCTGCTGGCGGCGCTGCCCCCCAAGGCCCAGCCGGTGTTCGCCGCGGCGGCCGACTACTGGTTCGACGTGCCGGTGCGCCGTTTCATCGCGTCGACGGTGGCCGGTGTGCTTCCGGTGCGGCGGTCCGGTCGCGGCACCTATGCCGAGCTGCTGGCCGCGGCTCGGCCCGCGCTGATGGCTGGGCGGGCCGTGATCATCTACCCGGAGGGGACCCGCTCGACGAACGGGCGCATCGGTGAGTTCCGTTCCGGTGCGCTGCGGCTGGCGCGTGATTGCGGTGTGCCGATCGTCCCGGTCGCGGTGGCGGGTACTGCCGACGTGTTGCCCAAGGGCGCCAGCTTCATTTCGCCGGCCCCGATGCAGATCCGCATTGGCGAACCCGTCGAGCCGGGCAGCGTTACAACGGAGGAGCTGCGGGAGCAGATCATCGCCTTGCGGGGCGACTACCTGCCCCAGCTCACCGTGCAGTACGCACTCGCTGCGTGAGCTGAGACCGGAGATCCCGGTTGGATTGTCGGCGTCCACGGACCTCTGAGCCTCGCCGCTCAGCCATCGGGCGGACGCAAGAATTCCGCAAGAACCTCGCGAGCATGACGCAAGCGATGTGTCGCAGTCTATTTGGCATCGGCCGCACCGGCCGACCCGCGAGAAAGTTCACCGGAAGGAAACTTAACGTGAGCACCGACCTCGCTGACGCTCCCGTGCTACGCACGCTGGGTGTCCGCACGCTGACCCCATCCGAGGCCCGTATCGCGCATCGTGGGTCGACGACGCTGGCGCTGATCGATACGTCTGCGCTTCCCCCGATCAGGGTCGTTGCGGCTGCGCAAGACGCTTCGACGGACAAGGCGTCGGCGTCGCCTCGCCTCCGGCAGCACCTGGGCCTGTACGCACTCAAGCCGTGGTACACCCGCCGGTTAACGCCGATTATCAATATCGCTGTGGCACGCAAGATTTCACCGGACTTGTTCACGCTGGCCGGGGTGGTGGCCGCGGGTGCGGCCGGCGTCGCCATCGCGTTCGGGTGGTGGCCGCTGGTGGCGCTGTTTCTGGCGCTGCGGCTGGCCGGCGCCAATTTGGACGGCGCGGTTGCCCGCGCGGCCGGGGTGAGCCGGCCGTGGGGATTCGTCGTCAACGAAATCGGCGACCGTACCTCGGATCTGCTGGCCTTCGCCGGGCTGGCGGTGTGGGCCGCGCGCCAGCGTGGCCCCGGGCTGCATTTCCTGTCTTGGCCGGTGATCATGGTGCTGGTGGCCGCGCTGGCCGCGACGCTGCCCACGTTCGCATCGCTGGCCGCGGCGGGAGCAGGCGCAACTCGGCGCAACGGGGGCCCGCTGGGCAAGACCGAACGCTGCCTGTTCATGGTGCTGGCCACCGTGTTTCCGATCATCCTGCCGGTGGTGACCACCCAGCTGATCAATGGTTCGCTGATCACCACCGCGCTGCGGTTGCGGGCGGCGCACCGCGAGTTGACCGCCCAGCGGCAGTCCGAGCAGCCCGTCGCGGTCGCGACCACACCGGCAGGGGCGCTGGCATCATGAGCACGAACCGAATCGTGCACGCACTCGTTGCGTGAGCTGAGACCCGAGGTCCAGTTCCTAGCCGCGATCGTTCGGGAGCTAATCTCCCGATGACCCAGTGCCTGCCCAAATAGGCCCTGGGTCTCTCGCGTCGGGAGCGATCTGATCGGCCATTCCGTCGATAGCGGGCTCCGGCGCTGGGGGCGCTCGACCGTCGGGCGAACGCAAGAATTCTGCAAGAACCTCGCGAGCATGACGCAAGCGGTGTGGCGCAGTCTATTTGACATCGGCCGCAGCGGCCGATCCGCGAAAGAGTAACTGACAGGGGCGCTGGCATCATGAGCACGAACCGAATCGCGTACGCACTGCGGCACTGGGTTTGGCGGTTGGTGGCGGCACTTTCCGGCGGGCTCACCGTGACCGGGCGCTGGCAGGTGCCGGGTGGCTGCGTGGTGGTGGCCAACCACTCCTCGCACGCGGACACCGCGGCGCTGCTGGCGGCGCTGCCCCCCAAGGCCCAGCCGGTGTTCGCCGCGGCGGCCGACTACTGGTTCGACGTGCCGGTGCGCCGTTTCATCGCGTCGACGGTGGCCGGTGTGCTTCCGGTGCGGCGGTCCGGTCGCGGCACCTATGCCGAGCTGCTGGCCGCGGCTCGGCCCGCGCTGATGGCTGGGCGGGCCGTGATCATCTACCCGGAGGGGACCCGCTCGACGAACGGGCGCATCGGTGAGTTCCGTTCCGGTGCGCTGCGGCTGGCGCGTGATTGCGGTGTGCCGATCGTCCCGGTCGCGGTGGCGGGTACTGCCGACGTGTTGCCCAAGGGCGCCAGCTTCATTTCGCCGGCCCCGATGCAGATCCGCATTGGCGAACCCGTCGAGCCGGGCAGCGTTACAACGGAGGAGCTGCGGGAGCAGATCATCGCCTTGCGGGGCGACTACCTGCCCCAGCTCACCGAGCAGTACGCACTCGCTTCGTAAACCGGAACCGCGGCCGCTTTCCCGAGCTCGGTTAAGACCATGCGGCGATTACCGCGGACAGTGCGGCCGTGAAAATAACGGTCGCGCCGATCAGGTAGAGGCCGTAATGCCGTCGCAGCCAGGGATGGAAGAGGCTGGACAGCAGCCAGATCACCAGTCCCACCGTCGAGATCCGCAGTCCACGCTCCAGCAGCGTCCAGCAGGCCAGCTTCCACAGGTCGACGCTGTGCTGCCCGGCGGCGCGGGCGTACACCTTGACGGGGATCCCCGACAGCGCCTGATGCATGATCGCGCTCGGTCCCTCGGAGAACTGGCCGAAGGCCCTCGCCGCCATCCGCGGGGTGGTCAGGGGAGCGGGCAATACGACGCCGTGAGACGCCAGCCACGCGTTGGTCAGCACGCCCAGCACCGAGCCGGCGATCACCGCCGCGGCCAATAGCATCACCCGGCGCGGGACCGCGGCGGCGAATAGAAACAACGCCATCTCGGCGACGATGAACCAGCTCAGGGCCTCGGCGTATCCCCATAGAAACGCCAACGGCAGCCCGAATGGTCCAGCCATGAGACGGGCAAGCGCCGTCCAGACACGTGAGTCGCGCTCCTGCGCGGAAGGTTCGTTACGCATAGCGACCACCTCGACTGTGCAAAGTTGCGTTGAAATGCATTGCGCAAGATCGAAACTGACCGATCACGTAGCCGCGGCTCATCCTAGGACGTACGCCAGCGGGAGAACCAGTAGTAGTGAGTCGATCCGGTCGAGCAGACCGCCGAAGCCCGGCAGCCAGGAGCCAGCGTCTTTAACCTGGGCCTGCCGCTTCACCATCGATTCAAGAAGGTCGCCGAGCACGCCGCCGAACCCCACCGCGATGAGCAGGCCGACCGTCATCGTCCCCAGCAAGCTGAGCACCAGAAACGCCCCTAGGACCGCGCCGACCAACCCGCCGACCGTCTTATTCGGGCTCAACGGGGACAACGGCTTTCGAGCCCAGCCCATGAAACGCAACCCCTTTCCACCGCACCAGGCGGCGACGTCGGTGGCAGCCGCGGCAAAGCACACCAGATACGCGTCTCCCCACAACACCACCAGGTGCGCCAACGACCAGCAGATCCACACCGAACCGAACGCGGTGAACGAGGTGCGCCTGCCCCCGTTTTCGACATCACCGCTGAACACCGAGGGCAGCGCGCAAACCAGCACGATGACCGGTGCCAAACGCAACAGGGGTGGGTGCAGCCAGGCCGCAAGCGGGTACAGGACGGCCAGCACCAGAAGCAGGACGGTGTCGAGCCGGCCCAATTTCACCAGGCGCGCGTACTCGAGCACCGCCACCACGGCCACCGCAGCGGCCAGCACCGCGGTGGTGCCCCGGCCAATCCAGATCGGGATGCCGAACGCCGGGGCGATCATCAGCCAGGTGGTCCACTTGCGGATCAATTCCCGCTTGCGCGAGGCCAGCACCGCGATACCGGCGACCACCAGCAGGCCCACCGTGACCCAAAAGAAGAACACGGACCGGGCACAGATGTGGACGTGCAGCGGACCGACGTCGAAGTTGAGCGGCATCCGCCGATCGGCGTGCAGGAAACGCAGGTAGTAGTCGACGACTATCAACGTGGCCTGCTCGGTTCATGATTCGGACCCGAGAAGCACAGCTCGCCGCAGCCGCCACGGCCCAGCAACTCGATCAAGCGGTAGCGGCCGAACGGCCTTTGGTCCACGTCAGCCTCCCGGCGAATTGCGGTTGAGGACACGATAACGGTTCTATTCCGGCAGCGGTGGCACCGCCACACGAGCGCAGAAACTCCAACACGGCCGAACGACTCGGCCGTCAAAATCGCCCGGCATATTGGCGCCAAAAGTGCCTGCCTGAATCGGGCAATGAATTCGAGGTGCAGATTGAGGTAATGCTGCTGATCGTTGGATCAACGAAGCCTCCGGCGATTAAGAGCAGGCGCATGGACCCAAAGGCGCTGGTCTCGGCCGAGTCCGCCGGGCGAGTCGGTCCTTCGCTCATGCGCGGTGTGGTCCATGGGAACTCGCCACTGGCGGCTGGGGGGAGCCCATCCCCAACCGCGTCAGCGGGTTCTTCCATGAATTGTGCGCAAGCCGCGCTCGCGATCAGTCCGGCAAGGCGATGAAGAGTCGCCGGCCCAAGCGCCCGTGGTGGACGACTCACGACCGCAAACGACTCTTGAGTGCCGCTCAAGATCAGGTGTAGCCTACTGGGGCATGACCAACGGCAAGCCCGATCACGGCTTGAACCACGTTTTCTCGAACGGCTCGAACGGCTCGAACGGCTCGAACGGCTCCCATGGCCCCCACGGCTCCCACGGTGAGGCAACAGCCGTCCGGACGACGCGCGCGGAATCAGCCGCGGCCACCAGGGAGCGGATTCTCAGCGGTGCCCACCATCTGCTACTCGAAAAGCGTTATGAGGAAGTTACTTTGGCCGCAATCTCGGCGGCCGCCGAGGTGTCGCACCAGACCGTGCTGAACCACTTCGACTCAAAGGATCGCGTCATCCTCACCGTGCTCGACGAGCTTTGGCGAGAGACCACACCGATGCTGATGCGCGCACAGCGGGGCGACGTCAGGGGCGCGGTCAAAGCCTTGGTGGGCAGATATGAGCGGATGGGTGACATCCTGGTCGGTTGGTTGAGTAATAGTCAGCACTCCAAGGACCTCGAGCAGGCGATGTGGGACGGAATCGAGCACCACCAAGACTGGCTCGAGGAGGTGTTCGCCGACTTCCTGCCGTCCGATGCCGTGGCCAGGCGGCGCATGACCACCGGACTAAAAGCGGCGACATACGTCATGGTCTGGAAACTGTTGCGGCGTGATCTGCACCGTAGCCGCGCGGCCACCGAGCAGGTGATGCTCGACCTGGTTTTCGGTGTCCTGGACGTCGATCACGAGCACATCAACCACACAGACTGACGCTGTAACGATCGTGCGGTCGTCAGCGATCGGCCACGCGGCACGCGGCTGCTGCTCTCCCGCTTCCTGCTCAAGATGTTCGCCGGCACTCCGCCGGCCAAGCGCGCACGATAATCCGTAAGGGACGCAACGCTTCTCGGCATCGAGTCGGGGAGCCGACGCCCGCGCGACCGCTGGCGAGCGAACGCAAGAATTCCGCAAGAGTTTCGCGAAGATGCGGCAAGCGGGGTGCGGCAGCGTACGTGGTGTCGGTAACAGCGACCGACACCAGCCAGGGACCCAGGGAACCTCCACAACGCGTGGTCATATCGCCGGTAACGGTGATGGCGCGAATTCCGGGTGCCGCCGAAGTGGAAGGACCTACGATTTCACCATGTCGCTAGAAATTGGTCAGGTGTTCGCCGGATACACCATCCGACGGGTATTGGGCGAAGGTGCTATGGGCACGGTGTATCTGGCGGCGCATCCGCGGTTGCCGCGCGAAGACGCGCTCAAAGTATTGCCGGCAGATTTGACCGCCGATCCCGAATTTCGGGCGCGGTTTGTGCGTGAGGCTGAAATGGCCGCCGCGTTGTCTCATCCGCACATCGTGCGGATTCATGACCGCGGCGAACACGATGGCCAGTTTTGGATCTCAATGGATTACGTGTCCGGCACCGATGCGGGTCGGCTGTTGCGTGAGCAGTTCCCGACCGGGATGCCCGTCGATCAGGTGGTGTCGATCGTTGCCGCGGTCGGCTCGGCGCTCGATTACGCGCATCGTCGCGGGCTGTTGCATCGCGATGTCAAGCCCGCCAACATCTTGTTGTCCGATGCCGAAGGGCAGGCGCGGCGGGTTTACCTGGCCGATTTCGGCGTCGCGCGCCGCATCGAGGATTCGGCGGGGCTCACCGCGACCAACATGGCGGTGGGCACGGTGTCCTACGCCGCGCCGGAGCAGTTGCGGGGTGAGCCGGTCGATGGCCGCGCCGATCAGTATGCGTTGGCCTGCACCGCGTTTCACTTGTTGGCGGGCGCTCCGCCGTATGACTATTCAAACCCTGCGGTGGTGATCAGCCACCACGTCAGTGCGCCGCCGCCCTCGATCGGCGCGCGCCACCGCGAGCTGGCCGGGTTGGATTCGGTGTTCGCCACGGCGATGGCTAAAGAGGCGTCCGGGCGGTTCGGCAGTTGTGGGGAGTTCGCAGCTCAACTCGGCGAGCAGCTGAGTCCGGTTACGTACGCCTACGCCCGTGACATTCCATTCGATTACGCCCAAGACACCCACCCCGTGGTTGGCGCGACAGAACCGGTTCTCCCGGCGGCACGGCCCATGTGGAAGCGGCGCCCCGCGGTCCTGACTGGCGCCTTGGTGGGCGTCGGGCTGCTGGTCGCCGGGGGTCTCTTTGCGAGCCAAAAGCTGATCGGGCAACACGATTCGGCCGCCACGGCGCCCACCACCACCAACGCGGCGCCCAAGGGTCCCCTGCCCAACACGGGTCCCTTCACCGGCGTCTACAAGGCCACGTACAGCACGGTCACCAACGTCGAAGGTCAACCGGCACTGGGTGCGACGCCGACCTACGAAACCTGGGGTGTCAGGTCTGCGTGCGGGTCCGCCGGGTGCATGGCGACGGCGTCGCGGCTGACCGGCGACACGATGCAGGTGACGACAATGGTGTTAGACCAGGTCGACGGCAACTGGCTTGCCGTCAGCGTAGGCCCCGGTACTTGCACCAACCTCGAGGGCGAAGCCTGGGAGACGTTCACGCTGCAGCCACATCCGGACGGTACTTTCGTCGGCCAATCCACCCAGACGATGAATAGAGGTTGTGCCAACATACGACCCGTGACCTTCGTCCGCACCGGAGACGTCGACGTCAGCAGCCTTCCCGACCCAGCCTCGCTACCGCCGCGGGTGGTGTCGCCGGCCGCCGGGCTGCACGGCCACTACCAGCAATTTTCTATCCAGCCGAACGGTTTCAAACAACAGGCCGACTACGTTGCCAAGACAGACTGCCTGCGCACCGGCGACCGGTGCATCAGCCTTTTCCACCGGGCGCCGGCTTCCGCCATGGCGCTGGTGTTCGGCGGCGGAAGCTGGATCTATGAGCGCGAGTTCGACGGCGGGTGCTCGAAAGGCGGCACGCCTGCGCACGTGAAAATCACCGTGCCGTTCCCGATGCCTCAACCACCAGGGGATCCGATCGCCCTGATCTCCGGGCACGGTCGCGAGGAAGTGGTGGGGCCGTCCAGGTGCCCGTCCACCGATGTCGACGTCAAGTTCACGCGGATCGGCGACTAGCGCGCGTCGCCGCCATCAGGACCAGCGGCGATCGCGAGCGCGGCAGAGCCGGGCTGAAAACTGAAAATCCAAGTGAGCAAGGGCTTTCATATGTCGTCGATGATCTGGTCGCGCTTACGGGCGTATTCGGCGTCCGAGATCGCACCGGTGGCTCGCAACGTCTCCAGCTCCTGCAACCGTTGAGCGGCCGGTTGCCGCGGCGGTGTGGCCGTCGACGTGGCGATCCGCTCCTCGACGCATCGCCGGACGGATGCTTCCCCGTTTTCGAGTTCCTCTTCGAGGGCCAACAAGCCCAAACGAGTGGCGCGAAAGTAGGGAGGGGCGTTCCACATCCGGCTGACGTAGATCAGTTCGGCGTGCTCAAGGACCTGCAGGGCCTCCCTTACCGGTGCATCCAGCCAGTGGCGATCAGCGTCGAGGCCGGGGAACCGCGCACACAGCCACCTGATGAGCTTGGATTCGGTGAGGTCCCCGTTGTCTTCAAACGCCGGCATGAGCGCCACGGCCAGGTCCTCGGGAGGCACGCTGACGAGCATCGCCTGTATTGCGTCGCCGTGCGTCATGTGATCCTTTGCCGTTGCGGGGATGCCCGGGTGTCGAACCGCTTGAGCGTATGCCCACGGCGGGCGCGCACGCGGCAGGGCCGGTGCCGAAGCGCTTCGCGCGGTAGCGCCTTCGCAACCGCTGGCAAGCGACGTAAGAATTTCGCATGAATTCCGCGACGATATGACAAGTAATGTGCGAAAGCCTTTGTGTGTCGGCCACGCTGGCCGGCCCCCGCAGAGATTCAACCCTGCACGATCTTGAGTACAGCCGGCCCCGCGAAGCCTAGGCTAAGCGCGTTATTGCACCGAGGATGCTGAGGAAATGACAAAACACGATACGCACGTGTCGCTTGAATTAGGTCAGGTATTCGCCGGATACACGATTCTGCGGGTGCTGGGCAGCGGCGCGATGGGCGCCGTCTATTTGGCGCAGCATCCCCGGTTGCCGCGCCAGGATGCGCTGAAGGTGTTGCCCGCGGATTTGACCGCCGACCCGACGTACCGAGCGTGGTTTCTGCGGGAGGCCGAGGTGGTGGCCGGCTCATCGCATCCCAACATCGTGCGTATTCATGACCGCGGTGAACACGACGGCCAGTTTTGGATCTCGATGGACTACGTGGACGGCACCGATGCCGCCGGGCTGTTGCGCGAGCAGTTCTCGAACGGGATGCCCTTCGATGAGGCGCTGGCGATCATTGCCGGCGTCGGCTCGGCGCTGGATTATGCGCATCATCGTGGGTTGTTGCACCGCGATGTCAAACCGGCCAACGTCTTGCTGACCCAACCCAACGGTCAACAACGGCGGGTCTTTCTGGCCGACTTCGGCATCGCGCGGCCCATCGATGATGTGTCGGGACCGACCGGTACCAACGTCGCGGTCGGCACGGCGGCCTACGCTGCGCCCGAGCAGTTGCGGGGTGAGCCGGTAGACGGGCGCGCCGATCAGTATGCGCTTGCCTGTACCGCGTTTCACCTGCTGACCGGCGTCCCCCCGTTCGACCACCCCAACTCCATGGTGGTGATCAGCCAACATGTCACCGCGCCGCCGCCCTCGATTGGTGCCCGTCGCCCCGAGTTGGCCGGGCTGGACCCGGTGTTCGCTACGGCGATGGCCAAGGACCCGTCCAGCCGGTTCGGCAGCTGCGGGGAGTTCGTCGACCAACTGAGCCGGCACCTCAGCGTCGCCTACCCGGATACCCCGGCCTCCCAATTCGCGGCATACGCCCAGGGCGGTCCAGGCATCGACGACACCCAACCCGCGGGTGGCGTGACGGTTCTGGCGTCGCCCCCGGTGCCTTCGATCTGGAAGCGGCGCCCACGCGTCCTGATTGGCGCCCTGGCGGGGATCGTGTTGCTACTCGCCGGCGCGGTCTTCGCGGGCGTCAAGCTCACCCAGCACCCCAAACCGGCAGCCCCCGCGGCACCTCGCGCCGCCGTACCGACTACCCCCCCGCCCAACACGGGTCCTTTCACCGGCACCTACCGGGTCAACTACGGCGCGGTCACCGGCGTCGAGGGTCTGCCGGGCCCAACGCCACCGACAACCGAAATGTGGGCCGTGAGCTCGGTGTGCGGATCCGCGGGGTGTGTCGCGACGGCGTCGCGCCTTACCGGTGAAACCATGCACGCGACGTCGATCGTGTTCGACCAGGTTGGCGATCACTGGGTGGCCGTCAGCACCAGCTCGGCCACGTGCAACGGCATTACCGACGAAGCATGGGAGGTGTTCATACTGCAGCCACGTCCCGACGGCACCTTCTCCGGCGAAGCCGACCAGACTGTCGTCCGGGCTTGCGCCAACAAACGGACCGCGACCTTCACACGCACCGGAGACGTGGACGTCAGCACGCTCCCTAGCGCGGCGGCCCTGCCGCCGCGGGTGGTGTCGCCCGCCGAAGCGCTGCACGGCCGCTACCACGAAACCATTACCCAGCCGAATGGTTTCAGAGCGTCGGACGACTATGTTGTTCGCACGGACTGCCTTCGGACCGGAGATCGTTGCTTGAGCCTGTTCCACACACCACCGGATACGTCCCTGCCGCTGGTCTTCGGCGACGGGAAATGGGTCTTCCGCAACGATTCCGACACCCGGTGTTCGAGGACCCGCACGTCGCACCTGAGTTTCTTCGCGCAGTTCCCGCTGCCGCAACCGCTACAGGATCCGATCACCGTGCTCGCCGGGAGCGGTCACGAGGAAGCGACCGCGATCAGCGGGGCGCCCTGCCCCGCCTATGACTTCGAGGTCAAATTCACGCGTACCGGCGACTGATGCCGGGAGTGTTTGGTCGGTGCCAACGGCCGGGCGGCGTTTCACGTTCGAAACCGTCGCAACGCCGGCGTTGACGTTGGCGTAACAAGTTCGCCATCGAACGTTCCTAAGGTGAGGCGGTCCGCCTTCCGTGCCGGAAAATCGCGGACCTCCTCAGCGATAGGAACTCAATTGAGCGGAAACGCCGTCCGCCTGCAGGCGATCAACAACGTCGAGGCATATGTCCCCCCGGCCATCAGCTTCGTAGCCGGTGAAGAACCAGGTGAGATATTCGGCTCCAACGTTTTCACCAAGGCCGAGATGCAGGCCCGGCTCCCCAAGTCGGTCTACAAGTCCGTGGTGGCGACGATCGAAAAGGGCACCAAGCTTGACCCGGCGGTCGCCGACACGGTCGCGGTAGCCATGAAGGACTGGGCGCTGGAGAAGGGCGCCACCCACTACGCCCACGTGTTCTATCCGATGACCGGCCTGACCGCAGAGAAGCACGACAGCTTCCTGGAGCCCGTCGGCGACGGAAACACGCTCGCCGAGTTCGCGGGCAAGACCCTCATCCAGGGCGAGCCCGACGCCTCCAGCTTCCCGTCGGGTGGGCTGCGCAGCACCTTCGAGGCACGCGGCTACACCGGGTGGGATGCCACCAGCCCGGCCTACATCCTGGAGAACCCGAACGGCAACACGCTGTGCATCCCGACGGTGTTCGTCTCGATGACCGGTGAGGCGCTGGACTTCAAGACGCCGTTGCTGCGGAGCCAGCAGGCCATGGGTGTGCACGCCGAGCGCATCCTGGCGTTGTTCGGTCACAAGGAGCTGAACAAGGTTGTGTCGTTCTGCGGCCCGGAGCAGGAGTACTTCCTGGTCGATCGGCACTTCTTCCTGGCGCGCCCCGACCTGGTCAATGCCGGCCGTACATTGTTCGGCGCCAAGCCGCCGAAAGGCCAGGAGTTCGACGACCACTACTTCGGCGCGGTGCCCGAGCGTGTCCTCGGTTTCATGATGGACACCGAGCGGGAGCTGTTCAAACTCGGCATTCCCGCCAAGACCCGGCACAACGAGGTGGCTCCCGGCCAGTTCGAGATCGCGCCGATGTTCGAGCGCGCCAACATCGCCTCCGACCACCAACAGCTGCTGATGACAATCTTCAAGACAATCGCCAAAAAGCACGGCATGGAATGCCTGTTCCACGAGAAGCCGTTCGCCGGCGTCAACGGATCCGGTAAGCACGTCAACTTCTCGATGGGCAATTCCGAGCTGGGCTCGCTGCTGGTTCCGGGCGACACCCCGCACGAGAACGCCCAGTTCCTGGTGTTCTGCGCCGCGGTGATCCGCGCCGTGCACAAGTTCTCCGGGTTGCTTCGAGTGTCGGTGGCGTCGGCCACCAACGACCACCGCTTGGGCGCCAACGAGGCGCCGCCGGCGATCATCTCGATCTTCCTCGGTGAACAGCTTGCCGACGTGTTCGAGCAGATCGCCAAGGGTGCGGCCACGACGTCAAAGGGTAAGGGCACCATGATCATCGGTGTCGACACGCTGCCGCACCTGCCGACCGATCCAGGTGACCGCAACCGCACCAGCCCGTTCGCGTTCACCGGCAACCGGTTCGAGTTCCGCGCGCCCGGCTCCGGACAGACGGTCGCCGTGCCGTTGATCGTCCTGAACACGATCATGGCGGACTCGCTCGACTACATGGCGAACATCCTCGAAAAGGCAGTCGAAGACGGTGGGGACTTCGACAACGCCGTGCAGCAGCTACTCACCGACATCATCACCCAGCACGGTGCGGTCGTCTACAACGGCGACGGGTACTCGGAGAAGTGGCAGATCGAGGCGGCGGAGCGCGGCTTGCTGAACCTCAAGACCACGCTGGACGCCATTCCGGAGCTGGTGAAGCCGGAAGCGATCGAACTCTTCGAGAAATACGGTGTGTTCAGCGAGCGCGAGCTGCACAGCCGCTACGAGGTCCGGTTGGAGCAGTACGCGCTGACCGTCGCCGTCGAGGCGAAGCTGGCACTGGAGATCGGAACGACGGTCATCCTGCCGGCCGCAATCCGCTACCAGACCGAACTGGCCCAGAACGTCGGGGCCTTGAAGAAAGCCGGCGTCGAGGCGAGCACGGCTGCGCTGGAAGCGGTTTCGGCCCCGATCGCCGACCTGTATGCGGGGCTGGCGGAGTTGAAGTCGGCTCTGTCCGATCACTCGGCGGAGACGGCGCTCGCCGAGGCCAAGCACGCCCAGGAGGCGCTGCTGCCGGCGATGGCGGCGGTGCGATCCGCCGCCGACGCACTGGAAAGCGTTGTGGCCGACGACCTCTGGCCGCTGCCCACCTATCAGGAGATGCTTTACATCCTGTGATGGACTTCGCCGGGCGTGGGGGTCGACCGCCTAAGCGGTGGTGATCCGCGATCCCCACGCCCGGCGATCTGTCTCGCGCCCGGATCAACGGGTCGGGGGCGAGACCTCGTTGACGGCCCCGTTCGGCCCGACCACGATCAGTCCGCTTCTCCTGGTGGCATCGGAGACAGCGATCTGGATGTACAGGTTTCCGTTCTTCAGGGATTCGACCATGAAGTCGGTTGTGGGGGAGTCGTACAGCTGCAGGGTCTGGGGTGCGTTCTTCAGCACGCCGAGCACCGCCTGCACGTCGAACTTGCTCAGGTCGCCGACCCCCGAGTCGGAGAAGACAGCCGTGGTGACGCGCGGGTCGGACCAGCGACCGTATTGGTATGTCCACTTCATTGTCTTGTGAGCGTTTGCGGTGTCGGGACGTATGACAACCGCATCGTCGGAGTAGATGTGCAGCTCATAGCCCAGGGTGTCGCCGAACTGCACCCGCATTTGCGCCAGCACCCCCGTCACCCCGCTGAGGTTCAGCAGGTCCGGGGGTGGCGCGGGCGTCGTGGTGGTGGTGGTGGTCTGGGTCGTGGTGATGGGCGTCGTGGTTTTCGGCGTCGAGGTCGTTGTCGGCGCTGACAGATTCGGCGGCGACGGGTTGCGACCGAGCAGCCCCCAGGTGATACCGAAACCCGCCATCACGATCGCCGAGGCCCCAGCGATCAGAATGCCCCGCCGCCGCAACTTCAGCGCCGGCGGCTGGACCGCGGTCCCGTGGATCTGCAGGTCCGACACGAGCGATCGCAGCTCGCCAAGCGTGACGGCCTTGGTTGCGGCGCTTACTCGCTCCCGGTGCTCTTCGGTCGACAGCTGACCGTCCTCGAGGGCCGCGTCGAGCACACCGCAGATGTCGGTGCGATCGTTGTCGCTGGCCCTGGTGTTTTGGCTGACCACAGCAAGCATCGTAGGAGGTTGGGGGGGAGAAGCGATGGTCAGCCGCACACGCAGCGCACGCCGCACGCACCGAGGGCGGACTACCTGAGTAGCTTGGTGAGCCAGCCCGCATCCTGAATGTTCACGGATTTGTTGCCATCCCACACGAACGGCGTCCCGCTGGCATTGAGCCCGTTCATCGTCAAACCCGCGTTTTCGGCCTTAGATTTGGCGGTGCCGAGTTCGTCGCCTGACTTGATGCAGTTGATCGCGTCTTGGCCGGCGCCGACGTTTTTGGCCAGTTGGGCCAGTTCGCCATCGGCACGGTCTTCGGGCGCGTTCTCCGCGGGCTGGAAGGTGCTGGCGAACAGACCGGAGTAGAAGTCCATATACAGCTTCGGGTCGTTCTGTGCCGCAACGCATAACGTGGCCGCGACCGCACGAGTCGAGTAATTCTTGCTCCTCGACTTGTCGTCCAGGAAGTTAAGCAGGTGATAGCGCACCGCGAGCTTCTTGTCGTTCACCGCGCTGTCGATATCACCCGAACTCGACCTGATAAAGCTGCCACATGGCGGGCATATGGGTTCGTTGAAAATGTCGATGGTTACGGGTGCCGCCGAACTGCCGACAAACACACCGTCATCGAGGACCCGGAGCTGGACCGCGTCTGCCGCCGGTGGCGGCGGCGACGTCGACGCCGGCGTTGCCGGGGACGACTGCCACGGATGCACAAGAACGAGGACGAGCGCCACGACGGCGAGCATGACGGTGGCTGCCAGGGCCACCCACAGCCAGGGCTTATTTCCGCCCCGCGGTGAAGGCTGACCCCATGGTGGTGCGCCGGTGGTGCCCGCAGATCCCGTGCCCCACGCGGGAGCGCCTGTCCATCCCGTCGGCTGCGGGATCGGGCCGCTCGGGATAGGTCCGCTCCGGATCGCTCCGCTCGGGCCAACGGGTGACCCGGTGGCCGACTGCCACACCGGGCCCGATGGCCGCCCCTGGGGTGGCGGCGTGGCCGAAAAACCGCCGGACGGCTGGCCGGCGTACGAGGCCGGCATCCCCGCCACCTGGCTGCGCTGCAAGATGTCGGTGGCCCGGTCCTGGTCGGGCGAGGCCAGCGCGGCATAGGCAGCCGCCGACAGATCACCGCAGGTGGCGTAGCGATCCGCCTCGTTCTTGGCCATGCCGCAGGCGATGACTCGATCGAACGCGACGGGAATGCCCGGCCGCACCGCGCTGGGCCGTGGGATCTGCTGGTTTATGTGCGCGCTCATCACGCTGACCTGGTCACCCTGGTACGGCGGGTATCCGGTCAGGCACTCGTATAGAACGCAGGCCAGCGCGTAGATGTCGGCCTGATAGCCCACATCGCCTTCCATGAACCGCTCCGGGGCCATGTACTTGAACGTGCCCACGGTGGTGCCGAGCTGCGTCAGCTTTTCGTCGGTGCCGGCGCTGGCGATCCCGAAATCGACGAGATAGGCGAAGTCGTCCCCGGCGACCAGGATGTTCTCCGGTTTGACGTCGCGGTGCAGTACCCCTGCGGCGTGCGCGGCGTCGAGCGCCGAGCCGATCTGGCGGACGATCGCCACCGCGCGCGGCGGGGAAAATGGCCCGTGGCGGGCCAACATCTTGGCCATGTCCGAGCCCTCGATCAGGCGCATGTCGACGTAGAGCTGCCCCTCGATCTCGCCGAAGTCGTGGATCGGCACCACGTGCGGTTCCTGCAGCCGCCCTGCCGTGCGGGCCTCGCGTTGCATGCGCTTGCGGAACACCGGGTCGCGGGAGAGTGTCTCGGACATCAGCTTCAGGGCCACGACGCGCTCCCGGTAGGTGTCCTCGGCCTCGTAGACGTCGCCCATGCCGCCGCGACCCAGCAGCCGGCGCAGCCGATACTGCCCGAACTCCGTGCCTTCCCGCGAATCGTCCGCGGTCTCGTCGCTCATCGCCGACTCCTCACCCCGCCTATCGTGCGCCACAAGCCGACTTGAAGCGCCTTCGCGCCCCGGCCCTGGCCCGTGCGGGCCTGCGCCGGGCACGAGTACGCGGTGCCGTGCCAGGCATAAGGCTAATGGTTTCGGCGACGGTGCGGCACGCCGGATAGAGAGAATGCCAGCTATTTCAAAGGCCCCGGGAGAAAGGCATTCACAGCCGCGGCAAAGCCTGCGGCGCGCCGCACCCCCGAAGTTTTGGCCAGCAGATTGGCCAGGGATTGGTCGCCGCCGAAGGTATGCCTGTATCCGTGGTCAGGATGCGGTCCGCCCTTTGCGACGCCGTACTTTGCTCAATGAGTCTCCGATGCGCCGATCACCCGTGCTCTTTTGGCAGAAATAACCCCGGTGCGGCGTTGCTCGCCGGCCAGCGCGAGGCCTAGCGCGGTGGTGGCGTTGTTTCACGCGACACCCAACGGGTTGCCGGATTGTCGGTCAAAACATCGACAGCCGCGCCCACTCGCCCAACGATCAAAGAGCTGGCAACCGAGTTGTGGGAGAGAGCTGGATGAGACGGATCTTGTTGGGCATGACCGGCGCCACCGGCGCGGTGTTGGGCATCGAGCTGCTCCGTCGACTCCAGCAGTGTCCCGAGGTTCAGACGCACCTCGTGCTGTCGCGGTGGGCGCGGGCAACCATTCACCTGGAGACTGCGTTGTCGGCTCATGACGTCGAGCGTTTGGCTGACGTCGTCTATTCGTGGGATGAGCAGACGGCCGCGATCTCGTCGGGCTCCTTCCGCGCGGAGGGAATGGTGATCGTGCCCTGCAGTATGAAAACGCTGGCGGGGATCCGCACCGGTTACGCCGACGGGGTGATTGCCCGGGCAGCCGATGTGACGTTGAAGGAGCGTCGGCGACTGGTGCTGGTGCCGCGCGAAACACCGCTCAGCGAGATTCATCTGGACAACATGCTGGCGTTGGCCCGGATGGGTGCCAGCATCGTTCCACCCATGCCGGCGTTCTACAACCATCCAGCGTCCGTCGGCGACATCGTCGGTCACATCGTGACCCGGATTTTGGACCAGTTCGATATCGAATCACCTGGCGGTCAAAGGTGGAGCGGCGTGCCGGGCGCGAAAGCCTCGAGCCTTAAGGCGGTGAACTGATGGCCCGGATCGGTGATCTACGCGAATATCTGGACGTGATGCCCATTCCGGCCGAGGTGCACGAGGGAACGTTCATGGGCACGCTCTACGGCGAACCGGTCGAGGTAGTCAAGTGCGAGACCAACGTTCTTGATGTGCCCGCCAGCGCCGAAGTCGTTATCGAAGGCTATGTTTCGATCACCCGCGACGCTACCGAAGGTCCGTACGCCGAATTCCACGGACACGCGCTGCCGGAGACCTCCCCGGAACCGATATACACGATCGAGGCGATCACCCACCGCGACAACCCAATCTGGCCCATCAGCGCCACCGGCCGCCCGCCCGACGATTCGCAGATCGTCCCGTCGATTGGAGTATCCGCCGAACTGCTGGCGTTGCTGCGCACCGCCGGCCTGCCCATCACCACGGCCTGGCTGTTGGTGGACACGGCTTGTCATTGGATGATCATCACCGTGGCGCGGAACTGGCGCGACCGGCTACCCGGCTCTAGCACAACCGAATTCGTGCACCGGATCGGAGAGCTGATGAGCACCAGCCGCGTCGGTCACATGTGTCCGGTGACCTACGTGCTCGATGACGACATCGACCCCGCGAAAACTTCGGATGTGCTCTGGGCGCTAGGTACCCGGATCCATCCGAACCTCCGCCAGGAGCACTGGCCGGTCCCCGTCCTGCCGTGGTATCAGTGCTACACCGAGCAGGAGCGGCACAGCGGGCGCGGGCCTATCGTCCTACACGACGGGTTGCTTGCTTCGATAGCGGACGGCCAGGTGCGCCCAGCGACGTTCGACACTCTTTACCCGCCCGAGATACGCGAACGTGTCCTCGCCGCCGAGTCATGATCCACCATCGACGCGGCGTGCTGGCGACGGACGCAGCACCCGGTCTAGCGTCGGAGTTGTGCCGAAACAGGATATGGACAGCGACTCCGACGTAACCGGCCACGTCGCCGAAATCGCTGCCCGGTTGCAGGACCGACTCGCCCAGCTGTCGTCGGGCATCCAGGTGTACCTGGAGAACGAGATCCCCGAGCTCGGCGGGGATCGGCGGGTAATGGAGCTGCTGGGACCGAGCGTCGAGGGGAACGTCGAGACCCTGCTGAACGCGCTACGTTACGCGATCCCCGTGGAGCTCGTCGCGGTACCCGTAGCCGCGATGGAGTACGCCCGACGACTGGCTCAGTACGGAATCCCGCTCAACGCCCTGGTGCGTGCCTACCGCATCGGCCAGCACATGATGAACGAGCTGGTGTTTGCCGAGGTGCGTTCGATCGATATCCCCGATGCGGCGAGATACACGGTCCTGGAAGCGATCGGCGCGACGCTGTTCCAGTACATCGACTCGATTACCCAGCAGGTAGTTGTCGTATATGAGGATGAGCGCGAACGGTGGCTGGAGAACCAGAACAGTCTGCGCGCCATGCGAGTTCGCGAGTTACTAGCGGCGCATAAGTCGATCGACGTGGACGCGGCCACGACGACCATCCGCTACCCGCTGCGGTGGCACCACCTGGGCTTGGTGATGTGGTACCCCGAAGTGGGTAGCACGGGGGACGAGATCGGTAGGCTGCAAAGGTTTCTCAGGGAATTGGGCCAGGCATCCGATGCCGCGGCCGGCCCGCTGTTCATTCCCGCCGACCGGAGTTGCGGATGGGGATGGTTGCCGTATCGCGTGGCGACGGAATCCGCCGCGGCGCGTGTTCGCGATTTCGCACTGGGGCGGCCAGACGCCCCCAGTATCGCGCTCGGGACAATGTCCTCCGGGCTGGAAGGCTTCCGCCAGTCACACCGCGAGGCCGAGGGCGCCCACCGTGTTGCGTTGGTGGGTGGGCGCCCCGAGCCGACCGTGATCGGTGCCGAAGACCGGGGCCTGCAGCTTGCTGCGCTGCTGGGCGGCGGTGTCGGTGATATCACAGACACCCGGGCCTGGGTGGCCGGCGTGCTCGGCGATCTGGCCGCCGACACCGACAACGACGCCCGACTGCGCGAAACGCTGCAGGTGTTTCTCCGGTGCGGGTCCAGCTATAAGCAGGCGGCCGACGAACTTAATCTGCACTTCAACACGGTGAAGTACCGCGTGGGCCGCGCGATGGCCAGGCGCGGCAGAGACGTCGCCGCCGACCGGTTGGATGTGGAAGTGGCCCTGCTCGTCTGCCGCTGGTACGGCGCCGCGGTGCTGGCGCGGAGTGGTCCTTAGGCGGTCGGTCATTGTTTGGGTGACAACGATGAGGCGAATTTTCGTTGCGCGAGCACAAGCCGGCGTTCCGATGCACGCCTAATCTGCAACGCATGAATGGCGACGCGGTACAAGAGCAGGTATCGGAGGTGGCGGAGGCGGTTGGGCGGCGCAGCGACGAGCATGCGGTGACGCTCGCGCGCGCGATTCGCCATGAGGTGCCGCTG
Source organism: uncultured Actinomycetota bacterium (assembly GCA_963748885.1). Lineage (GTDB taxonomy): Bacteria > Actinomycetota > Actinomycetes > Mycobacteriales > Mycobacteriaceae > Mycobacterium. The sequence continues at coordinate 52,014 of CAVVLC010000023.1, forward strand.
TACCGCGCAGCGGTTCCGGTGGCGTTCGATCTCGTCGTCGCCGGCTGCGCGGCCAACATTCGACCGATCTGCGACGCCATCGCCGATGGTGGCGCATTCGACACCACAGCGGCCACCGAGTTGGGCGTCGAGCGCGCCCGCGGCGGGGTGCCGCTGTCGTCGGTCATGGAGGCTTACCGGGTGGGATTCCGCCGGCTGTGGGACGCCGTGGTGACCGAATCGACCGGCCGCGTGGGCGTTAACGGCGGCGTATTGCGGGACTTGACGGACAAACTGTGGGCGGCGCAGGCGGCCTATACCGACGCGATGACCGTCGGGCACCGCGCGGAACAAACCCGCCGGCTGCGCAACGACGAGGCGCACCGCGCCAGGCTCATCGATGCGCTGTTGCACGGCCGAATTATCGAAGAGTGCAGCATATGGGAGGCCGCCGATTGCCTTCAGCTACCCAGTGCCGGCCCGTATGTGGTGATCGCCGCCGCGACGAACGGTGCCGGCGGGGAGGCGCTACCCCAGATCGAGTCGAAGCTGCGCAGCCTTGATGTGTTCTCGGCCTGGTGGCGGCTTCCAGACCTGCATGTGGGCATCGTGCACGTCAAGAATGACAAGCACCTGGGCGACGTGCTGGCATTGGTCTCCCGGATGGCCACCGCCAGGGTGGGGGTGAGCGCGCGCTTCGACGACCTGCGGGATACCGCTCAGGCGCTGCGCTTTGCGCGGGTCTCGTTGCGCGGACGCCTGGATCCGGGGCTGCTGGTATCGCTGTTCGACGGTTCCATATTGGCAAGCGCGGCGGTCAGCGCGCCGGACGTCCTCGTCAAACTCGTCGAGCCCACCATGGATTGCTTCTCCGAACTATCCGATCAAGAGCGTGACACCCTGTTCGAGACGTTTCAGGCATGGGTGGACAACGATGGGTCGATGCGCGCCGTCGGGGAACTGCTGTTCTGCCATCCCAATACGGTGCGCTACCGGCTGCACCGCATCGAGCAGCGCACCGGTCGCTCATTGTCCAGGCCTCGCGACGTGGCCGAGTTGTGCCTCGCCTTCGAGGTGCAACGCCGCCTCATGCAGCAGGACCGCGGAACCCCCGCCAGCTGAGTCTGCGTGCCGGGCAGTGAGTTAGACGCCGCCCACACTCGATCGATGCCTTCGCTCGCGCGTCTTCGTCAACCCAACAGCTTAGCCTGGTACCACGCCGTCGGCGGTGTGTCTGGCTACACAACGGAACACTCGAGTTTGTTTTCTACACAACGACAACGAAGTGGGCCGGCGCGACGATTGAAGCAATATCGGAGCGGTCGCAAACGGAGCAGGCGTGTCGAGCAGTGCGGCAGAATCTCGTCAACGCAGCGCGGCGTAAACCCAACCGCGCCGTCGCCCGTCGGGCGGGAAGGGACTTCGATGAAGACCGTCGTTGACCAGCCGGCCGATCTGCTCAGACTCGTCGGGCGGCCGCTTGGCAGCACCGACTGGATGGGGATCACGCAGGAGCAGGTGAACTTGTTCGCCGATGCCACCGGGGATCATCAGTGGATCCACACGGACCCGGCGCGCGCCGTGCACGGTCCGTTCAAGGGCACCATCGTGCACGGCTACCTGACCCTTTCGCTTGCACCGGTGGTGATTTCGGAAGTCCTCGAGATCCGCGAGCTGACCGCTGCACTGAACTACGGCGTCGACAAGGTGCGCTTCCCCGCGCCGCTGCGAGTGGGGTCGCAGGTTCGCGCCACCGCAACGGTGATGCGTGCACGGCAGAAAACGTCCGGCGTGGAGGCCGTGTTCACCCTCACCTACGAGATAGCCGGCGAATCCCGCCCGGCCTGCGTGGCCGATGTCGTGGTGTTGTACCCCTGACCGCGACGTTCGGCGGGGTTTAGGTCGAGACGGGCGGGTTGGTCGCCGGGATAGTCGAGCACCTGTACGGGCGCCCGCCCGCCGCGACAGCTCCGCCTTGTGCCCCGGCGTGCAGCAGCACGTGTCGCTGGGCTGCACGGGATACACCGACGTGACGAGCAGCTGGGCGGTCATGCCTTTGAGGATCGCCGCCGCAGCGACGTCAGACGACACCGTATCCGGCACCGGCGCAACGACATCGGCGGGCGCTACGCGGCATTCGCCCTAGGCGCCGACGGCGTCGGCGGTCGCGACCCGTTCACCGGGGCACAGCTCGGTCACGCCCTCGCCCGCCGCCGCAACGGCTCCGGCCACTTCGGCGCCGAGCACGAACGGCAGTTCATGCGGGTACAGCCCCGACCGGAGATGTGTGTCGACGAAATTCACGCCGACTGCCTCGGCCTTGATCAACACCTCGCCGGGCCCGGGAGAGGGCTGCGGCCTCTCGACGAGGGAAAGGACCTCCGGTCCGCCGGTTTGCCCGACTTCAATCGCATACATGTTCAGCCGTTTCAATGCGGCATGCGATCACTGTCGATGGTGCTGGTTACAACATGGGCAGCTTCGCGCTGTCCCGATCTCCAACCTTGTGCAACGCGCCCGTCGGATGCGCGAATCCTGTTGAGGCCCTGGAAGAGACCTGTGAGCATTCACGGGATTGTGAGCTATCACAGCGCCCGGCGGGCACGCTTGTTCCGGAAGACATCGACACCATTACCCTCTCGGGCAAGTCTGTACAGAGCGGGGTCGTACATGTGTGGCGAAGGGCCAACGACGGAAGGATCGGCGGGACGATGACAGACAAGAAATCCGTTCACGAGGTGACCTACGACCTGCTTCGTGAGCTTGAGCTGACGACGGTGTTCGGCAACCCGGGTTCGACTGAGCAGACGTTCTTGAAGAATTTCCCTGACGACTTCACCTATGTCCTTGGGCTACAGGAGGCGTCGGTGCTGGCCATGGCCGACGGATTCGCTCAGTCCACCGGCAAGCCCGCCCTGGTCAATGTGCACACCGCCGCCGGGATGGGAAACGCGATGGGCAGTCTGGTGGCGGCGTACAAGGGCAACACCCCGCTGATCGTGACGGCCGGTCAGCAGACCCGCGAAATGGTGTTGTGCGAGCCATATCTCACGAACAAGGACGAAACCCTGTTCCCACTGCCGTGGGTGAAGTGGGCCTATCAGCCGGCGCGCGCCGAGGACGTGCCGGCGGCGTTCATGCGCGCCTATGCGGTGGCCCTGCAGCCGCCCGCTGGACCGGTGTTCTTGTCGATCCCGCTGGATGACTGGGAGAAGCCCGCCCTGGGCCCGGCGGTGGTGCGGACGGTGAGCCACCGCGTCAGCCCCGATTCCGAACGGCTGCGTGGATTCGCCGAACGGATAAACCGCGCCCAGCGGCCCATGGTGGTCTTCGGCCCCGAAGTGGATCGCAGTGGCGCCTGGGATGCCGCTGTGGCGTTTGCCGAGAAGGTCGGTGCGCCGGTGTACAGCGGCCCGCTACCCGACCGGGCTTCGTTCCCCGAGGATCATCGACTCTTCCGCGGGCCGCTGCCGATGACCATCGCGGGCGTCACCGATCACCTGCGCGGGCACGACCTCGTGGTGGTGGTCGGCGCACAGGTCTTCCGTTACTACCCGTACGTTCCTGGCGAGTATCTGCCCGAAGGCACCGAACTGCTGCAGATCACCTCGGATCCCGGATTGGCCGGAGCCGCGCCGGTGGGCGACAGCCTGCTCGGTGATTCGCTGCTGGTCTTGGAGCAGATCGTGGGCATGATTGAAGAGAGCGGTGACCGGCCGGTCCCGGCGGCAAAGCCCTCGCTCCCGTACGTGGCCGCCGAGTCGGCTCCGCCGCTGACGCCCGATACGGTGTGGTCGACCTTGAGTGCCGTCAAACCTGCCGATTCCCCGGTGGTCACGGAATCGACCTCGACCATCGCCCAACAGCTTCGGTGGCTGCCGACCACCCGTCCGGGTGGGTTCTTTGCAACGGCCAGTGGTGGCATCGGGTGGGGCGTGCCCGCCGCGGTGGGAGTAGCCCTCGGAGACCGCGCCCGTGGCGTCAAGCGCACCGTGCTCGCCACCATCGGGGACGGGTCGTTCCAATACTCGGTGCAGGCGATCTGGACCGCCGCCCAGCACCGGCTGCCGGTCGTGTTCGTGGTGATGCGCAATGGCGAATACTCCATCCTTAAGTCGTTCGCGGAGTTGGAGAAGACACCCGGCGTGCCGGGTCTGGATCTGCCGGGTCTCAATATCGCCTCCATTGCAACGGGTTTCGGGTGCCGCGCGATCAATGTGGACAGCACCGAAAAGCTTGCCCATGAATTCACCGCCGCGCTGGAGGCCGACGGACCCACCGTCATCGTGGTGCCCACCAAACCACAGCACGCGCATCTGGGGTGACCGAGGAGTCAACGTGCCTATCTATACCTGCACAACAAACGAGTCGACGCTGTCCGCTGACACCAAGAAGGCGCTCGCGGGTGAGATTGCGACCATCCACTCGGAGATCAATCACGTGCCGAGCACCTACGTCAACGTGGTTTTCCATGAACTACCCGCCGAGAGCGTCTACACCGACGGTGCGCCGGCCAGTCCGGTGCTCGTTAGCGGCTGGATACGCGAGGGCCACCCGAAAGCCGAGACCACGCGCCTTGCCGTCGAAATCGCCGCTGCGGTAACCCGAATCACGGCTGTGCCCGCCGAGCGGGTACTCGTAGTCTTCGAGACCAGCCCGGCCAGTTTCGCCGTCGAAGGCGGCCACGTGCTACCCGAGCCCGGCAAGGAAGCAGCCTGGATCGCGGGTAGTTAAGGGGCAGAACAGGTTCGAGCACCTAGGCGGAGGCGCCGGTTACCAAGGCGCTCGAACCCTGAGTGTGGTGGTCATCGGAATTGCTCCTCTACCCGAAATGCCCGAATGATGTGCGCAATAGGCAAACCACCGATTCATTTAATCGAATGCTGATCGGATGTCGGTCCGCGACTGCACCAACGGTTGAACATGTCTCAACTGGGCTCGCGGTCCGTGCCTGAGACGGCTGGGGCGTTCGAGCTCAGCTTGGCCAGGATTTCGAGGATGACGGTGACGACGCCGTCGTCATCTGCCGGATGGCTGGTGGCGAACCGCTCGCCCGCATGCGGTATTGCCAGAGCGATGTCGTCGAGGACCTGCGCCCCGGCGATGCGGGCGGTTTTGCGGGTCTCGTCAAGCGCCCACGCCCCGCCGTACTGACCACCGGAGGTGCCCACCACCGCGACCGGCTTGTGCAGCATTACCCCGTTGGCAAAGGGCCGTGATGTCCAGTCGATGGCATTTTTGAGCACGGCCGGCATGCTGCCGTTGTATTCCGGGGTCACCATCAGCAGCGCATCGGCACGCGCCACGGCATCGCGCAGCGCCTGCGCCGTACCCGCGACGGCGTCTCCGGGTCGGTCGAGGTCTTCGTTGTAGAACGGGACGTCAGCCAGTCCTTCGAAGATCTCGACGTCGATGCCGGCGGGGGCGTGCTTGACGGCTGCTTCGGCTAGCTGGCGGTTGTAGGAGCCGGCGCGCAGGCTGCCGACCAGGGCGAGAATCCGGGTGCTCATGAACAGTCTCCTTTTCGTTACTTGCTTGCGCGAACAACTATATAGTTGCTTGCGCGCGCAAGCAATGGGTATATTTGAGACGTGGCACACACAGACGCACCGCTCCCGCGGACCGCTGAGGAGCGCAAGGTGATCAAGTCGCTGCACGCGGCGTTCATGACGATGATGCGTGAATTCGATGCCGACCTGCGGCGCGAGCATCAGTTGTCGCACACCGAATACGTCGCAATGGATTGGCTGTCGGAGGCCCCGGATCGCACCATGGGGCTCAGCGACCTCGCCGCGAGCTGCCAGCAGTCACTCTCGGCGATCAGCCGCACCGTCGGGCGACTGGAAGCCCAGGGACTGGTGCGCCGTGAGCAGTCAACGCGGGACGCGCGCGCCTACAACGCCGTGCTCACCGACGCCGGATTAAAGCGCTACGTCGAGGCGACTCCCACCCACGACATCAGCCTGCGCCGCTACCTGTTCGACCACCTCGAGGGCATCGACCTCGATGCTCTCGGCGACGCCTTGCAACGCATCACCGCCGCCGCCGACAACCGGACGACTGTTCCTTCGCCCAACCAGTTCGTCGGACCGTAGCGGTCGCGGGAATAGAACCGGACCACGGTCCGCTTAGTCATGCGGAAGGCGTCGGACAGGCCGCCGCCCCGAAGCAGAAAGACCCAAACATGACTGCAACCGCTACCACTCAGCTCAGCGCCGGCACATGGGCGATCGACCCGGTGCACTCGTCGATCAACTTCTGGGTACGTCATCTGATGGTCAGCAAGGTGCGCGGCAAGTTCGACAACTTTAGTGGCGCGGTCGTGGTCACCGAGGACGGTGCGCCCTCGGTGCACGCCGACATCGCGGTGGATTCGGTCAATACAGCTAACGATCAGCGCGACGCCCATCTCAAGTCGGCCGACTTCTTCGACGTCGAGACGTACCCCGTCGCGACGTTCAATTCCGGCGCGGTGGAGGCCAACGGCGACAAATATGTGCTCCGCGGCGAACTTACCCTCAAAGGCGTCACCAAGCCCGTCACCCTCGACCTCGAGTTCTACGGAGTCAATCCGGGTATGGGCCACGGTGAGGTCGCCGGCTTCGAGGCGTCAGTCGTGCTGAACCGCAAGGACTTCGGGATTGACATCGATTTGCCGCTGGAAACGGGCGGAGCGGTCGTGGGCGACAAGGTCACGATCACCCTCGAGGTCGAGGCGGTCAAGCAGGGCTGACGCCCCATTGGACCCATTGTCATTCACGCCGGGCCGGGCATTCATCGGAATGACCGGCCCGGCGTGTTTGTGGGGTTCGGTGCGTCGCGCGCAGGCAACGCATTGAGGGTGCGCCCGCTCGTTGTTCCCCGGGACAGCGGTTGGGATTGATCGCCGTCGTCGGGCACATCGACATATCGGCCTGTTGTCGAGATGTTAATAATGCGTGTTGGCGCTAACTCCTTGGCGGAGAAATGATCCCATCACCATGGGCAACTTTGGGGACCTTCAAAATGGTGTCTACGCCGACGCGGTACGAGGCGTAAATACTCGATACCCCTTCGACTTTGCCTCGATCGAACGCAAAGCTGCCGAGGCACTTCCGGACTGGGTGTACCGGTATGTGTCGGCGGCGCGGAGGCGATACAAGTCACTGAGCGTGGCGAAAACACCGGCGGCGTTGCGCGGTACTTGCTCGACCTCGACAACGCTGAGCGGCTGTGGCAGGTATCGGTTGCCCTAACCCGATGAGCCCGATGCGGCCGCGACCCACTGCTCCGACAGCAGCCACAGCCGTTCAGCCGTGGCGGGATCGGTGGCCTCCGCGGCGGCCTCCGCGATCTGGCAGTCGGCCAGGTAAGACCCGCCGCGTCCGGTCAGGGCAGGCGAGGTGGCGGCCCACACCGTGGTGGCGGCGGCCTGCGCGACAGGCTTCATGTTCTTAGGCGCGAAGGTTTCGGTGCTCATGGCGAACAACTTTTTGGCGGTTGCCCGGTCCAGGTAACGGCCCAGGTTGGTCGCGCAGGTGCCCGGATGAACGGCCAGTGCGGTGATTCCGTCGGCACCGAAACGCCGGTGCAGCTCCACAGTCATCAAAACGTTGGCGGATTTGGCTTGCCCGTACGCCAGGAACGTGTCGTAACCGCGGCGTTCAAAGTTGATGTCGTCGAGGTCGATTCCCCAGCGGCGGTGCGCTTCGGAACTCAGTGTTACCACGCGGGCATCACCTGACGCGGCGGCCGCGCGCAACCCGGGCAGCAGCAGCGTCGTCAATAGGTAATGGCCTAGATGGTTGACGCCGAACTGCAGCTCGAAACCGTCGGCCGTCCTGGTGGGTGGAGTGAACATCACGCCCGCATTGTTGATCAGCAGGTCTATCGCGGGGTACTTCGAGGCGATCGCCTCACCCGCGGCGCGCACGCCGTCCAGTCGCGCCAAGTCCAGCGCCACGGCCTCGATTCGCGTCGTCAGCTCACCCAGGTCGGCCCAATCGCGCGAGGCGCGGAAGCCGTCCGGATCCCGCACCGCTGCAACGACTTCTGCGCCTGCCGAGGCGAGTGTGGCTGCGGTCTGCAATCCCAGTCCGCTGGACGCGCCGGTCACCACCGCGGCCTTGCCGCTCAGATCGATACCCTCGATCACCTCGTCGACGGTGCTAGCAAAACCGAACACGCTCAGCCGTCCGCGACCAAGAGGTCGGCCAGCGCCAAACCCAGATTGTGCAGATTGCTCGGTAACGAGTAGGTGGTGTCGACACGCCAGTTCACGATTGCGCCGGACAGGGCGCCGACGATGATGTCGGCGACGATCTGCGGCTCATGGCGCGTGTGGACATCGCCGCGGACGATCCCGTCCTTGACGAGCTCGACGAAAGTCTCGTGAAATGGCGAGCCGCGTTGCGCGCCGTAGGCGGCTGCGGCCATCATTTCACCGATTATCTCGCGGTAGGTCTCGCCGGAATTGACTAACGCCGTTGCGATGTCGTCGAATACGCTGACGAGGCGCTGTGGGATCGGCTCGTCGCTTCTGGCGAAGACCACGTTGTGCAGGTTGATCAGTCGGCTCTGGGCCAGTGCGCGGACCATATCCTGACGGGTGGGGAAGTGGTTGAAAAAGGTGCGGCTGGCGATGTCGGCACGTTCGCAGATCTCGTCGATCCTGGTGGCCGAAACACCTTGGCTCAGAAACAAATCGAATGCGGCGGCCAGAATGCGTTCGCGCAGTTCGTTCTTGCGTCGCTCGGCCCGGTTCATTGCGGGATCCTAACCTGTGGACCCAGGCGCCACAGCGGAAGGCGCTAACTACTTCTGGTTGCCGTCGCGTCGTTCGTGCTGTCGCTGGGACTGACGTACCTAATGGCCCCCGCGGCGTACTTTTCGATGCCCACCCGGGCCTGGCAGTTCGCCGCCGGCGGCCTGGTGGCCCTTACGGCCGGCCAGTGGCGCCGGCTACTGCCACTACCTGCTGTGCTCACCGGATGGACGGGGCTGGCCCTGATCCTGCTGGCCTGCATCCAGTTGAGCTCAGCCACGCCCTATCCGGGACGGCCGCGTTGTTGCCCACACTGGGTGCGGTGCTGGCAATCGGCGCCGGCTGTGCCGGACCGGCTCAGGGGTGCCGCGTCCTGGGATCCTCGCCGATGCGGGCGATCGGGCGGGTGTCATATTCGTGGTACCTGTGGCACTGGCCGGTGCTGGTGCTCGCGCCGGCATTGCTGTGTCACCTGCTTGGGCTGGCCGCCAAGTTGGCAGCGGTTCTGTTGTCTGGCGGGCTGGCGGCGCTCACACTACGTTTCATTGAGGATCCGTTGCGATTCTCCGCTCGCCTGCGCCGTTCTCCGCGTGCCAGTTTGGCGCCTGGCGGTGCCGCCACCGCGGTCGCGGTCTGCGTGGGCATGGTTCTGCCGGGCATGGTTCTGCCGGGAGGCTCGGTGTCTAACCCGGTTGCCCGCGGCCCTGCGGCCACGCCGACGGTCATCACCGGGGTGGCGGCTCCCCCGCGGGCTCCAACATGGAGGCGTACGACGCGGCGGTGCAGCATGTGTTCGCTGAGGTGCAGGCTGTGGTCGCGGCATCGGTCGACCTGAGAACCGTCCCGTCGAACCTGAACCCGCCGCTTACCGACCAGGCGGCCCAACTCAAGGCCAAATTGACCAACGGCTGCCTGCGCTTGCCGTTGCAGGACGGGCAACCCGAGTGCGCGGCGGGCCATACCGCTTCGACGATGACGGTGGCCCTGATCGGTGACTCGGAAGCCGCGATGTTGAATCCGGCGTTCCGGCAGGTGGCTGCGCAGCCTCTTAAATGGGTTGGCTGAACAATTTCAAGGCTGCGCGCAGTGGCGCGCTCAGATCATGGCCCGTTTACGCGCCGAGCACCCCCAGCTGATCGTGGTGAACTCGGCGCGGCTATACGGCGCCAACGGTACCGGCATGTGGCTGCCGAATTTCAATGCCTTCAACCCGGCGTGGATCGACAGCCTGACCCGTCTCGTGCGGCAGTTGCGCGGCACTGGCGCAAAGGTGCTGTTGCTCGGACCGACTCCGGTTCCAGGCACCTCGGTGCCGACCTGCCTGTCTGCGAACCTCGATGACGCGACGACATGCTCGACGTCACCGGACGTGTCAAGCGGACCCGGCATGGCCGCCGAGTCGGCCGCCACCAGAGCCGGCGGTGGACAATACGCCGACCTGACCAAGCTGTTCTGCACCGCCAACCGCTGCCCGGCCATCGTCGGCAACACCATGCTGTACGTCGACACGCGTCACTTGACGCGCGAATACTCCGAACTGCTGGCACCGGCAATGGGGGTGCTGGCCGACCGCACGCTCGCCCACAGTTGACATGCCGCCCCTCCACGGGGGCGCCGGAAATCGTCGAAGTGGCCGTAGATCAGTGGCGGTTCAGCGGTGCTCGTCGTCGTCGGTGGCGCGCTCGCCGACCACCTCACGCGACAGCGCCCGGACGAAGCCGTACGCCTGCATCCCGGCCTTCCCCGGATTCTCGACAATCCATTGGTTGATTTTCCCCAGTGCTTTGGCGAGGTCCTCGTGCTTGACCCGGACCAGATATGTCTTTCTATCGTCGTTCGGATCGTCGGTGGCCTCGGCCACTGCGGCGGGGTTCCTGAACGCGTATGCGATCCCATGCACGGCATCGTGGTTCAGCGCCCACTGAAGTTCGCCGGGCCGCAGCCGGTTCACCGCCAGATTGCGGTACTCGCCCTCGTCTGTTGAACTACTCACCTGGCGATGGTCCTCCCTCTACGTGCTCGGGAGAACGTGAACGACAATGGACTGAAGACCATGTCGCGCAGGTAATTCGATGAGAGTTTCAACCCGGGCACCCCCATCATAGGAAGATCGCCTGGTTCTTTCCTGCTGACCGAGCATTCGCCCAGTAATTGGTGATCGGCGCGATCCCCAGACGCCGCCCACGCCTGAACCGTCGCGCCGTAGAGTAGGCGACAATCTCCGCCTATGCCCGTTGCGAGGACCCATGACCGAACGCATCGAGATCCAGCGCACCATCGCGGCGTCCGCGCCCGACATCTTCGTGGTGCTGTGCGATCCGCAGGGCCATGTCGCGATCGACTCATCGGGGATGCTGCAGGACGCCGACGGCGATCCGGTGCGGGCCGTCGGTGACAACTTCGTCGTCCACATGGACCGCGAGTCACTGAATGACTATCCGCAACTGGGCAAGTACGACGTCACCGTCGAGATCAAGGAGTTCGAACAGGACCGACTGATTTCGTGGACGATTCTGGGCCAGCTCCGCCCGCAGATCGGTCACGTCTATGGCTACCAGCTAGAGCCGACCGGCGACGGCGCGAACACCCTGGTCACCTCTTTTTACGACTGGTCGAACATCGACCCGAAGTGGCGGGACGCGGGCATCTTCCCGGTGCTGTCCGAGGGAACGTTGCGGGCCACGCTGGGGGTTCTGGACCGGACAGTCCGCCGTGGCTATCCGCGGGGATAACCGCGCGAAGCCCGTTGATGCCCGTTGGTGCCCGTTTAATGTAGAGCGTCAATAACTCGACTGCTTCGGCTTGCGCATCACGCGCGTTACCAGGGCGCCGATGCTCAGCGCAACGACCAGCACGAGCAGGACGGACAGCGACTGCAGCGCCACCAGCGCGAACTCGTTGACCCGGTACCAGTCGGTGCCGTTCACGTATTGGAAGCTCACGGTGGTCCCCGACTGGCCCGGTTTGTAGCTGTAGTTCGAGGTGCTGTAGTCCAGGTGGTAAGGGCTGCGGCACACGATCGGGCTCGCCCACAGCATGGTCCACGGCGTGACTGCGGTCACTGCCGCCACACCACCGACGCAGGCGCCGATCAACCCGGCGAGCATCCCGAAGAGAGCGGGCCGGTTAAGGGTGCGCTGCGCCCGTTGGCGGGGAAGCGCTGTCGCGGGCCTGACGCCGGAAACTCCCGGGTAGCTGAGTGGGCGGGCAGCACCGGCTGGGGCGGCGAGGTCCGGCGCGTCATCCTGGCCCGGATAGACAACCGAGCGCTGGCTTTTGATCGTCACTCGAGCGTGTTTAAGCGCGTCGTCCATATGTTCCTGCGACATGCCCGCCGCGGTGGCGGCGTGCGTCAATGCCTCTCGAAGCCGTGTCATCTCGGGACCCGAGGGCCCGTCGGGCCCTGAGGGCCCGCCGGTCCGCAAGCCGTCGAACAAGGCCTGGGCGTACCGGCTCGCGTGCTCGTCGGCGCCGTCCTGACCGGCAGCCTGCGTATTGGAGAACGGCGGTGGCTGCCCAACGGCGTCATCCTCGCCTGCGGCCGCCCTTGCCTCGGCCAGCTGGCGTTCCAGCTCAGCGATGCGCCGCTGCTGCGCCAACTGACGCTCCAGCTCTGCGATGCGCTTCTCCGCGTCGTCGTCGACCACGAGCAAATCGTCCCACGCGATTCCCGCGGGTGCGGCCGATCGCTTCGCGCCGAGCATTCATGCCTTTCAGGTGGCGCGATCGCGCAACGGGTGGTTTTCGCGTACCCCGCGATACATGCCCCATCGGACGATCCACGGCATTACCACCCGGTCGACCGACCAAGACGGGAAGCGGAACGCGCGGCCGCTGGGCAGGAAGACCTCCAGCCCGTCGGCCTGGATACCCAGCACGGAACCCCACCGCCGCCTCGGTGCCCGGAAGGAGCGCAGCGGTCGACCCGCGAATTCGGCGCGGATGTTATGGGCCAGCAGCGCATCCCCGCGGTTGCGGGCCGAGCTGCGGAGCGGGTCGGTCGCCGCGACGTCCCCGATCGCGAAGACGCCGCGGTGACCGGGAACCGAAAGCTGCGGCGTCACCCGCACGAAGCCCCCGTCGTCGAGCAGCTCCGGCGGCAACCAGCCCGTGTTGGGCCGCACCCGCCCTATCGTCCAGAGCACCGCCTCCGCGGAAGCGGGGGGTTGACCGGTGCTCCAGTGGACGGGTTCGCTGGTGATCTCTTCGCCGGCGAAGCCGTCGCGGATCACGGCACGATGCCCAGGGTGCAGGCCGACACCGAGGTCGGTCAGCCGGCCCTCGATGTGCTGCCAGATCCGCGGGTGATGCCCGCCCAACGCACGCTCTGCGGGAAAGTAAAGGTCGATCCGCTTACCAGGCCAGGTGATCGCCATATTGGCCGCGCTGCTGACCGCCGCCGCGCCACCACCGACGACGATCACCGATTCGGCGGCGGCCAACCGCCCGTGTGCGGCGCGCAGTTCGGCGCCGATCTCGGCCGCGGACTGCCGCGTCGGCCGACGCCAGAAGCCGTTGCTGACTCCCGTCGAGATGACCAGCGCGTCGTAATCCTCGGCGATTGCGGCGCCATCGTCGCCCAGGCCGAACACGGTTCGGGCCGCCAGATCCAGGTTTGTCAACGTGGCGTGAATTGTTCGCACTCGATCCAACCGGCGGAACCTGTCGAACGGAATCCAGTTGTCGCGGGCCCAGTCTTCGGGGCGGGACAGCCGGATGCCGAGTTCTTGGCCGCTTACCAGTGCCGGTTTTGCCGAGATGCCGACGACGTCGGCGTGTCGGGAGAGCCGGATCGCGGTGAGGACCCCGCTGTCGCCAAGTCCCGCGATGACAACGCGCTTGCGTTCCATCCCACAATCATCCGCGGCCGCCGTGGCCCGACGCGCGGCACCCGGTCGAGTGCTGGCGCGGAGCACCAATTAGCTGGTCAAGGGTTGCCGGCGATGCGGTGAGCGCGGCGGCCTTGTCGCGCGAAACCGAAACCCCGCAGCTTGATTCGTGGTTCACTAACCCGTGTTCAATTCCCGGATCGCAGCCGCGGCGCGCACCGCCGCTACGGGCGCTGCCATCGGCATCCTCAGTGTGTCGTTGGTGACGGGCTGTGGCTCCACGCTGTCGACGCCGCTGGCCGCATCGATCTCCCCGCCATCGAGGTCGGCGCTGGCCGTGTCGCCGGTCGACAGCGGCGTATACGGCGACCCGGATGCGGTCGCCAAGTATTGGCGGGCGCAGTCGCAGGAGGACAACTGCGGGCTGATATCCGTGGCCGACGTGGTCGGCGAGATCACCGGCAACGAACCGACCGAGAAGCAAATGATCGCGCTGGCACAGAGCACACCCTCGGGAACCAACCCGGGGCCGATCTACGCCCCCTCGTCCGACCCCAGCCACAACAACGGCAATGGCGGCGTCGAAATGGCGGACCTGGTCGTGCTGCTCAACCATTACGGCATCAAGTCGCTGATGGCCTGGACAGGCGGCCACCCAGAGCAGACCGGGATGTCCGCGCTAGAGCAGGACCTCACCGACAACCGCAAGATCATCGCCTGGGTCAATTCCGCGATCATTTGGGACACCAGCGATCAGCGCACCAAGGCCGATCACTACCTGGTCGTCACCGGGATCGACACCAACAAGGAGATCGTTCACCTCAATGACCCCGGTACCGACCACGCTAACGAGCGGGTTTCCATCGCCACCTTCGTGAAGGCGTGGAAAACCGGGGAGGAATCGATCGTCGTTACCAACGCTGCCTGAGCACCGCAGCGACACTGGCCCGGCATTAGCCCACCCCATCACGTCGCTCGGGTTGCGCCGCACGCAGAACCGTTCTGGCGGGGGAGCGCAGGTGCGATCGTCGTTGGCTCGCAGGTGGACGTGCTCTAAGTGCGCGAGCGCGGGTTGTACGTCGCTAACCGTGCTGAACTGCGGTGATGAGTTGACCGGGGGATCGCGCCGCGTTAGGGATCGCATGATCGTGGCTTAAACATCGCCCGTCGTGCGATAGTCCGGCGGCACATCGAGCGGCCACTGTTAATCCACGAGCCGGCATCGAAGCCGGACTCGGCCATTTGCATCCTCGCCGCAACGGCTTCGCTGGCGCTTGCCCGGCCGTGCGAAGTTCAACGCCGGGTTGCCGCAGAAAGGAAAGAAATGTCGTTTGTCACCACCGCGACCGAAATGATGTCGAGGCGGCGGCCCACGATTTGGCGGGTATCGGCTCGTCGCTGAGCGACGCCACCGCGGCCGCCGCGGCTCCCACAACTGGACATGGCGCTGCTGCCGGCTGACGAGGTGTCGGCGGTGCTCGCGCAATTGTTCGGCAGCCACGGTCAGCAATTCCAGGCCCTCGCCGCCCGGGCGGCCGCGTTTCACGAGCAGTTCGTGAGCTTGATGAACTCTGGTGCGGATGCCTACCTCGGCACCGAGGTGGCCAACGCCGCGCAGACACTGGCGGGCCGTGACTGCGCCGGCCCAGTCGGCCGAAAGCGCAGTAGCGGCATTGGCCAGCAGGTCGGTAGCGCGGTGGCGGCCCTGCGGGGTGGCGGCACTGTTTCCGCTGGCACAGTCCCGACGGGCTTTCAGGCTGCGGCGCTTGGGACGGGTGGGTGCCGGGGATGATCAACGGCTTCAACAGTTTCGGCGCCACTGTCGCGGCCCCGTACCAAACGCTGTCCTCGAATACGCTCCCAACCTGCAAAGCCTGGGGAGTGCGATCTCGGCCAACCCGTCGCCGTTGTTGCACCAGCTCATGAGCAACGGGACCGGCTACGCCCAGACGCTCGGCACCGGGTTCGGTAGTGCCGTCCAGAACCTTCCTGCCGAGTTGGCCAATTTGCCCATGAACCTCCAAGCTGCCCAGGCCTTTTCGGGTGCTCAACCCGGCTGCTTTGCTGCAGGGGTTCGTCAACAACCAGACCGGCTACGCCCAGACGATCTCCACGTCAATGCAGGCCGCCGGCTACGACTTCTCTACCGGGCTGCAAGGCCTGCCGGCCAGCTTCCAAACCGCCTTCCAGGATCTTGCGGCGGGCAACACCACCGGTGCGCGTGAACGCTCTTGGGTCTGGCTTTGTCAACCTGTTCTTCACGGGCTTCAACACCACCCCGGCGCGAATGACGTCGTGAGCGTCACGCCGACGGGCACGTTGGGCGACCTACTGCCTATGTTGTCGATCCCCGGTCAGATGGCGCAGAATTTCACCAACCTGTTGCCCGCCGGTTCCATCGCTGCTCACGTGTCGCAGAACTTCACCAGCGTGGTCAAGACGCTCACCGACCCATCCATGACGTCAACCGCTGATTTCGTTGAAGTCCCGGCGGCAACTCGGAATAGATATAACCGCCACCGCCGGGCTGCCAGCGGTGTTGGCCATTGACGCGCTCGGCGGTCCGGTCAACGCGTTCAACGCCTTAGGGTCCAGCGACAGACGATTGCCAGGCGCGCTCAAACCGGCAACATGGTGGGCGCCGGCAGCCGCAATCCTGGATGCTCCGGCCGCCATGCCAACGGCTTCCTCAACGGCCAAACGACGTGGCCCATGTCGGTCTCGGCATTGGGGCTGCCCACCACCCTCAATGTTCCCTTGGACGGAATTCTCGGTCCCGCGGCGCAGTACACCGCCAGCATTCCGGCACTTGGCGGATTCCGGCTCGGCGCCTCGTCACGGTACGCCCATTGGCGGCATTCTCCCCGACCTGCTGACCACGTGCCCGCCGACATCGCGGCAGCACTGGGCGGCCCGCTGGCTCCCGTTATCCCGATTCTTCGTAACGTCGGGACCGTATTTCGAGAGCTAGAAGAAGGCCGCCCAGGCGAACGCCGGGGGCGGCCTTCATCTTTACGTCCGGCAACGACTAGACGCTCGGCTCGAGCCGTGCTGCCGCACCGCTGGGGTCGGGCAGAACATGCGCAAGCTCGCCGCGGGAGCGGATACCGAGCTTGGCGAACACCTTGCGCAGGTGATACTGGACGGTGCGCGGGCTGATGAACAGCTGCCCGCCAATCTCATTGTTGGACAAGCCATCCTCGCGCGAGGCGCGCGACCTGCAGCTCCTGCGGGGTGAGGTCGGCGCTGGTCTCGGCGGAGCGCTTGCGCGCCGACTCGCCGGTGGCCAGCAACTCGCGGCGGGCCCGGTCGGCGAAGCCGTCGGCTCCCATGGCCGAAAACATCTGCTCGGCGGCGCGCAGCTGGGCGCGGGCGTCGGCACGCCTGTTCTGGCGGCGCAGCCATTCGCCGTAGATCAGACGTCCGCGGGCACGCTCGACGGCGACCTGGGTACGGCCGAGATGTTCGAGCGATTCGCGGTAAAGACTGTCTGCCACATCGCCTTCGCTCAACAGCGCGCCGATACGGGAGTCGATGCCCAGCGCCCACGGGGTCGGGGTGGCCTTCACACGCACCGCCATCCAGTCACGTGCGGCGGCAAGCAGTTCACATTGCCGGTGCGCGACGCGGCCTCGACCAGCTCCGGGATGACCAGGGGTCCAAAACCCACGTGGTCGTGTTCGAAGACCTGTTTGATGGAACCAGCGCGTCGGCGTGGCGGCCGAATCCGTTGTCGAGCACTGCGCAGCGCGTAGGCGGCGAAATCGGCGACCTTGCATTTCCCCTCGGCGGCGGCGGATGCCATGGTCGCCTTGATCAATTCACGCGCCTCATCGTGCTGGCCGCGCCACGCGGCCAGCAGCATCTTGCTGAATGCCAGCGGGGGGTTACCCGTCGCGGCCGCGGTCGCGCGATCCCCGTCGATCACGCGCGGCCGCCTTCGTCGAATTCACCGCGCAGCATCAGCGTCCAGGCGAGGTAGTGCAGCGCGAACTGGAGATGGATTGGGGCGCCGGTCATTCGGGCGAACTGCGTCTCGCGCAGAGCCAGCGCATACCAGGAGTCGGTTCGTCCCATACCTCGGCGGCCAGGGTGGCGCTGATCTTGGAGCGGGTGATGGGCGACCAGCTGTCGAGATGATCGGCGTCGACGTCCGCGGCGAGCAGCATCTCGATCGCGCGATTGAACAGCGGCGCAGCGGCCGCGTAGCCCTCGATGTAGCGCAGCGACGAACGCGTCGAGCAGTACGTCGACGGCCCGCGGCGGCCGCGGGCTGGGTGGGCCGGCAAGGGCGGCGGCGGCCGTTGCGCAGGATGCTGCGCGCGTCCGGACCGTCGGGACCCGCCAGCCACATGGCGGCATCCAGCGCTCGCAAACGAGCCTCGCGGGACGACTCGGCGCACAGTGTTTCAAAACGCCCGGCCGCGCTTTGCAGCAGTCGAGACGCGTCGCGCACGCGCAATTGGTCGAAGGCGATCTCCCCTCGGAGGTATTCCATCTCCGCGGCTTGCAATGCGTCGAGCGGCCCGGCCTCCACTCGCGACCAATAGCCCGAGCGCGGCGTCGAGCGCGCCTGCGTCCCGCTTGGCCTTCGCCGCGGCCAGCAACCGTCGCCGCACGACGACCCGGCGCCGGTGTCAGCATGGCCGCACGCTCCAGAAACGCTGCTGCCGCCGCCACTCCTCCTCGGGCCAGGGCCCGCCCGGCGGAGTTCTCGAGTTCCGTGGCGACAGTCTCGTCGGGCCCGGGTGTGGCTTGCGCGCGATGCCAGGCCCGGCGCTCGGGATCTGCTCGCGGATCGGTGGCCTCGGCTAACGCCCGGTGTGCGTCCTGCTTCTCGGCCACTGATGCCGACCGGTATGCCGCGGAGCGAACGAGCGGATGACGGAACTTCACCCGGGTGTCAATGTCGATCAGCCCGGCCTCGATCGCGGGGGCGGCGGCCCCGGCATCGATCCCGAGCCGCGCCGCGGCGTTCCAGAGCAGCGACGGGTCGCCGACCGGATCGGCGGCTGCCAGCTGCACTAGCCGCCTGGTCGCCGCCGGCAACGCATCTAGGCGCCGCCGGAAGCCGTCCTCGAGACGGTCCGACATCGGCATGACGGCGGGCGCCGCGAACCCGCCCGCCAGCTCGGCGGGAGTTACGCTGCGCGGCAGCTCAGACAGCGCCAGCGGGTTGCCGCGAGTCTCGATCAAGAACCGCTCGCGCATCGCCGGATCGAGCGGCGCGGTCAGGGCCGAGTCCAGCAGTGCGCCGGCGGTCGCCCAGTCCAGGCCTTCGAGGTGCAGCTCGGGCAATCCGGACAGCTCGTCGGTGGCGACCAGGGTCGCAAAGATCAGACCCACCGACTCCGTACCCAGGCGTCGCGCAACGAAGGCCAGCGCTTGCGCCGACGCGCGATCGAGCCACTGCTCGTCATCAATCAGGCAAATCAGCGGCCGCCGCGCTGCGGTGTCGGCCAGCAGGCTCAACACCGCCAAAGCGATGAAGAACCGGTCCGGGGTTGCACCAGCACGAATACCGAAGGTCATTTGCAACGCGTCACGCTGTGGCGGCGGGAGGCTGTCCAGCCGAGGCAGGGCGGGCGCGAGCAGCTGATGCAGCCCTGCGAACGCAAGCTCCATCTCCGCCTCGACCCCGGCGGCACGCAGCACCTGGCAGTCGTCTGCCTGCTCGACGACCCAATCCAGCAATGCCGTCTTGCCTATGCCGCACTCGCCGCGCAACACCAGAACTCGGCTACGACCCGACCTGACATCGTCGATGAACTCAGCGAGTGCACCGGTTTCGCGTTGTCGCCCAATCAGACCGACGGCGCGCATTGCCGTACCACGGCCCCCATTCGCATAGGTCGAAATTACACCGGTTACCAGCCGGCGCGACTGGCCAGTGGCGGACTCGAAGGCGAGCCCCTGGCCCCAATACTGAATGCCACTCATCGTCGGCCGTCCATGGAGAGGATTCCGCCATGTTAGTAGGCGATTGCCCGTGATGACTCCGATTCGCGGTCGCGATGAGGAATTGAAAGTCGTCCGCGATTATCTCGGGACGCTGGCCGCCCGCCGGCGCGGCGGCGTCGTCGTCGTCGAGGGCCCACCGGGTATTGGGAAGACCCGGCTACTGCAGGACTTCAGGGCGCGTGCCGACAAGGGTGTCCGGCCGTTGTTCGGCCAGGCCTTCGAGTATCAGCAAACGGTTCCGTTTGCGCCGTTGTTCATGGCCACCCTGCGCGCGGATCCACCTGTCGGTAGTGCCTCGGTGCTGCGCCGAGTGAACTCCGCCGACTTGCGCTACTTGGTGGTGCAGGATTTGCAGGCCGCGATCGGTGCGGCGACAGCGCAGACGCCGCTGGAAATCGTGATTGACGACATCCATTGGGCCGACCACGCGACCCTGCTGGCTATCCGGTCATTGACGGCGGGCCTCGCCAACGCTCCGGTTTTGTGGGTGCTTGCCGCGCGCACGGGCGCCGGGGGGCCTGCGGTCGGCACGACGGTCAGCCTGCTCGAGCGGGACGGCGCCCGGGTGTTGAGGTTGGGCGCGCTCGGGCTGCCGGCTGTGGCCGAGATCGTTGCCGACGTCCTGCACGCGGATGCCGACGAGTCCTTGCTCAGTCTGGCCGGCAAGGCGAACGGCAGCCCGTTCCTGGTGATGGAGCTGATCCAGGGGCTGCAGGAGGAGAACAGGATCGTCGTTAAAGGCGGTCGCGCCGGCGTCGTGGGGCAAGAGTTGCCGCGGCGGCTGACGGCCACCATGCAGGAGCGGCTGGATCGGATGTCGGAGGACGCGCGCCGGGCGGTGCAGGTGGCCTCCGTTCTGCCCGACAGCTTTTCGGCAGGGCTGCTGGCCGAGATGCTGGATCGGCGCCCGACGGGGCTGGTCGCGGCCGTGGAGGAGGCGGTGCGCGCTGACCTGCTGACCGACGACGGCGATCGGCTGCGGTTTCGCCACGATCTGTTGCGGCAAGCCACCCGGCAATCGCTCCCGCAATCGCTGCGACGGGCCATGGAGCGTGACGTGGTGAACATGCTCCTCGAAGGCGGGGCAGCGCCGGCGGAGGTGGCAACCCAACTCGCGCGCAGCGCCGATGTCGGCGACAAGGCGGCGATCCGCGCGCTGCGCCAAGCCGCGCGGTCGCTGGCCGGTGGCGATCCTGCCACCGCGGCCGACATCAGCAAGCGGGCGCTGCAGTTGCTGCCCTGGCAAGACCCCGCGCGGGGGCCGCTGGTCGCCGAAACCGTCGTGCTGCTGAACCAGGCCATGCGTTACGGCGAAGCGCGGCAACTTGCCGCGGCAACGCTCTCCGACAGCCTCTCGGCTCAGGAAGAGGCCGACGTTCGGCTCGGGTTGTCCATGCTGTCACCGCAGCCCGCCGGCCAACGGGCGGAGGAGAACCGGCGGGCCCTGGAGCTCGGCAGCATCAGCGACCTCACCAGGGTGCGCCACCTCGGCTGGCTGGCCTACAACCTGGCAATGGACGGTCAAACGGAAGGCGTCCGCGCTGCCATCGATGACGCGTCGGCGGCCGCGGTATCGAGCGCTGACACGCTGACCACGGTCCTCGCCGAGGCGGCGCTGGCGCAGGTGAATTGCGCCGACGGGTACGGCGAGCGCGCGGCGGAATCCCTCGATCGTCTTGCCGACCTGGCGCGCAGCGCTGAAGCCGGCGCGGTGCAGCACTTCGCCGCGGTGAACCGCACCATCCTTCTCGTCACGTTGGGCATGCTCGACGAGGCCACCGCGAGTGTGTCCGAGAGCCTGCGTCTTGCCCGCGCACAGCGCAACTACATGGCGCTGCAGCTGCTCACCCAGATCCAGGCGTTGATCCATCTATCCGCGGGCCGGTTGGACGCGGCGCGGGCCGTCGTCGAGTCCATTCCCCCGCAGGAGCGCATGACCTGGACGCGCATCGGGGGCCGGCTCGGCATGATGGTGCTGGCCGGCGTGGCGACCCACGCGGGCGACCGGTCGCTGCTGCGCGAGGTCGCGGTGCAGGCCCGCGATGCCTACACGGCCGGAGGACCGGCGTTCCGGAGGGAGGGCTTGGCGGTTCTTGCCCAGGCCGCCTGGCATCGGGGTGACGCGGAGGAAGCGTTGCGCTGGCTGACCGACGAATACGCGATATTGCAGACACCGTTGTGGGCCGTCGATCTCGATCACGTCGTCCTGGCCGCGCGGGTGGCGGCCGCTACCGGTGACGCCGGGCTGCGCGAACAGGCGCTGCAGGCGGCGGAGCTGCTCTCTCGAGAAGAACCCGGAATGCCGTTGTTCACCGCCGTCGCACAGCACGCGCGGGCCCTTCTCGAGCGTGACCCCGACGAGCTGATCGCGGCCACCAAAGCGCTGAGCCAATTGTCCCGGCCGCTGCTGCACGCCGCCGCGGCCGAGGATGCGGGGGTCGAGCTCACCCGCGCCGACCGCGGTTCGGAGGCGCTCGAGTCGCTCACCGTCGCCTTCGACACCTACGTGCAGTGCGGCGCCACCGCGGACGCGCAGCGGGTCGGTCAAGCCTTGCGCGAACACGGCGTTTCACGACGAGTGGTCGCCAAGCCCCGCCCGCAGACCGGGGTGGACAGCCTTACCGAGAGCGAGCTCAAGGTGGCCAATCTCGTTGCCGCCGGCGCCACGAATCGTGCAGTAGCGCAACGCCTTTACCTATCGCCACACACGGTGAACACGCACCTGCGAAATACGTTCAGCAAGCTTGGGATCAGGTCGCGCACTGAGCTGAACCGCTTCATCCACGGCCCCAAATAAAGGCGGCTGCGACATCGAAAAAGTGGGAGACACCTCCCGCTATCCGGTCGGCCGACCTTAGTGCTTGCCGCGGACAACAGCATCCTGTGCAATGCCCTTGCCTACCAGCGGTTCGTAGCTCGAGAAGGGACTGACATGACCACCACGCTCGCCCCCGCGGACACCGGATCGTTCACCTTCGTTTCCCAGGTCGATAATGTCCCAATATTTGTACGAAAGTGGCTTCCGCCCTGTGGGATTCGTGCGCGTGTCACCGTGCAGATCACCCATGGGGGCAGCGAACACAGTGGCCGATACGACAGGCTGGCCCGCTTCCTGGCGGCCGAAGGCAGCGTCGTCTACGCCCTCGACTTGCGCGGACACGGCCAAACCGCGGCACCCGGCGAACTCGGGCAGGTGGGCGTGAGCGCCTGGAATGACATGACCGCCGACATCAAGCAGCTCGCCCAGATCGCCCGCACCGAGTACCCCGACCTGCCACTGATCGCCTTCGGTCACAGCATGGGCTCGGCGCTGACCCAGTCTCACATCCAGAACCATGGCGATCTGCTGGCCGGCGCGATTCTGTGCGGCACGATGGGCGCGCTGCCGGGGGTCGACGACAACGCCTACGCGCCACTCATCGAGCAGCTGGGCATCCTTGCGACGGGTCCCGACGCGGCAGCCCCCAGCGAATTCTTCGGCTCGCTGATCACCGGCTTGAACGCACCCTTCATCGCCAACCTCGCCCAGCCCACCGGCTCCGAATGGCAGACCAGCGACCCCGACGAGATGCGGTTGTTCCAGAGCGACCCGCTCTGCGGTCAGCTGTTCTCCAACGCGATGACCTATGCGGTCATCAAGGGATTTCACGAGCTGTGGCTTTCGGAAAACGAATCCCGCATTCGCGTCGACCTGCCGATCCTGATCATTGCCGGCACCGAGGATCCCGTTGGCGGCAACACGATCACGATTCAAAGCCTCATCAACCGCTACA
The DNA here is from genome assembly GCA_963748885.1 of uncultured Actinomycetota bacterium. Classification (GTDB taxonomy): domain Bacteria; phylum Actinomycetota; class Actinomycetes; order Mycobacteriales; family Mycobacteriaceae; genus Mycobacterium. Next base: position 75,299 of record CAVVLC010000023.1, read on the forward strand.
TGAAGCAGGGACACCGATCCGTCGACTACCGGTTCTACGCCGGCGGGCGACACGAAATACTCAACGAGCCCGAAAAGGACCGTGTCCACCGCGACATCGGGCACTGGCTCACCCGGACCTTGGACAAGTAGCATCGGCCCGCGCGGCCCCGTACGCGGATGCGGGTATCGTCGCGGCACCGAAAGGAACGGCGCAGTATGACGACAAAGGCCGAAAATCATCGGCACTACCCACAATTGATTCCGGGCCGGTTGCTGCGCAGCGGGCGCGAACACCATCCGGCCGTCATGGAGGAGGCCAGGCTACGACGCGAAAAGCTGCAGCTGCGCCTGGCCGACGGGATAACCGCCTTCGCCGGGTCGATGAATTTCGTCTGGTTACACGCGGCTTTGTTTGCCGTGTGGATGTTGGTCCTGGAGCGAAACCCGTGGCCGACGCTGACGCTGGTGGTGTCGCTCGAGGCGATTTTCCTGTCGACCTTCGTGATGATCGGCCAGAACCGTCAGGCAGAGTTCCAGCAGGCCAAGGCCGACCACGACTTCCAGACACAGGATCTAGAGCTCAAGACCAACACCGAGATCACTCGCCAGATCCATGCGCTCACAGAGGAATTGCACAGACGCTTCATCCAGCCAGCGACGGGGCGTCCCGACCCCCCGTCGCCGAGCTGACAGAACCGGCAGCGACAAGCATTGGTAGCGTGGATCTTTACGTCGCATCACTGTGCAGGCGCACCATGCGGGTCGTGCTGCTCTCGTCGAGGTCGACGAGGTCGCCGCGTGAGCGCAAGAAGTCGCTGAACGACTTGAAGCCCAACGATTTTTCGCTGAACGACGGATCCATCCGCTTCATCAGGTCCTTGACCCCGGAGTTGTGCTGCCACTCCTCGTCATCCTTCTCCCGGCTGATCCGAAGCGCGCGCTCCAGCAACCCGGTGGCGGCGGCCTGCGGGTCGGGCGGCGCCGGCTCGTCGTCGGACCCCGCGGTGCTGGCGCGGCGGGCACGCTTTTTGGGCGGGGACCCCGACGTGGCGACGGTGGGTATCCCGGGCAGTGCGTCGTAGGTGACGAACTCGTCGCAAGCGGCGGCCAGGGACTGGCTGCTGGAGCCGGCAATGCCGATACCGACGACATAGCGGCCGAGGCGCTTGCAGCGCTGGGCAAGAGCGATGTAGTCGGAGTCGCCCCCGACGATCACCACATGCGTCATGTCGGGCAACCGGAACATGTCTTCGACCGCGTCGACGGCCAGCCGGATGTCGGCCCCGTTCTTGCCGTACGCGGCGGCCGGAAACAGCTGCACGAGATCGACGGCGCGGCCGACGAGCTGGCCGTGGTAGCGGGCGTTCATGTCAATGGACCAATCCGCGTAGGCGCGGGTGAGCACCAGGGTGCCGAACGAGGAAGCGAAGTCCATGATGGCGCCCAGGTCGACGGTCGCCAGTTGCAGCCGTTCCTTCTCGAGGCCCTTTGGCTTGTCCCGCTGGAATGAGTTGCGGCCGTGCACTTGGTCGTAGCGCGAGATCACGATGTTGTCGAAGTCAAAGTAGACGGCCACGCGGGTCGCGCTGAATTCGGTCATCGTGCGTGCGTCACCTTAACGACATGGAGCCGATCGTTGAGAATAACCATCCGGTCATCGTGCGCTACCCGGCCAGACGCATCACGCTCGGGTCGGGCCTGGAGTCGGCTGGTCGTACTTCCGGCGTTCGATCGGGGTGATGGGTGGAAAACGGCTTACTTGACGCGGTAGGGCCGGAAGGTGGGTCCGGGCACTGGCGTGAAGCCGTCGAGGTCGAACACGGCGATGAGGGCCCGCAACAGAGTGGGCGACCAGTCTTCGAAGGGTACGGCGTCCATCCGGTCGATTAGTTCACGACGGAGGTACTTGATGTTTGTCAGTTCCTGATAATCACTCATGAGTGTGCTCGACCCGGGTTCGTCGTGATCGAGCCGTTTCCTTCCAATCGTGGTGGTGGGTTTCTGCCGGCGTCCGGCGGTGCGGCGGGATGCCGAGGCAACTGCGTGCGTTTGCGGGTCGCAGATGACGCTAGGACCCGCGCATGGTGCTTGTACAGGGAACATCCGCGGGACTGGTCAAATTCAAATCTCCTGGGAGCGAGGCAAATCAGTTGGTGCCGTGACCGCCGAATGATGTTCGCGGCTAGGTCCTTTGGGCGACGACGAGGCCGTCAAGCTTTTTCGATGACGATACGGCTCGCCAGTGGCGCCGAATCGAAGATCTGCTCAACGTTCCGGCTTTGAGCCCTGAAGTTGACCCCGACGTCAAGTAGCCGTCACTTGGGCTCCGGCCGCAGGTCGCGATACTGGCGCAGCTCGCGGCGCGCGATGGCGCGCTTGTGCACCTCGTCGGGCCCGTCGGCCAGCCGCAGGGTGCGCAGATGGGCGTACATCCAGGCGAGCGGGAAGTCGTCGGTGACGCCGCCGCCGCCGTGCACCTGGATGGCCCGGTCGATGACCTTCAGCGCCATGTTCGGGGCGGCGACCTTGATGGCCGCGATCTCGGTGTGGGCGTCCTTGTTGCCGACCGTGTCCATCAGCCAGGCGGTCTTGAGCGTGAGCAGCCGGGCCATGCTCGATCTCGATGCGCGGCTCGGCGATCCAGTCCTGGATGTTGGCGCTTGTCGGCGAGCGGCTTGCCGAAGGTGACCCGCGACTGAGCGCGTCGCACATCAGCTCCAGGGCGCGCTCGGCCATGCCGATCGCCCGCATGCAGTGGTGGATGCGGCCGGGGCCGAGCCGGGCCTGGGCGATCGCGAAGCCGCTCACCCTCGCCGGCGAGCAGGTTCGTCGGCGGGCACGCGCACGTCTGTCGAAGACGACCTCGGCGTGGCCCTCGCGGTCCATGGTAGCCGAAGACCGGCAGGCCGCGCACGATGGTGACGCCCGGGCGTGTCGATCGGGCACCAGCATCATCGACTGCTGCCGGTGCGGCGGCGGCGTCGGGATCGGTCTTGCCCATCACGATCAAGACCTTGCAGTTCGGGTGCAGCGCGTTGGAGGTCCACCACTTGCGCCCGTTGATGACGTAGTCGTCGCCGTCGCGCATCGATGCGACAGCTCGATGTTGGTCGCGTCGGAGCTGGCCACGTCGCGGCTCGGTCATCGCGAAGGCCGAGCGGATCTCGCCGTCCAGCAGCGGCTCGAGCCACTGCTCCTTCTGCTCGTCGGTGCCGAACAGGTCGAGCACCTCCATGTTGCCGGTGTCGGGCGCGCGAGCAGTTGCAGCGCCTCGGGGGCGATGATGGCTGCGGCCGATGATCTCGGCCAGCGGCGCGTACTCGAGGTTGGTCAGGCCCGGCGCCCGGTGCCGGGTGCGGGTGGAACAGGTTCCACAGCGCCGCGCTTGCGGGCCTCGGCCTTGAGCTCCTCGATGATCGGCGGCTGGAAGTGCGGGTCGCCGGATTCCCGCATCTGCTCCTCGTAGACCGCCTCGGCCGGGTACACAGTCGGACTCGACGAAGTCGAGCAGTTCCTTCTGAAATTGTTGCGCGCGTTCGGAAATGTCGAACAGGGACATGAAGAACTCCTTAGATGCTGTTCAGCAACGAAGCTTGGTAACGACGCATGCCCCGCAGCCAGCGCTCGTAGTCGCCGGCCTTCTGCTGGAACATGTCGAGCACGGCGGCGTGCGGCAGGATCAGGAAGCGTTCCTCATCGACAGCGGCGAGGACGTCGCGGGCGATCTGTGCGGGTTCGAGCACCTCGCCGGCGCGGAGGTGACGGCGCGGGTGGCGGCAATGCCGCGCGGATCCCCGGTCTTCTCCCCGGCGTAGAGCAGTTCGGTGTTGACGCCCATCGGGCACAGACAACTGACCCGCACCCCCTGGTCGCCATAGCTGATCGCAGCCATTCGGCGAATCCGACGGCGGCGTGCTTGGTGACGGAGTAGGTCGCCGATCCGATCTGGGTGAGCAACCCGGCGGCCGACGCGGTGCTGACGAAGTAGCCCTCGCCGCGATCCAACCCAGCCCGGGATCAGCAGCTGCGCCGCCCGGATGTGCGCCCGCAGATTGACGTCGATCGACCGCTCCCACTCCGCCTCGCTGGCCTCCAGGCCGGGCACCCCGACGATCCCGGCGTTGGCGAAATACAGGTCAACCGGGCCGAACTCGCTCTCCGCCAAGATAATCAGGCCGCGAATGGACTCGGTGTCGGACACGTCCGCACCGGCCGCGACCGCCGACCCCGGTGACTGCGGCGTTGATCTTGTCGGCGACGGACTTGCGCACTCGCGGCGTGCGAGGTCGGCCACCACCACTCGGGCGCCATGGGCGGCGAGTTCCTCGGCGAGCGCGCCACCGATACCGCCGCCACCGCCGGTGACGATGGCGACCCTGTCTGCGACCTTCATCGAGTCCTCACTCCTATGCCTTTGAAGCCGAAACGTTCGCTGAGTTGTCTGCCGGTGTCGGCGGCGTCAGTGTGAGTACCCCGGCGATCCCGAGGCGGGCCGCCCCGTCGAGGTTTTGCTGCATGTCGTCGACCATGACGGCCTGCTGCGGTCGATGCCGAGTCGCTCGCAGGCGATGGCGTAGATCCTGCGCGAGGGCTTGCGGATGCCGACCTCCGAGGAGATCACCACCACGTCGGCGAGTGCGTCGAGATCGAAACCGGCGTAGCAGTCACGACCGAATGCGTTGGATACCAGGGCAATCGGAACTGCGCGGCGCCGCAGCTCCTCGATCAGCCGCACGGTTTCGTCGTCGCGAGCAAGCCCCGCCTGCATCCGCGCCGAGAGCCCTCCGGGCTCGGCGTCGAGGCCGTGCGCGCGAAGCCGGTCGGCGAAACCGCGATCGAAGGTGTCGGCGTCGATCCGTCCGCACTCGTTGTCGACCAGCAGCTCTCGGGCCGCGGCGTCATGGCTGAGCAAATCCAGGATCAGTCCCGGCGGGTGCGCCGAGGCGTTGGCCGAACTGCTCGAATGCTTGCAGCACACTGGTGGTAATCACACCGCCGAAGTCGATCAGCAACGCGGTGCGTGTATCGGCGCGGCATCGTCGTTATGGCCGTCGTTATGGCCCGGACCGGGAACGGTCTCGACGGTGGACATGCGGACTCCTCGGCCGGGCCTGGTGGTAAACACGTGAGCGGCGCACCGAAGCCAGCCCGGGGCAACCGAGGTTGACGCGAAGTACGTACGATCTCTTATACCCAGAAGTTGAATCCGACGTCAAGTTCAAGTTAACGGCGGATAGGGCTTCGTGCCTTAGCTCAAGCGGTGTTTACTAGTCGTGGACGCCGACTGTCGCGCTGAGCCGGTGCCGGAATCCGAAGGGCGTTTACCCACAACCGAGTAACGATCTGGACGAGGTCTTCGTCGGTCAGGCGCCGGCCTGTCGTCGCGGTCTTCGCGCGTGACGAAGTGCCCGAATGCGAGGCGACTCATCATTGCCGACAACGCGCGTGACGCCAGCAGCGGATCCAAATCCGGGATCTGCCTGCCCGTTGGCCTGCAGTTTGCGATGCTGCGCGCGTTTCGCCGGACGAACGCATTGGATCGTGACGTGCGCAATTCGCGAAACTCGGCATCGATGTTGGCAACCTGCTCCAGCAAACCCATCAGCTTGCTGTTGCGTTTGTAAGACTCCAGGTAGGCACGGTTGCTCGCCTCGATGACGGCGGCAGGATCGTCATCGCCGGCAACGTGCGGCATGCCGGGATGCAGCATGTCTTGCTGAGCGACCTCGAGAACCGCCGCGAAAACCTCTTCCTTGCCGCTGAAATAGGTGTAGAAGGTGCCCGACGAGCAATTGGCCGCGTGCGTGATGTCGCTCAGCCGAGTATCCAGGTACCCGTCGCGCTCAAACACTTTTCGCGCGGCCGCGACCAATGCGGCGCGAGTGCGAAGGCCACGCTCGGTGGCCGGTGGCTCGCGCAGCAGCGAGGTCCGCGCCAAGGAGCGGGGGCGGGTCCGCGGCAGGCCATCATCGGCGGCAACGTTGACCATGTGCACAGTTATACGTCACCTAGTGGCGTGATGGCATGAAGCGAAAGCCCCGCTCCAAAGGTGCCCCCACCACTACCACTACTAACGCGGTCAGGCTGCGCGGGCGTTTGCCGGAATGAACAACATGTGCAATGTGCTGTTGGTGGTCGTAGGCGCCGGCAAGACGGCGCCGACACCACACCAAAATCATTGTCGAAGAAGAGGTCTCATCACATGTCCACGAACCACTTTCACCAGACGACCGCCGCGACCCCCGAGCAGTTCATCGCGGGCCTTACCGATTTCGGACCGGGCCGCGCCGAGCTCTTTCCGAACAGCGCCGATGGCTACCTCGTGGTGCACCACCAGGGCCCGCATGAGGCCGATGTCACCGAGGGCTCGGGCGGCATCTGGGAGCGGTTGCATTACGACTGGTCCGACCCCACCCACGTCACGCTAACGACCACTGACTCCAACTTGTTTGGCGGGGCATCCGGACACACCTACACCTTGAGGCGGCGGCTGGACGGGACCACCGACGTCGACGTCGCCGTAGTTCGCGAAGGCAAAAACTGGCGGGGCCGGGTGCTCGCGGCCCTGATCGGCACCGTTCTCAAGGGCCACATGCGAAAGGCGTTCGTGCACAGCGTCAAGGCCATCGAGGCCCGCAGCGGCGCGGATGCGGCGAAAAACGCATAGTGGGCTTACACCTGCTACCCGAAAGCCGCCCCGGCTTCCGCCGGGGCGGCTTTCTGCCGCGACAAACCAAATCGGTGCTGCGGCAATGTATTTCTAAGTCAGGTGGATGTCGCTGACGTCGATGGACACCATCAGCTCGTCGGGTAGCAGTCGGCCGTCGGCGTCGCAGCGGTACGCACGACGCTTGGTCGGCAGCTTGATTCCGTTGGCCTGCTCCGTGTCGTAAACGTATTGGATCGCCGAGAATCCGCCCGCGACATCGACCCGGTAGTCGTGCCGGCGCAGCAGGAAGTCGCGGTCGAAGTAGAACTCCTGCATGTCGCTGTGGCTGGCGAACCGCTGCGGGAAATGGGCCCGCAGCCCAAACCAGCGCTCGCCGTTGTCCTCGATCGGGTCGAGTTCGGTGACGGTGAACCCGGGCAGTGCCATGAGGAATGGGGTGGTCAAATAGGTCCACAGCGCGTAACCGTTAAAGTACGCGCGCTGCAGCGGATCCCACGGCGTCGTCAAGTCGTGGCCGCTGAACGATGTTCGCGGGTCGGTCCTTTGCGCGACGACGAGGCCGTCAAGCTTTTCGATTGCGATGCGTTGCGGCGTGAAATCGGTCTTCTGGTCCGGCGCACCGAACGGCCGCAGCGACGCCCACTCGCGTTGCAGCGCAACGGTCATCCGCCGCGGCGTGGGATCTTGCGGTTGGCCCTTGATCTCCCACAGCTTGCCGCCGCTGACGATGGTCGCCTCGATGGTGCTGAATCGGCGCCACCGGTCCAGTCCGCCATGCGCTTCGAGCACCGCGTCAAGCAGACCGGTCATCACTGGCCCGCGCGCATGTCCAGTACGACCCGGAATCGGGCTTCGCCGGACATCATTCGGGCATAGGCCGCGGGTGCGTCCTCGAAGGGCATCACTTCGTTCATGGGTGCGACCCCGCGCGAGGCGCTGAACTGCAGGTTGGCCTCGTTTTCGACCGGGGTGCCGGTGAGGCTGCCGACGATCGAGCGGCCACCGAAGATGAGATCGGCCGTGTTGACCTCGATCGGGTCGTTGCCCGCGCCCACGACTATCAGTCGGCCGCGCGGCGCCAGGCCGGCCACCAGCGGAGACATCGATGCGCCGCTGGCCGCGGTGGCCACGATAGCCGCTGCCCCGCCGAGCTCCTTCAACGCCTTGGCGGGATCGGTTGCCGCGCTGTCGATGTAGTGGTCCGCGCCCAGCTTTTCGGCCAGGGCGGCCTTGTCGGTGCCCCGCGCGATCGCCGCGACCCGATAACCCAGCTTGTCCGCGAACTGCAACCCCAAATGGCCCAGGCCGCCGATGCCCTGAATCGCCACCAGCGCGTCGGGTCCGGCGTTCAGACCCTGCAACGCGTTGTAGGTGGTGACGCCGGCGCACAGAAGGGGAGAGGCGTCCACGGATGACAGGGAGTCGGGAATGCGGACCAGTCCGCTGGCGCGGGCGTACGCCGCCTCGGCGTATCCGCCGTCCACGGTCGTCCCCGTCCAAGGTTGGTCTTCGCAGTTGACGAAATCCCCGCGACGGCACCACGCGCAGACGCCGCAGTGGCCGCCGAGATAGCCGACCCCGACGCGGTCACCGATCTTCCACTCGGTAACACCCTCACCGATGGCGTCGATGACGCCGGCGGCCTCGTGCCCGGGTACCACAGGCTGGCTGGGGTCGGGGCGCAAACCTTCGACGGCGAGTACGTCGCTGTGGCACACGCCGCAGCTGTCCACGCGTATTCGCACGTGACCTGGCCGCGGGTCGAGCAACTCGCGCTCCACCAACTCGAACTGCCGGCGCCCGGTGACCTGATAAGCGCGATATGTCGACATCACAATTCTCCTTTGGCGGCCTCGTGCAACCATTAATTCGGCGTTTACCACTACCACGAGCGCGTCGAGCGTGTTCCGAATTCCACCGATCCGATCGCCAGCCTGTTCCCGTTGATACCGGTATTGGCATGGGCAGCCTCGAGTCGTCCCGAGGGCCCCTGCTGCCCCTTTGCGATGACCCGGAATAGCCTTCCGGCATTAGGCCACTTCCGAGACTGGCAGTAGCGGAATACAGTGGGTGGGTGACCAGCGACGTTGACGGCAGGCATCTGCGTACCTGTCCACTCTGTGAAGCCATGTGCGGCTTGGAAATTCACGTAGAAGGCGGCCGAGTCAATAGCATCCGCGGCAACCGCGACGACGTGTGGAGCCGCGGGCACCTCTGCCCGAAGGGCGTGTCGCTGGGCGCGTTGCACCACGATCCGGACCGCATCCGCAGCCCGCTGATCAAGGTCGACGGGCGCTGGCAGGAGGTCAGCTGGGACGCGGCGTTTCGCCGCTGCACCGAGTTGCTGACGCCGGTGATCCGCAAGTACGGCATAGGGGCGGTCACCGCCTACACCGGTAATCCACTGGCGCACTCGTTCTCGCTGGCCCGCTATGCGGGTGTGCTGCTGGGCATGTCGGGGATGCCGGTTACCTATTCGCCGGGCACGGTCGACCAATGGCCGAAGAACCTGTCGTCGCACCTGATGTACGGCCTGTGGTGGAACTTCCCCGTGCCAGACATCGAACGCACCGACCTGATGGTGATCATGGGGGCCAACCCCGCCGCTTCGCAGGGTTCCCTGCTGGCCGCGCCCGACGTTATGGGCTTGATCAGCGGAATTCGCAAACGCGGCAAGGTGATCGTGATCGACCCGGTGCGCACCCCAACTGCCGCCCAGGCCGACGAGTGGCTGCCGATCGTCCCGGGTACCGACGCGGCGCTGCTGCTGGCCGTCGCGCACACGCTGTTTGACGAGGATCTGGTCGATCCCGGGCCGCACGTCGACGGAGTCGAGACGATGCGCCGGGTCGCCGCGGACTGGCCGCCTAGCCGGGTAAGCGCGGTCACCGGTATCGACGAAGACCGCATCCGGCGGTTGGCCCGCGAGCTGGCCGGCACCGAAAAAGCGGTGGTCTACGGTCGAATTGGCTTGTGTAATCAGGAATTTGGCAGCCTGGCCAGCTGGCTGGTCGACGTGATCAACATCCTGACCGGCCATTTCGACACCCCCGGCGGCGCGATGTTCCCTCGGCCGGCGGCCTGGTCGATCACCGCGCAGCCGCTGCCCGGGCTAGAGGGCGGCCTAGCGGAGTTCGGCCGCTGGCATACCCGGGTGCGCGGCGCCAAGGAGGTTCTCGGCCAGGCGCCGGTGTCGTGCATGGCCGAAGAGATCGGCACGCCGGGCGACGGGCAACTCAAGGCGCTGATCACCATCGCCGGCAACCCGGTGTTGTCCACGCCCGGCGGTGACAGGCTCGACGAAGTGCTGCCGATGCTGGAAGCGATGATCTCCGTTGACCTTTGGCTCAATGAGACCACACGCCACGCCGACGTGATCCTGCCCGGGCTGTCCCCGCTCGAACAGCCGCACCACGACGATCTGATCCTGCTGTTCGCGATCCACAGCATCGCGAATTACTCGGCGCCGGTGTTCGACCCGGGCGACCGCCCACACGAGTGGGAGATCCTGATCCGGCTGACCGGCCTGTGCACCGGCACACCGGCCGAGGATGTCGACGTCGCGGCGATCGACGACGGCTTTTTCGATTACCTCGCCTGCACCCGGGGAATCGACGGCGCGCAGATCCGCAAGCTCTACGACGATGCCGGCCGGGTGGGCGGTCCGGAGCGGATGCTGGATCTCACCTTGCGAACCGGGCCGTTCGGGGACCGATACGGCGAGAACCCGGGCGGGCTCACGTTGGACATGCTCAAGGCCCATCCGAACGGAATCGACTTCGGGCCGATGGTGCCGCAGCTGCCCGACATCCTCGGCACGCCCGACAAGAAAATCCGGCTCGCCCCGCAATACCTGCTCGATGACCTGCCACGGCTGGCGGAACGCATGGAACGACCCGCCGAGCCGTTAGTCCTGGTGAGCCGCCGACACCTGCGGTCGAACAACACGTGGCTGCACAACGTGCCCGCGCTGATGAAGGGCAAGGACCGGTGCACGCTGCTGATCCACCCGGAGGATGCGGCCCGCTACGGCGTCGGCGACAAAGACGTGGTCACGGTCAAGTCGGAGGCCGGTGCGATCACGGTGCCCGTCGAGGTCACCGACGCGATCAAACCCGGTGTGGTGTCCATGCCGCACGGCTGGGGGCACGGCAAGCCGGGAACTCGCATGTCGGTTGCCAACAGCTCACCGGGCGCCAACACCAACGCGCTCTCCCCACCGACGTTTATCGACGAACCATCCGGAAATGGTGCTCTCAACGGCATCCCGGTAACGATCACCTGACGGTCGAGCTCGAAGTCGGCCCGGCAGACCCGCCACCGTGGGCTGATACTTACCGGATGAGTGATGCCGATTACCGGTCTTACACTGCGTGGGGCCGGATGAGCCGTCTGGGGCGCGCGATGGTCATCGTCACACCCATGCTCCTGGTGAGCACGATTCTTTTTGGTATGTCCGCGGTCCGTTTCTACCGTTATGAAAGCGGCGCCCCGACGACGGCGGTCGTTCGCTGCGACGGCGGTCCCAACAACCGAGCCTGCATCGGCACCTGGAACATCGGCGGACGATCACAGACCGGCCTGATCCGGGGCCCGTCTGGCCCGGATGGGTCATCGATTGAGGTTCGTGTGAGTGGTGGCATCGCGTATGCGGGATCGCCCGCAATAGCCTTTTCCCTGTCGCTGGCCGCCATCGTAGTCCTGGCAATACCGTTTACGCTGTTCGCCTTTTTGCTTATCAGGCGCTGGGTGCGCGCCAACAAGTAGTTGGACGACATGCGGGGCAGGCGAACGCGCTCACCGCATTAACGTCGCACGTTTAGGTGCAGCCACTCACGCTGACCCGCCGGCCAACGTTGGCGCACACGTGGACGTTTGCCGGCGGCGGAGGCGGATAGTCCTCGGGCATGGGTGCGTAGGCCACCGGCGGCGGAGCGTAAGGGGCTACCGCGTCGGCAACGTTGGTGCACCCACTGACCGATACGCGCCGGCCGGCGTTGACGCAGACGTCCGCGCGCGCGGTGCCGGAAGGCTGCATCGTGACAAAGGCCTCGGGCACAGCGGTAAACGCGAGCGCCGCGACCGCCATGACGGCCCATCGCCGCTTGCCGGGACTCCTACAGGGACTCATTGAGGTCTCCTTGCCGCTGAGCGGTTTCACGCGCGAACCGTGGGAGGCCGATTATATCGGCGCTCGCTGTGCTAAGGGCGCCGTTTCGGTGTTCAGGGCTCGATGGGTCGATTGGTCCAGCCCCGGTCGGGTCGGCGCGACGAACGAAACCAGCCGCCGGCCGCGCCGGTTCCGCCGTCGGTCGGGATCGTGTGGCCGGTGACGAACGCCGAAAGGTCCGAGGCCAGGAACAGGATCACCCGGGCCTGGTCTTCGGGCACCCCCATCCGTCCGACCGGAACCCACTGCGGCCACTGCAGCTGCTCCTCTGGGGACATCCACTGCGAGTAGGGCACCTGCAGTGATTCGGTGACGTCGGGGCCGATCGCATTGACCCGCACGCCGTCGCGGCCCACCTGGACCGCCAGGCTGCGGGTGAAGTGGATGACGGCCGCTTTGAAGGCGGCGTAGACGGGATCCTCGGGGTAGCCGCGCAGGCCCTCGACGGACGAGACGTTCACGATCGCGCCGGCGCGCTGGTCGACCATCGCCGGCAGGAAGGCGTGCGTGACGAGGAAGACGTGGTGCAGGTTGATCCGGTAGAGGTCATCCCACAGCTGCGGGTCGGTGTCGACGAAGTTGCCGGGATGACGCAGCCAGTGCCCCACATTGTTCACCAGCACGTCGATCCGGCCGAAGCGATCCAGCACCGATCGCGCCAGCCCGGCGACCTGGCCGGCGTCGCGGACGTCGGTGACGATCGCCAAAGCCGACCCACCAGATCTCGTGATCTCGTTGGCGGTCCGTTGGCCCAGCTCGGTGTCGATGTCGGCGATGACCACATGGGCGCCGTGCTGCGCGAACAGCCGCGCGGTTGCCGCGCCGATCCCGCCACCGCCGCCCGTCACCACCGCGACCCGGTCGGCCAGCAGCGAACCGGCCTGCGTTGCCTGCTCCATGGTCATATCTTGGGGCACGGTTCGTCGGACGTCGCCGGGTCCAACCGATGCTGCCGTTCGCTAACGGCGTGTGGTTCGCCGCAAGGCGTACCGTGGCCGGTACGTCGATGTACCGCACCCCGAGAGGCGGCGAGTAGTGGCCGAAGCAACGACCGATCCGGTGCGGCTGCCCCCGACCGTGCCGATTCCCAAACCGATCGCCGCGGCGGTGTTCTTTGCCTCCCGTGGGGCCGCCGTCAAGTCACTGGGCCGCCGGTACGGCGACGCCTTCACCGTGCGTTTGCCGATCGTCGGGCAGGCCGTGGTGATCAGCGACCCGGCGTTGATCAAGGACCTATTCAGTACCAGGAGCGACCTGGTGACGCGGAATTCCAACCTGGGCCTGGTGCTCGGTCCCGGCTCGACGTTCAGCCTGCGCGGTGCCGAGCACCGACAGCGTCGCAAGCTACTGGTGCCGCTATTTCACGGCAAACGGATGAGCGGCTACGAGGCCATCGTCGAGGAAGAGGTGCTGCGCGAGACGGCGAGTTGGCCCGAGGGACGGGAGTTCGCCGCGCTGCCGTCGATGATGCGGATCACGCTCAATGCGATCCTGCGCGCGGTGTTCGGCGCCGAGGGCGCCGAATTCGACGAGCTGCGCCGGCTGGTGCCCCCCCTGGTGGCCCTGGGCTCACGACTGGCGGTGCTGCCGCTGTCGGCGCGCCGGGATTTCGGGCGGATAAGCCCCGGGGGACGCTTCGCCCGTTACCGCAGCCGGTATGACGAGGTCATTTCGCGGTTGATCGCCAGGGTGCGCCGCGACCCGAACTTCGCTGAACGCGGCGATGTGTTGTCGCTGCTGTCTGGCGGCCCGCTACGACGACGGCCAGTCGATCAGCGACTCCCACGTTGCCGACGAGCTGCTCACCCTGCTGGCCGCCGGCCACGAGACCACCGCCACCACGCTGGCCTGGGCAGTGGAGCGGCTACGCCGTCATCCGGAGCTGCTGACCCGGCTCACGGCCGAGGTGGACGGTGCGGGATCGCAGTTGCTGCAGGCCACCGTGTGGGAAGTGCAGCGAACCCATCCGGTGATCGAGTTTACCGGCCGGGTCACCCGGGAACGGATACGGTTGGGGGAGTGGGTAATTCCCGAACGCCACGTAGTGGCCGTCAGCGTCGTGCTGGCTCACGCCGCCGAGAGGAACTTCCCCAACGCCAACGTCTTCTATCCGGACAGGTTCGTCGGCAATCCGCCCGACGCCTCACTTTGGGTGCCTTACGGCGGGGGCGTCAACCGATGCGTCGGCGCAGCCTTCGCCAACATGGAGATGCTGGTGACGCTGCGAACTATGTTGCGCCACTTCGAGTTCACCACCACCCACGCCGCCGGGGAGTCAAACCGTTCCCGCGGTGTGGCAAACGCGCCCGGCCTCGGTGGGCGCGCCGTGGTGCATCGGCGCACCAACCGCGTCACGCCCGCCGCCAGGGCGATGTCGGTATGAGCAGCTGTCCGGGAGACGGCCGGGGTTCTGGCTTCGCATAAGCCGTCCCTGTTCCAATAGCGATACCGCACGTCTAGCAGCCGCTTACGGGCCGATCTGTCGCCGAGCCGTTTGACGGCTAGCGAGTGGATAGGGCGGCGACGCCTCGACAGCCCGGCACGACCGCTGACGGACCATTCACGATGAGATGGAAGTGTTCGAACCCGGGGATATGGACGTGTGCGGTAGTTATACCGTTGCTGAACACCTGCATTGTGTTCGCGTAGGCATGAAATCCATTCTGGTTCAAGGCAGTCAGCAACTTTTCCAGGTGTGCTTGCGGCGACGATGGGGCATGGGTGTCAACGAAGGATGTGCGTGCCGAGGATGGTTTCGGGGAGCCGAGCTGGAATGCGGCGCAGGTTTGCAAGGCCGGGTAGATACCGAGGATATCGATAGCGGCGCAGCGCTTCTCCACCTTGTCGTCAGTGAGTGCGACTTCCAACAGTTCCGTGAGTGCGCGGTAGACACTGTAGTGCCGCGATAGGGAAGTCCCGTAGCCACGTGCGTAATTGCCGCGGAGGCCGGGAGAATACGCCATTGTGGTTGGCACGCCGAGGTCGCTAGTGAGGTCGATTAGCCAGACTGGGCGCCTTGTTTGGTATTCCACGTCTTCGAGAACGTGGCGCAAATCGTCTGGCAGGGTGTCGTCGTCGATAAACTTCGGTGCTGACGGCACAGCGGCAACATAGGTTTGCAGCAAGAACAGCGACGTGGCATCCCGTTCGATAGCTTCGTTGATCGCGTGGACTGCTGCCTCGGCGAAGTTGCCGCCGATCGCACTGCCATTGTTCGATGAATACCGCGCTAGCGACCTGTAGTTCGTAGTGTCGCCAATCGCGGCGCGCAGCGGCGCGGCCTCGTTTTCAACCCACCAGACGTTGGACAGAAACAGCGGTACCGCCAGGGTCTCGGGCCCGTCGATTCGCTTGTAGAGACGGCACGCGATGAGCTCGTCGGGTTGTTCGGCCAGAATGCCGCAGTACGCTTCGGTGGCAAGCGCAGAATCGGCGATCTGAGCGCACGACCGCAGCTCCACTGTGTCGGCGACGTGTTTCTGAACCACATAGTGTTCCAGCGCCTCATACAGCGCTCCAACCCGTGCGGTGGCCGGCTCGCCTTTTCCGTGTCCGCTACCCCACGGCTGTGCGCGGCCGTCTTCGAACAATTGGCAGTCCCATACTGTGGGATTGCCGCCGTAGCAGTTCATCTCCGCGGTTAGCCCGAGCTCATCCAATGCTGAGAGAGCGCGGCGAGCGGCCCGCTCAGTTGCGAAATCCCGCTCGCCGCGCTGCACGCTTTTCATGTCTGGTCTGGCCTAGGTCGCTTAATAGCTATCGGGAAAGGGACTCCAGCAGGGTCAACTCGGCGGGACTTAGCTCCACGGTCTGATCGACCTGCCCGGCTTGGGCAACGAACACAATAAGCCGGCGATTGGGAAGCCCCATGGATCCACTCCTTTGATCGGTGTTTGCTGCCACAGCCCTTGCGCTGCAACAGACGCCACGGTATAGCCCGCAAATATTATTGTCAATACATACTATTGCCTAGAGCAACTAAATCGGTCTACCGACGGCGCTGGTCCATTCCGCCGCCGTAAGTGCTCTCCTCGAGGCTCTGCCGCGAACTCAAATCGAAACAAACTCGCAGCGTCTTACTGAGCCAATCGGAGAACGGCAGCGGTCCGTGGGCCCGCCGTGGCGCACGCGCGGACCCCAGGCCGGTAGACCGGCATAGCCGCCCTGCTCTGCAGTGCGCGTCATTGCCGATACAGTTGGTGCCAATGACTGGACCTATGACTGGAGCAGCCGCACCCGCACTGACTGTGCGTTACGAAGCATCACAACGTACCTTCGCACCGGGCAACGATGTGGTTGTTGGGCGTGACCTGCGGGCGGACGTCCGCGTCGGGCACCCCCTGATCTCCCGGGCTCATCTGCTGCTGCGATTCGACCAGGGCCGATGGGTCGCCGTCGACAACGGCAGCCTCAACGGGATGTACGTCAACAACCGTCGCGTGCCGATGATCGACATCCAGGACGGCCAGCGGATCAATATCGGCAACCCGGACGGCCCGCTGCTGATCTTCGAGGTCGGCCGCCACCAAGGTATGGCCGGGCGTCCCCCCACGATATCGATACCCCTGATCAACCTGCCCCACGGAGCGACACAACCCCCCCGGGGCACGTCACCGACCGCCACGTCATCGACCGGCCCGGGCCGGGTCGGCCAGCCCCAGCAGCCCGGGGAGCCCACATCGAGGCTGCCGTTGTCACATGTGCCCACCGGGGTGCAGCCGAGTTACCCGTCGCAGCCGGGCTATCCGTCTCAGCCGAGTCAGCCGTCGCAGCCGCGGTACCAGACCGGGCCGCAACCGGTGCGCTCGCCCACCGGGCCGCAGCCTGCTCCGCAGATCTACCGTCCAGCCACGCCCGCGCCACCCGGGTCCGGCCGCCCTCCCGGCGATGGGGGGAACATCGCGACGTCGATGATGAAGATCCTGCGGCCGGGCCGAGGGGCGGCGGCAGTGGAGGCGGCGCCGGGCGCCGTCAAGATCGGCCGGGCCGACGACAACGACATCGTCATTCCCGAAGTGCTGGCATCACGCCACCACGCCACCCTGGTTCCGACGCCCAAGGGCACCGAGATCCACGACAACCGCAGCATCAACGGCACCTTCGTCAACGGCAACCGGGTCGAGATGGCACTGCTGCACGAGGGCGATGTCGTCACCATCGGCAACATCGACCTCGTGTTCGCCGGCGGCACGCTGGCCCGCCGCCAGGAGACCGCGGCGGCGACGGGCACCGGTGGCCTCGACGTGCGCGCGGTGGCGTGGACGATCGAGAACAACAAGACGCTGCTGGACGACATCTCGCTGATTGCCCGCCCGGGAATGCTCACCGCCGTCATCGGCCCGTCGGGTGCCGGCAAGTCGACATTCGCCAGGCTGGTGGCCGGGTACACCCACCCGACCACCGGCACGGTGGTGTTCGAGGGGCACAATATTCACGCCGAATATGCCTCGCTGCGCAGCAGGATCGGCATGGTGCCGCAGGACGACGTGGTGCACGGTCAGCTGACCGTGAAACAGGCGCTGATGTATGCCGCCGAACTGCGGCTGCCGCCGGACACCACCAAGGCCGATCGCGAGCAGGTGGTCGCCCGGGTGCTCGAGGAACTCGAGATGACCAAGCACCTCGAGACGCGGGTGGACAAGCTGTCGGGTGGCCAGCGCAAGCGTGCCTCGGTGGCCCTGGAGCTGCTCACCGGCCCGTCGCTGCTCATCCTCGATGAGCCGACCTCCGGCCTGGACCCGGCGCTGGACCGGCAGGTCATGACGATGCTGCGGCAATTGGCCGACGCCGGTCGCGTGGTCCTGGTGGTCACCCACTCGCTGACCTATCTGGACGTCTGCGACCAGGTCCTGCTGCTGGCGCCGGGCGGCAAGACCGCGTTCTGCGGGCCGCCCAACGAGATGGGCGCGGCCATGGGAACGACGAACTGGGCCGACATCTTCAGCTCGGTCGCCGAGCGACCCGGACGCGGCCCAGGCCCGATACCTGGCGCGCACCGGGCCGCCGCCGGAGGCGCCGCCGGTGGAGGAACCCGCCGAGCTGGGCGATCCGTCGCACACCAGCCTGTTCCGGCAGTTCTCCACGATCGGCAGGCGACAGATGCGGCTGATCATCTCCGACCGCGGCTATTTCATCTTCCTGATGCTGTTGCCGTTCATCATGGGTTCGCTGTCGATGTCGGTGCCCGGCGACGTCGGCTTCGGCATCCCGAACCCGATGGGTAACGCCCCCAACGAGCCCGGCCAGATCCTGGTGCTGCTCAATGTCGGTGCGGTCTTCATGGGGACCGCGCTGACCATTCGCGACCTCATCGGCGAACGGGCGATCTTCAGGCGAGAACAGGCCGTCGGCCTATCGACCACCGCCTACCTATTGGCGAAGGTCTTCATCTACACGGTGTTCGCGGTCGTTCAGTCGGCCATCGTGACTGTCATCGCAGTGGTCGGCAAGGGCGGTCCGACCCAGGGCGCCGTCGCGCTGGGCAAGCCTCCGCTGGAGCTGTTCGCCGATGTCGCCGCCACCTGCGTCGCGTCGGCGATGCTCGGGTTGGCGTTGTCGGCAGTAGCGAGGTCCAACGAACAAATCATGCCCTTGCTCGTCGTGGCGGTCATGTCGCAGCTGGTGTTCTCCGGCGGCATGATTCCCGTCACCGGGCGGGCTGGGCTCGACCAGATGTCTTGGGCCACACCGGCACGGTGGGGATTCGCGGCGTCAGCTTCCACGGTCGACCTGATCAAATTGGTGCCTGGCCCGCTGACGCCGAAGGATTCACATTGGCATCACACGCCCGGCGCCTGGTGGTTCGACATGGGAATGCTGGCATT
>CAVVLC010000024.1:0-89445 GCA_963748885.1 uncultured Actinomycetota bacterium
CTCGGGTCGACGTGGTCGCGCGCGGCGGGTTGCTGCTCGGGACGGCCACCGTCGACGTGGCCGCCGTCATCGTGTTTCCGCTCACGCCGCCGCAATCGACGGCAATTCCGCAAACCGAGTTGCTGGACCGGCTGGGCGCCCACCTCACCCGGCACATCGGCCCCGGCGTCGAGTACGCCGACATCCGCCCCTACGTGCCCGGCGACCAGCTGCGGGCGGTGAACTGGCCGGTGAGCGCCCGGCGGGGCCGGTTGCACGTGACGCAGCGACTGACTGACCGCGCCGCCGACGTGGTGGTGCTGATCGACACGTACGAACAGCCCCCGGGCCCCGCAACGGAGGCCACCGAACGCATGGTCCGCGGTGCGACCCAAGTGGTGCAGTCCGCCCTGCGCAATGGGGATCGTGCGGGGATCGTCGCGCTCGGCGGCAATCGACCGCGGTGGCTGGGCGCTGACATCGGGCAGCGCCAGTTCTACCGGGTGCTGGACACCGTGCTCGGTGCCGGTGACCGATTCGAAAGCACAACCGGCACACTGGCGCCGCGTGCCGCCGTGCCCGCGGCGGCCATCGTCATCGCGTTCTCCACGCTGCTCGATACCGAATTCGCGCTGGCGTTGATCGACCTCCGTCAACGCGGCCATGTCGTGGTCGCCGTCGACACTCTCGACAGTTCTCCGTTCGAAGGTGAGCTGGACCCGCTGATCGTTCGGATGTGGGCGCTGCAGCGCTCCGCGATGTATCGCGACATGGCCACGGTCGGCGTGGACGTGGTGCCCTGGAGCGGTGATCGCTCGTTGGACCAGTCGCTCGGCGTGCTACCCGACCGCCGCCGTCGGGTGCGGGGACGGCGGCAATGACGTTCCTCACACAATCCGGAACTCGTTCTCTTGCAACATCATTCGGCCTCTTTATGGTAGGGTCGGCCGCCGTCGGGTGCCACGGTCTGGCAGTTGTCGCGGCTGGGCTGGCGGTGGTCGCGGTGGTGGCGGGGATTGCGTTTCGGCCGGCCGCAACCGTTGCCGTGCTGCTGGTGGTGTGCACGCTCGTGGCGTCCGATCCGTCGGTCATGTTCGCCGCATGGTCAGGACTCTGCGCCGCTGCCTACCTGGTCTGCCGGCACGCGACCGGCACACCGGCCGTGGTCATCGGCAGCTGGCCGACAATCGTTGCGGCCGTGAGTTTTACGTTCGCCGGGTTGGCCGCGACCTCGTTCCCGCTGCAGGTGCCGTGGTTTCCGCTGGCGGCGCCGCTGGCGGTGTTGGGGATCTACGTGTTAGCCACCCGCCCGTTCTTGGGTTGACGTCCGGTTGCGCCGGGGCTTCGGTCTTGGTTTTGCAGGTGAGCAGTTCATCTGGATGGCGTGATCTGCCGGGTCAGTTCGGCCGGGTTGATGCCTGCTTCGGAAGCGCCCGGCCACGACTCGTCGGGTCGTGGCGGATCAAGCGCTTCCGAGCCTGCAGATAATCGGGTCGATAAGTTCTCCGTCCGGTCGATGACGTCGGTAGCTCGTGCATTTAGAGTTTTAAGGAACTCAAGGACATTTTCTAGGAGTTGCCTCGGTTTCGTCCTGCTGGGTTGCGACTGTGCGAGACACCCGCCGGGCAATACAATTTTGGACAAGTGCGGTCGGTGATCGTTGAGGGCGCGGTGGCGGGGACCACCAGCATCTCGGGAGGGGTCGTGGTGATGAACTTCCAGGTATTGCCGCCGGAGATCAATTCGTTGCTGATGTATTCCGGTGCGGGTTCTGCTCCGATGTCGGAGGCCGCCGCGGCCTGGGACGCGTTGGCTTCCGAGAT
The DNA here is from genome assembly GCA_963748885.1 of uncultured Actinomycetota bacterium. Classification (GTDB taxonomy): domain Bacteria; phylum Actinomycetota; class Actinomycetes; order Mycobacteriales; family Mycobacteriaceae; genus Mycobacterium. The sequence goes on from CAVVLC010000024.1 coordinate 1,803, forward strand.
GGGTTCGGCGGCTTCGTCTTTCGCGTCGGGTCACGTCGGGACTAGCGGGTCAGTCGTGGCAGGGTGTGGCGTCGGCCGCGATGATGGCTGCGGCGGCGCCGTATTCGGGATGGCTGAGGGCTGCCGCGACGCAGGCAGCAACGGCCGCGGCTCAGGCTGAAGCCGTGGCCGGTGTGTTCGAGGCCGCGGTGTCGGCGATGGTGCACCCGGCCCTGGTCGCGGTCAATCGCAATCAATTTCTGCAGCTGGTGGTGTCGAACTTGTTCGGACAGAACGCGCCCGCGATTGCCGCCGCCGAGGGTGAGTACGAGCAGATGTGGGCCGCGGACGTGGCGGCGATGGTCGGGTATCACGGCGGTGCCTCGGCGGCGGCCGCCGAGTTGCCGTCTTGGCAGACCGCGCTGGCGAGCCTGCCGACCATTGCCAGCAACGCCGCGGCCCCGTTCCTGCCGAACATCAACACCAGCATCGGAAACATCGGCTACTGGAACCTGGGCGGCGGGAACGACGGCGACACCAATCTGGGCAGTGGCAACTGGGGCAACACCAACCTGGGTAGCGGGAACATCGGCAACTACAACCTGGGCAGTGGCAACTTCGGCAGCACGAACTTGGGTAGCGGGAACATCGGCAACTACAACCTGGGCAGTGCCAACTGGGGCAGCAACAACTTCGGCCTGGGCAACCTAGGCAACTTCAACCTCGGCAGTGGCAACTTCGGCAGCAATAACCTGTTCGGTGGAAACTACGGCAGCTACAACCTGGGCAGCGGCAACATCGGGTTCCACAATGTGGGGAGCGGAAACCACGGGAACTCCAACACCGGGTTCGGCAACCTGGGCGACAACAACGTCGGTTTCGGTAACCACGGCAACGGCGACATCGGGCTTCAACCTGACCGGCGACAACAAGGTGGGCATCGGAGGGTTGAACTCGGGCACCGGAGACATTGGCATCGGGAACTCGGGGGACGACAACGTAGGCTTCTTCAACTCCGGAAATGGGAACCTCGGCTCCTTCAACTCCGGGAACACAAACTTCGGCTTCGGGAACTCGGGTAGCTTCGACACCGGTTTCCATAACTACGGCAATGTCGACTTCGGTTTCGGGAACGCGGGCGGATACACCTTTGGCGCCGGCAATGCGGGCAACTGCAACATGGGCGTCGGCAACGCCGGTCAAGACAACTTGGGCTTCTTCAACGCCGGCCTCGACAACATGGGCAACTTCAACTCGGGCGGAGCGGCCGGTGGCCAGGGGGCCAACACGGGCAGCTTCAACTCGGGCAGTGACAACACCGGTTGGTTCAACTACGGCGACGTCAACACCGGTCTGTTCAACTCGGGCAATCTGAATACCGGCGTGGGTAGCGCCACCGACCAGACCGGCCCCAACTCCGGCTTCGGCAACACCGGCTCCGACGTCTCGGGTTTCTTCAACTCGGGTGACTACGTCTCCGGTTGGGGAAACACGCAAGGCTATGCCGGTGCGGGCTACGGCAACTCGGGTCACTATCAGGTAGGGGTGGCCAACACCGGCTATGCGAACACGGGCTTTTTCAACCCGGGGTCTAACAATGTCGGCGTTGGCAACTCGAGCACCGCATATAGCATCGGTGCTGGGAAATTCGGCGAATTCAACTCGGGCATCGGCAACTCGGGCGTCGAAAGCGCGGGATTCTTCAACACGCTAAACGATATCGCGGGCATCTTCGACTTGCCGTAGCACCATTCGACTTGCCGTAAGCGCTAAGGACCAGGGTGCCGGTGGCGCCGTAGCGCAACGCCACGCCGCACAGGAAGACAGAATATTGAGCAGCGTTTTCTTGGCTCCCAGAGTGCTGTAGCCCCTTTGGCGTGTTCCCGGTGAAGGGTCCGACATGGATCAATCGATCGGGGTCAGGCCATGTTGCTTGTCGTGCTGGTGGTGGTCTCCCTCGCTGGGTTTGCCGTGTATCGGCTGCGCGGAATCTTCGGCTCGGCGAACGTCAGCTCCACCGACAGCGGGGCCGCCAACGACATCACGCCGTTCAACCCCCACGCAATTGGTCCTCGAGGTCTTCGGCCCGCCTCCTGGCCGTCGTCGTCCGGTCGTCGCCGTCGTTGCCGGGTGCATCGTGCCGGCGCAAGGCGTGGTCGTTCGACGGCAGCGACAAGGCCGCCGTCGCGGAAGCGATTGCGGATGCCGCACATGCCCTGTGCGCGTGGCTCTTTGCGCAACGAATCATCTAACTTAAGGTCTGAGCAATGAGTTACCCGTTGCCGCCACCGCAGCCTCCGCCGTACGGCCATTACGGAATGCAACCAGCTGTCTCGCTCGCTCCGCGCAATTGGACGGGAGTCTTATCGCTCGTCTGCGCGATCCTGGCATGGGGGGCAGCGGCATCCTGCTTCGGGTTGTTGGTGGCCAGCCATGGCGGGTTCAACAGCAGCGGATGCCTCGTTGATCAGAACATGGTCACCGCTGCCTTGTACTCGGCCCTTGGAGGGGTTCCTTTTAGCGGCTTTGCGGTGATCTGCTGCGTCGCGGGACTTTTCGGGCGTAGGCGCACACGCGGCGTCTACCGCTGGGCCGGGATCGGCGGCTTGCTGTTGGGTCTAGTCGCCCTGCTGGCATGCGCCGTCCTTCTCCTGGCGGTGCTCGGGTCTGGCCCCGGGCATCCCTGCTAGCCGCAGGATTACCTGGCACGCCCCGGAGCGGGTGCCCGCTCACGCGATCCCTCGGACCACGTACGGAAACGGTTGGGTGTCGGCTGCCGAACGCTGATCGGCACTGGCGAGTCGCCCAGGGTCTTCGGCATCGCCACAGCAGCCAACTTGAGGTAACGCCGGATGGGACGCTGCCGCTCGGTAGCGTCTGGTGTCGGCGGCCCGAAGCCGGGCGGCGGCGATTGCGTAGGAGATCTGCTTTTGCCTTGGGCGATCAGGGCCAGGACTTCTGATTCGCGGTCGCTGAGCCCTTCATTGCGGCCCGGCCAGTCCAGGCCCGCGGCACTGCGTGCTCGTGGTGGGGGTTCGCTGATGACGATCTGACCGGCGCGACTACACCGCCAACAGGCCCCACTCCGCCCCCGGCGAACTCACCCCAACCGAGTTCGCCCTACAGTGGACCACGACCCAACAACCCCAAGCCGCATAGCGACTGGACCACCAAACGGGTCCCCCTCAAGACGGCCGACGAGAACGCACCCAGAAGGAAGTACTTGATCGCCGCTTCCTTTGACAGCAGGCTTTGGCGGGCTCGCGCCAACCCGCACATCCAGGGCCGAGTCGTGGGCCCGGATCGCCTGCTGAAACTGCAGACATTCCGCAGCGACATACCTAGAGTTTGTATTTGCGGGTCGAATGACCCACCAGTCGCCTGAGCCTTTGGTGCGACGCGGGGTCGGCCCGGGCCGAAGGTCATGTGGCGTTTCAAGGAAAGGACCGGCTGATGAACTACTCAGTGTTGCCGCCGGAGATCAATTCGTTGCGGATCTTCTCTGGTTCGGGCTCCGAGCCGATGCTGGCCGCCGCGGCGGCCTGGGATGGGTTGGCGTCTGAATTGGGTTCGGCGGCGGACTCGTTTTCGTCGGTGACGTCTGGGTTGGCGAGTCAGGCGTGGCACGGTCCGGCGTCGCAGGCGATGGCCGCGGCCGCGGCCCCCTATGCGGGGTGGTTGAGCGCGGCGGCGTCGCGGGCGACCGCGGCGGCGGGTCAGGCTAAAGCGGTGGTCAGTGCGTTCGAGGGTGCGCGGGCGGCGATGATCCATCCGTTGCTGGTGGCTGCCAACCGAAACCAGCTGGTGCGGCTGGTGGTGTCGAACTTGTTCGGGCAGAACGCGCCGGCGATTGCGGCCGCCGAAGGCCAGTACGAACAGATGTGGGCTGCCGATGTGGCTGCGATGGTGGGGTATCACGGCGGCGTGTCGGCGGCGGCCGCGCAACTGGCCTCCTGGCAGGGTGCGCTGCAGAGTCTGTCGGGTCGGGTGGCCAATGCCGTTGCGGCGAGCCCGCTTGCCGCCATCAACCTGGGATTTGGGAACACCGGCAACGGGAACCTGGGCGGCGGAAACACCGGTGACTTCAACCTGGGTATTGGAAACATTGGCAGCGTCAACCTGGGCGGCGGGAACACTGGAAATCTGAACCTGGGCAGCGGCAACTTCGGCTTCGCGAATCTGGGCAGCGGAAACCAAGGCAACACCAACTTGGGTAGCGGCAACATCGGCAATCTCAACCTGGGCAGCGGAAACAAGATGGGCAACGGCAACATCGGCTTGGGGAACCTATTCGGAAACGGCAACTTCGGTAGCGGCAACACGGGTGGCGGCTCGAACCTCGGCAGTGGGAACCAGGGCTCCGACAACATCGGTAGCGGCAACCAGGGCAACTCCGACATCGGGTTCGGCAACATCGGGAATAACGATTTCGGTTTTGGCAACCACGGCAGCAATGACATCGGGTTCAACCTCCAAGGCGACAACCAGGTGGGCTTCGGCGGGTTGAATTCGGGTACCGGGAACATTGGTTTGTTCAACTCGGGGAACAACAACGTCGGCTTTTTCAATTCGGGCAACGGAAATTTCGGCATCTTTAACTCGGGGTCCAACAACTTCGGGGCCGCGAACTCAGGGGCTTTCAACACCGGTTTCTGGAACGCAGGCGACTCAAACGACGGATTCGGTAACGGGGGCTTCGGCAATTGGGGTTTCGGGAACGCCGGCGGCGGAAATGCGGGTTTCGGGAATTCCGGTGGTTTCAACATGGGCCTCGGCAACGCCGGCCTCGATAACACTGGCAACTTCAACTCGGGCGGCGTGTCCACCGGTCTCGGCACAAACACCGGCAGCTTCAACTCGGGCGACCTGAACACGGGCTACGGGAACTCGGGTAACACCAATACCGGCCTGTTCAGCTCGGGCAACCTGAACACGACCCTCTTCGGCAGCTCGGGCACCCCAGCCGGTGTGACGAGTTCAGGCTTCGGCAACACGGCGAGCGGTGATTCGGGTTTCTTCAACTCGGCCACGGATACTTCTGGATTCCAGAACGCTGGCGTACTTAGCTCGGGGTCTTTCAACACTGGAGGCCAGCAAACAGGCATCGGCAACTCGGGGAGCTCGAACGTGGGCCTTTTCAACACCGGCACGGACGCCACGGGCTTGCTGAACTCGGGCGCAGACAACATCGGCATCGCCAACTCGGGTGGCGAGGACAGCGGCATCGGGAATTCGGGTGGCTTCGACGCCGGCGCCTTCAACCGCGGTGACCACCAGGCGGGCATCTTCGGCCCGGCATAAAGCAGCACCCGCCGGTCAGCAACGCGGCCGAGTCAATGCACCAGATGGCCGGTGCGATCCGAACACGGGCTCCGGGCAGGCCCCGATGACTTAGTGCAGCAGATGCGCGGCGTGATCGGCCAGGTCGAGCAGTGGTTGCGGCAGGATGCCCAGCACCACGGTGATCGCGGCGCAGACGGCGATCGCGGCCTTGCTCAAGATTCCGGGCGCCACCACCTGAGGTGTCTCGTCGGTCGGTTCGGTGAAGAACATCGCCACGATCACCCGCACGTAGAAGTACGCGGCGACCCCGCTGGAGATCACACCGATGATCACCAGCGGCACCGCGCCGCCCTGTGCGGCGGCCTTGAACACCGCGAACTTGCTGACGAATCCACTGGTCAGCGGAATACCGGCGAAGGCCAACAAAAACATCGAAAGCATCACGCCCACAATGGGTGAGCGCTGCCCCAGCCCGGCCCAGTGGGACATATTGGCGTCTTCGACGCCGTCGGCGTTGCGGATCAGGCCGACGATGGCGAACGCGCCGAGGGTGCTGAAACTGTAGGCGACCAGGTAGAACATCGTCGCCGAAAGACCCGCTGGGTTGTCGGCGATCACACCGGTGAGGATGAAGCCCACGTGCGCGACCGACGAATACGCCAGCATCCGCTTGACATCGGTTTGGTTCACCGCGGTGAGCGTGCCGACCGCCATGGTCAGGATGGCAATCGCCCACAGCACGGGACGCCATTGATCGTGCAGCGGGGGCAGCGCGACATAAACAACCCGGAGCAGCGCGCCGAACGCCGCGACCTTGGTGGCCGCCGCCATGAAACCGGTGATCGGGGTGGGCGCGCCCTGGTAGACGTCGGGAATCCAGGAGTGGAACGGCACCGCGCCGACCTTGAACAGCAGGCCCACCGAAAGCAGCGCGACACCGACCAATGCCATCGAGTTGTCGCTGCGCACGGCCAACTCGTCGCGGATGCCGGACAGGACCAGGGTGCCGGTGGCGCCGTAGAGCAACGCCACGCCGTAGAGGAAGAAGGCCGACGAGAACGCGCCCAGCAGGAAGTACTTCATCGCCGCTTCCTGTGACAGCAGGCGGCGATGACGCGCCAGCCCGCACATCAGGTACAGCGGCAGCGACAGAACTTCCAGTGCAACGAACATCGTCAACAGGTCGTTGGACGCGGGGAACACCATCATGCCGCCGACCGAAAGCATTGCCAGCGGGAAGAGCTCGGTCTGGGTGGCGCCCGCCCGCTCCGCCTCGCGCTCGGCGTCGCTGCCCGGCACGGCGGACGCCTGCGGGGTGAAGGAGTCCAATCCGGCGGGTCTGCCGGCCCCCACGGCCACCCCGATTTTGGCGGCCTCGCCCGACGGGGCTGCGTTCGGCGATGAAGATGACGGCCAGCACGGCGACCAGCAGCACGGTGCCTTCCAGGAACAGGGTCGGCCGGTCAATGGCGATCGCGCCCAGCACCGCGGGGCGGCCGGCCGCCGGAACCGAGCGGCCCAGCACGATGACCGCCGACGAACGCGGCGATCAGATCCGCCGAGCGCGACCGTGACCTGCGCGCTGTAGCGAAGTTGCCTGGGCAGGAACGCCTCCACCAGCACGCCGGCGACCGCCGCCCCGAAGACGATGAGCATCGGACACAGCAGGAAGTACTCGATGCTGGGGGTGGGGAGGGTCATCGATGCGGTCCTTCGGCGTCCGGGTGCTTCGGCCGGTTTGGCGGTACCCGCCGGCACGCTCGGAGCGGGATCATGCTGGCCGATGGTGGTCATGGTGTGCTCGACCGCGGGGTTGATCAGGTCCAGCACCGGCTTCGGGTACACCCCGAGAACCAGCAGCAGCGCGATCAGCGGCGCCACCACGACCATTTCGCGTGGCACCAGATCGGTGATTCGCTCGTTGCCCTTGGCCACCGGTCCCGTCATCACGCGCTGGTAGAGCCACAGCATGTAGATCGCCGCGAGCACCAGTGCGGTAACGCCGAATGCCGCGGCCAGCCAGTACCGGTTGAACGTGCCGAACAGGACCAGGAATTCGCTGATGAACGGGGCAAGGCCGGGCAGCGACAGGGTGGCCATGGCCGAAACCATGAAGGTTCCGGCCAGGATCGGCGCCACCTTCTGCACTCCGCCGTAGTCGGCGATGGCCCGGCTGCCGCGCCGCGATATCAGGAAGCCGGCGATCAGGAACACCGCCGCCGTGGACAGGCCATGGTTGACCATGTACAGCGTCGACCCGCTCTGGCCCTGGGTGGTCATCACGAAGATGCCCAGGATGATGAATCCGAAGTGGGAGATCGAGGTGTAGGCGATCAGCCGCATCATGTCGGTCTGGCCGATCGCCACGACCGCGCCGTAGATCACCCCGATCACCGCCAGCACCATGATCAGCGGACGGAAATACGTTGAGGCGCTGGGGAACAGCTGCAGGCAGTAGCGCAGCATGCCGAAGGTGCCGACCTTGTCCATCACCGCCATCATCAGCACCGCGGTCGCCGGCGTGGCCTCGACCGCGGCGTCGGGCAGCCAGCGGTGGAACGGCCACAGCGGGGCCTTGACCGCGAAGGCGAACATGAATCCCAGGAACAGCGCCTTGATCACGCCGGGGTCCGCCGTGTAGTAGCCCGACTGCGAAGCCGGTCACGATCTGCCGGAAGTCGAAGGTGCCGGGTGCCGTGCTGCGGCGGTCACCACATACAGCCCGATCACCGCGGCCAGCATGATCAGGCCGCCGAACAGGTTGTACAGCAGGAACTTCACCGCGGCCCGCGACCGGCCCGGCGCCTTGACCGAAGCCGCCGATGAGGAAGTACATCGGGATGAGCATGGCCTCGAAGAACACGTAGAACAGCAGCACGTCGAGCGCGACCAGCGAGATCAGCACCATCGACTCGATGGCCAGGGTCAGGGCGACGTAGGCGTGCACGCCTCGCGGGTTGCGTCTCGCCGCCGTCGTTCCAGCCGGCCACCAGCAGCAGCGGAACCAGCACCGCGGTCAGCAGCACCAGCACCAGGGCGATGCCGTCCACGCCGAGGGTGTAGCCGGCGCCGAAGGCCGGTATCCATCGATGGGACTTCGACGAATTGGTAAGTGGCCGCCGCGCGGTGTTGAAGCCGGCGGTGATGACGATCGCGACCGCCAGGGTCAGCAGGCTGACCACCAGGCCGGTCCACTTGGCGAGCTGCCGCAGCCCCGGGGGCAGCAGGATGATCAGCACGGACCCGGCCAGCGGCACCAGCCACAGCACCGTCAGCCAGGGCAAGTTGCGCTCACCACAGCTGCACCGCCAGGATGGCGGCGACCAGCAGGGCCGCGCCCGCCAGCATGGACAGCGCGTAGGTGCGGGCGAAGCCGGTCTGCAGCCCCCGCAGGCGATTTGAGGCCCGGCTCACCAGTGCGCCCAGCGCGTTGACCGAGCCGTCCATACCCGCGTTGTCGACTCGCGACCAGCGCGTGGGTCAGTTCCGCGCCAGGGCGCATGAACACCTCCTCGTTGAAGGCATCGCCGTAGAGGTCGGTGCGTGCGGCCGTCGTCAGCACCGAGACCCGGGCCGGGGCCACCCGCGGGATCTCCGCCTTGCCGCCGTACATCCGGTAGGCCACCCCGATGCCGACCGCGACGACGGCCAGCGCCAGGCCGCGGTGATCAGCCCAGGCGGGCAGGGTGTCGGCCGCTTCTTCGTGGACTCCGACGACCGGCTCGAGCCAGTGCTGCAGCGTGCCGCCGACGGCGAACAGGCCGCCGGAGAACGACCGAGCCGATCGCGAGCAGGATCATCGGCCAGGCCATCAGGGCCGGCGCTTCGTGCGGATGGCTGCTTGGGGCCCAGCGCTTTTCGCCGAAGAAGGTCATCAGCATCACCCGGGTCATGTAGAACGCGGTGATGCCCGCGCCCAGCAGCGCGGCACCGCCCAGCAGGTAGCCCCCGAGTGCCGCCGGCGCTCAGCGCCGCCTCGATGATCTTGTCCTTGGAGAAGAACCCGGCGAACGGCGGCACGCCGATGATCGCCAGGTATCCGAGCCCGAACGTGACGAACGTGACCGGCAGCGCCTTGCGCAGGCCGCCGTAGCGGCGCATGTCCTGCTCGTCGTCCATCGCGTGCATCACCGAGCCGGCGCCGAGGAACAGGCCGGCCTTGAAGAAGCCGTGGGTGAGCAGGTGCATGATCGCGAACGCGTAGCCGGCCGGGCCGAGGCCGGCGGCCAGCACCATGTAGCCGATCTGGCTCATCGTCGAGGCGGCCAGCGCCTTCTTGATGTCGTCCTTGGCGCAGCCGATGATCGCCCCGAACAGCAGCGTGACGGCGCCGACGATGACCACGGCCAACTGCGCGTCGGGCGCCAGGTTGAAGATCGGGTTGGACCGCACGATCAGGTACACGCCGGCGGTGACCATGGTGGCGGCGTGGATCAGCGCCGACACCGGGGTGGGGCCCTCCATCGCGTCGCCCAGCCAGGCCTGCAGCGGCACCTGCGCGGACTTGCCGCAGGCGCCCAGCAGCAGCAGCAGGCCGATCGCGGTCAGCGCGCCCTGGCTGGCGGCCGGGCGCGGCGGCGAACACTCCGGCATACGACAGCGTGCCGAAGGTGCTGAACATCAGGAACATGCCCAGGGCCAGGCCGACGTCGCCGACCCGGTTGACCACGAACGCCTTCTTGGCCGCCGTGGCCGCCGACGGCTTGTGGTACCAGAAACCGATCAGCAGGTAGGACGCCAGGCCCACGCCTTCCCAGCCGACGTACAGCACCAGGTAGTTGTCGGCGAGCACCAGCAGCAGCATCGCGGCCAGGAACAGGTTGAGGTAGCCGAAAAACCGGCGCCGGTCCGGGTCGTCGGCCATGTAGCCGACCGAGTAGATGTGGATCAGCGAGCCGACGCCGGTGATCAGCAGCACGAAGCACATCGACAGCTGGTCGAGCTGCAGGCCGAAGTCGACCTGGAGCCGGCCGACCGGGATCCAGGTGAACAGCTGCTGGTGGATGACGCGGTCCGGCGCCGTCGCGGCCGAGCAGCTCGGCGAGCAGCGTCACGCCGACCGCGAACGCCGCCAGCGCGGTGCCGCAGCCCAGCCAATGCCCCCACGCGTCGGTGCGTCGGCCGCCGAACAGCAGGATCGCGGCGCCCGCCAGCGGCAGGGCGACGAGCAGCCAGGTGAAGTGAGTCATCTTGGCGTTCTCAGTCTTTGAGTAGGTTCGCGTCGTCGACCGACGCCGATCTGCGGGCACGGAAAATCGTCATGATGATGGCCAGCCCGACGACGACTTCGCAGGCGGCCACCACCATCGTGAAGAACGCGATCATCTGCCCGTCGAGGTGGCCGTGCAGCCGCGCGAAGGTGACGAACGCCAGGTTGACGGCGTTGAGCATCAGCTCGACGCACATGAACATGACGATCGCGTTGCGCCGCAACAGCACGCCGGCCGCGCCGATGGTGAACAGCAGCGCCGAAAGGTACAGGTAGTTGGCCGGGTTCATGACTGTGCCATCCCTTGATCGCCTCTGCTGGGAGGGGGTCTCGTGGCCGTCGGCGCCGCGGCGTCCGCAGCATTCGCGAGACCGACAGCTCCGCGTAGGAGCCGTCGGGCAGCAGCGCCGCCACGTCGACCGCGTTGTGCCGGGCGTAGACGCCGGGGTTGGGCATCGGGGTGGGGTGCCCGCCGGGCAGGAAGCGTTCCTGCGGACAGCTCCCGCTGGGTCTTGCGGCGCTCGAACCGCTCCCGGTGGGCCAGCACCATCGCGCCGACGCGCGGCGGTGATCAGCAGCGCGCTGGTCAGCTCGAAGGCCCACAGGTAGCGGGAGAAGATCAGCGCGGCCAGGCCCTCGACGTTGCCGTTGGCGTTCGCGGCGGTCGAGTCCGACGAAACCGCCGGTGCTCACGTTGCCGATGCCGGCGATGCAGCAGCGATGCCGAACCCGACGCCGGCCACCACCGCCGCGACCCGCTGGCCGCGCAGCGTCTCCTTCAGCGATTCCGCGGAGTCGACGCCGATCAGCATCAGCACGAACAGGAACAGCATCATCACCGCGCCGGTGTAGACCACGACCTGAACGACGCCCAGGAACAGCGCGTCCTGGGCCATGTAGAACACGGCCAGGATGATCATCGTCATCGCCAGGAACATCGCCGAGTACACGGCGTTGACGGCCAGCACCACGCCGAGCGCGCCGATCAGCGCCACCGCGCCCAGCACCCAGAACGTCACCGCTTCGCCGGTGGAGGTGCGGACGATGGCCTCGGACGCTAGATCCGTGGCCAGATGGTGGCCAGATTGACCGCCGTCACCGCGCTTCTCCGGTTTTGGGTCCCGCTTTGTCGCTCTTCGCGCAGGCCCTTCGCGGTGATGTTGCCCAGGTAGTAGTCCTTGTCGGTGGCGCCCGCGGCCCTCGGGTGCGGCGGCGCCGACATCTCGGGCAGCAGCGGCGCCAGCAGGCGGTCCTTCTCGTAGATCAGGTCGGCGCGGTTGTCGTCGGCCATCTCGTAGTCGTTGGTCATGGTCAGCGCCCGGGTCGGGCAGGCCTCGATGCACAGGCCGCAGCCGATGCAGCGCAGGTAGTTGATCTGGTAGACCCGGCCATAGCGTTCGCCGGGCGAGAACCGCTGCTCGTCGGTGTTGTCCGCGCCTTCGACGTAGATCGCGTCGGCCGGGCAGGCCCAGGCGCACAGCTCGCAGCCGATGCACTTCTCCAGGCCGTCGGGGTACCGGTTGAGTTGGTGGCGGCCGTGATAGCGCGGCGCCACCGGACCCGGCTTCTCCGGATACTCCTCGGTGACCCGCTTTTTGAACATCGCACCGAACGTCACGCCGAATCCTGCTACGGCGTCGAGGAACTTAGGCACGTGCGCTCTCCTTGCTGGCACCGGCCTGCTGCGCCGGCAGCGGCGGTGTCGGGAATACCGGTGCGGTGCTGACACTTTCCGGGCTCTTCGCGCGTTCCTTGCGAAGCTGGCGGGCCAGCGCGCGAGCACTGGGCGCGCCGAACGGTTTTCGCAGGTCAGCACCAGCACGACGGCGAAGACCGCGCTGCAGGCCACCAGCAGCGGGGTCCAATGTGCGTAGCCGTGCGTTGCGCAGCCGAGCGGATGACCGCGGCGATCATCACCCACACCAGCGACGCGGGGATCAGCAGCTTCCAGCCCAGCGCCATGAACTGGTCGTAGCGCAGCCGGGGCAGGGTGGCGCGCAGCCACATGTAGACGAACAGGAAGGTCCACACCTTGGCGGCGAACCAGAGCACCGGCCACCAGCCGGTGTTGGCGCCGGGCCACATGTTCAGCGGCCAAGGGCGCATGCCAGCCGCCGAAGAACATGCCGTGGCCAGCGCCGAAACCGTGGTCATGTTGACGTACTCGGCGAGCATGAACATCGCGAACTTCAGCGACGAGTACTCGGTGTGGAAGCCGCCGACCAGCTCACCCTCGGCCTCGGGCAGGTCGAACGGCGCCCGGTTGGTTTCGCCGACCATCGAGATGACGTAGATCAGGAACGACGGCAGCAGCAGGAACACGTACCAGACGCCGGTCTTGGGCGGCAACGATCTCCGACGTCGACATGGTGCCGGCGAACAGGAACACCGCGGCGAACGACAGCCCCATCGCGATCTCGTAGGAGATGACCTGGGCGGTGGAGCGCAGCCCGCCCAGCAGCGGGTAGGTCGACCCCGAGGCCCAGCCGGCCAGCACGATCCCGTACACGCCGATAGCCGACAGCCCCAGGATGTACAGCACCGCGACCGGCAGGTCGGTCAGCTGCAGCGGCGTGCGGTGCCCGAACACCGACACCTCCGGGCCGAACGGGATGACCGCGAACGCGATGAACGCGGGGATCGACCGAGATGACCGGCGCCGCGAAGTAGACGAGCTTGTCGACGCCCTCTGGGGTGATGCTTTCCTTGAGCGCCAGCTTGATGCCGTCGGCCAGGCTCTGCAGGGCGCCCCACGGCCCGACCCGGTTGGGGCCGGGCCGCATCTGCATCCAGCCCAGGATCTTGCGCTCGACCAGGATCGCGACCAGCACGGTCAGCAGCAGGAACACGAAGATGGCCAGCGCCTTGACCAGCACCAGCCACCACGGGTCGTGGCCGAAGCGCGGTCATGTGCTCGACCTCGATCTTCAGCCCGATTTTGACCCCGATTTTGACCACGATCGCCTGTCGTCACGCCCAGCTGCCGGTGCACCGCCGAACCGGGCGAGTTCAGCGGCAGCCACACCACCCGGTCGGGCATGTCGGTGATGTCCAGCGGCAAGGTGATCGAGCCGCGCGACGTGCTGACCGTGACCGCGTCGCCGTCGGCGGCGCCGATCTCGGCCGCGGTACCGGCCGACAGCCGCACCACCGGCTTGCGGGCGGTGCCGGCCAGATGCGGTTCGCCGTCCTGCAGGCGGCCGTCGTCGAGCAGCATCCGCCAGCCGGCCAACACGGCCTCGCCCGGCCCGGCTGGGCTTGCTTCGACGGCCGCGCTCGGAGCCGCGATATGCGGGCCGGCGGCGTGTTTGCCGTTCCACGCCCCCAGCCCGGACGGCTCGGCGCGGGCGGCCTCGACGGTGGACGCGCCCAGATCGACGCCCATTTCGTCGGCCAGCGCGTCGCAGCACCCGGTGATCCGACTGGCCGGCTTGCAGGGCGCTGCCGTGCAGCGCGGGCGTCGAACCCGCCGATAGCGGCCCTCCCAGTTGACGAAGGCGCCGGCCTTCTCGCGCCGTCGGCGCGACGGGGAACACCACATCGGCGCGTTCGGTGACGGCGCTGTGCCGCAGCTCCAGGCTGACCACGAACCCGGCCGCATCGAGCGCGGCCAGCGCCGCGTCCGGATCGGCGAAGTCGCCGGGCTCCACGCCCCCGACCAGCAGTGCGCCCAGCGTGCCGTCGGCGGCGGCGGCCAGGATGCCGTCGGCGTCGCGTCCGGCCGCGGTGGGCAGTTCGTCGACGTGCCAGGCGGCAGCGACCTCTGCGCGGGCCGCGGCGTCGGCCACCGGACGGCCACCGGGCAGCAGCGTCGGGCAGCGCGCCGGCCTCCAGCGCGCCGCGCTCGCCGGCGCGGCGCGGCACCCAGGCCAGCCGCGCCCCGGTGGCAGTCGGCCAGGCGCGCGGCCGCGGACAACCCGCCGGGCACCGTGGCCAGGCGTTCGCCGACCAGGATGACCGCGCCCGGGGTGGACAGCAGGTCACCGACTTCGCCGGTGGCCAGCCCGTCCAGCGTCGACGGCTCGGCCCGGGAGCGGTTTTGAGCAATCGGCCGGACATCTTGCCGCAGCGCCGCGGGTGGCGAACGGGGCGACCGCGTAGCACCGGCAGCCCGTGTTTGCGGGCCGCCTTGCGCAGCCGCAGGAACACGATCGGCGACTCGTCCTCGGGTTCGAATCCGACCAGCAGCACGACCGGCGCCGACTCCAGATCGGCGTAGCTGACCGTGATCGGCCGGCCGGCGACGCGGGCTGCCAGGAAGTCGGCCTCTTCGGCTGAGTGCGGGCGGGCCCGGAAGTCGATGTCGTTGGTGTCCAACGCGATTCGGGCGAACTTGGCGTAGGCGTAGGCGTCCTCGAGGTCAGCCCGGCCGCCGACCAGCACGCCGGTGCGGCCGCGCGGCGGCCTCGAGGCCCGCGCGGCCGCCACCGCGAGCGCCTCGCGACCACGACGCCGGTACGCAGCGTGCCGTCGGCGTCCCGGATCAGCGGGCGTGGTGATGCGGTCCGGGCGGGTGGCGTAGGTGAACGCCCAGCGGCCCTTGTCGCAGTTCCATTCCTCGTTGACTTCCGGGTCGTCGCCGGCGAGGCGGCGCAGCACCTTGCCGCGGCGGTGGTCGGTGCGCTGCGGCGCAGCCGGAGGCGCAGTGCTCGCACACGCTCGGGGCTGGAGACCAGGTCGAACGGGCGGGCCCGGAACCGGTAGGCGGTGCCGGTCAGCGCGCCGACCGGGCAGATCTGCACGGTGTTGCCGGAGAAGTAGGACTCGAACGGCTCGTTCGGCGTAGATGCCGACCTGCTGCAGCGCACCGCGCTCGAGCATGTCGATGAACGGGTCGCCGGCGATCTGCTCGGAGAACCGGGTGCAGCGGGCGCACAGCACGCAGCGCTCCCGGTCCAGCAGCACCTGCGCCGAGATGTTGATCGGTTTGGCGAACGTGCGCTTGACGTCGGTGAACCGGGAGTCGGCGCGGCCGTTGGACATCGCCTGGTTCTGCAGCGGGCATTCGCCGCCCTTGTCGCAGACCGGGCAGTCCAGCGGATGGTTGATCAGCAGCAGCTCCATCACGCCGTGCTGGGCCTTGTCGGCGGCCGGCGAGGTGAGCTGGGTGCGCACCACCATGCCGTCGGTGACCGTGATGGTGCACGACGCCAACGGCTTGCGCTGGCCCTCGACCTCGACCATGCACTGCCGGCAGGCGCCGACCGGGTCGAGCAGCGGGTGGTCGCAGAACCGCGGGATCTGGATGCCCATCAACTCGGCGGCGCGGATGACCAGGGTGCCCTTGGGCACGCTGATCTCGATGCCGTCGATGGTCAGCGTCACCATCTCCGGCGGACGCACCTCGTCGCCGGTCTCGGTCTTGGCCGCACTAGTCATCGCGCCGTCACGCCTTTCCGTTCGCGGTCAGCATGGAGGCGTCGCGGGATCGAACGGGCAGCCGCCGCCCTCGAGGTGGGCGACGTACTCGTCGCGGAAGTACTGGATCGACGACATGATCGGGCTGGCCGCGCCGTCGCCCAAGCGCGCAGAACGACTTGCCCAGGATGGCGTCGGAGATGTCGAGCAGCTTGTCGAGATCCTCTGTGCTGTGGCCTTGCCGGTTTCCAGCCGCTCGTAGATCTGGGCCAGCCAGTAGGTGCCCTCCCGGCAGGGCGTGCACTTGCCGCAGGACTCGTGCGCGTAGAACTCCGTCCACCGCCGCACCGCGCGCACCACGCAGGTGGTCTCGTCGAAGATCTGCAGCGCCTTGGTGCCCAGCATCGAGCCCGACCGCGCCCACGCCCTCGTAATCCAGCGGGACGTCCAGGTGCTCGTCGGTGAGCAGCGGGGTGGACGACCCGCCCGGCGTCCAGAACTTCAGCTGGTGCCCGGCGCGCACCCCGCCGGCGTAGTCGAGCAGCTCACGCAGGGTGATGCCCAGCGGCGCCTCGTACTGGCCGGGGCGGGTGACGTGGCCGGACAGCGAGTACAGCGTGAAGCCGGGCGACTTCTCGCGTGCCCATCGACCGGAACCAGTCGACGCCGTTGAGCGATGATCGACGGGCACGCTGGCGATCGACTCGACGTTGTTGACCACCGTCGGGCAGGCGTAGAGCCCGGCGACCGCGGGGAACGGCGGGCGCAGCCGCGGCTGGCCGCGGCGGCCCTCCAGCGAGTCGAGCAGCGCGGTCTCCTCGCCGCAGATGTAGGCGCCCGCGCCGGCGTGCACCACCAGCTCGAGGTCGAAGCCGGAGCCGAGGATGTCGCGGCCCAGGTAGCCGGCGGCGTAGGCCTCGGCCACCGCGTTCTGCAGCCGGCGCAGCACCGGCAGCACCTCGCCGCGCACGTAGATGAACGCGTGGCTGGCCCGGATCGCGTAGGACGCGATGATCGACGCCCTCGACCAGCACGTGCGGGTCGGCCAGCATCAGCGGGATGTCCTTGCACGTGCCGGGCTCCGACTCGTCGGCGTTGACCACCAGGTAGTGCGGCTTGGCGGCGGCCGTCGCCCTGCGGGATGAACGACCACTTCGTCCCGGTGGGGAAGCCCGCGCCGCCGCGGCCGCGCAGCCCGGAGTCCTTGACGGTCGCGATCACCGTCGTCGGGCGCCATCGCCAGCGCCTTGCGCAGCGCCTGGTAGCCGTCGTGGCGCTGGTAGGTCGCCAGGGTCCAGGATTCGGGGTCGTCCCAGTAGCGGCTGAGCACCGGGGTCAGCGGCGTTGCTCGGTGGCGCGGCCATCAGTGTCCTCGGCGAGTTCTGGAGTCGTCGGGCCGGTGCTGAGGTCGCGCCTGCATGCCGTGCTCCTGCGCCACCCGCAGGCCCGCCAGCGTGGCCGACCCGCGCCGCCCTGGCCTTCGTCCGGCCGCTGGTCGGGGAGGCCGGCCAGGATGCGCGACGTCTCGCGGAAGCGTGCACAGCGGAGCGCCGCGGGTGGGTGCCTTGGGCTCACCGGCCCGCAGCGAGTCGACGAGTTCGCGCGCCGAGTCCGATGTCTGGTTGTCGAAGAACTCCCAGTTGACCATCATCACCGGGCGCGTAATCGCAGGCGGCGTTGCACTCGATGTGCTCCAGGGTGACGGCGCCGTCGCGGGTGGTCTCGCCGTTGCCGATGCCGAGGTGCTCCTTGAGGTCGTCGAAGATCGCGTCGCCGCCCATCACCGCGCACAGCGTGTTGGTGCAGACGCCGACCAGGTACTCGCCGGTGGGGCCGCGGCGGTACATCGAGTAGAAGGTCGCGACCGCGGACACCTCGGCGCCGGTCAGGTCCAGTTGCTCGGCGCAGAACTCCAGACCGGCCGGGGTCAGGTAGCCGTCCTCGGCCTGCACCAGGTGCAGCAGCGGCAACAGCGCCGAGCGCTTGTTGGGGTAGCGGCCGATGATCTCCTTGGCGTCGACCTCCAGCCGCGCTCGCACCTCCGGCGGATAGGCCTGCGGGGCGCCCTCGACGACGAACTGGTTCGGGCTCTTCGGGTGGCGGACCGAGCCGGATGAAGACGCGCTCGCCGCCGCTTTCGCCAACGCTGGGTACCGTCATCGGTCCACCCCACCCATCACCGGGTCGATGCTGGCCACCGCGGCGATCACGTCGGCGACCATGCCGCCCTCGCACATCGCGGCCACCGCCTGCAGGTTGGTGAACGACGGATCGCGGTAGTGCACCCGGTAGGGGCGGGTGCCGCCGTCGCTGACCATGTGCACGCCGAGCTCGCCGCGTGGCGACTCGACCGCCGACGTAGACCTGGCCGGCCGGCACCCGGATGCCCTCGGTGACCAGCTTGAAGTGGTGGATCAGCGCCTCCATCGAGCCGCCCATGATCTTGGCGATGTGCTCGGGCGAGTTGCCCATCCCGTCGGGGCCGACCTGCAGGTCGGCGGGCCAGGCGATCTTCTTGTCCTCGACCATGATCGGGCCGGGCCGCAACTTGTCCAGGCACTGCTCGACGATCTTGAGCGACTCCTACATCTCGTTGACGCGAATCATGTAGCGGCCGTAGGAATCGCAGCCGTCGTCGGTGATGACGTCGAACTCGTAGTTCTCGTAGCCGCAGTAGGGTTCGCTCTTGCGCAGGTCGTGCGGCAGCCCGGTGGAACGCAGGATCGGGCCGGTGATGCCCAGCGCCATGCAGCCGGTCAGGTCCAGGTAGCCGACGCCCTCGGTGCGGGCCTTCCAGATGGGGTTCTCGTTGAGCAGTTGCTCCATGTCGCGCAGCGGTTCGCGCAACTGCTTGACGGTGTCCGCGATCTCGCTGGCCGCGTCGGGCGGCAGGTCCTGGGCGACGCCGCCGGGCCGGATGTAGGCGTTGTTCATCCGCAGGCCGGTGATCGATCTCGAACAGACTGAGGATCATCTCGCGCTCGCGGAAGCCGAAGAACATCGGCGTCATCGCGCCCAGTTCCATGCCGCCGGTGGCCAGCGCGACCAGGTGCGAGGAGATCCGGTTGAGCTCCATCAGCATCACCCGGATGACGTTGGCCCGCTCCGGGATCTCGTCGGTGATGCCGAGCAGCTTCTCCACGCCCAGGCAGTAGGCGGTCTCGTTGAAAAACGGTGACAGGTAGTCCATCCGGGTCACGAAGGTGACGCCCTGGGTCCAGTTGCGGAATTCGAGGTTCTTCTCGATCCCGGTGTGCAGGTAGCCGATTCCGCAGCGGGCCTCGGTGACGGTCTCGCCCTCGATCTCGAGGATCAGCCGCAGCACCCCGTGGGTGGACGGGTGCTGCGGACCCATGTTGACGACGATGCGTTCCCCGGGATCCGCGTCGCGGGCGGCCTCGACGATCTCGTCCCAGTCCTGGCCGCCGGCGACCAGGACGGTTTCGGTTTCGCTCATCTTTACTCTGTTTTCCGTCATCAGTTGTAGCCCCTGCGCTCGTCGGGCGGAGGTATCTGCGCGCCCTTGTATTCGACCGGGATGCCGCCGAGTGGGTAGTCCTTGCGCTGCGGATGCCCGCGCCAGTCGTCGGGCATCTCGATCCGGGTCAGCGACGGATGGCCGTCGAAGATGATGCCGAAGAAGTCGTAGGTCTCGCGCTCGTGCCAGTCGTTGGTCGGGTAGATCGCCGTACAGCGACGGGATATGCGGATCGCTGTCCGGCGCAGACACTTCCAGCCGGACCCGGCGGTTGTGGGTGATCGACTTCAGCGGGTAGACGGCGTGCAGTTCGCGGCCGGTCTCGTGCGGGTAGTGCACCCCGCTGACGCCCAGGCACAGCTCGAAGCGCAACTCGGTTCGTCGCGCAGACGCTGGGCGACCTGCGGCAGCGCTCCCGGCGGACGTGCAGGGTCAGCTCGTCGCGGTAGACCACGACTTTGCTCGATGGCGTCGTCGAATTCGACACCGTCGCGCTTCAGTGCCTCGGCAAGCTGGTCGGCCACGTCGTCGAAATAGCCGCCGTAGGGCGCGGGCTGCTGCCCGGGAGCGCGACTGCGCGGACCAGCCGTCCGTATCCGGAGGTGTCGCCGCTGCCGGCGACACCGAACATGCCGTGGCGGATGTTCATGACTTCCTCATCGGACGATGGGACGGATCCTCCCACCTCGCCGGCGGCTACCTTCGGGTCGTGCTCCGGCGAGCTCATCGCAGCAGCCCGTGCATTTCGATGGTGGGCCTGGCCGACAGTGCCGCCTCCTCGGCCTCGGCGATGGCGCGTTCCCGGTTGACGCCCAGCGGCATCTCCTGAATCTTCTCGTGCAGCTTGAGGATTGCGTGCAGCAGCATCTCCGGGCGCGGCGGGCAGCCGGGCAGGTAGATGTCGACCGGGACGACGTGGTCGACGCCCTGCACGATCGCGTAGTTGTTGAACATCCCGCCCGACGAGGCGCACACGCCCATGGCCAGAACCCATTTCGGTTCGGCCATCTGGTCGTAGATCTGGCGCAGCACCGGCGCCATCTTCTGGCTGACCCGCCCCGCCACGATCATCAGGTCGGCCTGCCGCGGAGTCGCCGAGAACGCTCCATCCCGAACCGTGCGATGTCGAACCTCGGACCGGCGGTCGCCATCATCTCGATCGCGCAGCAGGCCAACCCGAACGTCGCCGGCCACAGCGAACCCTTGCGCACGTAGCCGGCCACCTTCTCGACCGTTGACAACAGGATGCCACCGGGCAGTTGTTCTTCCAGGCCCACGTGCCCTACCTCAATCCCATTTCGGCTCTCAATCCCACGTCAGGCCGCCGCGGCGCCACACATACGCGTAGGCCACGAACACCGTGAGCATGAACACCGCCATCTCGGCCAGCGCGAACGTACCCAGTGCGTCGTAGCTGACCGCCCAGGGATACAGGAACACGATTTCGATGTCGAAGACGATAAACAACATTGCGGTCAGGTAATACTTCACCGGAAACCGCTGCCCCGCCGTGGCGTTTGGGCCGCTCACCGGCGTCTCGGTGGGCTCGATCCCGCACTCGTAGGCCGCCATTTTGGACCGGTTGTAGCGCGACGGACCGACCACGCTGGCGAGCACAACCGAGCCCACGGCAAAGGCGGCGGCGATCGCTCCCAGCACCAGGATGGGTAAGTAGACGTTCAAGTTGCTCCATGATCGTCGGGCGGGCCGCCCGCAGCGACCTGGCGGTGACCGGGCTGCTGTGACCGACCGGGTCTGTAGTCGCCACAGTGACCCTTAACATAGCGTCGCGACCCAGGGAGCGCTTGCCCGGGGTCGGGCTTCGGGCTGCTGTCGACAAGGGGTCTAACACCGCGCCGGGTTACGGCATAAGGTGTGGCAGAACCGCGCAGTCTGCTGGGAGGTTCATGTGCACGGCACCCCGTTTGGGCACTACCGGTTGGTGGCGTTGCTGGGTCGCGGCGGGATGGGCGAAGTGTGGCGTGCCTACGACACCGCCACCGACCGCACCGTCGCCGTGAAACTGCTGCCGCCCCACCTGGCCGACGACGACACGTTCGTGCAGCGGTTCCGCCGCGAGGCGCACGCGGCGGCGCGGCTGAACTCCCCGCACGTGATTCCGATTCACGACTACGGCGAAATCGACGGCCGCCTGTATGTCGACATGCGGCTGATCGAGGGCAGCGACCTGGACCGCGTGCTCGACGACGGGCCGCTGCCCCCCGGGCGGGCGGTGCGCATCATTGAGCAAGTCGCCAAGGCGCTGCACGCGGCGCACAGGGTCGGCTTGATACACCGCGATGTCAAGCCCTCGAACATCTTGCTCGACGAGGACGACTTCGCCTACCTGATCGATTTCGGCATCGCGCGGGCGACCGAAGACACCCGGTTGACCGAGACCGGCAACATGATCGGCAGCTTCCACTACATGGCCCCGGAGCGGTTGGGCAGCGGTGAGGTGGACGCCCGCGCCGATATCTATGCGTTGGCGTGTGTGCTCTATGAGTGCCTGACGGGCAGCCCGCCGTTTCCCGCGGACAGTACTGCGCGCCTCATCGCGGCGCATCGGGGCGCCCCGCCGCCGCACCCGTCGGCCGAGCGACCGGATGTGCCTGCGCAGTTCGACAAGGTGATCGCCACCGGGATGGCCAAGGATCCCGATCAGCGCTATGCCACCACCGTGGAGCTGGCCGGCGCCGCCCTCGATGCCGTCCCCACACCGATCCCGCGATCCCGGGCCGCGCCGACCTTCCCGGCCCGGCCGGCCGGCCGGGTAATGCCGACGCTGCACACGCCGGGCTTGAGTCAGCCGGGCCAGCCGGCAATCATCGGTCAGCAAACCCAGCGAGCGGGCCCCGACTGGCATGTCGCGCCCCCGCCGACCTTGGTCGGGGGGGATCCCCGGCCCCCCGGGCCGCGTCGGCTGGTCGTCGGGGCGCTCGTCGCGGCCGTGGTCATCCTGGCGGCGGCCCTGATCGCCGTGGTGGTCGTCGCCGGGCAGCGAGCGCCCCAGCCGACCCAGGCGGCGCCCACCCCGACCCAGGCGGCGCCCGCCTCGACCCAGGCGGCGCCCCCCTCGAGCCAGCCGCCGGCGAGCGCCGAAGTACCGGCGATGAACGGCAGCTACACGGCCAGGACGTGGGCGGCCGAAGGTGTTGCCAACTTCACCGAGATGGGGTGGACGATCACCACCGGCTGCACCGATCACAACGGGTGCACCGCGCACGTCCAGACCACCGGACTCGGTCGTCAATGCATCGGCGCCGTACCCTGCGACGACCTCAAACCCAGGCCACCCCAGTCGGGCGACGCGCAGCTCTACGGCAGCAGCTGGACGTTGGACTGGGATGTTCCCAACGGATTGCAATGCGGCGACGGCAGTTTCAAGGGTCCCTTGCACGCCCACTACATCTGGGACGCGACCACTCTCAAGGGAACCAAGACGAGCAGCTGGGCGGCCGGGCTTTGCTTGAGTACTGCTCCGGCCAGTTCGGGGACATCTCCGTTCAGCCTGATCAAGGCGTAGGCACAGGACCCGTCACGGGAGGCTGATATGGACGGCACAGCATTCGGGCGCTACCGGTTGGTGGCGTTGCTGGGTCGCGGCGGCATGGGCGAAGTGTGGCGTGCCTACGACACGGCGACCGACCGCACCGTGGCCGTGAAGCTGTTGCCGCCCGGCCTGGCCGACGACGACACGTTCGTGGAGCGATTCCGCCGCGAGGCGCACGCGGCGGCGCGGCTGAACTCCCCGCACGTGATTCCGATCCACAGTTACGGCGAAATCGATGGCCGCCTGTACGTCGATATGCGGTTGATCGAGGGCCGCGACCTGCAGGACGTGCTCGAAGACGGGCCGCTGGAGCCGGCGCGGGCGGTGCGCATCATCGAGCAAGTCGCCAAGGCGCTGCAGGCCGCGCATCGGGTCGGCCTGATCCACCGCGACGTCAAACCTTCCAACATCTTGCTCGACGAGGACGAATTCGCCTACCTGATCGATTTCGGCATCGCCCGCGCGACCCAGGACACCCGGTTGACCAACACCGGCGGTATGGTCGGCACCCTGCACTACCTGGCCCCGGAGCGGTTGGGCAGCGGCGAGGTGGACGCCCGCGCCGACATCTATGCGTTGGCGTGCGTGCTCTATGAGTGCCTGACGGGCGGCCCACCGTTTCCCGCGGACAGTACCGAGCGGCTCATCGTGGCGCATCTGAGCGCCCCGCCGCCGCAGCCGTCGGCCTCGCGACCCGATGTGCCTGCGCAGTTCGACGCGGTGATCGCCACCGGGATGGCCAAGGATCCCGACCAGCGCTATGCCACCACGGTGGAGCTGGCCGGCGCCGCCTACGACGCCATCACCGCTCCGATTGGACGGCCCGGGTCGCCCAGACCGCCGAGCCCGCCGGCGACCGTGTCGGCCACCGGGGCCGGCCCGGCCGGGCTGACGATGTCGGCGACGCAGACGCCGGACGCGGCGCGGCCGCTCCTCGGCGGTCAGCCCGCCTGGCCGGCGGGCCCCGCCCAGCATGTCGCGCCGCCGGCCGCATGGGTCGACGGAGCTGCCCGCCCCCGCAGCCGCGTCGGCTGGATCATCGGCGGCGTCGTGGCCGTAGCCGTACTGGCGGCCGCCCTGGTCGCCGTGGTCTTCGTCGCGGGGCAGCGAACGCCCCGGCCGGCCCAGGCGGCGCCCGCAACGCCGCAGGCGGCGCCCGCCTCGACCCCGCCGGCGCACACGAGCTATTCGTCTCAGGTCGTGGCGGCCACCGGAGTCATCAGCCCAGGCGGGTTGGCGGTGGACGCGGCGGGCGACGTCTACGTCTCCGGCAGCAGCAACAATGTGGTCGATGTGCCGGCAGGCACGAGCAAACAGACCGTGCTGCCGTTCATTGACCTCGTCGGGCCCGCCGGGGTGGCGGTGGACGCCGCCGGCGATGTCTACGTCGCCGACTGGGGCAACAACCGGGTGGTCAAACTGACGGCGGGCGCGCTCGTCCCCAGCGTGCTGCCATTCAGCGGACTCGACGGCCCCTTCGGGGTGGCGGTGGACGCCGGGGGCAACGTCTACGTCGCCGACAACAGCAACAACCGGGTGGTCAAGCTGCCGGCGGGTGCGACCGCCACGACCGTTCTGCCGTTCAGCGGACTCAGCACACCCCACGGAGTCGCGGTGGACACGGCCGGCGCCGTCTACGTCACCGACTACAGCAACAACCGGGTGCTCAAACTGCCGGCCGGCGCGACCACCCAGACCGTGTTGCCGTTCAGCAACCTCAGTGCTCCCTGGGGCGTGGCGGTGGACACCGCGGGCAGCGTCTACGTGGCGGACTTCGGCAACGCCCGGGTGCTGAAACTGGCGGCCGGCGCAGCCGCCCAGACGCCGCTGCCGTTCAGCGGCCTCAAAAGCGTCGGCGGGGTCGCGGTAGATGCCGCGGGCAACGTCTACGTCGCCGACACCGACAACAATCGGATACTCAAACTGCCGACTGGATAATCGGTACGTCGCGCATTGATGGCGGTCACCGCACCGGAGCGTGCAGCAGTTCGGACACCGTGCGGCCCAGCACGATCGGGTCGATGGGATGCGGCACCGCGGCCTCGGCGCGGGACCAGTTGGCCAGCCAGGCGTCGTCGGGGCGTCCGGTGAGCACCAGGACCGGGGGGCACGTCGTAAGTTCGTCCTTCAGCTGTTTGGCGATTCCCATACCGCCGGTAGGAGTCGCCTCGCCATCGAGGATGGCCAAGTCGATGCCGCCGGCATCCATCTGCCGTATCACCATCGGGCCGGTCGCCACCTCGACGTAGGTCAACTCGGGCAGGTCCGGGTGCAGCCGTTTGCCCAGCGCCTGCATCACCTGCTTCGCGGGTGTTGACGTTGTCGCTGTAGACGAGGATTTGCAGCGCGTCTTCGGAAGCTGGCCTGGAAGCTGGCACGCTGCAGATGCTACTGGTGTGCGCGAACCGGACGCTACTGCGGCGCCCGCACGAAGGCGGCTTCCGCTGCGACCGTCGCCGCCGTCGGCCGATCATGCCCAACTTGTTCCAGCCCAGGTCGAACTGGGATCGATCGACCTTGGTCTCGCCGGCGATCCGCACCGAGCCGTCGTCGAGCTCGGCGATCGTGACGGGCAGCGGCAACAGGCTCGGTGATGCCCTTGATGGTGAAGCTGGCCCGCAGGTCGGCGCCGTTGCCCGTGGTCGGGTGCAGCGCGGTGACGACGACGCTGATCTGGGGGAAGCGTTCGGCGTCGAAGAAGTCGGCCGAACAGCAGGTGCGCGTCGCGGCGGCCGATGCCCGGTGCGCAGCGACGCGCGTGCGGATGTCGAGGCGGCCGAATACCGCGCCTTTGCCGGTGAGCTGGCCGTCGCCGCTGAACTCGGTGAAGTGGCCTTTGACGTTCAGCCAGGCCCCACATGTTCTTGATCTTGAAGGTGATGGCGCATGCGATCCGGAACGAGGGTCCATACGCCGGCCATGTCGGGATCGTGCAGCAGTGTTTCCAGAGTCGTCATCGTCGCCTCATCTGTGTCGTGCCGAGTCTAAAATCGACTATGCAGGTTGGGGGCCCAGCAGGGGGGCGATCTCGGCCGGGTCGAAGTACTCGTCGATGCGGTTGATCAGGCCGTCTGCGCCCACCTTGATCACGATGCAGACCCGCATGGAGATCGATTGGCCGGCGTGGCCGGTGCCATGCAGGATGTGCTGCTGGACGAACCCGCCGATGGGTCCGTCGTCGAAGAGCTGGCGGTCCAGAATCTCGTAGCGACGCTCGGTGGTCGCCGTCGATGAACCAGTCGATCACCTTCAGCGCGCGGAGCTTGTCGTCGTCCCGTCGGGCGCCCGACCCGCCACACCGCGATGTCGTCGCTCCACAGCCGGTCCACCGCCGCCTTGTCGCCGTTCTCGATCGCGGCGAACAGGCGGTCGGCGACCTCTGACGATGCTGCTGATCGCTGCTGTCGACCTCAACTGTGGACATGGTGCACTGGCGCCTCACGCCTGCTCGTAGCCGGGGTGGGCGACCGCCAAACGGTGTCGCACCAGGCGCGCAGGCAGGCGGTGACTTGCACTCGTCGGTGCGCCTGTCCAGCCCGCCGGCCCGGATCGCGGCGGCGAGCTCGGCCTCGTCGGCGAAACCCAGGCCGGCCAGCGCGGCACGAACACCGAGTCATCCGCGTCGAGCAGTTCGCGCTCGACGATGCGCAGCGCGTTGGCGGCCACCCGGGCGTGGAAGTTGACCTGCCCGCCGGTCGCCTCCCGGACGTCGGCTTCGAGGAATTCGGCGACGGCCGCGACCAGTTCGGCGGCCGTGGGCCGGCCGTGCAGGCCGGACGGCGGTTCCGATCGCCCGCCCGGATACCGACTCGGGCCGTGCGCGGCCGGCATCGTCGCCGGGCCTGAACGTCCAGCAGGTCGAGCAGATCCCATTCGGTCTCGCAGACCCGCCGGCCGATCGTCGCCAACTCCACCGATCGGACCTGCCCGCTCAAATGGCGCTCCGCCTGGTACCGGCAGATGACCCCCCAGCGCAGCGTGGCCAGCACCAGCCACCAGTGAAACGCCACCCGATCGACGGCGGTCCCGCCGGCCTCCTCGTAGGCCGCGAGGAAGCTCTCGATGCTGCCGAGGCCGCCCGGCCCCACGGCTCGGCCGGGGCGCCGAATCGCCAGGCCCGGATGCAGAACCAGGCCAGGTCTTCGTAGGCCTCGCCGACGTGCACCAGCTCCCAATCCAGCACGGCGGCGAGGTCGGATCCGTCGACGATGAGGTTTCCCATCCGGTAGTCGCCGTGCACCAGCACCGTGCGCGACGGCTGGGCTCCCGGGGCCGGTTGGCCGCGAGCCAGCGAAACGCCCACTCGAAGGTGGCGGTGGTGTCGCCCATCGCGTCGAGCCGCTCGCGCCACTGCGCGAGTTGGTCCTCCTGGCCAGGGCGGGGTCGCTCGCGTCGGCCCGGTGAATGGCGGCCAGCGCCTGGGCGCACTGATCCAGCAACCTCGCGCGGCCCGCTGCCCGCCGCTCGCCTCGAGCTGGCGCTGGATGCGCCGGACGATGGTTTCGCCTGCGATCGCATCGCAGATCAGGAACGGATTACCCAGTGCGGCAAGCGAATCGTCGGCGACCAGGATGTGCGGGACGGGCGCGCCGGCCGCCGCGGCGGCGGCCTGCGACGCGCGCTTCGAGCTCCATGCCGGCGTGCACGTCATCGGGTGGACCGGTGCGCAGGATCAGCGACCGCGCGCCCGGCTCGGTGACGGCGTCGAACGCCCAGGTGGTTCTGCTGGCGCCGCCGGTGAGCGCGCGCAGGTTCTCGATCGTGACCACGTGCAGTGGCCCCAAGGACCGGGTGCAGGAACCGGGTCAGGCGCAGCGACAGCTCGGCGACTCTTGTTGATCGTCACTTGCTGCCGAACTTGAACAGCCGCTGGGCCACCCGGCGAATCTGGATCTCCTCGGCGCCCTCGGTGATCCGGTAGCGGCGGTGATGGCGGTAGATGTGCTCGAACGGCTCATGCCGGCTGTAGCCGAGACCGCCGAGGATCTGCATGGCGCGGTCGGCGGCGTCGCAGACCAGCCGGTTGGCGCGGTAGTTCGCCATCGATACCTTGTCGGAGACCTCCATGTGGTGGTTGCGGTCCAGGTGCCAGGCCGCGTAGTGCACCAGCAGTCGCACCATCTGGGCCTCGGTCTGCAGCTCGGCCAGCGGCCATTGCACGGCCTGGTTGACCGACAGCGGCTTGCCGAACACGATGCGCTTCGCCGGCGTATTCCGCGGCCCGGTCGATGCAGTACTGCGCCGCGCCCAGGCTGCTGGCCGCCTGCCGAATCCGGTTCTCGTGCAGGAAGGTCTGCGCGACCTCCAGGCCGCGGTCCACCTCGCCGAGCACTGCGTCGGCGGGCACCCGCACGTCGGTGAGCTCGACCTCGCCGTGGTCGGTGGGCATGTTGAACGTCCACCAGTAGTACGGAACGTTGAAGCCCGGCGTGTCGGTGGGGACCAGGAATGCGGTGATGCCGCGCGCCTGCCCCGGCTTCGCCGGAGGTGCGGGCGAAGATCAGGTCGTGGGTGGCGCGGTGCACGCCGGTGTTGAACCGCTTGGCGCCGTTGATCACCCAGCCGTCGCCGTCACGTTCGGCGCGTGTCTCCAGCCAGGTGGCGTCGGAGCCGTGCTGCGGTTCGGTCAGGCCGAACGCCATCGAACGTTCGCCGGTGATCAACGCCTCGGACCAAACGCTGCGTCTGCGCGTCGGTGCCGAAGCGCTCCATCATGATCACCTGCGGGAAGTTCCCGACGATCGACGATTCGTTCTGCAGGTCGTTGTGCAGCCCAAGGCCCTTGTGCGCCAGGTGCTCCCGGATGACGGCCATGTCGACGTTGGTGCCGTCGCGGCCGCCCAGCGATGCCGGCAGCCCGTAGCGCAGCCAGCCCGCCTGGTCGGCCCGCCTGCGCATCTCGGCGAGCAGATCCTCCCACTCGCGCGTCGGGATGCCGCCGTTGTCGACAGTCGGTGCGCGCGAACTCTCGTCGGTGGTCGAAGTACTGCATGTTCTCGGCCTGCAGCGGGGCGATCTCGCGCTCGATGAAGTCGTCCATGTCGGCGAGCAGTTGCGGAAGGTGTTCTGGAAGGGTGAAATCCATGTCGAGTCCGTTCAGCCTCCGCTATTCGTGCCGTACAGCGTCTTCTTCCATATTGTCGAGAGCGTAGCGATGGCTTCCGCATCGCCGATCCGCAGGCCCAGCTCGGCCGCGTCGGGACGCAGGACCACCGTGGTGAATTGTTCGAAGAGTAGCGCTATCGCGGCGCCGGTGTGTTGCGGCACCAGGTCGCGACCGTAGCCCTGCTGCTGGGCGCGCAGCACGGATGCGGTGACGATATCCATGCCGAAGCGCCGAAACTCGTTCTGCAGCGTCGCGAACCGTTGCTGGGTGGCGCCCAGCTGGGCGATGGCCACCATGATGCCGATGTTCTGCTTGAAGATGTTCCAGTAGCCGGTTACCACCGAGTCGAAGAATTCGCTGTCGTCGGGCGAGTCGGGCAACCGGACTGACAGTTCCGCCTCGCCGAGGACATCGTGCAGGAAAGACTCGGCCAGGGCCGCCAACAGGTCTTCCTTGTCGGCGAAATACCGGTAGAACACCGCCGGTGACTTTCCCGCGGCCGAGGTGATATCGCCCAGCGTCGCCCCGTGGAATCCCCTTTCGGCGAACAGCTTTCGGGCCGCCTGCTCGATGGCCTGCCTGGTCTGGCGGCCTTTGGAAGTGAGCGGTTGGGGCTTGGTCGGGGTCGGCATCAGCTCACGCCGAGCTCGCGAAATCGTGGCGGACCAGCCAGTCGGTGACGATGTCGACGGCCTGTCGCAGCTTGTCGCGCTGGTCGGGGCCGGCGTAATAGTGCGTGGCGCCGGGGATCTCGTGCATCTCCTTGTCGGGGTGCCCGATCGCCTCGAAGAGCCGGTGGGTATGGCTGGGCGTGCAGGCATCGTCGGCCAGGTTGCCGATCACCAGCGCCGGGATCGCGATATCGGGCCCGCACACCACGCCATCGCCGCGTGCGTCGTCGTAGCTCCACTGCGACAGCCAGCCGCGCAGCGTCGAGAAGCGGGCCAGCCCGACCGGGCCGTTGTTCACCACTTGAGGATCGCCCAGATAACACGTTCCCGGGGTGCGTTCGTTGGGATCGATGGCGGGGTCCAGCCAGCGCGGGTCTGCCATGGTGCCGTGCACGACGAATCCGAACTCGTCATCAGGTCGGCCGGCCGCCTTCAATTCGTCGAGCTTCGCCCTGGCCCACGCGGTGATGCGCCGGTTGCGGTCGATCTGGGCTTGTCGGTACCGGGCCACGAACTCCGGGTTGTAGGGCGGTTGGTTGGGGTTGTCGGGGTTGTACAGGTCCAGCTCGGGATCCCGCTTGGTGGGGTCGGATTCGTCGAGGATGGATGCGTCCAGCCATTCCGTCAGCGTGCCGTGCCGGCTGATGTGCGCGGCCAGCAGCATGATTCCGTCGGCGGCGGGCAGCTCGAGCTGCGTCAGGTCGGGCCCGTCGCCGGTCGGGCTGGACGTGATGGTGGCGTGCTGGGCCTGCTGCTGGTAGAACACCGACAGCGAACCGCCGCCGCTCCACCCGGCCAACACCACCTTCTGATAGCCCAGCCGGCTTTTGGCGTCCTTGATGCACTCGCCGAGATCCTGGACCACCTTCTCCATGAGCAACGCCGAGTCCGTCCCGCGAAACCGGCTGTTGCAGTAGATGACGTGGTAACCGGCCCGGGCCAGCGCGTTGATCATTGGCAGATACGCGCCGCCGCCGATCGGATGCATGAACACCAGGACGGTGTCCGACGGCTTGTCTTTCGGCTTGAGCAGATAACTCTCCAGGACGGTGATTTCGGCCAGCCCGCCATAGACGTCCCGGACGCCGGAATTGTTCTGGAAGGCAACGAGATAGGGGATTCGGTCGTATTCGTGCTTCACGGCTTGTTTCACTGCGCTCCCCATATCAGTGTTGTCCCAGGTCGTTCGCCAGCACCTCGGCCGAGGGTGTCAGGCGCCGCCGGGTGTCGACGGCGATTACCTGCCAGTCGACGCGGGAATAGTCGTCGAACTTGCGGCGCGCTCGTTCCCGCGCCTTCTCTGGAGCTCCGTGGTGAACCCCTTGCGGGGCATGTGAAATCAGGCCCGGCGGCATCGAGATGCCGTAGAGCGAGCCGCCGTGGAAGAAGGCGATCTCGTCGTAGTCGACGTTGCGGTGATACCACGGTGACCGCTCGGTGCCGGGCACGCTTTCGGCGGGTTTGGGCAGGAAGTTCATCACGTACACGCCGGTGGCCTGCATGAACAGGTGCACCGTCGGCGGCAGGTGAACGCTGTCGGAGGTGACCACGTTGTAGTCGGCGATGTTGAACGTGAACGCGAAGTTGTCGCCGCGCCAGCCTTCGACGTCGATCGGATTATGTTGGTAGAACAGCGTTGTCGGGCCGCCCTCGTGGATCAGCCGGACCTCGTACTCGTCGCGCCCGTCATCCGCGAGCGGCGCCGGTTCGGGGATGGTGGCCTGCGACGGGTCGAACGGGAAGTGCCGGCCCAACGCGCCCGGGGGAGGGACGCGGAACTCGTCGGTGGCCTCGACCATAAGCAGGGTGGTCTCGCTATCGGGCAGCTGGCGCCAGGTGCACGCCTTCGGGATGTAGACCCAGTCGCCCTGCCGGTAGCGCAGCGGCCCAAACTCGGTCTCCAGCAGACCGGCGCCCTGATGCACGAAGCACAGGAGGTCACCGTCGACATGGCGGGTGTAGAACGGCATCGCCTCGTGGCGGCGGCTCAGGAAAATGCGGCAGTCGGGGTTGCTGAACATGAGCAGCGGTCCGCCGTTGGCGTCGGTGGCATCACTGGGTTTGAGCTCGCTGGACAGCACGTCGGTGGGGCGCAGCGGGCCGACCGCCCGGTAAGCAGTGGGGTCGTGGCGACGGTAGATATTGGCGGTGCGGCCGGTGAAGCCACCCCGCCCCAGCTCGTCGTCCTTGAGGCCGTCGAGATCGGCATGCAGCCGGCGTGGCGTCCGGCCTTTTCGCAGGTGGACGAAGGATTCCATGGATTACTCCCCGGGGTTTCGCGACATGATCAGACAGAAACTAAAAGTGATATTACTTTTTCTTTTGGCCACCCACAAGAGCTGCTACGGGTTGGGCCCAACCGCAAACGGTTCCAATTCGCTCTACTCACGATTCCTTTTCTTATCGGCCGGCCTGTGCTTCGATTCCCCGGAGGGGTTGGCCACTCGACTTGGAGGTAAGCAATGAAGCACGTCGCCTTCCTGACGTATCCGCTGATCGCCGCGGCACTCGTGGCCGGCGGTTGCTCGTCAAACGGGACGAACTCGTCGCAGTCGTCGAGCCAGGCTTCAGGTCAGTCCGGAACCCCGGCATCGGGACCGAAGGTCGCCGCGACCGTCAAAGTCGGCAGCGCTCCGCTGGGCGTCGCGGTCAATTCGGACGCCAAGACCGTGTTCATCACCAACTCCGGCGACAACACGGTGTCGGTGATCGATGCCGCGTCCAACACCGTGAAGACCTCCATCAAGGTCGGGGTGAAGCCGGACGGGATAGCTATTGATTCGCAGGCCAAGAAAGCCGTCGTCGCCAACGCCGGAGATGGTTCGGTGACGATAATCGACACCGGGTCCAATATCGTTGTCGCGGCGGCGATCAAGGTCGGCAAGTCGCCGCAGGCAGTGGCGGTGGATCCCGGCAGCCACGCCGCCTACGTCACGAACGAAGACGACGCATCGGTGTCGTTGATCGACACCGCGGCCGGCACCGTCATCGACACCGTCCCGGTCGGAAAAAAGCCGGACGGTTTGGCCGTCGACACGGCCGGCCACTCCGTCTACGTCACTAACGCCGAAGACAATTCGGTGTCGGTGATCGACATCGCGTCACGCAAGGTCACCGCAACCATCCCGGTCGGGAAGGGGCCGAACTGGGTGCAGGTGGTCAACGGATTCGCCTACGTCACGACCGGCGGCGACAACGCGGTGTCGGTGATCGACACCACCTCACGCAAGCTCACCGAGACCATCCCGGTCGGCAGGACCCCAGACGGTTGGGTCGCCGACCCGGACGCCCACCGGGCGTACATCACCAATTCCGGCGACGATTCGATGTCAGCGGTCGACCCGTCGGTCCGCAAAATCACCGCCACGGTCAAGGTCGGAAAGGGCCCGGACGGCATTGGAATCGACCTGACCACTCACACCGTGTACACGGCCAACTCCGGCGATGGCACGGTGTCGGTGATCAGCACGACCTAACGGATGCGGAGGACGACTTTGCCCCTGGCGGTGCGATTCTCCAGGGACGCGACCGCGGCCGCGGCCTCCTCCAGCGGGTAGACCTCCGGTTCCGGAGGTGGTAACTGGCCCGAGCTGAGCAGCTGGTCGAGTGCGGCCCACTGCTCGGCCAGTGCGTCGGGGTGCGATAGGGCCCACGCACCCCAGCCGACGCCGACCACGTCAATGTTGTTGAGCAGCAGCCGGTTTACCTTCACGGTGGGAATCTCACCACCGGTGAAGCCGATCACCAGCAGCCGTCCCGCCGGTGCCAGCGAGCGCAGCGAGTCGGTGAATCGATCGCCGCCGACCGGATCGACCACGACGTCGACACCGCGGCCGTTCGTCAACTCCTTCACCGCGTCCTTGAATCCTTCGGTCAACACCACATCCGTCGCGCCCGCCGCGGTGGCGATCTGGCTCTTTTCCTCGGTGCTGACAACCGCGATGGTGCGCGACGCCCCGAGCACTGACGCCAGGCGCAGCGTCGCCGTTCCGATCCCGCCGGCCGCGCCGTGCACCAGCACCGTTTCCCCCTGCCGCAGCCGGCCTCGGACACTCAGCGCGAAATACATCGTCAGGTCGTTGAACAGCAGGCCGGCGCCCGCCTCGAAGCTCACGTTGTCCGGCAACTTGAAGGCCCGTTCGGGTGACAACACCGCGACCTCCGCCATACCGCCGGTGAGCATCGTCAGGCCGACGACCCTGTCGCCGGGGCGCACATGAACGTTGTCCGGCGCCGATCGAACGACCCCGGCGATCTCTGCTCCCAGCGTGAACGGTGGGTTCGGCTTGTACTGATAGAGGCCGCGGGTGAGCAGCGCGTCCGGGAATGCCACGCCGGCGGCATGCACGTCGACGATGATGCCGTCGTCCGCGGGTGTCGTCGACCTCGGTCACTTCGATCGCGTCCGGACCATCTAGCCGGGTCACCCGTGCCGCGCGCATGCTACCTCCGTCTCACGTCCGATCGAGTCGACCAGCGCCTGAACCGCGCTCGCCCAGCCTAACCGCGTTCAGAACCCACCCGCGACCCGCACCACTGCCCGGCCCGAGAACGCCCCCGCACGCACCTGGTCAAGCACGCCGACAACATCTTTGACGTCGACATCGGTGGTGATTTCGGCCAGATGACGCGGCCGCAACGAATCGCCGAGACGAGCCCACAGCTCCCGGCGCGGGCCGATCGGCATCAGCACCGAGTCCATCCCCAGCAAGGAGACGCCGCGCAGGATGAACGGCATCACCGTGGTGTGCAGTGCGACCCCGCCGGTGAGGCCGCTGGCGGCCACAGCGCCGCCGTAGTCGACGGCGCTGAGCACATCGGCCAGCGTCGCGCCGCCCACACAGTCCACCGCGCCGGCCCAGCGCGCCTTGGCCAGCGGCCGCGGCTTGGCGCCGGGGTCGGCGGGCAGCCGGCCGATAACCTCAGCCGCGCCAAGTGCTTTCAGACGCTCCGCTGTCTCCGCCTGTCCGGCTTTGCCCGTCGAGGCCACGACCTGGTAGCCGGCGGAGGCCAGCAGGTCCACGCTGACGGAGCCGACTCCGCCGGTGGCGCCGGTGACCACGACGGGCCCGGCATCGGGCGCAATGCCCCAATCGATCAGGGCCTGCACGCTCATGGCCGCGGTGAAACCGGCGGTGCCCACTGCCGCGCCGTCGTGCGGACTCAAGGCGCCGAGCGCCACCACCTGGTCGGCGGGCAGCCGTGCGTATTCGGCGTAGCCGCCGTGGTGGCCCGTGCCGATCTCGTAGCCGTGGGCCAGCACGGCATCGCCTACGGCGAAGTCGGGCGAGGCGGACTCGACGACTTCGCCGGTGAGGTCGATGCCCGGCACGACGGGGTAGTTGCGCACCACGCCGCCCCCCGGCGTCAGCGCCAGCGCGTCCTTGAAGTTGACGCTCGAATAGAGCACCCGGATCGTCACCTCGCCGGGTGGCAGATCGGACGGTTGCAGCGTCTCGATCGATGCGGTGATCCGATCCCCGTCTTGGCGCGCGATCAGCGCTTGAAACGTGTCCATAGGTTCGACGCTAGCCTCATCCCATGAATTCATTTCCACTTGGTGGCTTTTCGGTCGCCCGCATCGGCTTCGGCGCGATGCAACTGCCCGGGCCCGGCGTGTTCGGGCCGCCGCGCGACCACGACGAGGCACTGGCGGTGCTGCGGCGCGCGGTCGAACTCGGTGTCAACCACATCGACACCGCTCAGTTCTACGGCCCCGATGTCGCCAACGAGCTGATCCGGGAGGCGCTGCATCCCTACCCGGAGAACCTGGCGCTGGTGAGCAAGGTGGGCGGGCGCCGCGATGAAACCGGCGGCTGGCTGCCGCTCTCCGACCCCGCCGACCTGCGCCGCGACCTCGAAGCCAATCTGCGCACCCTCGGCGTCGACCGACTCGCCGCCGTCAATCTGCGGCTGTTCGACAACAACGGGCCGGATCAACTGTTCGACGACCAGCTTTCGGCCATGATCGCCGCCCGCGACGAAGGGCTGATCGGCGGAATCGGGCTCAGCTCCATCACCCGCGAGTACCTGCTGCACGCTTTGAGCCGCACCGACATCGCCTGTGTGCAAAACGCTTTCAACCTCGTCGATCGTTCGTCGGCGCCGGTGCTGGAAGAATGCACGGCGCGCGGTATCGCCTTCGTGCCGTTCTTCCCGCTGGGCGCCAGCTTTTCGCATCCGAATCCGGTGCTGGGTCACCCGCTGGTGCAGAGCATCGCTGAGCGACTCGGCCACACTCCGGCGCAGGTCGCACTGGCGTGGACGCTCAGCGTGGCACCCAACGTGCTGCTGATCCCGGGCACCTCGTCGGTGCCGCACCTGGAGGACAACCTGGCCGTCGCCGCCATCGAACTCGACGGCGACGACCGCGCGCAGCTGAACGCCGTCGCTACGTGAGTCGCTGCCGCTGGTTGCCGTTGCGGATGGGCACACACGAGTCGGGAAATTCCTGAACGATGTCGGCGCCGAGTGCGCCCAACCGATCCAGGAACGGCGGAAGGTGCCGCATCGCCCCGGTCGGCAGATCGTGGATGACCACCAAACTCCAGGGTTGAGACTCGATTTCGGACAGGCATCGGTCTACCCAGTGGTCGGGCCGGTCCCAGTCGTGCGGGACTGAGTTCCACAGCACGCAGGTGTATCCGTGTTGCCGCAGGTAGTCGACCGCGGCCGGACTGAAGAGCCGCTCGTCGATGATTCCACCGCCGCCGTTGGGACGAAAAAGCTTGTCGGGGTGGGCGAGTGAGCCGATCAGGTCCTGGGCGTGGCCGATCTCTCGGGCCGGCAGTTCGGGATCGTCGGAGTCGCCGAACTGGACGGTGTGGGTCATGGTGTGGTTGCCGATCCAGTGGCCCTCGGCGGCCGCGCGTTCGGTCAAGGCGCGCGCCCCCGGCTGGATCAACTGAGTCCCGACGACGAAGAAGGTCGAGCGGATCTGGTGGGCGGCAAGGACATCCAGGACCCCGGCGGTGGCCTCGCTGGGCCCGTTGTCGAAGGTGAGTGTGACCTTCATCGTCGGCTCACGCTCCCCGTGCCCGCAGGCCTGGCCCGGCTACTTCAGCTCGGCCGACGACAGGCCCAGCAATCGGCGGGCGACCACCAGCTGCTGGATCTGCTGGGTGCCCTCGAAGATGTCCAGGATCTTCGAATCGCGAGCCCACTTCTCCAGCAGTGACTGCTCGGAATATCCCGTGGTGCCGGCCAATTCGACGGCCTTCAGGGTGACGTCGCTGGCCATTCGGCCGGCCTTGGCCTTGCCCATCGAGGCTTCTTTGGAGTTCGGGATGTTGTTGTCGGCCTGCCATGCCGCTCGCAGCGACAGCAGGTAGCTGGCCTCCCAGTCGGCCTCCATCCGCAGGAACTCGGCCGCGGCCGCGGTCTGCGCGTGCGACGGCTTGTCGTAGGAGATCTCGACGCCGGCATCGGTGAGGATCTTGCGGATTTCCTCCAGCGCCGCGCGGCCGATCGCCGACGGCCATGGCGGCCACGATCGGGCGGGTGTTGTCGAAGGTCTCCATCACCCCGGAAAAGCCCTTGCCGACTTCGATTTCCGGGTTGCCCAGCAGGTTGTCCTTGGGGATGCGGGCGTTGTCGAAGCGGATCACCGCGGTGTCGGAGGCCTTGATGCCGAGCTTGTGCTCGAGGCGTTCGACCGTGACGCCGGGATGTTCGCGCGGCACGATGAACGACTTGATCGCCGGGCGGCCCACCGACTTGTCCAGCGTGGCCCACACCACGATGTGGGTGGCACGCGAACCGGCGGTGACGAAGATCTTCTCGCCGTTGATCACATACTCGTCGCCGTCGAGGCTGGCCGTGGTCGACACCGCGGCCGAGTCCGAACCGAATCCCGGTTCGGTGATGGCCATCGCGGCCCACACCTTGCCCAGCCGCTCCAGCTGCTCGTCGGTGGCCACCGCGGAGATGGCGGCGTTGCCCAGCCCCTGGTAGGGGATCGACAGCATCATCGCGACGTCGCCCCAGCTGGCTTCCATGGTCTGCAGCAGCGCGGCCATGTTGGCGCCGTTGTGGTTTTTCGCCCTGGCTTCCTCCTCGTCGCGTAGCGCGTCCGCGCCGGCGAAGGCGAATGATTCGGCGGCACGCCTCGAACAGGTTGATCAGGGTGTCCAGTTCGACCGGGTAGGCGTGTTCCTTCAGGTCGTACTTGCGGGCGATCGGCCGCAAGCATCTCGGCGGCACCCTGATGGGTCTTGACGATCACCGCTTGCAGCTTGCGCGGGAGCTCCAGATTGATTGCCATGAAAGGTCTTTCGCTCGTGAGTG
Source organism: uncultured Actinomycetota bacterium (assembly GCA_963748885.1). Classification (GTDB taxonomy): domain Bacteria; phylum Actinomycetota; class Actinomycetes; order Mycobacteriales; family Mycobacteriaceae; genus Mycobacterium. The sequence continues at coordinate 39,726 of CAVVLC010000024.1, forward strand.
CTTAGATAAGCTTCAGATGACTACGAACGCCTTCGGCGACGCCGATGGCCCGCAGGTCGCGGTACCAGCGTTCGACCGGGTGTTCCTTGGTGTAGCCGTGGCCGCCCAGCAGCTGGACGCCGTCCAGCCCGATCTGCATGCCCTTGTCGGCGCCGAGCCGCTTGGCCAGCGCCGCTTCACGGGTGAACGGCAGGCCCTGTTCGGCGCGGGCTGCGCCGCGCCAGGTGATCAGCCGCAGCCCGTCCAACTCGATGGCGATGTTGGCGCACATGAACGCCACGGCTTGACGACGGGCGATCGGCTCGCCGAACGCCTCGCGCTCCTTCACGTAGGGGATGACGTAGTCGAGCACCGCGTGCGAGGTGCCGACAGCCAGCGCCGCCCAGCCCAGTCGCGACAGCGCCGATAGCCTCCGAATAGGCGGTGTCGTACTCGGCCTCGGCGGCGTCCTCTGGACCGAGCCGCGCAGTGCAGCGGCACGGACACACCGGAGAGCTCAACGTGTCCCAGGGCGGCGGCGCGAATTCCCATGCTGGGGTCCGCCTTGACGGTCAGGCCCTTGGTCGACGACTCGACGATGAACAGCGCCGGCTTGCCGTTCAATTGCGCACCGACGATGAATAATTCGGCATCGGCCGCAGCCGGCACCAGCGATTTCACTCCGTCCAGGCGGTATCCGCTGGGTGTGCGCACGGCGGTGGTCTTCAGCCGGGTGGGGTCGAACAACGGCTGCGGTTCGGCGATGGCCACGCAGGCCTGCGGAACATTCTCGCCGGCGAACTCTGTTAGGTAGGTCGCCTGTTGGTCCGCGCTGCCCCAGTGGGTCAGGGCGGACGCCACGCCGCCGGGGGCCAGAATCGGCAGGGCCAGACCCATGTCGCCATATGCCAGGGCCTCGGCCACCAGCACGTTGGTCACGCTGGAGCGCTGGGCGGCGATGCCGTCGAAGTCTTCGGGGATGTTGATCGCGGTGACGCCCAACTCCGCGGCCTTGGTGATCAGATCCGGCGGGTAGGCGGCCGCCTCGTCGGCGTCGTGAGCCGCGGGCCGCAATACCTCCGCCGCGAACTCGTCGACGGTTTCGATGATCAGCTTCTGGTCATCATCGGGTGTCAGGTCGAAGTAGTCCTTGCCGCTGGACTTCAGCCGGGTCGGTCCGCCGCGGAGATTCTGAACGCGCTTGAACTGACGGTTAGTGGCGGTGGCCGTGGAGAACATCGTCTTCACGCCGTAGCGCAGCGTTCGGTTGACCGGATCGCGCAGGCGGTATTTGTCCAGGAACCCCTGGCCGACGATCGGTACCAGCACCGCCAGCGCGATGTCGATGCCGGTCCGTTTGTGCGGGTGCAGCCCGACGCCGTTCTGGCGGCCGCGCCGCTTCAGGCGCGAGCGGGATGGTTGCGAACTGGGGACAGTGTCGGTCATGTCGGCAGCCTCTGTCGTTGGGGCGATGCGGTTAGCGCCGATCTTACTCCGGAGTAAGATAGAAGCGGTGTATTAATTAATTCACACCGAGTCGGCCCTTCAAACGGACCCCCCTAAGATGCACCCAGCCTGCCCAACACCTCGTGATGCAGGAGGCCGTTGGTGGCCACGGCGCTGCCGCCGTGCGGGCCGTTGGCACCGTCCAATCCGGTGAACTGCCCGCCGGCCTCTCGCACCAGGATGTCCAGCGCCGCCAGGTCCCACACCGACACCTCGGGCTCGGCGGCAATGTCGACGGCACCCTCGGCGAGCAGGCAATAGGAAAGGAAGTCTCCGTAGCCGCGCACCCGCCACACGGCGTCGGTCAAGTCGACGAAGCGGTCGCGCATACCGCGCTGCGCCCACCCGGACAGGCTCGAGAACGACAGGCTCGCTGAACCCAGGTCCGCCACCGCCGAGACCGACAGCCGGCGCGGCTCGGCGCCATCGACCGCCGCGAACGCGCCCTGCCCACGCCCCGCCCACCACCGTCGGTGCAGCGCGGGCGCGCTCACCACACCGACCGTCGGGACGCCGTCTTCCAGCAACGCGATCAAGGTGGCCCACACGGGCACCCCCCGCACGAAATTCTTGGTGGCGTCGATCGGGTCGATGATCCACTGACGTCCAGTGAAAGTGGTCGTGCCGCCGAACTCTTCGCCCTCGATGCTGTCGCCCGGTCGCTCGCGCCCGAGCGTCTCACGCAATTCGGATTCGACCGTCCGATCGGCATCGGTGACCGGGGTCAAATCCGGCTTGGTCTCGACGCGCAGGTCGAGCGCGCCGAACCGCGCGCGGGTCAGTGCGTCGGCGCGGTCGGCCAGCGCCAGCGCCAGCGCCAGATCGGCGGTCATGTGGTCTTTCGAAGACATCGAAACCTCCGACACCCGGGTAAGGGGGCCTTCGCTATTGGCCGAGGGACGTCAGCGAGGCATCCAAGGCGTCCGTCAAACGAGCGATGTCCGATGGGTTAAACGCGAGCGGGGGGCGCAACTTCAGAACATTGTTGTTGGGACCGCAAACACTGGTCAATACCCGACGCTCGCGCAGGTCCTCAATGACGGCAAGAGCGAGCGAGGTCGCCGGCGTTGTCTGGTCGGCGGGATCTACAAGTTCGAGTCCGGTGTAGAGGCCTGCCCCCCGGACGTCTCCCACCGCCGGATGCGCATCTTGCAGACCGAGCAGTGCCGCACGCATAGCAGCACCCGTTGTGAGTGCATGTTCTTGCAGGCCTTCGTCGCGAATCACGTCGAGTACCGTCTGCGCAGCGATCACCGCTACCGGGTTGCCGCCGAACGTGTTGAAGTACGGTCGGCACTCCGCGAACGGCGCGAGCACTTCGCTGCGAGCGGCCATCCCGGCGATGGCGAGTCCGTTACCCATCGGTTTACCGGTGGTGACGATGTCGGGGGTCAACCCGTGACGTGCAAATCCCCAAAACGCTTCCCCCGTGCGGGCGAAGCCGGGCTGTACCTCGTCGGCGATGAACACGCCGCCGCGCGACTGAACGAGTTCGATCGCCGCGGTGATCATGCCAGGTCGGCCCAGGTAGATCCCGTCTGATGAGAAGGAAGTGTCCGCGATCAGGCCGGCGAGCCGGTCGCCGGAGGCCTCGATTGACTCGATCGCGGCTTCGACCTCCGCAAGGAACCGTGCGCCCGCATCGTCGAAGCCGAATCGAAAGGTATTCGGCGGCTCAACCACTCGCAGGGCAGGATCCATTCGCTCCACTCCTGACAGGGCGGGAGAATGCGCGGTCACCAGCGCCGTGTTGCCGTGATATCCCTCACTGGTGGCGATATAGGCTGTGCCGCCCGTGAACTCGCGACCAACGCGGAGCGCGAGGTCGTTGGCCTCCGAACCGGTGCACACCACCATGAGCTGATCGATCTCGCCCGGCATGGTCGAGAGCAGATCCTCCGCATAGCCGATGATCGCCTCGTGGAGATAGCGGGTGTGGGTGGCCACCTGCGACAGTTGGCGCGCCACGGCCTCGACGACCCGCGGGTGGGCGTGGCCGATAGAGGCGACATTGTTGTAGAGATCGAGATATTCATTTCCCTCGGAATCCCAGAGCCGGGCCCCCCGACCCCGCACCACCTCGACAGGTTCCTGGTAGAACAGCCGATAGCCAGGGCCGAGCGACCTGGTCCGCCGCTGTAACAGATCACGGGCTCGCGGCGGTAGCGCCTCGACGCCGTCGGATTTGAAACTGTTTCCTACCAGAACCGATGCGTTCCCAGTGCCGGAGGACGCGCGAGTCCCGCTGTCTCTGGTGGTCATTGCTACTACTCCTACGTCGGGCCCGTGTCCGGGTGGCTACTCAACTGTCACGTAGTCCGTCGCCGATGCGACTCACGCCAGCAGTCCTACCATGGCGGCATGTGGGAATTCGGCGTGCTGCTCCTTTTGGTCGCGGTCTTGGCGGGATTCGTCGCCCAGCGATTCATCGGGCGCGGTCCGCGCGGTGACCTGGCGAGCGGCACGCTGCTGGTAACCGGGGTCAGTCCACGACCGGACGCCAACGGTGAGCAATATGTCACCATCGCCGGCATTATCGACGGACCCACCGTCAACGAGTATGCCGTATACCAGCGCATGGCCGTCGACGTCGACCAATGGCCGACCATTGGGCAGTTGTTTCCGGTGGTGTATTCGCCGAAGAATCCGGACAATTGGCGGCTCGCGCCGCCCGGGGGGCCCGCCGGCTAACGGCCGGGTCAGCCGGCCGCAGGCGGGCGTGGCATCACTGTGATCCGGACGCCGTAGCGGGGGATGACGCCCGTGGGTCGTGAAGCTGTCACCGCCGGCATGCCGGGTATGCCCGGCACGCCGGACGCGGCCCGGCCTAGCTCGTCAGTCCCCGGGAGGCCGGGTAAGCCATTGCCCGACAATGCCGCGGCGGGGCTGTTCGACGGAGCGGTCCAGCTGGCCGGCACGGACATCGAGCCGATCGTCGGCGCACGGGCAAGTGTTGCGCTCACGTTGCCAAGGCCCGCGCCGCCGAGGCTCGGCGCGGCACCGCTCAGCTGGGGCACCGACGCCGCCTCGGCTGTCGCCTCCGCTGGTGTCGGCAGTACGCCCAAGTCGTGCTCGGCCCCAATGACCCCGGCAGGAGTCGCTTCCATTTTCCAAGTGCCGTTCAACGCGGTGCCGGTGGCCTGAATGATGTCAAGGATGTCGAGATCGGTCGGAACGATCGACGACGGGTTCGCGGTCACAGTCGGCGAAGCAACCGAAACCGCCTGTGAGGCAGGGGTTGTGGGCGCAGCGCTGGCGTTGGCTTGGGCGACCGCGGCATTCTGAGCGGTCAACCCGTCCGGGTTGGTCATCTGGTGCGGGGAGGAGAACGGCGGCAACTGGGTCGCCGCCGCTGAGCCCGTGGCGTAGCCGGACATCGCGGCGGCATCCTGGGCCCAGTACTCGGCATACTGCGCCTCGGTGGCCGCGATCGCCGCGGTGTTCTGCCCGAAGAAGTTCGTCGCCAGCAAAACGGCCAGCTGGGCGCGGTTGGCCGCGACCGCCGCTGGGGGCGCCGTCAGCGCGTATGCCAGCTCATAGGCCGCCGCCGCCGCCCGGGCCTGCATCGCTGCCTGCTTGGCCTGCTCTGCGGTCGCGCGCAACCAGCCCAGATAGGGGGTGGCCGTCGCCGACATCGCCTCCGCTGCCGGACCGCGCCAGGACAGGCTGGTCAGGCCGGAAAGCACCGATTCATACATCCCGGCCGTGATTTCCAATTCGGCCGACAGCGAATCCCAGCTCCCCGCGGCGGCCAAAAGCGGGCCCGACCCGGGGCCGGCGTACATCCGGGCGGAGTTGATATCTGGTGGCAAGAAAGCGAAATACATTGTGTCACTTCTCTATAGCTGGTGTGGCGCGGCAAGGCATGCCGTAGGAGACTCACCGCAGTTCTCGGGAACGGTTTCTCACCCGGCCGCCGGCGGGCGTGGCATCACCGTGAGCCGGACGCCGTACCGGGGCGGAACACCGACGCCTGAGGCTCGCGAAAGGCTCCCCGCTGGCATCCCGGGGTAGCCCGGATAACCGGATGCCACTGCCTCGTCGGTTCCCGGAAGCGTGATAAAGCCAGCGGGTGCCAAAGCTGCGACCTGGCTGCTCGACGGTGCAGCCCAGCTCGCCGGCACGGACATCGGCCCGATCGAACCGGCCCGGGAAAGGGTTGCGGTGATGTTGCCCAGACCCGCGCCACCGGCAAGCTGGGGGCGCCGCGCCGAGCGCCGGCGCTATCGGGGCTATCGGGGCGGTGGCCGCCGCTGCCTTCGGCAAAACGCCCAAGTTGTCCTCGGCTCCAACGACCCCGGAAGCGAACGCCTCCATGTAGTAGGTGGAGTTCAACGACTGCCCGGTGGCCTGGATTATGTCGAGGACGGCGAGGTCCTCGGGGATCAGCGATGCCGGGTCGGGCGCCGCGGCGGCAACGACGCGGTCGGCGCCGCCGACAGCACCTGCGAAACCGGGTTGCGAGGCGGTGGCACTGGCGTTGGCTTGCGTGACCGCGGCGTTCTGTGCGGTCAGCCCGGCTTCGTTGGTGGAGTTCTTCGGGGAGGAGAACCGCGGCAACTGCGTCGCCGCCCCAGAGGAGGCGGAGTAGCCGGACATCGCGGTGGCGTCCTGGGCCCAATACTCGGCGTACTGTGCCTCGTTCGCCGCGATCGCCGCGGTGTTTTGGCCTAACAGGTTCGTCGCGATCAGTGATGTCAGTTCGCTGCGGTTCGCCGTGACCGCCGGTGGGGGCACGGTCATGGCGTATGCCTGCTCATAGGCCGCCGCTGCCGCTCGAGCCTGCATGGCCGTCTGCCTTGCCTGCTCGGCGGTCGTTTGCAGCCAACCCACATACTGGGCGGCGGTGGCCGCCATCGCCTGCGATGCGGGGCCGAACCACTGCCAGCTGGTCAGGCTCGAGAGCACCGATTCGTAGGACTCGGACGTGGTGCCCAACTCGGCGGACACCGAATCCCAGCTTCCCGCGGCGGTCAGCAGCGAACCCGACCCGGGCCCGCTGTACATCCGTGCGGAGTTGATCTCTGGCGGTAAAAATGCGAAATCCATTGTCTTGCATCTCCTTTATCGACTGATGTGGTGAACGGAACGCGGCGTCTAACGCTCACATGCGCCGCGCGATGGTGGTGAAAACACGGGTTGGCCCTGCTTTTGCGGATCGGGCCGTCGCACCAGATGAATCGTTGGCGGGGCATGCGCACGGGGCATCGGGACCGGCCTTCGCTGACGGAACTTCCTGAATCCCGAAATTACAAGGCCAGGGGCGATACATGACGCATTTGCGGGAATTCGGACGAGTTGCCGACGCCTTCTCGGATCGGCATTTTTGTGGCGACGGGTGATGCCGGTTCGATTGAAAGCAGGAGGATCTCGGCCGGCCGTCGGAGCAAGGGACCAAGCAAGGGACCAATGGCACTGGTCCCGGGACCAAGGCCTCTCGGGGACCTGGGTGCGCGCCAATAGCGTTTGAGTTTAGGGCTGGTGAGGGAGGCCGCGATGAGCGCCGCAAATTCACTACCGACGGTCGTCGTCGGCGTCGACGGATCGAAGGCGGCGATCAATGCTGCCCAGTGGGCCGTCGACGAGGCGGTCCACCGAGATATCCCGCTGCGTCTCGTGCACGTCATCGATCCGCTGGACTTTTCGGCGCGCTGACTCCCGAAGGCCGGCTTGCTGCCGCCCTTGCGGCCTTGCACAACGCCCACGTGGCCGTCGAGGCGACAGGCAAGCCGGTCAAGGTCGAATCCGAGATTGTTTGGGGGAAGCCACTTACCAAGCTGATGGAGGAATCGAGGTCGGCGGCGATGGTCGGCGTCGGATCCATCGGGTTCAACCATGCCCGCCAGGGCGGGGGCTCCGTGGCAGCCGCGCTGGCCGAGGCCGCCCTGTGTCCGGTGGCCGTCATCCGGCGCCCGGTGGTCCCGGCGAGCCCCCACGCCGGCAGCATTGTTGTCCAGGTGGACAATGGTGTGGTGCTACGACACGCCCTCGAGGAGGCGAGACTGCGGGCAGCCCCGCTGCGCGCGATGTCGGTGTCCCGGGGCGGCGGAAATCCCTTGGCGCAAACGCAATTGGACCGTCGAATCGCACGATGGGCACGTTTGTATCCCGATGTTCAGGTCGAGTCGGCGATCGTATCCGGGAGTGTGGAACAGAATCTGGCCGCCACGGATCAATTGTTGGTGATCGACTCGCACTCTTGTTACGACCTGTGCCGGGCATGCAGCGCGAGATGCTCTGTGCTCGCGATACGTGGCAGCAACCTGTAGGACTGCGCGGACCTGGGAGCGGTGCATTGGTAAAGGTCTTTCTGGTCGACGATCACGAGGTGGTGCGGCGCGGTTTGATTGACCTCCTCGGCGCCGACCCCGAACTCGACGTCGTTGGCGAAGCGGGCTCGGTTTCCGAGGCGATGGCCAAGATTCCGGCCGCGCGCCCCGATGTCGCGGTGCTCGACGTCCGGTTGCCAGATGGCAACGGCATCGAACTGTGTCGTGATCTCTTGTCGCGCATGCCCGATCTGCGCTGCCTGATCCTGACTTCTTACACGTCCGACGAGGCGATGCTGGATGCGATCCTCGCCGGGGCCAGTGGGTATGTGGTCAAAGACATCAAGGGAATGGAACTGGCCCGCGCCGTCAAAGACGTTGGCGCGGGACGATCCTTGCTCGACAATCGGGCCGCGGCCGCACTGATGGCGAAGCTGCGCGGGGCAGCGGATAAGCCGGACCCGTTGTCAGGCCTCACCGACCAGGAACGGACCTTGCTGGGCTTGCTCAGCGAGGGCCTGACCAACAAGCAGATCGCCGACCGGATGTTCCTCGCCGAAAAGACGGTCAAGAACTACGTGTCGCGGTTGCTGGCCAAACTCGGCATGGAGCGCCGCACGCAAGCTGCGGTATTCGCAACGGAACTAAAGCGCACCAAGCCATCCGGCGAGGGATACGGTGCCCGTTAGGGCCCGTTAGGGCCCGTTAGCGCCCGTTAGCCGGCGGCTATCGGCCGCGGCCGCGTCAGGGTGCCACTCGACAACGCGAGAAAGTCTGCGCCGCGGTGTCGCCGGCAACGGATCGGCATTGATCGGGGCCCAGCCCACCCGTAGCAGCATCTGAGGTTGGCCACTCTCGCCGAACACATCGGCGCGCACCGCGTCGCGCGTTGCACGGATCTCCAGCGGCTCGCTGATCGGGCAGCAGGCCAACCCCATCGCCGTCGCGGTGAGCAGCACTGCGCTCGTGGCTTCGCCGGCGCGCAGTTGGGCCATCCGGTCATCCGTCTCGGTGCCCAGCGCCAGGATCGCGGCGTTGTCGTCGGCGGGTGTGACGCCGGACGGCTGAGCCAGGCCGGGTCCGGCGAAAACGCGACCCGGGATCGGGGCGGAGGAGTCCGGCGGCGGCGTGTTCCGGGCTGGAACTCCGGCCACGGAGTCGTACCGTCCACTCCACGTGGTGAGCTCGCGAACGTAGTCGCGATCGGTCGTGTGGTCAGAAACGGCTTGTCCAACAATAGTGTTCATTCGTGCTACGGCATCGACCTGACGCAACATGACGCCGCTTCGGGCCGCTCGGGCAGCCATCAAGGCGATGTCGCCTGCGGGGACCGGCCAGGGACCATAGGCCCGCCGGTCGGTGCGTCGCCGTGGGATGGCCGCCGAGAGCGCGATGTCGGCCTGATCGGGAAGGTGCGGGTGGACCGCAATGCTGGCGATGTGGTGGGCGTCGTCGGGATCGGGAAGCCGATTCACCTTGGCCTGCCAGCCCATTGCCGCTAGCGCGACGATGCAGTGATGCAGCGCGGCACCGCAGCTGATGAGGAGGTCGCGCCCGTCCGGATCGGTGCTCTCCAGCTGCATGTCCGGCTCGGAGTACAGATCCAGGCTCGCGGTGCCTACCCGCCACCGCCACGGTTGCGTGTTGTGGATGGACGGTGCCCGGGTGGCCAAGGTGAGGACGGTCCGGATGGTGTCGGTGTCCGGGAAATGGGCGTCCATGGCTGTCGCCACCTTCCTGTGAATAGGGTCCTCACCAGCATCCTGCGATCGCGGCGGGCGCGGCAGAGCACGAAGCCATCGGCAGCGAAGGACCTTTGGCCATGCCGCGGGTCAGGCGAAGCTGGCGTGCGGGTCCGGCTCTGGACCGAACCTGAAGTGGCGGCCGGTGATATCGGACGCGGTCACTTGGACGTAGCAACTCTTAGGAGTCGCGATCCACGACACCAACTGGGCGCGTTCGGCTTTCTGGATATCCGCGTCGGTCTTCAGGAGCCGTGCGCGACCCCTGACGATCACGCTCCAGCCTTCGGTGACGTTGTGGTCGTCGGCTTCGAAGACCACGGTCCTGTTCGACACGGCCGAATATAACTTGGTGCCTTCGGCGGTCCGAAACAGCACGGTCCGGTCTTGGACGACATAGTTGACCGGGAAGATCTCCGGCTCACCGGCAAAGTTGGTAACCAGTCGGCCCAGCGCGACGCTGCACAGCCGCTCCCAACTCTCGTCTTCGGACAGCACGGTGACTGGTGTATCGGCCATGGGCTTAACCTTTCTGATGAGTTTCAGTGGATCTCGAGCACGCCGTCCAACGGTCGGCGCGGGGCCTTGCCTGCCAATTTGCGGCTGCCGCGGCAACGCGAAGGTGATCAAGCACGGCGCCGCAACTGATCATCGCCTGTCGGCCGGAATGGTCTGTGGCGGGCACCCTTTGGCGGCGATCGCCGTATAGATGGACAACGTCATTTTCGGCCATCCAACGCCAGGGCTGGCTGTTGTGCACGGACGGCGCCCGGCGGGCCAGCATTACCGCCTTCTTGACGGCTTCGATGTCCACGGCGTGCACACTATGGCTTCTGGACCCGCGCTGATAGAGCCCTTGGTCCTCCCGCTAAACCGCTTGTGTCACCTTCTTTTACGGTCGCGATTGTGCGGCGGAATTTTCACACGACGTGCAGCCCGGGCGGAGCCCTTTCCTCATCACGCCAAAAGGCTTCGTCGATAAAGCGTTTGAAAAGGTCCGGCGGCAGCAATGTATCGCGCGGTTCGGCCTTGACCGTGGGCCGCACGGTATGCAGTCCTGGCGTGCCGGCGCGCTCGTCGAACTTGGTGACGTCGTAATCGACGTGGTCGAAATCGTGGTCGAAGACCGGCTCAGCGATAAATGTGTAGATGGCCTGCATCGCCTTGGCCGGGTCGGTGGTCAAGGTTTCGTACTGCAGCAGCAACAGGCGATCCCGATACGGGCCGTAGCATGCCTGCTTCAGGCCATCGTAGGGAGCGCCCAACATGCCCTCGGACGCGATCACATGTTGGGTGCGGCTATAGACGGTGCCGTCGGTGCTGTAGTTGAAAATCAACGACGGGCTAAAGGCGTTGTACTGGGCCAACCGCTCTATGCTGTCCAACACCCACGGCAGTTCACGCACGCAGGCAATGACTCGTGCGTTAGGAAACATCCGCGCGATCGCCGGCAGCGATGCACACCAGCCCCGGTTGGTGTCAAAGACCACCTCGGCGGTGCAGTCGGCATAGAAGCTGTCGCACAAGCCACGCAGGATGCGCTCCCGCATGGTGTCGTCGATGAACACGGAAAATTCGTTGCTCGCGCTCATTTCGCGCAGCACGGCGGCCAACAAACCGGCCAATGGACCCGACATACCGGCCTCGAACCGCGGGTTTTGCCGTAGCAACGCCGCCAGCAGAGTCGAACCCGAACGTGGCAGGCCCGAGATGAAGTGGATGGATTCCATGGGGCGCTCCCCTTCTGTATGTCCGTTCCGTGCCTGTGGAATCGAGCTAATTATCCCAAATAATCTGTGAGTTCAATGTGAGGTCAGTGTGGTCTTGGTGGGAGGCGGCCTGCCGGGGGAAACGCACCGGGTGCATCGCGCGAGCAACTGCCTGACCTGACAATGACTTGTGTCCGGTGCGATCGACTGTGCCTGCGGCGCCATTGGCGACGAGGAAGCCCGGGCCGCCGGCGCCGCCGATGCTGCCCGTGCCGGGGCCGGTGCCGGTGTCACCCATGATGAGATGAAGAGGACTGTTCGTAGGGTTTGTCTGGCATTCTTGAACACATGCCTGGCAAAGAGATCGATCCGATCAGAGCGAAGAGTGCGTTCGCAGTGATCAAGCAGAATCCCGGGGTGGTGCTCTTCGCGCTGTCGCCAGCGCTAATAGCGGTGGGTCTGCTCTGGTGGCTCGCCGGCGCGGGGTGGGCCATCTTTGCGGCGATAGTCCTGCTGGTCGCCGGCACGGCTGCCGTCCTCTTGAAGCGCTGACGTGCGCTCGTGGTGGGGCTGGGGAACCGTCGAGGAGGCTCTTTCAGAGCAAGAGACCCAAGCGCTCACAGCGCGAGTAGCCGGGCTGCTGCCCGGTCATGACTTAACCGATCACCCGCCGCCGGACCCGAGCGCGCTCGGCCTGGCCGAACCACGGATCTCACCGCCGGCATCGCTGGCCGCCCTATGCTCCACCGACCCCGTCGACCGGGCCGGTCACGCGCGCGGCAAGGCGTTTCGCGACGTCGCGCGCAACCTGCTGGCCCGCCTCGACCGCGTGCCCGACCTGATCGCGCGTCCCCGCGGCGAGCAAGGCGTGGTCGACGTACTCGATTGGTGTGCGCGCGAAGGGATCTCGGTCATCCCGTACGGCGGCGGCAGCTCGGTCGTCGGCGGAGTCGAGCCGCGGTTCGACGGGCCGGTGGTCACGTTGGACACCACCGAGCATGAGCGCGGTGCTCGAGATCGACCGGGTCAGCCGGGCCGCCCGGATCCAGGCCGGCGCGCTGGGACCGGTGATCGAGGACCAACTGCGCCCGCACGATCTGACGCTGCGGCACTTCCCGCAATCCTTCGGGTTCTCGACCCTCGGCGGCTGGCTGGCCACCCGCGCCGGCGGGCACTTCGCCACCCTCTACACCCACATCGACGACCTGACCGAATCGCTGCGGGTCGTCACCCCGGTCGGGGTGAGCGAGTCGCGGCGGCTGCCCGGATCCGGCGCCGGGCCGTCCCCGGACCGGCTGTTCCTCGGCTCCGAGGGCGCGCTCGGCATCATCACCGAGGCGTGGATGCGGATGCAGGACCGCCCGCAGTGGCAGGTCACGGCGTCGCGTGGCGTTCGACGACTGGGCCGCCGCGGTCGCCGCGACCCGAACCATCGCGCAGGCCGGGCTGTACCCGGCGAACTGCCGACTGCTGGACCCGGCCGAGGCGTTCCTGAACGCCGGCACGCCGGACGCGCGGCGGGCTGCTCGTGCTCGCTTTCGAATCGGCAGACCATCCGAGCGACGGCGCCTGGCTGGACCGGGCGCATCGAGATCGCCGCCGAGCACGGCGGCGCGGTCACCGCGCGCCGTGGGCGCGATCGACAACGGAACCGCAAGCGACACAACCGAACACGACGCTTCCGGCAATTGGCGCATCGTCGTTCCTGCGGATGCCGTATCAGCGCTGACGCGCTCGCCCGCCGCGCGTCATCGCCGAGACATTCGAAACCGCTTGCACCTGGGACCGATTCGACGACGCTGCACGCCGCGGTGACCGAGGCCGCCCGGACGGCGATCGAGCGGGTCTGCGGCGCCGGGGTCGTGACCTGCCGGTTCACCCACGTCTACCCCGACGGCCCGGCGCCGTACTACGGCATCTACGCCGGGCGGACGCGCGGGGCTCCCTCGAGGCCCAATGGGACGAGATCAAGGCCGCGCGTGTCCGAGGCGATCAGCGACGACCGGCGGCACCATCACCCACCACCACGCGGTCGGTCGCGACCACCGTCCTTGGTACGACCGGCAGCGTCCTGACCCGTTCGCGGTGGCGCTGCGTGCGGCCAAGTCGGCGCTCGATCCGGCCGGGATTCTCAACCCGGGCGTGCTGCTGGATCCTCTGATCAGGGGTGGCTGACGTTGCAGTAGCGTGGCCAGGCTGGGCAGCTTCACGCGGGGACGTCCATGCGGTTCGCCGGCCGTCCGCTCGAATTGGTCGATGATCTCCCAATGCGCCGACGTGACCAGCTTCGGCTGCCGCGACGCGAGCCAGTCGGCCAGCTTGTCGGCGTGGTCTTCGGCGAAGTCCGCGACCTGCCCCGAACTGGTAGTGGCGGCGAGGTCGGCGAGCAGGGTGTCGACGGTGTCCTGGGAGTCCTTCTTGTTGCGTGCCGATCACCCCGGTCGGCCCGCGCTTGATCCAGCCGACGACGTATTCGTTGCGGCTGCCGTCGACCCGGCCGTCGGTGTTGGGGATGGTCGCCCTCTTCTCGTCGAACGGCAGCCCGGGAGTGGGGACGCCGCGGTAGCCGACCGAGCGCACCACCAACTGGGCGGGAAGTTCCTCGCGCTCGCCGGTGTCCTTGGCCGACACCCAGCCGCTGTCGTCGGTGACCAGTTCGTTGCGGCCGAGCACGATCGCTCCGACCTTGCCGTCGCCCTTGATCTCGATCGGGGAGGTCAAGAAGCGGAACACGATGCGACGGTGTCCCGGACGCAGCTCGCGGCCGATGTAGCCGCGCAGCACCTTGATGTTCTGCTTGCAGATCTTGCCCGCCGCCGCCGCGTCCTCGTCGGTGATGCCCTCGAAGTCGGCCGGGTCGACGACCACGTCGACCCCTTCGAGATCGCCCAGCTCGCGCAGCTCCAGCGTGGTGAACGCGGCCTGCAGCGGACCGCGGCGGCCGAGGACCACCACTTCCTCCACACCGCGCGGGCGCAGCGAGTCCAGCGCGTGGTCGGCGATGTCGGTAGCCGCCAGCACGTCAGGGTCGGTGACCAGGATGCGCGCGACGTCCAGCGCGACGTTGCCGTTGCCGACCACGACGGCGCGGGCGCCGGACAGGTCGGGCGATCATCTCCTCGAAGTGCGGGTGCGCGTTGTACCAGCCGACGAAGTCGACGGCGGCGACGCTGCCCGGCAGGTCCTCGCCGGGGATGTTCAAGGCGCGGTCGGACTGCGCGCCGACCGCGTAGATCACCGCGTCGTAGCGCTCGGCGAGTTCGGCGGCCTGGACGTGCTCGCCGACGACGACGTTGCCGAAGAAGCGGAAGCGCGGGTCTTCGGCGGTCTTCTCGAACTGTTTGCTGATCGACTTGATCTTCGGATGGTCGGGGGCGACGCCGGAGCGCACCAGCCCCCACGGGGTCGGCAGCATCTCCAGCATGTCGACGGCGACGTCGATCTCGTCGGACGAGTCGGCGGATTTCAGCAGCGATGCGGCGGCGAAGAATCCCGACGGTCCCGAGCCGACGATCGCGACATGGTATGGGCGCATTGACGAGCTTTCTGTTGTTGCCCGGCTGCGCGCAAGGGGCTGTCTGGAGCGATTCGGCCGCAGTCGCGCGGTGCACGTGGTGGTCTCCTGATGCTAAACGCTGTTGCCGGTACCGTGACGCCTGTGGAACCCGACCGTCAAGCCGACATCGCCGCCCTCGACACCACCTTGACCACGGTGGAGCGGGTGCTCGACGTCGACGGTCTGCGCAGCCGCATCGAGAAGCTCGAGCACGAGGCGTCCGATCCCAAGCTGTGGGACGACCAGGCGAACGCGCAGCAGGTGACCAGCGAGCTGTCCCACGCCCAGGGCGAGCTGCGCCGGGTCGAGGAGCTGCGGCGGCGGCTCGACGACCTGCCGGTGCTCTACGAGATGGCTGCCGAGGAGGAGAGGCGCCGCCGCAGCCGAGGCCCTCGCCGAGGCCGACGCCGAGCTGCAAGGCGCTGCGCGCCGACATCGAGGCCGCTCGAGGTGCGCACCCTGCTGTCCGGCGAATACGACGAGCGCGAGGCGCTGGTCACCATCCGCTCCGGCGCCGGCGGGGTGGACGCCGCCGACTGGGCCGAGATGCTGATGCGGATGTACATCCGCTGGGCCGAGCAGCACAAGTACCCCGTCGAGGTGTTCGACACCTCCTACGCCGAAGAGGCCGGGATCAAGAGCGCGACGTTCGCGGTGCACGCGCCGTTCGCCTACGGCACGCTGTCGGTCGAGCAGGGCACCCACCGGCTGGTGCGGATCAGCCCGTTCGACAACCAGAGCCGGCGCCAGACGTCGTTCGCCGAAGTCGAGGTGCTGCCGGTGGTGGAGACCGACCGACCACATCGACATTCCCGAGGGCGATGTGCGCGTCGACGTCTACCGCTCCAGCGGCCCCGGCGGCCAGTCGGTGAACACCACCGACTCGGCGGTTCGGCTCACCCACATCCCGACCGGCATCGTCGTCACCTGCCAGAACGAGAAGTCGCAGCTGCAGAACAAGGTTTCGGCGATGCGCGTGCTGCAGGCAAAGCTGCTGGAGCGCAAGCGTCTAGAAGAGCGGGCCGAGATGGACGCGCTCAAGGGCGACGGCGGCAGCTCCTGGGGCAACCAGATGCGCTCCTACGTGCTGCACCCGTACCAGATGGTCAAGGATCTGCGCACCGAGTACGAGGTCGGCAATCCGGCGGCGGTCCTCGACGGAGACATCGACGGATTCCTGGAGGCGGGGATCCGCTGGCGCAACCGAAAAGATGACGACTAACACGCACTATATCTGCAACTGATCATGCCATGCCGGTGATCGGGCGCTGGCACGACTTCTGGCGCGGCTCCATCGGCGAATGGATCATCACCCGGGGTCTGCGGATCATGCTGCTGCTCATCGCCGCGGTGCTCGCGGCCCGGTTCGTCAACTGGGGCGCGCAACGGATCACCCGGCGCATCGACGCCGGCTTCCCGGAAAGCGACGCGCTGGTGCGCTCGGAGAGCGACCAAGCACCGCCAGGCCGTGGCGTCGGTCATCTCCTGGGTGTCGATCGTCGCTGCATCGGTGATCGTGGTGGTCATCAAGATCGTCGACATTGTGCACCATCCCGTCGGCTGGCTGGTCGCGCCGGCCGCGGTGCTCGGCGCGGCACTGGGTTTCGGCGCCCAGCGCATGGTCCAGGACCTGCTGGCGGGCTTCTTCATCATCACCGAGAAGCAGTACGGCTTCGGTGATCTGGTGGCGCTGACCGTGGCGGGCATCGCCGCCGAGGCGCGAGGGCACCGTCGAGGACGTCACGCTGCGGGTGACCAGGCTGCGCTCCACCGACGGCGAGGTGTTCACCATTCCCAACGGCCAGATCGTCAAGACGGTCAATCTGTCCAAGGACTGGGCGCGGGCGGTGGTCGACATCCCGGTCTCGACCAGCGTCGACCTCAACCTGGTCAACGAGGTCTTGCACCAGGAGTGCGAGCAGCGCGATGACGACACGGTGCTGCAAGGAGCTGCTGCTGGACGCGCCCACCGTGATGGGTGTGGAAAGCATCGAACTCGACACCGTCAACCTGCGCATGGTGGCCCGCACACTGCCGGGCAAGCAGTTCGAGGCGGGCCGGCAATTGCGTGTGCGGGTCATCCTGGCGCTCGCTCGCGCCGGCATCGTGACCACGGCGGACGCTACAGTTGGACTTGTCGACGACCCCGCCGTCCCCGCAGCCGAGGCCGCCGAAGAAAAGGCCCAGGGCCGGGTGCAGCCGCGGTGAATTTGATTCCGAGCATCCGGGACAAGCACAGCGACGACGAGGAGCGACGCTGGCCGGCTACATGTTCCGCGGCCGGGTCCGTACCTCGACGTTGGCGCTGATCGTGGCGTTCTTTGCGGTGTGGTGGGTCTACTCCGTCGAAAGGACCGACAACGCGCCGGCTAAGACGCAGACCACCGCGCAGGTGGTGCCGCCGGCTTCGTGCCCGACCCGGACTACACCTGGGTGCCGCGCACCGAAGTGCAGGAGCCACCGACCAGTATCACGCCCACCACGACGACCACCCCGACAACCACTCAGCGAGCCCGCCGACCACGACGACGACGCCCCCACCTCCCTTCCAGCTGCCGTGCATCCAGCCCTTCTGCACCCCGACCCCCACCACATCAGTCCCGCAGCAACCGCTGCCGGGGCCGGGCCCGTCGCCCACGTCGGCGCCACCCGCCCGCTGATCTTCGCGAGCCAGCGAAAATCACCGCTACACTGGCGTGCCGTGATGATCACCCTGGACCATGTCAGCAAGCAGTACAAATCCTCGGCACGTCCTGCGCTGGACAATGTCGACGTCAAGATCGACAAGGGTGAGTTCGTCTTCCTGATCGGCCCGTCGGGCTCGGGCAAGTCGACGTTCATGCGCCTGCTGCTGGCCGAGGAGACGCCGACCACCGGTGATGTCCGGGTCTCGAAGTTTCACGTCAACAAACTGCCTGGTCGCCACGTACCCAAGCTGCGTCAGGTGCTCGGCTGCGTGTTCCAGGACTTTCGGCTGCTGCAGCAGAAGACGGTGTTCGAGAACGTCGCCTTCGCGCTGGAGGTCATCGGCAAGACGCGCCGACACGATCAACCGGGTGGTGCCCGACGTGCTCGAGACGGTCGGTCTGTCCGGCAAGGCCAACCGGCTGCCGCACGAACTGTCGGGCGGTGAGCAGCAGCGGGTCGCGATCGCCCGTGCATTCGTCAACCGGCCGCTGGTGCTGCTGGCCGACGAGCCCACCGGCAACCTCGACCCGGACACCAGTAAGGACATCATGGATTTGTTGGAGCGGATCAACCGCACCGGAACGACGGTGCTGATGGCGACCCACGACCACCACATCGTCGACTCGATGCGCCAGCGGGTCGTCGAGCTGTCGTTGGGCAGGCTGGTTCGCGACGAACAGCGCGGCGTCTACGGAATGGATCGCTAAGTGCGCTTCGGCTTCCTGCTCAACGAGGTCCTGACCGGCCTTCGTCGCAACGTCACCATGACGATCGCGATGATCCTGACGACCGCGATCTCGATCGGCCTGTTCGGCGGCGGTCTGCTGGTGGTGCGGTTGGCCGACCACTCGCGAGCCATCTACCTCGACCGCGTCGAGACCCAGGTTTTCCTCACCAACGACGTCTCCGCCAACGATCCGGCCTGCGACGCCGACCCGTGCAAGGCGCTGCGACAGAAGATCGAAGGGCGCGACGACGTCAAATCGGTGCGGTTCCTCAACCGCGAGGACGCCTACGAGGACGCCATCCGTAAGTTCCCGCAGTACAAGGAAGTGGCGGGCAAGGATTCGTTCCCCGCGTCGTTCATCGTCAAGCTGAACAACCCCGAGCAGCACAAGGACTTCGACGCCGCGATGCAGGGCCAGCCCGGGGTGCTTTCCGTGCTCAACCAGAAGGATCTGATCGACCGGCTGTTCGCCGTGTTGGACGGCTTGAGCAACGCCGCGTTCGCCGTGGCGCTGGTCCAGGCCATCGGCGCGATCCTGCTGATCGCCAACATGGTTCAAGTCGCGGCCTACACCCGACGCACCGAGATCGGCATCATGCGACTGGTCGGTGCCAGCCGCTGGTACACGCAGCTGCCGTTTCTGGTTGAGGCGATGCTTGCGGCGACCCTCGGCGTCGTCGATCGCCATCGTGGGTCTGATACTGGTGCGGGCGCTGTTTCTGGAGAACGCGTTGAACCAGTTCTACCAAGCCAATTTGATAGCCCGCGTCGACTATGCCGACATCGTTTACATCGCCCCAATCCTGCTGGTGCTGGGCGTGGCGATGGCCGGGGTGACGGCCTACGGGACGTTGCGCATCTACGTGCGGCGGTAGCAGTGCCCGATAACAAGGCCAACAAGGCCAAAGCGGCCGGCGGCAAGGGTGGCGGTAGACAGATCATTGCCAGCAATCGCAAAGCCCGCCATAACTATTCGATCTTGGAACAGTACGAGGCCGGCGTGGCGTTGCTCGGCACCGAGGTGAAGAGCTTGCGCGCGGGTCACGCGTCGCTGGTGGATGCCTTCGCCACCGTCGACGACGGCGAAATCTGGTTGCGCAACCTGCACATTCCTGAGTATCAGCACGGTAGCTGGACCAATCACGAGCCGCGCCGCAACCGCAAACTGCTGTTGCACCGCCGCCAGATCGACACCCTGATCGGCAAGATCCGCGACGGCAACCTCGCCCTGGTGCCGCTGTCGCTGTATTTCTTCGAGGGCAAGGTCAAGGTCGAGCTCGCGCTGGCGCGCGGCAAGCGGGACTACGACAAACGCCAGGACATGGCCCGACGCGACGCCCAGCGGGAGGTGTCCCGCGAAATGGGTCGCCGGGTCAAGGGGATGAGCTGACGGGATTGGTGCGGGCAGGGCCCGTGGTGGGCCCGTGACGCCCTTTACTATTGGCGGCAAGAGAAATCACGTCGGGGAGATTGACGTTGAGCGAGGACCCGGTTATTCGGGAGTTGTCTGCTGCGGTGGAACGCAGCCCCGATGTGCTCGAGTTGCGGCTGCACCTGGCGAGCCTGTTGGCGGATCGGGGCCGCTACGCCGAGGCGTTGGGCCACTGCAGTGCGGCGCTGACGCGGGAGGCGGGCAACGCTGACGCGCTGAGCTTGTTGCAGCGCTGCAGCGCGGCCCTCGCGGCGCCGGCCCAAGAGGAACCCGCCGCCAAAGACGGCTTCGACTGGTCCAGTGCCGAAAAGGACGTCGCCGATATAGTTCAGCCCGCGTTTGTCGATGCGGCTCCCGATGTGGTGAACCAGGACGATTTCGACGTGGTGGAGCGCAGTCGGGTGCGGTTATCCGACGTCGCCGGCATGGACGAGGTCAAACAGCAATTGGAACTCTCGCTGCTCGGTCCGATCCGTCATCCCGACCTGATGAAGGCGTACAAGGTATCCGCCCGCGGCGGGCTGCTGCTGTATGGACCGCCCGGTTGCGGCAAGACCTATATCGCCAAGGCTGTCTCGGGTGAGCTCGCGGCGAGTTTCTACCAGGTCGGAATCGCCGATGTGCTGCATCGCTGGTTCGGGGAAAGCGAACGCAGCATCCGCTCTGTCTTCGACACTGCCCGGCGCAACGCCCCCTGCGTGCTGTTCTTTGACGAAGTGGATGCCCTGGGCCATCGGCGTTCCGGTTTGAGCGGCACCTCCGGAATGCGTACCGTCGTCAACTGCCTGCTGGAAGAGCTCGACTCGGCGACGTCCAGCAACGACGGCGTTTATGTGCTCGCCGCGACCAATGCTCCGTGGGATGTCGACCCGGCGCTGCGGCGGCCAGGGCGATTCGACCGAATGATTTTCGTTGGGCTGCCCGACGCCGAAGCCAGGGCGGGGATCATCCGGTTCCACCTCAGGGATCGGCCGGTAGCGGGGATAGATCTCGCGTCGGTCGCGAAGCGCACCGAGGGCTTCTCGGGTGCTGATCTGGCGCATATCTGCGACAGTGCAACGCAATTGGCGATGGCAGACTCGATGCGCACCGGGCAGGTCCGTCCGGTGATGATGGCCGACGTTGACGCCGCCACCGCACAGATCCGCCCCAGCACCGGGCCCTGGTTCGAGGCCGCGCGCAACGTTGTCGAATTCGCCAACAACGACGGCACGTACGACGATCTGGCAAAGTATCTGCGCCGCAGGAAAATTCGGTGACACATGGTGGCGGGGGAGGTCGGCATCGACAAATCCGAGGATGCCCTGCGTGTCGCCGAAGCTTACTTCGACACCGCGAACTACGAACGCGCGCGGGAGGTGTTGCGCGGTTCGTTATCGCAACACCCGAACGATCCCACCCTGCTGGCCCAGCACGCCCGCGCTGAATATCTGCTCAACAACTATCCGGGCGCGGCGTGGAGCGCATACGCCGCACTATCCGCTGCGCCGCAAGACGAGATGGCAATGCGGATTTACGCGCTGTCCCTCGATGGCGTGGGTCGCCTTTATGACGCCTTATGGATCGCCTGGCGGGGGGTGATCGCTAATCCGAATGAGCCTCTGCAGCACCGCGTTTACGCGCGCCTGCTGCAGAAGTCGCGGCAATTCCACTCGGCGCTGCTGGCAGTGGACCAGGCGTTGCGGCTTAAGCCGGCGAGCCCGGACACGCTGGTCTTGCGCGGTTCCATTCTGCACGACCTGGGCCGAATCCCGGAGTCCGACGCGTCCTACCACGAGGCGTTGACGCTGGACCCGGGCAATGCCGAGGCGCTCAACAACATCGCCGTAAATCGGCTTCAGCGCGGCAAGTTCGCACCCGCCCTGCGTGGATTCCTCGGTGCGGCAGGTAGCGATCCCGCGCTGGGAGATCTTGCTCGCAGGAATATCGGTGTGGTTCTCGCCAGGGTGCTCAAGTGGGCGACGCTCGTCGCGATGTTGCTTGGTTTGCTTGTCGCCTCCGTCGGATCGTGGGGCAGCCGTGGCTACCCAACGGTGACGCTGCGATCGCTTACCGGGCTGGTCACCGTGGCGCTGATCGCCATCCTTGGCTGGTTGGTTCGAGCGGTACCTCGCCGAGTCCTGGTTTCCGTTTTGCGCGACCGTGGCTTTGTCGTGGTCCGTTTCCTGCATGCGCTGCTGGCAGTGGCGCTTGGGCTGGGAGTCACCATCTTCGGCGGTCCAGCCTGGGCGATTTCGGCCGGGGTCATCCTGATAGCCGTCGGCGTGATTCTCTTCCGGGTCGGCCTGACGATCGGAATGTGACCGGCCTACTATCCGACCATGGCTACGGGTTCCGTCACCACAGTCGACAAGTCCGCCGTCCTCCCCGGCCTTTTCGCTGTGTGGGAAGCCATCGACACGCTGCTGGACGGGCTGCCCGAGGACCAATGGCAGGCGGCGACGCCGCTGCCGGGGTGGTGCGTGAAAGCGGTGGTATCGCACATCATCGGGACGGAGTCGTTCCTGGAGGACATCGCTCCACCGGCGCCCGACATCGACGTCAAGGCACTCGAGCACGTGCGCAACGACATCGGCGCGATGAACGAGTGCTGGGTGCGCCATCTCAGCGCGGAATCGGGCGCCGACGTTCTTGAGCGGTTTCGCGCGGTGACCAACGATCGCCGCGAGGTGCTGCCGGCCATGTCCGACGAGGACTGGAACGCCGTGCGGCCCACGCCGGCAGGCATGGACAGCTACGGACGGTTCATGCGGATACGAACTTTCGACTGCTGGATGCACGAGCAAGACATCCGCATGGCGTTGCAGCGGCCGTCGTCCGACGACGAGCTCGGCGGGCCTGCCTCGGAGCTGTCCCTGGACGAGATCGCGGCCACCATGGGATTCGTCGTGGGCAAACTGGGCAAAGCGCCCGACGGTTCCCGCGTCCAGTTCGACCTGACCGGTCCGCTCGCGCGCAGCATCAAGGTCAGCGTCGATGGCCGGGCCCGGGTGGTCGACGACTTCGGCGGCCAGGAACCGACGGCGACGGTCCGGCTGGACGCGCTGCAGTTCACCAGGCTGGCCGGCGGGCGCCCGATGTGCCCCGCACGCGCCCAGGACGTCGAACTCGGTGGCGACAAAGACGTGGCGGGCCGCATCGTCGAGCGCCTGAACTTCGTGATCTGACCCATAGCTGGCCCAGAGTTCGCCGGTGGCCGGAAGATAATTCTGTTGCCGCTAGTTGATAGCCGCGTACCATGGACAGTCCGGCCGAAAATCGGCTGGGGTGCGAGGGGCTGAAAGGTTTCGACTTCGCGCATCGAATCAAGGGAAGCGTGCCGGTGCAGGCAACTGACCACCGTAAGCGTCGTTGCAAATGTATAAGCGCCGATTCACATCAGCGCGACTACGCTCTCGCTGCCTAAGCGACAGCTAGTCTGTCAGACCGGGAACGCCCTCGACCCGGACCCTGGCATCAGCTAGAGGGATCCACCGATAGGTTCGGTCGCGGGACTTATCGGGACAATCAAACAGCGACTGGGATCGTCATCCTGGCTAGTTCGCGTGACCAGGAGATCCGAGTAGAGGCATAGCGAACTGCGCACGGAGAAGCCTTGAGGGAATGCCGTAGGACCCGGGTTCGATTCCCGGCAGCTCCACCAGAGAATGAGCAGGTCAGGGAGCGTTCCGCCCTGGCCTGCTTCTCTTGCGGGCACGTTTTGGGCACCTCCCGAAACAAGGTCGGCCATCTTGTTGGCCACGTCGTCAAGGTCGTCGGGGAACTGGTGCCCGTATTGATCTAGCGTCATCGTCGCGGTCTTGTGGCCTAACTGAGATTGCACCGTCTTGACGTTGGCCCCGCTGGCGAATCATCAACGACGCGGCCGTGTGCCGTAGCTCGTGGACGGTGACCCTCGGAAATTTCGGATCGGCGGCCTGGCATGGTTTGACCGCAGCGCCGAACCAATGCGTCGTCGTTGGTGGCCGCAACGGCTGCCCATCTGCGCGGCAATGCTGTCGAGGAGCGGGACGGGCAGTGTTGCCGGCTTACTGACGGGCCGGCGCGCGTCGGGGCCTGAGGTCCTCGATGCGGTCGAGGACCTCATCGAGTGCCGTTTCGAGAGGGGCGGGGTCGCGGCGAACCTGCGCGAGCAGCATGCCGCCTTCGACCGCGGCCAACAGCGCGGTCGCCAGGCGGTCGGGGTTGGCCTTGCGGCGCAGATCGCCCCGGTCGCACATGGCCTGTAGGCCCTCGCGGATCGCCGCTTCCCACTGGTCGAATCCACCGGCGAGGTCAGCTCGACACTCCGGGAAGGGCTCGGCCAGCTCACCGACCAGCGACCCGAGCGGGCAGCCGCCTTCGCAGTTCCGCTGGCGATGCGTGTCGACGACGAAGTCTCGCCAGGCGCGCAACCCCTCCATGCTGTCCAGCCCGCCCGAGCGTTGCCAGGAGAGCCTGGATGCGGTGGGCGATGACGGCCCTGATCAGGGATTCCTTGTCCCCGAAGTAGTGATACACCTGCGAAGGGCCAACGCCCGCGGCCTTCTGGACGTCGCCAAGACTCGTGCCGGCGACACCGTGGTCGTACATCAGTTGCGCTGCTGTCGCCACGATCCGCTCCCGCGTGGCCCGTCCCTTGGGGGTGAGCCGTTGCGGCTCGGTGACCGATTCGTTCGCTGCCATCACTTTGGCCAGGTCTGGCGAGATCCGTCGCTGCGGGCCCCGCTGACCTGATCCCCCTTCCGATTCGTCTGATCCTGTCCGGCGTTCTCGTGCGTGGTGCTCGTGGCGCCGCGACCCGACAGGGACGTACCGGGTTCTGCGCGGACCTGCTCGCGGCGACCCGGAAGTCAGTGTAGCTCCAACGCGACCACAATAGTGAATCCTACACTACATAACACAATGCGATATCCGCTGCCGCCGCTACGGCGTTGCTTCGCCGCGGTGCGTCTCGTCCTTACGCGATATCGTCGAAATACGCTCCTACGACAGCGTATTAAGACATAACGACAGCCAACTACGCCGGGCGACCTAACGATTGACATCAGCATACTTCAAGCACGATTATGTAGCGATGTACTACAAATTAGATGATACGGCTGATGAGGCATTCCTACACAGAAGTGACGAACCGGGTCCGGCTGTTTGGCCGCAGGCCAGCCCGTCTCTGTGGCGCCGGCGCGAAGTCTCTATCGAAAGGAAATGACAGCATGGCTGCGACGTCGTCCAAGGCGGTTCTGATCACCGGTGCCAACGTTGGGCTCGGCAAGGAGGTGGCGCGGCAACTCGCTCTTGCCGGCGATTTCGACAGGATCTATCTGGCGTGTCGCAACACCGACAGCGGGCGGTCCGCGGCCGCCGAGCTGGAGCGCATCACGGGCAGGTCCATCTTCACGGTAATTCGAATGGACCTGACCGATTTGGACTCGGTGAGGTCAGCGCTGAGCACGTTGGATGGCGAACTGCATTCGGTAGTCATGAACGCCGGCGGCACCGGCGGCCCAACACCGCTGGCGCTCACCGCTGATGGCGTCACGCATGTCTTCGGTTCCAACGTACTGGGCCACGTCGTACTGCTCGAGAATCTCCTCGACGCCGGGGCATTGACCAACACCGCGGTACTGGTGGGCAGCGAAGCCGCGCGCGGTGTTCGCATGATGCGGATGCCGCGGCCCACGTTCACGGACCACTCGGTGGAGGAGTTCGCCAGCGTCATCGACGGTTCGTTCTTCGAGCAGCAGAAATTCAACACGTTCCTCGCCTACGGACAGGTGAAATACCTTGGTGCGTTGTGGATGTCGGCACTGGCGCGAAAGCATCCCGGCCTGCGGCTGCTCACTGTGAGCCCGGGCAACACCGCGGGAACGGAAGCGTTGCGCGACATGGGCCCCGTCACTCGGGCCATGATGAATCACGTCATGTTGCCCTACGTCCTTCCCGCACTGGGGGTCGGACACCAGTTGGAGAAGGGCGCCAAGCGGCTGGTCGATGGAGTCACCGACGAACAGTTGCGCAGCGGGGTGTTCTACGCCAGCCGACCGGGCGCCGTCACCGGGCCCCTCGTGGATCAGTCGGAGATCGTCGCCGACTTCCAGTGACCCCGCAATACAACAGCATGCCGACGAAGCCATTCATCGCTTCGTGAAGAAGCCACGCTCACACCAAGAACCGCCTCCCCGCGCTATCGGTGCGGATGGCGCCTCGTCTGGGCCCACTGCAAAGAGCGTTGTCATGACAAGCGCCGCATACCATCACCCTTCAAGAGGCAGCATCGCTGTCCAGCGACGAGCGCGGCCTGGTGGTGGTGTCGACGTTGCGTGCCAACGGCACGATCCAGTCGTCGCTGGTCAACGCCGGCGTCCTGGCCCATCCCGCGACCGGGGAGACCATCTTGGCCGTGGTCGCGTCAGGTCCTGTCAAGCTGGCGAACCTGCGGGCTCGACCCCAGGTCACGGCCACCTTCCGCAACGGTTGGCAATGGGCGGCGGTCGAAGGGCACGCCGAGCTCGCCGGACCCGACGACCCCCAACCCTGGCTGGACGCCGAAGGGCTGCGGCTGTTGCTCCGAGCGATCTTCACCGCAGCCGGCGGTGAACACGACGACTGGGACGAGTACGACCGGGTGATGGCCGAGCAGCGCCGGGCAGCGGTGCTCATCCGCCCCGACCGGGTCTACAGCAACTGATGGCGGTGCACAGACAAGGCGTTTCGCGGTCTCGCCATGTCACCGCTTAGTCATGGCTATTCGCGGTGCTCGACGTCGTGGCGGCCATCGCATTCGCCGTCGCGGGCGCCGTGGAGTTGACGAGGCGCAAGCGCTCTAGAGCAACGCAGTTCTCCAGGAGAGGTACCGCGACGTGATAGCCGAGTTCGTGGTCGACCGACGTTGCGCCCACCACTGAAGTGCCAAGTGTTCTCGCAATAGAGGCTGACAAGCTCTCACGATAAGGAGTCTGGATGACCATCACTTTGACGAACCCGCGTGCCCTGCCGAAGGTCGACTTTCACCGCCAGGTGTCGATTGCTACAGGTTCCAAGCTCGTATTCATGGCCGGGCAGGTCGCCTGGGACGCCGACGGAGCGCTGGTCGGCGAGGGCGACCTCGCCGCACAGGTCGAGCAGTGCTATCTCAACGTCGGCGCCGCACTCGCCGAGATTGGCGGCTCCTTCGACGACATCGCCAAATTGACCATCTATGTGACCGATTGGACTCTGGACAAGATGCCTTTAGTGCAGGAGGGCCGTGCCCGAGCCTGCGCGAAACTCGGTGTCGCGACGCTCGCGCCGGGCACTCTGATTGGTGTCGCCGCGTTGTTCGTCCCTGAGCACCTCGTCGAGGTGGAGGCGATCGCGGTTCTCGACTAGCACGCGCTCTTCGGCGATGAGGCTACTGCGACGCGGACTGGCCTCCACACGGATTCTGGACCGGGCGCCTGCGCTTCGCTCGGCTTGATGCCTGGGGTGACACGGCACAGGGGTGCGGAGCAGTTTGGGCCGTGAATGCGCTAAACGAGGGCCACCTGCGCTCATGAGCTAGCTTGCGGCCGTGTCAGACAGAGGTCGTGCTCATCCACAGACGTCACGCCATCGATCGAAGATCGGCCACTGGTGAGAGCAGTGGCAACACCGAAAGGATGATGAGGAAGATGGACTTCCTGGTTCGCGTGGACGTTGCCCGCGCCTACGAGCTACCCGAGGACGAACGTGCAGCTCTCATCGAGCGTGAACGGTCTAGGGGTCGAGAGCTGCTGTCACAGAGCGTGATTCGGCAACTCTGGCGGTTGCCTGGTACTCGGACGAACATCGGCATCTGGTCAGCCGCTGATGCCGACGCCTTAAAGGAGGCGCTTGCCAGCGTGCCGATCCGGCCGTACGCCGAGATTCAAGTGACCGCGCTAGCCACCTTCACCCCATGACCGCCACCTAGCCAAGGACGGCCTCATCTCGGGCGGCCTCGGCACCGCCGCCCAGCGCCGCCCGCCGCTGCTCCTAGATGTTGGGGTGGAGATCGCGAACAGGGCTCACGGATTCCAGCAGTGACGCCAGGTGCAGGACGGTCGACTCGGCCTGCCAACTGGAAACCAATTGCACGTTGATCGGCATACCATCTCCGCTGGTGCCGAACCTCATCGTTAGACCAGGAAGGCGGTCAGGTTGAGGGGCACGGTCGAACCCTGTAGGTAGGTGGCGTCCACTTTCTGGCCGTTGATGACGAACTCCGCGACGCCATGCCTCTGGGCCGGGATCGGCTGAACGGGGGTGATCAGCGCGTCGTAGCGCTGGAAGTAGTCGGCGAAACCATCCTTCAGCCGCTCCACGGCCTGCTCGGCTTCGATGTAGTCCTTCATGGACGTGTCGGGGAGCGCGAGCATGATCTTGGCCATCATGTAGATCTCGCTGTCGGGGTGACCCGCCACCGTCTCTGCGAATGCCGGCTTCATCTCCATCACGTGAAGTTTGTTGAACACGTCAAGAGCGAAGTCGTGCTCGAGCGCTGCGATGCGGACCGGCTCCACGACGACGCCTGCGCCCCCGAGCGCTTCAGCTGCTGACTGCACGATTGCGGCGACCTCAGGGTCGATGGGGCCAAAGCCTGGCTCGACGAGCCACCCGACCCGAAGTGGCCGGTCGGGTGAAGATCCAATGCCCGCATCGAACTCGACGGTGCTCGAAGCGAAGCCATCTGCACCGTCCGGGCCGCTGAGGAGCGAATAGGCCAGCGCGATGTCGCGCACGCTGTGGGCCATCGGGCCCAAATGCCAATTGCGACGTGGGACGCGCGGCCAGACCCCGGTCATGGGAACTCGACCGTGTGTTGGCTTGAGGGAGGTGATACCCGTCTGCGCGGCGGGTCCGCGCACGGAGATCGCAAGGTCGGTGCCCAGGCCCAGTGGCGACAAGCCGGCGGCGATCGCCGCCGACTCTCCGCCGCTCGATCCTCCTGGCGTGCGCTCGAGATGCCAGGGGTTGTTCGTCCGTCCGGTGAGCAGATTGTCGCTTTCGATCCAGTAGGAGAACTCCGGGAGGTTCGTCTTCGCGAGCAGGATCGCACCGGCGGTCTTCACTCGCGTGACGCTGACGGCATCGGTGTCGGGCACGCGTCCCTTGAAGATCGGAGAGCCGCGTTGAGTCAGCACGCCGGCAGTATCGATCGAATCCTTGACGGTTATGGGCACCCCGTGCAAGGGACCGAGGTCCTCGCCGGCGAGGACCGCCGCCTCGGCTGTCCTGGCGGCCGCGAGCGCGCCGGCCGCAATGGTGACGATCGCGTTGATCTTCGGGTTGACGGCCTCGATGCGGTCGAGGTGCGCCTGCACGACCTCAACCGGCGAAACCTCGCGGGTACGAATCAGTTCCGCGAGCCTGGTTGCATCGGAATAGATGATCTCGAGGCTCATTGATTGCCTTCCTCTCGTGTGCCGCTGGATCGGGTGACCGTGCCGTGATCTGCGCTCCGGGACGAAGCGCCCCGGGTTAGACATCCCAGGTCCGTAATGTGTCAAGCAGTAGTTGCTGCGCTGCGGTGTGCCCACGCTTTGTGTTCGTCGTAGAGCGCGTGGTGGCGGAGGCAGCCGTGGAGGATGCCGACGAAGCGGTTGCCGAGAGCCCTTAGGGCTTGATGGTGGGTGTCGCCGTTGCCGCGGTGAGGTCGACCCGGAGCGCCCTGCCGGTGTTGCCACCGGTGGGTTTCTCCGGGCCGCCTCCCGAACCCGGCGTGCCCGTTACCGAGCACCGGGCTCTCCACAAATCCCTTCGGGCTGAACGGATGTCCTCATGCCGCGGTGGTCCATGGCGTCGGGATGGCTGTGCCCCGGTATCGGTAGCGCGTGACGCGCACCCGGCCGGGATCGAACAGCTGCCCGGTCGCCGTGGTCGGCCACCATCCGCCGCCGCAGTAGCGTCGGCGGAGTTCCTTCCAGGTCATTCGGCGGTGCTTGCGTCGGATCCACTTCGTCACCTGATACCACGCGATCTTGCTCAGGTATTGAAAGGTCGAGCTCGACACCCCCGGCCGGAAGTAGGCGCACCAGCCGCGCAGCACCGGGTTGAGCCGGTGCAGCAGGGCTGGCAGTGGCCGGTTGACGTCTGTTCGGCACAGCGTCCTTACCTTGGCCGTGATCGCCTTGAGGGCTTTCTTGGCGGGGTAGGTGTAGACGTAATGCCTTGTGGTGCCTCGTTTGCGGTGCCGCTGGATACGCCACCCCAAGAAATCGAGGCCCGCCTCGATGTGCGTGATCATCGTCTTGGCTTCCGACAGGCGCAAGCCCATCGGTGCCAGGACCTCCGCAACCGTTTCCCGCGCCAGCACGGCGTGTCCACGGTCGCCGGACACCATGACCAGGAAATCATCCGCGTACCGGATCAACCGGTAGTTGGCCTGGCCACGCTGCCGCCGTTTGCGGCGCTCCCATTCCTTAGTGGCTGGACCGCCAGGGATCTGGGCGAAGTGCTCGTCCAGGATCGACAAGGCGATGTTGGCCAGCAGCGGAGAGAGCACGCCTCCAACGCACTTGGCAATGTGGTTGATGGTCGCCCTCCGGTTCGGTGTCGCCGTCGGTGTGGGTGCCGTTGGTCAGGCGTTCGCGGATCGGGATGCGGTGTCGGATGGTGATCTTGTCTGCGCCGACGAGGACATCTTTGACCAGCAGCCGCAGCACGCGTTGGCGTTCTTCGACGGTGGAGACCTTGGCTTTGCGGTGGAGTTGGGCGAGGAAGCCTTCCAGGTCGGCAGCAAGCGCGAGGTAGCCGTCACGGTCGGCGAGCTGGGCGTCGAGTGCCTGGATCTGGTTGCCCAGGTTGGTTTCTCGGGCTCGCAGGTCGGGCATTCGGGCGCGCAGCTCGTCGATCGTGATCAGCTGCTCGCCGAACGCCTCGATCATCGAGGCGATCCCGGACCGCGCTTTGGCCAGTGCGGATTCGAGCCGTTTGCGTTGCGCGACAGCGGGATCGGAGGTTTTGGCGGCATCAAGGCGTTTGTCGATCTCGGCGCCGATGAGCTGCGGGTCAGCCAACATCGCGGTGATATGGTCCCAGACGACGGCGTCGAGGTAGTCGGCGCGCACCGGTTTGTTGGCGCAAACCCGCCCACCCTCATAGCGGTAGTCATCCGAGCCCAGGCATCGATAGTAGTAGATCTTCTTGTTGGTGGTGCGCGTCGAGGTGCGGTAGTAGCCGTATCCGCAGATCGAGCACGCCGCCAGGCCTTGCAGCAGCCACGGAACTTTGCTGTTGCGCGCAGCGAAACGCTTGTTGTCGGCCAGTCGGTGGGCGACCCGGTCAAAGGTGTCGGTGTCGATGATCGCCGGCACGGGGATCTGGGTCCATTGCTCGCGTGGGCGATCGACGGTCCTGGACGCCTTGGGCGTGCTACGACCTTGCAGGCGGGCGACCCGGTTGAGCCCTGGGGATTCGGGCACGACCATGGTCTTGCCGAACACCGCGGTCCCGGCGTAGGCGGGGTTACGCAGCATGCCCCAGATCACCGAGCGGTCCCAGCGGTGTTTGCCGGTGCGGGTGGGTGTGCCGGAGTCCGACAGCCAGCGAGCCAGCTCGGCGATCGAGGCGCCCTCGTCGGCGTAGCGGCGAAACATCTCGGCGACCAGCGCAGCCTCGTGCTCAACAATTTCATAGGCGGCGCCGGCATGGTCGCTCTTGCGGATGTAGCGGTAGCCGAACGGGGCGCCGCCCAACACGTTGATCGATCCGGTCTTGGCGCGGTGTGTTTTGCCGCGCCGATACCGCTCCATGATCTGGGCCTTCTCGTATTCGGCGAACATGCCTTGGAACTGCACCAGCAGCTGGTCCTCGGGCGAGTCACCGCGTGGGCCCTTGATGAACTCGACCCGGGTGCCAGCTCGGGTGAACTCTTCCAGCAGCAGCGCCTGGTAGGCGAACTTGCGCGCCAGCCGGTCCGGCGAGTAGCACAGCACCACTTCGATGCCGACCCCGGCGATCACGTCACGCAGCCGTTCCAGCGCGGGCCGTATCAGGGTGGCCCCGGAGTGGCCCTCGTCTTCGAACACCCACTCATCCGGCACGTGCAGCCTCAACCGATCCGCGTGCGCGCGCAGCGCTGCGGTCTGCGAGGCGATCGTTTCGTCCTTCTTCTGCCGGGCCGACGACACCCTGGCATAGATTGCCGCGCTTGTCATTTCGCGGTCCTCCTTCCTTTGCGGCCTGTTCGATGCGGGCTCTGCGTCGCGGTACCAGGATGGTGTAGGCCACTGACAGGTCCGTTCCCGCGTGTCGGTCGAACACGTACTCGGTCTGCACGGCCCGAACATTCACGGGCGCGGACGCTTCCGCTTGCCGCCGGCCAGGTATTCGGTCAGCGCTTGGGCCACCGTTGCCGAGATGGTGGTCCCCGACTCACGCGCCCGCGCTCGCACCCGTGCCACCAGCGTGCTGGGCAGCTTGACCGTGAACACGGTGGTCTCTTCCGGCACCGCGACCTGCCCGACCGCCGCAGCCTGTTCGGCGTAGCGGCGTGCTTGGCGCGCCGAGCATCCGTACCGCTCGGACAGCACACGAGCCGCCTCGGCCACCTGAGTCCCCGCGGCCAGCAGTTCTGCGGCCGCGTTGACTCGTCGCGCATATTCCGGTCCTCGCACGCGACCGCTTTCACCGCGAGCCCCATGTGCATCACCAACATCAGGCATGACATAGCAGTACTACCAAAAATGTCAGGTATTGTCTGCAACACGCCGCGGCAGCAGTTCCAACCGCCGATACGTCAACGACACATCGAAACAGAAGTTGCCAAGTGCGTTGGAGGCGTGAGAATGCCCCCTTGCGGGGTCCCAGTGTCGGTGTCTCGCCGCGTGCCGTCCTGGGACAGGATGCCCGCCTTGAGAAACGCCTTCACCAGCGTCAGGACGCGTCTGTCTTCGATCCGCAGACGCACCCGGTCCATCAGGGCCGTGTGGTCAATGGTGTCAAACGAGCACCCGACTTACTACCCATTTCGAGGACCTGACCGTCGGGTTGAGGGCCTGGGCGGGCGGCCTGCTGTGTTTGGTGGCGGCTGTCGAGCTGTTGATCGGTCATCAGCGCTGGTTGTGGCGCGAAGACTTCGAACACGTCGCCCTGGACCGGACATGGCACGTGTTCACCGGCCAACAGTGGGTCACTGTCGATTTCACGGCAGCGGTGCACGCCGTTCTGGATGGGGCGTTGCCGTGCTCGGCGGGCGAACGTGCGATCCTGCTGATCGCGGCGAGCATCGCCGAGGGAATCCCGGTGGATTTGCGCCAGGCAACCGAGCATCTCGACACCGACGGCGTTGCCCTGGTGATGCGGGCTGTTGCCAGTGCCGCGGGGCACGACGCGTCCGGTGACGCCGCGACGGGGTTCATCCGGTGACGGCGGTGCCCGCGACCGTGACGATAACCAGGTCGCGTCATCCGCTGCAGGACCGGTCGTTGCGGGTGTTGGGTGCGATGCGACGGCACGGGCTCGTGGAGTTACTACTGGAACTGCCCGATGGCAGCAAGTCGCTGATCCCGGCCGGGTGGACCGATGCCGAGCAGGTCGGCGGCGACGCTGAAACCGGCGTGGCGACGTTGGGGTCGCTGGCGGACCTGCTGGGTGTCTGCCAGCTGATCGCCGACCTGCGGGGACAGGCTGCAGGGATGTCATCGTGCAAGGAGGACTCCCATGCAGCCTGTCCAACTCAGTTTGATACCCGACCCGGTCGACACCTTGGGCATCGATCCGATTCCGACGCAACCGCCGCCACCGACGCTCGAGCAGTTGCCGGCCGATGCGGCAAGGACAGCAATCACGTTGCTGGCCAATGTGATCGCCAAAGCGACTGCAGCCAGCCCGATGGAGTTGTGCGGTGATGAGTGAGCATAAGGTGACCGCTGCGCACCAGCGGCGTGGCGCGGTGGTGTATGTACGTCAGTCCACCCTGGCCCAGGTGTCCCGTAACCGCGAATCGACCACCCGCCAGTACGATCTGGTCGCCCGGGCGGTGGAGCTGGGTTGGCCGCGGCTCGCGGTGCGGGTCATCGACGAGGACCTGGGCATGTCCGGCGCCAGCACCGCCGGCCGGGCCGGGTTCGCCGAACTGGCCGCCCAGGTCGGGCTTGGCGAGGTGGGAATCGTTTTGGCGCTGGAGGTTTCACGGCTGGCCCGCAACAACGCCGACTGGTATCGGCTGCTGGATCTGGCGGGTTTGACCGACACGCTGATCGCCGATACCGACGGTGTCTACCACCCGGGGTTGTTCAATGACCGCATGCTGCTGGGTATGAAGGGCACCATGTCGGAGGCCGAATTGCACATCCTGCGGGCGCGCCTTGAGGGCGGCATCCGCTCCAAGGCGGCTCGCGGCGAGCTGCGTAAAGCGCTGCCGGTTGGGTTGGTGTGGGGCGAGGCCGACGGCGAGGTCCGCTTGCACCCCGACGAGGCGGTCACCGGTGTACTCGCCGCGGTCTTCGACCGGTTCGCCGTGTGTGGGTCGGTGCGCGGGGTGTGGCTGTGGTTGCGCGATCAGGGCCTGAAATTCCCGCTGCAACGCAGCGGCTATATCACCGGCGAGGAGATCAGCTGGGTGGCCCCGACCTATCACGCGGTGCACAGTGTGCTCACCCACCCCGCCTACGCGGGCGCCTACACCTTCGGGCGCACCGGCGCCCGGCGCAGCATCGACGCCGACGGGCAGCTGCGGGTGTCGCGCCACGCCCTGCCCCAAGACCAGTGGCAGGTACTCATCACCGAGCATCATCACGGGTTCATCGACTGGGACACCTACCAGACCAACCAGTCTCGCATCCGCGCCAACATCCGCCCCACCGCGCATCAGCCCGGCACCGGCGCGGTGCGCGAGGGCTGCGCGCTGCTGCAGGGCCTGGCCACCTGCGGGACCTGTGGGCGCAAGCTCGCCGTCCACTACGACGGCCCGGCCAAAAGTGCGCCCGGCTACTACTGCACCGGCACCGGACAGCTGGTCGACGGTCGTGGCACCCGACACCTACGCGTCGGCGGAGTCGGGATCGACGCCGCGGTCGCACAGGCGTTGCTGGCCGCGTTGCAACCAACCGCGCTGCAGGCCTGCCTAGCCGCCGCCCAGCAGCTCGAAGACGGCCACCACGCCGCCCTGGACCAGTGGCGGCGCCAGGTCGAACAAGCCCGCTACCAAGCCAGTCAGACCGAGCGCCGCTACCGCGCGGTCGACCCGGACAACCGCCTGGTCGCCCGCGGCTTGGAGACTGAGTGGAACACCGCGCTGCAGGCCCTCAACGACGCTGAGGCCGAACTGGCACGCCGCCAAGCGGCGCGACCGAAAGACCTGACCCTACAAGAGAAATCAGCGATACTGGCGCTCGGCGACGACCTCTCCAGCGTATGGACAGCGTCGACCACCACCGACAAAGACCGCAAACGATTGCTGCGCAGCCTGCTCGACGAGGTCAACATCAGCGTGCACCGAGACCATAGCGATGCCCACGCCGAGCTCGTGCTGCGCTGGAAGGGCGGCGCGATCACCGACCTGAAGGTACCGATAAAGCGCAAGCCACCCGACCGGCTGCGCACCGACGAGGACACCATCGACCTGGTACGCCGTCTTGCCGTCCACTACCCCGACGCGACGATCGCCCACATCCTCAACCGGCAAAACCGCCGCACCGCCCGTGACCTGTCGTTCACCGCCGGTAGGGTCCAGTCACTACGTCACAACTACGAAATCGACTGCTACACATCCAGCGACGACCCTACCGAAGGAGAACCGCTCACCGTGGCCGACGCCGCCACCGAACTCGGGCTCGCGCCCTCCACCCTGCACCGATGGCTCGGTGATGGGTTCATCGCCGGCGAGCAACTCACACCCGGCGCACCCTGGCGCATCCGGCTCACCGACAAAATCCGCAACCTGTTCGTCGACGACGCCCCCGACGGCTGGCTAGCCATGCTCGAGGCCACCCTGGCCTACGGCGTATCCCGCCAGACCATCATGCAACGTGTCAAGCGCGGCGAACTGCAAGCCGTGCACGTACGTACCGGACGCCGAAAAGGCCTGCGTATCCAGCCCCCATCCACCCAGGAAGGACTGTTCTAACCATGACAATTAACGAACACCGCAGTGTGTCAAAGGATCCAAGCAGGCCTCGATATCGCCCTCGACCACCCACTCATAGGTGTGGGAGGCGAGCATGCGTGTCTCGGCGATCGCGTCATGAGCGCGTCGATTCGGGCGAAACCCGTAGGAGCACGGCTGAAAGTCCGCCTCCCAGATGGGCTCCAACACCAGCTTCAACGACGCCTGTACCACACGGTCAGCGACCGTCGGGATGCCCAGCCGGCGCAGCTTGCCGCCGGTTTTGGGAATCATCCGCTCCCGCACCGGAATCGGCCGGAAACTGCGGTCCTTCAACTGCGACCGCAGCCGGTCGAGGAACACCTCGAACCCGGACCTGTTCTCGATGCAGGAGACGGTCTTGCCGTCGGCCCCGGCCGTGCGGGCGCCCTTGTTGCTGCGCACCCGATCCCACGCCACCAACAGAAACGCAGGATCGGCTACCAGGTTGAACAGATCATCGAACCGGCGATGAGGATCCTCGATCGCCCAACGGTGCAGCTTGGTCTGGATCTCCAGTACCCGACGCTCGGCCCGATACAGGGCCCACTCGTCTGGCGCGTCGGTGTTCACCAACGACCTCCCGGCATTCCAATCTCCTCCTTGCAGATTTGCTGGTCCCCTTCGCCATGCGCACGCCTCTCGCGTGCTCGGACTACTACGAGACCTCCGTCCCACCACGTGCTCCTCGGTCGGCAGCGGACCTGTCCCGGCCCGGACCGGCTGCCCGGCATCCGGGACGACCACGGATGGTTCCCACGTTCACTTCATGTTCGATCGGCCAGGCAGGCACCCAGCTCTACCCCGGCAGCATCGCCACACCTACGCCGCAGACATTCGGCGTGGCCTCCGCGCCGCTCAACACACTCGGCACCGGAGTCGGCTTCCCCGCAAAACGGAAGCCGCGCACTGCATCCCGGCCCATATCCGCCAGATTCGAGCCGGTACTACGCTTACGGGGCGTCAACCACTGGTTCGCTCTCGCTGTACCCTCTGGCCCTGCTAGCCGGACCCGCACCATCTGGCAGTACTGGCGCGTCCCGACATCGTCGGAGCTGCTTCCCACCCTCACCGGCGCTCCCCGGATCAGGCTGCTCCCAGCTTCAACCCAGCCGCTGCGACAGCCAGGCGGGGAAGGTCTTCCACCTCCCCTCGAACATCAAGCGCCTCGTGGCGCACGTGCTGGTCGTAGAAGGCGCGGGCGCCGGGGCTGGTGGTTAGTGCGCAGAACGCCCATTGATCGAGCGCGTCATAGAGCCGTTTGTTGCGAACATGGCGGGCGAGCACGGCACGTTTTCGGCCCGACGCGATGGTCAATGGTGAGGTGCCGGCGTAGTTCTTGCGACACTTGGCAGTGCTGTACCGGTTCGGGTCGTCCCCGAACTCACCGAGCACCCGGGCGCCGAGCACACCACCAAGTCCTGGCAGGGAGCGGTAGATGTCGGCGTCCGGGTGTTTCTCAAAATGCTCGGCCAAAACTGTCTCGAGTTCGGTGATCTGAGCGTTCAGTGCTGCGATGACATGGACCGCGGCCGTCGTAGTGGCCCCGAACGCTGCTGCCACTGCAGCCGGTGCTGTGAGGTGTTTGCGACGCAAGACAGTCTGGATCTCGACAGCTCGTGCCTCGATATTGCGTTGTCGGCCAGCAGCTTTGAGTGCTGAGCCGATCTTCGACAGGCTTAGTCGAGCCCCCTGTTCGGGAGTGGGTGCGCGACCCAGGACCACCAACGCGTCACCGTCGGTGAGCGAATCGAAGGCCTCCAACGCTGCGGGGTAATACTCACGCAGCCCGCTGCGCAGCATATTGGCATGCCGAGTGCGAGCCCAGATCAGACTCTGATGGGTCCGCGCCAACACCTTGATGGCCTCGGCGTCAGGGGTGTCCCCGGCGATCCGACGGTGGTTGTGCCGGTCGGTGCGCACCAGGTCGGCCAGCAGCTTGGCGTCCCCGGCATCAGATTTCGCGCCCGAGACGTGGTGGCGGTCGCGGTAGCGGGCCGCCGCCATCGGGTTGATCGCCCACACCTGATAGCCCGATGCCGTCAACGCCGAAACCCACAGGCCGCGATCGGTTTCGATGCCGATCATCACCTGATCGGGCTCCTCGACATGCGCGGCGATCAGTTCGTGCAAGCCCCGAATGCCAGATAAGCCTTCGGGTAGTCGCCGGGTTGCCAAGCGTTGGCCGGTCTCGTCCATCAGATGCACGTCGTGATGGTCTTCGGCCCAGTCGTCGCCGACGAAGATCATCAATGTCACCTCCTGTTGTCGTCGTTGACTCGACATCGAGCCCGAGGACACCTAGGCGGCGGACTAATGGATCAGTGCTCGTATCGGCACGACATCCCATCAGCGCTTCAAGCGACCTCACCGAACCAGCCGGGGCACGATCTAACCCTAGGGATCAACACTCATCCCAGTCGCTCGCAGTGCTCACCGGCTAGCGGCTCGGTGATCAGCGTCCCGCGGCCGCAGGCTCCACACTGGCAACGCCACGCTGATCGACTCCCATTAGTCGCCTGCGTGGCTTCGTCTTCGAGCTCGGTGGAGGCGTGACCTTTCGGAGTCTCGACGTCATCGCTAGGCCGCTGCGTACCTCGCCGCCCATGCCGTTCAACTCCGCGATTGCCATCGCTTCATGACTACACGGTCTGATCCGCGAGCGCGCTCGGTAGATCCTTTTGCGGCAGTGTTGGTTCGACAGTTGACCGCATTTCCACCTCGTCGGTCGAGGCCGCCGGAAAGCGGGGAGCGTAGCCCCGACATGTGGACGCGTTGCTGATCGCCGCATGCCGCCGGAACACCTCGGGGGAACACGGACAGGGCGGGTGTGGCTACGTAGGTTCGTCGCACGACGGGCCCGATGCGGTACCTGATCGCCGTGAACCGCGGCCGGCCGCCGAGCTCTCAGACGCCAGTGCGACCGGCGGATCGTCCCCGCCGCCGTTCGGCTAAATGAGCTCGGGCCGGAGAACGAAATGCTTGCTCGACGCGTCGGGTTGTGGGACGTCACCGAGACCGTGTGGGATCACCCAGGTGCATAGCCGGTCACCACGACGGACTTGGTGGCTGAGCGCACCATGATGGGGTCCCTTCTCCAGGAGTTCCTGCGGCATCCCTCCGATACCGCGCACACCGACATCAACCGCACAGACCTGCTGACCTTCAACCGATTACAAAGTCGCTGGGCCTACGTCTTATTCGACGCCCGGTCATCTGTCGGCCCTGATGCCGGCCTCCAATTCAGCCACTGGCGACGGCGCCGCGAGCGATCT
Organism: uncultured Actinomycetota bacterium; assembly: GCA_963748885.1. Lineage (GTDB taxonomy): Bacteria > Actinomycetota > Actinomycetes > Mycobacteriales > Mycobacteriaceae > Mycobacterium. The sequence goes on from CAVVLC010000024.1 coordinate 78,672, forward strand.
CGTATTCCTGCCCTTCGCCATCCCTGGCACTGGGGTCGAGGCGAGCGGGCAGCTGCAGCGGATGGAACAGGTCATCGAGTATCAAGACCCGAACCGCGATGTCAAGAATCACTACCGTCCGTCTGGTGCGCTCATTTTCAGCGATCAGTTGACTCCTAATCTGTCCAACCTGTCGCGGTCGCTTGCAGCGGATTCAGTCATTCGGACAATCCCGTATCCCTAGGAGTTGAGTGTTAGTGCCTTTGGCCTCCTCCCTCTGTCAGATGGACGGCCCCGAAGCGCATCGGCAGTGTTTGTCCGGCCAGACATCTGCTCTTGACGCCGTCAAGACGCGAAAGCGGAACCGCAGGTAACGAGCGGGAACGATCGGAACGAGCCGTACCGAAAGCGCAGATCAGAAGGCAAAATCCCAGGTAGAGCACCAGGTTCGATTCCTGGCAGCTCCACTGAAATAGGCGTCAACTTTGCTATCGGTTTGTTGCTGAGGCCGACCGACGCACACTAACGCGCGGAGCCCGTAGCAACGCCTATGTGCCTTCGCGTGCTTTCGACTCGTCAAGTTTTGCTCGAGTGGGGTGCTGAGGTGCGCGATCCCCTCGGTCAGTGGCTACCCGGCCTGCGGTGGACCAGACCGTCATCGAGCATCTGCTGGAAGTGCTCGGTGACGGTCTGCTCGACGGGCCGATAGGTCAGTCCCAGCTCGTCGCGGCTGCGGCTGTTGTCGAATACCAGCGGGTAACCCACGTTGCGGTCGACGAACTTTCGCGTCAGCCCGACAACGGGTGCGACAGCCTTCACCATCACCTTGGGTGTTGTCATCCTCGGGAACGGATAGAGCGGGCCGTAGCGGCGGCGCAGCATCTTGCCGATCTGCAGCAGAGTCAGCGAATCCGCGTTGACGATGTAGCGGCCGTGGGCCTCGGGGGTAAAGCCGGCACGCAGGTGAGCATCGGCGACATCACGCACGTCGACCACGCCCATGGTCAACGCCGGAGCTCCGGTAAGCAGGGTGCCGTCGGTGAACTGTTTCATTGTGCTCAAGCTGGCCGAGTCGCTGGCACTGGTCAGGGCAGGGCCGAGGACCAGGCCGGGGTGGATGGTGACCATGTCCCAGCGCTCCTGCGCCTTCTGGTAGCGCCACGCCTCGTGCTCGGCCACCGTCTTGGAATACGGATACGGTTGGTGGTCAACGCTGCTGGTGGTGTTCCAGTGTTCGTCGGTGAAGATGCCGCCGGGGACATCACGAGACTCACGGGCATCGCCGTAGATCGCGACCACGCTGCTGGTCAGCACCACGCGCTTGACGGATTGCGTGCGGTTGACCGAGTCCAGCACGTTGCGGGTGCCCTCCAGCGCCGGGCGCACCAGCGCTTCCTGCGCGTCCTTGAACCCGGAGAGCAGAAATGGCGATGCGGTGTGCATGACGAGTTCGCATCCGTCCATGGCCTCGTCAAAGCTGGCGGGTTCGAGCAGGTCTGCCTTGAAAAGTCTGAGCCGGCCGGGGTGATCGTCTGAAAGCTTGTGCAGATGCTCCAAACCGGAAGTCTTCTGCGGGTTGCGCACCGTGCCGTGCACGGTGCGTCCCGCTTCGAGGAGCAATCGGACGATCCAGCTGCCGATGTAGCCGCTGGCGCCCGTGACGAGTACCGGCGCGTCCGGGTCGATCGCCGTCGATGATGTGTTCATCAGGTTTGCGGCGTGGAAACCCCTGGCTTCAGCCAGGGTAGGAACGCCGCTTCCCCCTTATCTGTGTTGGGGACCCCCGTAAAGGTGGATCCATTGGCTATTTCGTACGTTGTTGATTTCACTTCCGCGCTCCGTGTTGAGGGGCGGTGGACCGCAAGTCGGGGTCGAGGTGGAGCGCCCGCAGCGCAGCGAGGACGAACGACCTCGAGGCCGACGAGGATGCGCCGCATTCTGGGTCGGCGCGGAGTGAGGGCAAAAGATGTTGCGGTTCAAGTCATGTGATGCCTCCGCGAGTGCTCAGGGGCCGAAGGGAGTAAGCGTGGCGTGCCGGCGCCCAGCCTGACCCGAAAATCGGATGGTGAGCGGGCAGGCCGAAGGCGACCCGGCGAAGCCGGGTCATGGTGTGTTGGTGCGGGTTTGGCGATCATGCGGCGGTGTCGGTGATGATGGCTTTGCCGTCGCGGATGACGATGTGTTGGCCGGTGAGCGCTTGGAGTTGGGTGGCCAGGTCGTGGGCGCGGCGGTGTTTGTTGATGCGGGATTCGTAGTATCCGGGCCCCAGGTCGAGGAATGACGCATCCAGGTCCGACAGTAGGTGGTAGACGACAGTGAGGACTGAGTTGCCGGTGGCGACGATGGCTTTCTGTTTGCCGCGGCGTCGGGCCAGGCGCCGATAGCGGGCACCCAGGAAGGTGTCGGCGCGAGAATTGGCGAAGGCGATGCGGCCCAGCGTGCCGGCCAGCCAGGGGTTGCCCCTACCGCGGCCTTTGCTTTTGGACTTACCGGCCGACTGGTGGGTTTGCGGGCAGAACTTGGCCCACGACACCAAATGCGTATCCGACGGGAAGCGGTTCATGTCGACGCCGATCTCGGCGATGAGCTCGGCGGCGGCTACCGCATCGACGCCGGGAATCTCAGCCAGCCGGACCGCCTGGCCGGCGAAAGGGCCGATCTCTTCCCCGATGCTCGCGTCCAGGGCGACGATCTGGTCGCTGAGGCGGTCGGTGTTGTCGAGCATCATGCGCAGGATCGTGGCGTGGTGATCGGTGAAGAACCCGCGCAGCGCTTCTTCAAGCTGGGCGGTCTTGTTGCGTGCCCGGCCCTTGGCCAGCTGCGCCAGCGCCCGCGGATCACGTTGCCCGGCGATCAACGCCTCCATCATCGCCCGCCCGGTAACACCGTGCAGTTCTGAGAGCACCGAGGAGATCTTGATCTGGGCGTCCTCGAGCAGCTTTTCGACACGTTGCTGCTCGCGGGTGCGGTCTTGCACCAGGGCACGCCGGTAGCGGGTGAGGTCACGCAGCCGGCGGATTTCGGGTGGGTGCACCAGCGAGGGCCGGCACATGCCCCGCTCGGCCACCTTGGCGAGCCAAATGGCATCGGCCCGATCGGTTTTCGCCCGCCCTGGCACGTTTTTCACCTCACGGGCGTTGACCAGCCAGCACTCAAACCCCTCGGCTTCCAGCAGGTAGTACACCCCCTTCCAGTAGGTGCTCGTCGACTCCATCACCACCCGCGCCACACCCCAATGACACAACCATCCCACCATCTCCATTAGCTGGGCAGTGGTGGTGCCGTAGCCGCGTAGCTCCTGCATCCGCCGGCCGGGCCGGTCGGGGCTAGGTACTCGCACACACGCCTCCAGACCGGCCTTGCCCAGATCCAGCGCCGCGATGCGCTGCACCACCAATTCGGCATCCTCGACTTCTTCCATCTCCGATATCCTTCCCGCGCAATCGATTACATGAACGCGGCCGCCCGCAGGAACCGAACAGGGATGGAAAAGAGTCGGACCCTCGTGCTCGTAGCAACAATGCGCAGCCCCACCATCGGCTCCCTGGATCAAACTTATCTTCGGGCTCGCTGCGCCAAGCTGGGTCGACCTCGGCGAGCGACCGCACCCGATTTTCCCGCATGCACGAACGTCCCCGAAGGGGACCAAAGAACTTATCTGGGTCCACGGACGACGGTCCGGCGACATGATGATGGATGGGGTGCCCGGCGTGCGGGCTGGTGATGGGTGCGGCCGCTCATTCTTTCCAGGGCGTCCACCCAGACAGCGGGTGGCGGCAGGGGGCTTATAGGAGCTGACCGCGGGCATCAATTGATTTATGGGCAAGGCACGCAGCTTTGCCATCTCAGGCGGCCTCCCGGACGGGTTGGGGTGGGCTCAGCGCGGCATCACCGAGTTCACGCAGGGTGTGATAGCAGCGTCGCAAGATTTTGCGTTCGACCGCCAGGGTCGGGTTCTTGCCGTTGTGGCCGTCGTGCTTGATCGCCAGCTGGTGGTAGTAGCCGTAATCGGGGGAACCGCGCCGAGCCGCGGACTTGGCCGCCTCGAAGGTGGCCCAACGCAACTCGGGCGAGCCTTGCCGGGACAGATGCCCGGGTGAGCGCTTGGCATCCGAGGAATACACGGTGACGTCCATGCCCGCGAAGCGCACCAGCTGATCAGAGCTGGAAAACCGGCGCGCGTCACCGATCTCGGCCCAGATGATCGCCGCGCATAACCACCCGATGCCGTAGTGGCGGGCCTGCAGCGCCTGACAGCCCTGCTGGTGTCGGGCGAAGTTCACCAATTGTGCTCGCAGCGGCACAATCTCGGCATCGAGCTCATCAATGCGCCGCAGCGCCGTGTCCACATACTGGCGTCCCACCCCCGACAACTCCGCACCGGCGAGTGCGTCGCGACCCGCCACCGACAGCAATGCGGTGACCGGCGGGCAGCCCTGATGAAACAACTGGGCGTGGATGCGCTGCTGCCAGGCGCGGCGCTGCTCCATCAGCGCGCAGTACAACCGGCCCAAGGTGCGAACCTCCACCACATACGCCGGCGGGATCCACGACTCGGGGAACCGGCCCTCCACCAACAGCGTTCGCAAAAGCCGCGCATCGGCACGGTCGGTCTTGGCGCGCTTCTTGGGCCCCCGCAACCCCGCGATCTCGGCCGGATCCCCCAAATGCGCCACCACCCCCGCCATGGCCAGCTCCTCGACCACATACCGCCACCCGATGCAGCCCTCCAGCGCAAAGTCCGCATCCCCGCTCGCGCAGTGCTTGCCCAGCCAACCCCGCAGCGTCTTGCGTGTGGCCGGCCGGATCTCACCGGAGTGCACCAAGCCGTCGTCGTCCACGTAATCGAACGTGATCTGCTTCCGGTGCACGTCAAACCCGCCTACCATCGTCATCAGTGGGACCTCCTCAAGCTCCCGAAAAATTTCTCTGACGCCCATATCAACGAGCGTCTGAGCTGAGGGGGTCCCCATCACATGTCATCTTTCAGCCAGGTTGTCGGTGGTCGCGTTTACGTTATCGGTGTGTGGCGGTTCCGTCTGCTTCGCAGCCCTGAGCAACTGGCACTGTTGGCCGAGCAGAGTCGTCATGCCCGGTTCTTGTGGAATCTAGCCGTCGAGCAGCAGCAGCACTGGCAGCACGGCCGCCACGCCCCGGGCTACCACGAGCAGTGCGCCCAACTGACCGCTGCGCGCGCCGAATACGAGTGGCCGCCCGCTGGATCGCAGACGGTGCAGCAGCAGGCGCTGCGCGATTTCGCCCAAGCGATGCGCAACTTTTTGAACCGCACCCACGGTCGTCCGACGTGGCGCAAGGCCGGTCAGCACGAGGGATTCCACCAAGTCGGCGTCAAAGCACGCCACATTCAGCGGCTGAGGCGCCGCTGCGGGCAGGTGTGGATGCCTAAAGGTTGGGTGGGTGCGGTTCCGCTGGACCTGCGACATGCCTGCCGCGGTGAAGTCCCGCCGGGTCACTCGGGATCGGTCGGGACGCGCGTGTTGATGCCATCAACACCTCTCGCGTACTCCAAGGTCAATTCACGTGTTTTCGCGTTGTTTCGCGTCGTCAGATTCGACGTTGCCGCAGCTCAGCCTGATTTTTGGGCTGGGTTCGATGCCCGGCACCTCCACTGAGAAACCACTGGCCAGAACCACAAGTTCTGGCCGGTTTTCTTTTCATCGACGTCTCTCGGTTTGCCTAGCGAGAGCGCGGGAGTGCGGATTGAAAAGTGTTCTGCCATGGTCGCTCCAAGGCGATTAGCCCGTCGTAGTCCAGTTTCCGTTCAACTCGAAGAAAGGGCATGCATCATGCCACTCGCACGAATTGACCTCATCGAGGGGAAGTCGGCGGAATACCGCCGAACCATCGCGGACGTCGTGTACGACAAGATGATCGAGTGTCTGGGAGTGCCCGAGGATCGTTTCCAGACCATCACCGAACACAAGGCGGAGAACTTCTTCTTCGACGCCGACTATCTGAGTCTCCAACGGTCTGAAAACTGCATCTTCATCCAGCTGATTTTTCTCAACGTTGCGAGCCCTGAACAGAAGGCCGCGTTCTACAAGGCCGTTGTAGACCAGTTGCACGAGAAGCTTCAGGTGCGGCGGGAGGACGTGTTTTTCAACCTCATGACCGTTGACTCGCCGGACTTTTCCATGGGCAACGGCCAAGCCACGTACATCAATGGGGTGCCGACTGACCGTCTTGACCCCAACTCGGTCGAGGGCTGACCGGCTCGGCAACTAGCCACGAACACGGCCATCGGGGCGATGAACAACAGCCGCTGCGGCCGAGCATCAACCGTGCAGTCGCAGCTCGCCAGGCTGTGAAACGGGAGTTCGGGGAAGTGGGTGGCCGCTCTTGACGCCGTCAAGACCCGAAAACAAAACCGCAGGTAACGAGCGGGACTGAGCTGGAACGAGATGTAACGAAACCGCAGTTCAGAATGCATTTGCCTGGTAGAGGCTCGGGTTCGATTCCCGGCAGCTCCACAAAAAGCGCCCGCAGAGATGCGGCCCTTTTTCGTGTCACCATCTCATCAACATTTGTTGGTTAAGCCAGCCCGCAACGGCCGCCGTCAGGACTGACGCGCCACGATCACCGGGATCTTGGCCCTGTTGACCACCGCCGCACCGACCGATCCCAGCAACTTGCCACGGAACCTGCTGCAGCCGTGGCTGCCGACCACCAACAGTTGCGCCCGTTCGGACGCCTCAATCAGCCAATGTGCCGGATCACCAATTTCGATTCTGCGACGGATCCCCACGTCGGGATAGCGTTCGTGCCAACCCGCCAGCCTTTCAGCGAGCAGCGCTGCATCACGGGCCGCCCACCGGACGGCACCCAGTGCCGCTGCTGAGCCATCAACGCCTACCAAGATCGCGCCACGTGGTGGTTGCCACATTTCAGTTCTTTTCTGATCGGCTATTTACCCACTGGCAGGATCACACAGGGAGGCCGTGACTGTCAGGCCAAGATGCAAGCCAAGGACCAAAGGCGCCGATTGAAGCGCCTAACGCACTCTGGCCGCCTCGGCGGCGCTTGAGGCCACAAAGGACATGTCGTGAACGCCGCTGCGACGCAATCACCGAACCGCGACAAATTTCACAGCAACCCCGCACGCTCCTTCACAGTCGTGTGGCTTCAGCAGCCCGCATGCATGCTCATCGGTGCACCCCGGCGGCAGGATCGACGACATTCGAGGGCCACTGTTGCACCTGCCCCTGCACCTGCCCCTCGGTCAACACTATTTTGCCAACCATGGCCGGCTTAACGACGGCCTGGCCTTGGCGCCACACCGGCCCGGCGGGATCGAAAGCACCGTTGAGCACGCAGGGACAGCCTCAATTTCGTGCGGGACCCAGGACGGCCACCAGGGACGTTTGGCGGTGAGGGGTACGGGTATGCCGGGAGCAGTGCCAGGCACCCCGTCATCAATCTTGCTAATCGCCGATCCCGGTGTTCCGGAGCATCGATGCGTTCCAAGTATGACAATCGCTCTGCTCCAGAACGGTCTTGCGGGGCTCGTCCCCGGAACTGACTACATCGACCTACGTGCCGCCGGGGCCGGCTCGTCGCCGTCTGCCCGCGCTGCGCCCGCAGCGAGGTGCTTCAGCAGCTCGGCCTGGATCAGCCGGCGCCCGGGCGCGAGCCGGTGCGAGAGCCCGTTCAGCAGCATCAGCGTGCGCCCGACGAGCGCGAAGTCCTCCGGGATCTTGCGCAGGCTCGTCTCGCCCAGGATCTGGAAGAAGCCAGCCTCGGTGTCGCTGTCGCCGACCGTCATCAGCATCAGCGAGCGCAGGTTGTCGGGTTTCATCGAGGCGACGTCGAAGCCGAGCTGCTCGGCCGCGGCGAACGCGGATCGCGAGTCGCCGATCATCGAACAGACCATCATCGTCGCGACGAGCCGCGAGAAGCCGGGCGGCAGCTCCTTGGCTAAGCCGAAGTCGAGGAGGCCGATCCGGCCGTCGGGCAGGATCAGTAGGTTCCCGGGGTGTGGATCCCCGTGAAGAAGCCCTGCTCGAAGATCATCGTGCCGTAGAGCGCGCCGATCTTGCGCGCGATCTCCGCGAGCTTGTGGCCTGCCGCGACCAGCTCCTTCGTGCGCGCGACCTGGATGCCCTCCAGGTACTCGAGCACGATCACGTTGTCACCGCACAGCTCCGGATGGACGCGCGGGACGACCACGAAGGGTATCTCGGTGAGGCTCTCGGCGAGCCGCTCGGTCGAGCGCGCCTCGCGCGCGAAGTCGAGCTCGAGCTCGATGAAACGCGTCGTCTCTGTGACGAGCGCACGCATGTCGATGCGCCGCTGCACGAGCATGACGATCCCGACGACGCGGCGCAGCATGCCGAGGTCAGCGGGATGATCCTCGGGATTTCGGGATAGCGGATCTTGAGGACGACCTGGCTGCCGTCGCGCAGCGTCGCGCGGTGCACTTGCGCCAACGAAGCGGCGGCGAGGGCCCGGCGATCGATCGTCGCGAAGACCTCGTCGAGCGGGCGGCCGAGGTCGCGCTCGACGAGCGGCCGCAGCGTCTCGAAGGGCCGCGGAGGCACCGCGTCGTGGAACTGGCTCAGCTCCTCGACGAAGGGCGCCGGGAAGAAGTCGGCCCGCGCGCCCAGCATCTGGGCGACCTTCGTGAAGCCGCCGGCCAGCGAGAGCGCGACGCGCTTGATTTCGCGGGCCGCCGCGCGGTGCGCGCGCTGCCAGTCGGCATCGGTCGTCGGCCGGCGAGCGGTGCGATCGCGCGCCAGGAGCAGCAGATAGCGGGGCAGGACGCGCACAACCGCCAGCGCCACGCGCAGGACTCGGACGACTCGGAAGTGCCGGATCACGAAGCAGCAGCGCGCCCTGGCTATCGAGGTAGAGATAGCTCGTAGAACGCGTCGCGCGCGTTTGAGGCGGTCGTCGGCACGATGCTAGTGTGACTGGTCAGTCGGTCATTCTCAACACTGTGCTCGCCCAGAGGATCCCGCCATGACGTCTCCTGCCTGGCAGCGCTCCGCGCCCTCTCCTGACTGGTCGTCGCCCCACCCTTCTTCTAACGGTTCCGGCGACTTCGACCTGCTCCTGCCGCTGCGCAGCGCCGGCTCGCTCGAGAATCCCTACCCGATCTACTCCGTGATCCGCACCGTGCGGCCCGTGCTCGAGGTGCCGGTCCCCGCGAACTACGACGGCCCCGGCACGTGGATGCTCACGCGCTACCGCGACGTCCACTCGGTGTTGCGCGACCCGCGCTTCTCGGTCGAGCGCATGCGCGCGCCGCTCATCCGCGACAACCTCGACCGCATGCCGGAGTTCCTGCGCCAGAGCGCGACTGGCATGCGCTCGATGCTGATCATGGACCCGCCCGACCACACGCGCGTCCGCAAGCTTGTCAACAAGGCCTTCACCCCCAAACGCATCGCCGCGCTGCGCGACCACATCGAGGCGATCGTCCGCGAGCTTGCCGACGAAGCGCAGGCCAAGGGCACCTTCGACCTGATCCACGACGTCGCCGGGCCGCTCCCGGCAATCGTGATCGCTGAGCTGCTCGGCGTCCCGGTCGAGGACCACCGTCAGTTCCGTCAGTGGTCGAGCGCGATGATCAACGGCTTCGCGTCGCCGAGCGCGGAGGCGCGCGCGACCGGCAGCGAGGCGGCGCGCCAGATCTTCGACTACCTCGCCGACATCATCGCCGCCCGCCGCCGCGCGCCGCGCGAGGACCTGATCAGCGCGATGATCGCGGCCCAGGATGAGCGCGATGCGCTCACCGACGCCGAGCTGCTCGCGACCGGCAACCTGCTGCTGCTTGCCGGCCACGAGACGACGACGAACCTGATCGGCAATGGCACGCTCGCCCTGTTGCGCGAGCCCGATCAGTGGAAGCGGCTCTGCAACGAGCCCGCGCTGCTCCCGACCGCGATCGAAGAGCTGCTCCGCTACGACGGGCCCGTGCAGGCGACGGTGCGCGTCGCGCTCGAAGACGTCGCGATCGACGACCACGTGATCCCGGAGGGCTCACTCGTGCTGGTGAGCATCGGCTCGGCGAACCACGACCCAGACATGTTCGACGACCCCGACCAGCTCGACCTCGCGCGCGAACCGAACCCGCACCTCGCGTTCGGGTTCGGCACGCATTCTGCCTCGGGGCGCCGCTCGCGCGGCTCGAGGCGCAGCTCGCGTTCGACATGCTGACGAAGCGGTTCCCGGGGCTCGCGCTCGTGGAGGACCGGCCGGTGTACCGGGCGATTCGGGTGCTGCGCGGGCTCACGAGGCTGGACGTGGCGGCGTAAGCACGACATCGCTCGCGATCGCGAGTCTCGAAGCGCGTCCTTGACCGTCTGCATGGAGCGAAGCGCACGCTTGCAGAACTCGTTCCTGCCCGTGTCAAGCAGTCCGCGTGCCCCCTGCGCGAGGGTCGTGGGGCCGTCAGGTGACTGCGGTCGCGAGGTCGTTGATGGGTCCACATTCGCAGTGCGGCCATTGGCATCGACGACAGGGGCCGCGACGCTTTTGATGCCATCAACACCTTCGGCGCATCCGCAGGTGATTTCGCGTACTTTCGCGCCGTTTCGCGTACCGAGGTCAGCAATTTCCGCTGGTCAAACCGATTTTCATGGCGGGTTCGATTCCCGGCAGCTCCACAACACAACAGCTGCTCAGGAACACAAGTCCTGGGCGGTTTGGGCCTTCTATCCAAGTGCCCTTGGGGAGATGGAGGTATTAAATAGGACAACCACGCACCGGCGGGCGTGTTCTGGGTCTGCTCAACGCGGGCGCTTTACGAACCATTCCGTTGGACTCTCGCGAC
>CAVVLC010000025.1:0-45961 GCA_963748885.1 uncultured Actinomycetota bacterium
GAAAGAGGCTGGCCGCCAATCCCTGCAAGGACATCGAAGGACTGCCACGCAAGACAGGCAAGCGCCGCGTCTATCTGTCCGCCGACGACGTGGCGCGCGTGGCCGACAAGTCCGGCGAGCACCGGGCTCTGGTCTTGCTGCTGGCCTACTGCGGACTGCGCTGGGGTGAAGCGATCGGCCTGCGAGTACGTGATGTGGAGTTCCTGCGCCGGCGGTTGTCGGTATCTGAGAACGCCGTGCAGCTCGGAGCGTGGCACGCCGTGGGGCCGACCAAGGGCCGTAAGGCGCGCTCGGTGCCGGTACCGGAGTTTGTGCTCAACGAGTTGTCGCCGCAGTGCAAAGGGAAGGCGCCGGAAGATCTGGTGTTTCCCGGTACCAACGGCGGCTACCTGCCGCGGCCGAAGTCGTCGAACGGGTGGTTCACGCGAGCGGTCGCAGCAGCGAAGGTCCAGAAAGTCACTCCCCACGATTTGAGGCACACATGTGCCAGCCTGGCGGTCGCGGCCGGGGTCAACGTGCTGGCGCTGCAACGCATGCTCGGGCATTATGCGGGTGATCTTGTCAAGGGCGTCTTGTCAGGAGGCGGTCTGATCGAGTCGGGCGAGCAGTCCGTCGAACACTTTCTGGCGGCCGAGTTGTCCTTTTTCGGCGGCGTCGTCGCGTTGTGCCTGCAGGGTCGGGCGGAATTCGATGGTGGTCTGGAAGAAAGTGCAGGATTCGCAGATGGATTCGAAGTGGCAGTCCAGGCCGACGGGCCGGGCGCAGTAGCCGTTGCCGAGCATCCGGCGGTGCATCTCGACACGGAGCTTGCGCATTTCAGCGCCTTCGGCGTCGGCGGGCAGTGCGCGTGGTTGGTTGTAGAGGGCTTCGACCTTTTCGCTGACGGAGAAGTATTCGTCGGCGACGGTACGGTCGGCGATTCGGGCGTAAACGAGGGTCATCCGCATCGATCGGTGCCCCAACAACGCGGCCAGCGCTTCGAGGGTCATGCCACGGTTGATCGCTTGGGTCGCCAGAGTATGCCTGAGGCGGTGCGGCGAAACATGACCGATCCCAGCCGCTTTCGCGGCTTTGGCGACTGCCCGATCGACGCGGCCTTCGCCGATGCGTTGGCCGTACTCGACGAACAGGTAGCGGCTGCGCAGGCTGGTGGGTCGAGCGGAGATCCAGGTGTCGAGGAGATCCTTGAGTTGGGGATGCAAGGGAATGTAGCGGTCGGTGCGCAGTTTCCCGAGCGGCACGTGCAACCAGTACCCTGCGCCGATCTGCACGACGGAATCGACTGTGAGATCGAGGAATTCGCCCTTGCGCAGGCCGGTGCGGGCCAGGAACTCCACGCACAGTCGCACGAACGGGTCGTCGGCGGCGCGTGTGGCCTGCAGCAGCTTGGTGAAGGCGGCGTCGTCGAGGAAGCGGGGCAGCGGGTCGTCACGCAGCGGCAGATCGCCGGGGAACATGAGCACGCGGGCGGGGATGTCGTCGCCGTCCCATTCGGTGAGCCGCTCGAAGCAGGTGCGCAGGGTGCCAAAGTGTTCGGCGAGACCGATCTTGGACAAGCGGCCGCCGCGGGCCGAGGGCCGGGTGGACAGGTGCAGCTTGTAGGCCTCAATGTGTGCCCGACGCAGGTCGGCGACGCAGAGCACCTCGGGGGCGTTGACGGCCAGCCAGCCGGCGAACTCTCGCAGCACGCCCTCGACGCGCACCATCGTCGCGGGCCGCAGCGACAGCCGGGTCTGGGCGATGTACCCGGTGAGCGTGGTGGCCAGCCGTGGCGGGACCGCCGCCCACTGGGCGGCCCGCTCGGCCGAGCGGTCTGGGGCTGTTTTGCGGGGAGCGGTGTCAAGAACGCCGAGGTGGAACAAAGTGGTCTGCGCACCGAACAGCGCCGCGCTGAGCGCCTTGGCGCCATGGCTGTCCGGTCGGTGACGAGTTATCGCGGCGGTCAACGCTTTTCGCTGCTCGTCGATCACTGGCTGGGTCAGCCGCTGGGGAGTCAGCCCGGCCAGCGCGGCCACCTTGGCCAGCGCCGACCACTGCAGGCGGGTCACGATGGAGTCAAACCCGAGCTCGGCGGAGGTCGCGGTGAACCGTTCGTGGAACCTGCGGTGATGATGGGCGGCGATTTCGCCGAGGTAGGGCCGGCAAGCCACGAGATAGTCGGGGCTGGGCCGCAGCCGGCCCGTCACGATCAGCCAACCGACCACCCGTCGCTCCTTGAGCGGCAATGCGCACTGCGATGCCAGCGGCAACGCCGACCAGCCGGCCACCCCAACGCGGGTGAGAAACGTGCGCGCCACCGAGGTCACCGGGTGTCCGGCGAACATCCCGGCCGTGACGAGGTCGGCCCGATACGCCTCAACGAGCTCCTCGATGTCGTGGCGATGCGCTGGTGACCGGTTCATGCCTGAGCCGCCTCGCCAGACGCGACGACCTGCGCCTCGATCGCTTCGGCGGCTCGCAGGTACTCCCGTTCCAACCAGTCGTTGGCCAGGTGCAGGTAGATGCGGGTGGAGTCGATCGAGGCGTGGCCGGCCTGGGCTTGGATGGCCTCCAATGCCATCCCGGCCTCCCGCAGCCGGGTGAAACAGGTATGCCGCAGCTGATGGCACGTCGCCTGGGTCAGCCCGGCGCGACCGCGCGCACCGTCGAGGATCTCGTCCAGACCCGCCGCAGACAACGGCTCACCGCGCCGTGGTCCCTTCAACACCACGAACACCCGATCACTCGACGCCGGTGGCCGCTCGTGCTCCAGATAGTCCCCGAGCGAGGCGAAAAACCGCGGCGACACCGGCACCATGCGCTGCCGACCGCCCTTGCCCTCGGCCACGAACACTCGCCGCTCGCCGATGTTGACGTCGTCGAGGCGCAGGCCGAGCACCTCGCAGCGTCGCAGGCCACCCAGCAGCATCGCCTCGACCATGGCCCGGTCGCGGTGAGTGCGCAGCGCCGCCCGCAGCGCGTCGACCTCGCTGGGCGCCAGCACCCGCGGCAGCGTACGCGGGGTGCGGATCAACGGCACCGCGCCCTTGCCGCGCCGGGCACCGGGGCGGCGGGCGGCCAGGCTGGTCGGTACCGGGTTGCGGCTCACGCCGGTGTCACCCCGGGCCGCAAGGTAGGCGTAGAGGCCACGCACACTCGACAACCGGCGGGCGATCGTGCGCGCCGCCAGGCCCGGCTCGCCGTCATCCAATCGCACCACCCGCTCGCCCAAGCGGGAAGTACGTTGAGATGCCAAGAACGCGAAGACATCTGCAGCGTTCACCTGCGCTGGCTGCTTAGCAACCACACCAAAGAAGATCTTCAAATCCGACGCCACCGCCAGCCAGGTATTGGTCCTGGCACGCGCCGCAACGAAGGCCAAATAGTCATCCAGCAGCGGATGCCCCAGGGTGATCGCGACGAGCTCCGCCCCACGATGGTGACGGATTAAGCACGGCATGAACTGGTCCATCGGGGTCTCCTCGCTCGTCGGTCAACCGACCCACGTCCGGGTGGTCGACCCGGCCTCAGATCACCCGTATATCAAACACACCTCGGCGAAGATGACGTTGGATACCTACGCGGACTTGTTTGATGACGATCTGGACGCGGTCGCGGTCACGCTGCACGCCCGATACTCACGGCAAAGTGTGGGCAAAGTGTGGGCAAAGGGGGCCGGCGACGACCTGCCACAAACAGGAGAAAGTGCCTCTACCAGCGCAGATCGGCTAAAAGGTCGGCAGATGGATGAGTGCGGGCGAAGGGAGTCGAACCCTCACGCTCTTTCGAGCAATGGCACCTAAAGCCATCGCGTATGCCATTTCGCCACGCCCGCAGCCTGCCGATCGTACCGCCGAGTTCGTCGGTCCCAAGTCATGACCACCGGCGCGGTACCGTCGTGGAGTGTCCACGGAGGCCCACCAAATACGTCGTCGTCGGCCCGCACTGATCATTTTGGTGATCATCGCGGCCGGTGGCTGCTTGGCCCTGGGCTGGTGGCAGTGGACCAGGTTTCAGTCGGTCTCGGGAACCTTCCAGAACCTCGGCTACGCGTTGCAATGGCCGCTGTTCGCCTGGTTCTGTGTCTACACCTATCACAAGTTCGTCCGCTATGAGGAAGCGCCGGCGGAGCCCCAGAAGATCCGGAACCACGCCGTACCAACCGAGATACCTGCCGGACTGCTACCGGACCGGCCCAAGCCGGTGCAACAGCCGCTCGACGATCCCACACTGCGGGAGTACAACGCCTACCTGGCACAGCTCGCCAAGAACGATGCCGAAAAGCAGAACAGGACCACCGCATGACCGCACCCGAGACACCCCAGGCGCAAGCGCCCGCCGTCCCCGTTGACAAGATCCGCACCGCGCTGCTGGGCTACCGAATCATGGCGTGGACGACGGGTATTTGGCTGATCGCCCTGTGCTACGAGATCTTCTCGCACTTCGCGCTCCACAACGAGATCCGGTGGATCGGAGTGGTACACGGCTGGGTGTATTTCATCTACGTGGTGGCCGCGTTCAATCTCGCGATGAAGGTCCGGTGGCCGATCGGCAAGACCGTCGGCGTGCTGCTGGCCGGCACCATCCCGCTGCTGGGCATCATCGTCGAGCACTTCCAGACCAAGGACGTCAAGGCGCGCTTCGAGCTCTAGCGTGGTGAATCGTTGATTCCAGCGCAGCTCGTCGGTGCGACGACCCTTCATCGAGATCGACGTAATCGCGAAAAAGTGCGAGTGACCAGCACGCTACCGTAGATTTCGCCGGCCGAAACACCGTAGCGATCGTCACTCGGCCAGCTCGCGCAGCGCCGGCACCAGCAGAGCCAGCGCCCGACCTCGATGCGATACCGCGTCCTTCTCCGCGGGGCTCAGCTGCGCCGCCGTGCAGTCATAACCTTCAGGAACAAAGACCGGGTCATAGCCGAACCCACCGTCGCCGCGCGGCTCGCGGGCGATCGTTCCCGGCCACTCGCCGCGCACCACAACTTCGTCGGATTCCGACACCAGCGCGCAGGCCGACACGAAGGCCGCAGCACGGCGCTCGTCCGGCACATCACGCAGTTGCGCCAGTAGCAGCGCGGTGTTGCCGGCGTCATCGCCATGCCTGCCCGACCAGCGCGCCGACAGCACGCCGGGCATGCCGCCCATCGCGGCCACCGCCAAACCGGAGTCGTCGGCCACGCTGGCCAGACCCGTCGCCGCGAACGCGTCGCGCGCCTTGGCCAGAGCGTTGTCCTCGAAGGTCGCACCGGTTTCGGGCGCCTCGTCAAATGGCGCCACGTCGTTCAGCGACACCAGCGTCAACCCCGAAAGCCCGGCGCCGTCCAGGACGCGGCGCAGTTCGGCCAGCTTCTTGGAGTTGCGGCTGGCGACAAGTAGTTGGGTCACGACAACAAGTTAGCCGGAACGGCCGCGCCGACCTTCGCCAGCAGTCCCGTCGAGCGGCGTGCCAGTCAGCCAATAGGGACTTGCCAAGTTCATAGGGGTTGACAGTTCCGTCGAACCCGGCGCAGTGTGATACTCGTCATATGACCACTGGTCATACCGGGCAGAGAGGCGGCAGCTCATGACCACGAGGGACAAGTACACGGACGTGCCCGCGCCGTACTCGTGGGAGGTCCCCAGCGCCGGCGACGCGCGCTTCACGTGGGAGTACGACGACGGGCCGCGCCCGGCTGCTTTCCCTGTACCAAAAGGGAAAGGACAAGCAGTGGGATGCCCAGTCGCGCATCGACTGGACGCAGGACGTCGACCCGATGAACCCGATCGGGCTGCCCGACGAGTTCCATCCGCTGTTCGGCAGCCCGATGTGGGACGCCGCAGACGAATCACGTCGCGCCGAGATGCGCCAGCACTTCCAGGCCTGGCAGTTCTCGCAGTTCCTGCACGGCGAGCAGGGGGCGATGGTGTGCGCGGCCAAGATCGTCGAGGTCGTCCCGGACCTGGACGCGAAGTTCTACGCGGCCACCCAGACCATGGACGAGGCCCGGCACGTCGAGACGTTCTCGCGGTTCCTGCAGGAGAAGGTCGGCCTGGTCTACCCGATCAACAAGAACCTGACCGCACTGCTGGACGACACCCTGCGCGACTCGCGCTGGGACATGCCCTACCTCGGCATGCAGGTCCTCATCGAAGGGCTCGCACTCGCCGCCTTCGGGGTGCTGCGCGACATGGCGCCGCCGGACTCGCTGGCCAAGCAGTTGCTGGCCTACGTCATGCAGGACGAGGCCCGGCACGTCGCCTTCGGCCGAATCTCGCTGAAGGACTACTACTCCGCGCTGACCGAGGCCGAGCGGGACGAGCGTGAAGAGTTCGTCGTGGACGCCTGCTACCTGATGCGCGACCGGTTCCGCGGCGAGGAGGTTTTCGAGACCCTCGGCCTCGACGTCCAAGCGTGTGCCGAGTGGGTCGACACGTCGCCGCTGATGATCCAGTTCCGCTCGCACCTGTTCAGCCGCATCGTGCCGATCGTCAAGGACATCGGGTTGTGGGGCGACAAGGTGCAGAAGGCCTTCTGCGGACATGGGTGTCCTCGACATGGCCGGCTTCGACATCGAGGCGCTGATGAAGGCCGATGAGGATCAGGCCGAGGCGCTGGACAAGGCACACGCCGAGATGGCCGACCGGGCCCTCGAGGTGGACCAGGTGATCGCGGCGGGCGCGAGCTAACCCGTAAATCGATCATCAACGCCCTATTTGGTCAGCTGATAGCAAGGGGCGACGTGCATTCGGCTGCCCGGCCAGGTAGCAGGAGCTTGGGACATGACCGCCTGCCACGACTGGCACTATGCCTGGCACATGGACCGGAGCGCGCCGCCCGGGCAGATCCGCAGTGGACCCCTGGACTGTGGTTATGGGCCCGGATTCCTGCCCCAGTGCAAGGGTTGACGGGCTAAACCAGCGGCCGGGTCAGCTTCCGAACGCCTTCGGCGGCGGAGGTCCCTCGGGCAGTACACCCGGGTAGGGCAGCTCCAGCGCCTCCCGCTGTGCGGCGAACAACGTGTCGCAGGCAGCTCAGCGCCAGGTCGAGCAAGCTTGTCCAGCGTCGAGCGCGGGAACGTGGCGCCCTCACCGGTCCCCTGGATCTCCACCAGGGTCCCGGTGTCGGTGGCGACGACGTTCATGTCGACCTCGGCGCGCGAGTCTTCCTCGTAGGGCAGGTCCACCCGAATCCTGCCGTCGACCACACCGACGCTGACCGCGGCGATGGCGCACGACAACGGCCGGGGATCCGACAGCTTGCCCGCCGCCGACAGGTAGGTCACCGCGTCGGCCAGCGCCACGTAGGCGCCGGTGATGGCCGCCGTGCGGGTGCCACCGTCGGCCTGCAGCACGTCGCAGTCGACGGCGATGGTGTTCTCCCCCAGCGCCCTCAGGTCGATGCAGGCCCGCAGCGACCGGCCGATCAGCCGGCTGATCTCCTGCGTGCGCCCGCTCGGCCGCCCCTTCACCGACTCGCGGTCCGAGCGAGTGTGGGTGGCCGACGGCAACATCGCGTACTCCGCGGTGAGCCATCCCAGGCCCGACCCCTTGCGCCAGCGCGGCACCCCCTCGGTGACGCTGGCAGTGCACATGACCTTGGTGTGACCGAATTCGATCAGCACCGAACCCGCCGGGTGTTCGGTGAACCCGCGGGTGATGGCTACCGGGCGAAGCTCGTCGTCGAGGCGACCGTCTTCTCGTTTGGACACGCAGCCAACCCTAGCCCGCCGGGAACGCGCGTCGGGGACGGCCGGTTAGCTCAGGTTCGCCGGCGAGCGCTGGACGTCGAAAGTCTCACCGGACACCACCGCGTGCACCGGACCGTCGAACTCGGCCTTGGCCTCGCTGATCACGTCCTCGCGCGAGGTCCACGGCGGGATATGCGTCAGCAGCAGCTCCCGCACACCTGCCTGCGCGGCGGCCCTGCCGGCCTCGGTGCCCGACAGATGCAGATCCGGCGGGCGGTCCGGCGAGTGCGTCCAGGAGGCCTCGCAGAGGAAAACGTCGGCGTCACGAGCCAGCTCGACGAGCTGGTCGCAGATACCGGTATCCCCGCTGTAGACCAGCGACGCGCCGTTGGGATCGGTGATCCGCATCCCGTACGACTCGGTCGGGTGAGCCACCAGCCGCGGCACCACGGTCAGCGCGCCCAGCTGCACGGCTTCACCGTCGACCCAGTGGTGGATGTCGAAGATGTCCGAGCAGTCGTCGATCTCCCCGCCGTAGGGTGACGACGCCGCGCCCAGCCGCGACCACGTATCGCTCGGCCCGTACAACAACGCCTTGCCGACGGGGGCCTGCGGGTGGTAGCGACGCCACACGTACAGGCCCGGCATATCCAGACAGTGGTCGGCATGCAGATGGGACAACAGCACTTGCACGTCGCCGGGATCGGCGTGCCGTTGCAGCGCGCCGAGTACGCCCCCGCCGAAGTCGATGACCAGCGGCGGAGTGTCCGGCGCCCGGAGCAGATAACCGGACGCAGGCGAATCCGGACCCACCACACTGCCGGAGCAGCCGAGCACGGTTATTCGCACGGACACTACTGTGCCATGCCCGATAGCCGCGATGAGCAAAACATCGCCGCATTCGGTGATGAGAATCTCCAGTCGCACCTATAGACACGAGAATGACGAGCACTGGTTCAACGCCGGTCACCGCCGGGCCCAGGAACCGCGCCGCCAGTTTGGTGAATGCCTCGGGGTCGCCGGTGGCCTCGAACACCCGGGTGGCCGGCGACGCGTCATGCGGACGCAGCAGGTCCGTCTCGGTGAGCACCCGCAGCACTTCCTTGGCGGTCTCTTCCGCGCTGGAGACCAGCGTGACGTTGTCACCCATCGCCAGCTGGATCAGTCCCGACAGCAGCGGATAGTGCGTGCACCCCAGCACCAGCGTGTCGACCTCGGCGCGCTGCAGCGGCTCCAGGTAGCCCTCGGCCAGTCCGAGCACCTGCCGACCGCTGGTGACGCCGCGCTCGACGAAGTCGACGAAGCGCGGGCATGCCACCGCGGTGATCTCGGTGTCGCGGGCGGCGGCGAACGCGTCTTGGTAGGCGTGCGAGGTGATGGTCGCCCGCGTGCCGATCACCCCGATGCGGCCGTTGCGGGTGGCCGCGACGGCGCGGCGCACGGCCGGCAGGATCACCTCGACGACGGGCACGTCGTAGCGTTCGCGCGCGTCGCGCAGGCATGCCGCGGACGCCGAGTTGCAGGCGATCACCAGCACCTTGACGCCGCGGTCCGACCAGGTCGTCGCCGATGGCCAGCGCGTGCGCGCGGATCTCCGGGATGGTGAGCGGACCGTACGGGCCATTGCCGGTGTCGCCCACGTAGATGATGTCCTCGTCGGGCAGCTGGTCGATGATCGCCCGCGCAACCGTCAGTCCCCCGACGCCGGAGTCGAAGATCCCGACGGGCGCCAGTGGCGAGCTCATGTCGTGAGGCTGCGGCGGACCGAGCCGGCTTGCTTCAGTTCGCGGGCCTTGCGTTCCGGTGCGGACAACAGGTACGCGGCCACGACGCCGGCGAGCGCGCCGCACAGATGGCCCTGCCAGGACACGCCGCCGCAGTGTGCCGAGCACCGGCATGGCGCCGAGCAGGACGCCGCCGTAGAAGAACAAGACCACCAGCCCGATGACGATGTCCCAGATCCGGCGGACAAACAGGCCGAACACCAGCAGGAAGGCCAGGTAGCCGAAGATCAGGCCGGAGGCCCCGATGTGGTCGGTCGGGCCGCAGCTGCTGCCCAAGTTGCCGATGACCCAGGTGCCGAACCCGCCCAGGATCCAGATGATCGCGGTGGCCCAGACGAACCGGGACAACCCGGCCAAGCGTCATCAGGAAACCCAGCACCAGCAGCGGGATCGTATTGGCCATCAGGTGCTGCCCAGTTGGCGTGCAGCAGCGGCGCGAAGATGATCCCCCACAGCCCGTCGGTTGTCAGCGGCCTGATGCCGTTGACGTCCAGGGAATGCCGCGACAGCTGGTCGATCAGCTCGACCAAGTACAGCAGTGCGACGAAGGTGAGGATCGTGGCCCCGCCGACCACCCACCGGGGTCTTTTCTTCGGCTGCGTCGCCGGCAGATGGCCGGGACGATTCTTGGCCGACTGCATGCCCATAACTGCCCTTCCAGCGCGTAATCCGCATCATCCAGGCTACCGGCGTCCGGATCCCTCAATCCCGCCGTTACCCGAATGCTCCGGGCAACAGGCCGCGATAGGTCGGTATTCCGGCCACCGACTCGGCGGCCAGCACACCGACCAGCACCGCGCGAGCCAGGCAGTCGGCCGCGGCCGCGCCCACCGCCGTGACCAGCGCGTGTCTCCGGCGACAGCGCGGCCGGCAAGGGGTCTCGGCGGCCTCGGCGCCGAGGTACCTCGACGGCGCCGGTGGCCAGCGCGAACACCGTGTCGCCGTCCAGCGGGGTGTGCGCCGGCCTGATGGTCCGCGCCAGCCCGTCCTGGGCGGCGATCGCGACCCGCTGGCACGCCGCCTTGCTCAGCGCGGCGTCGGTCGCGACTACCGCGATCGTGGTATTCGAGGGGTGTTCAGCGCGCTCAACGGGGACGGCAGCCCGGCAAGCGCGGCGATCTGCTCGGCCGGCGGCGGCGTCAGCGCGAACTCTCGATCAGGTCGGCCATCCACGGCAGGCCGGTGGCCGGGTCGACGACGTTGCCCGCCGAGTTGACCACGACCACCGCGCCGACGGTCACGCCGGACGGCAGCGTCATCGACGCGGTACCGACACCGCCCTTGAGCACGCCGGCGCGCGCGCCGACGCCGGCGCCGACCGTTCCGACGGCCGACAGTCCCCGGTCGAAGCGCTCGCCGCGTCGCAGGCCGCATAGCCGAACTCGGCCGTCGGCCGGCAACCCCAGCCGCCGACCGGCAGGTCGAAAATCACCGCGCCCGGCACGATCGGCACCACCCCGGTGCCCATCGCCACGCCGCGCTCGTGCTCCTCCAGCCAGCGCATGACGCCGTCGGCGGCCGCCAGGCCGTAGGCGCTGCCGCCGGCCAGCAGCACCGCATCGACGAAGCGGACGCTGTTGACCGGGTCCAGCAGATCGGTCTCCCGGGTGCCGGGCGCGCCGCCCCGGCAATCGACGGCGCCGACGGTTCCCGGCGGCGTCAGCACCACGGTGGCACCGCAGGCCCACCCGGCGCCCAGCGACGCGTCGGGGTCCAGCCGCTGGTGGTGGCCGACGCGGATGCCGCCGACGTCGGTGATGGAGTTCATCCGGCCCGCAATCATGATCATCGGGGCCCCATCAGCGCCAGGACCAGGTACTCCTGCAGCACGGTCAGCCACTGGTAGACGTCGAAGTGCGCGGCCAGCGGATGGTCGGCCGGCAGGCGTTCGGGCCCCTCCGGGCCGACCTCGAGCATGACTCCCAGCGTCAGCCGGAGGTCGTTGACCGCGGCGATCCAGGCGTTGGCGCTGCTCCTCGGTCAGCTCGAACCGGCCGCCGTCCTGCCGGGACGGTGTCCAGCAACTGCTGCGCGGCAACACGTTTGGCGTCGATGATCTCCGGCTCGTGCAGGCTGCGCAGCGCGGCGTTGAGGCTGTCGGCGGCATCCGGCGTCCAACGGGTCGTCGGCATCGCGATCGGTAGAAATCGGGCAGCAGCCGACCCAGCGTCGGGTCGTCCGGGCGGTTGCGTATGTCCCGGTCTTTATGCCGGTGATCTCCTCGAGTTCGTCTGACGGCGAGGAAGATTCGCGCTCGTCGAGCAGGCCGATCATCGCGCTGACCAGGTTTCTGAGCAGCGCCGCCTCATGCGCGGCCAAGGACGACCGAAACCGGGGACCGTTGGCGGTCTCGACGCGCTTCCATTTGCGCACAGTGAATCCTGGATACCTCGAAATCTCACCGGTCCTGCTGCATCGTCGCCCACAAACCGGCGGCATGCAGTTTGGACACGTCGACTTCCATGGACTCCCGGCTGCCCGCCGACACCACCGCCTTGCCCTCGTTGTGCACCTGCAGCATCAGCTTGGTGGCGTGCGGCTCGCTGTAGCCGAACAGCTTCTGGAACACATACGTCACGTAGGTCATCAGGTTGACCGGGTCGTCCCACACGATGGTGACCCATGGAGCTGGTGGTGGCGTCTAGCGGAGTTCGACTCGCGTTGCCCGGTGGTGCCCGGCTTAGTGGGCGCGGACGCAGCAGCCATGGTCCACAGGATACCGAGCCGCGGCGGCGAATACCGACCACCTGATCCGAGCCGATACCGTTGCGGGATGAATGACTCGGTCTTAGCTGGGCTGCTGACCGATAAATACGAGTTGACGATGCTGGCGGCGGCGCTGCGCGACGGCACCGCCCATCGCCGGACCACGTTTCAACTGTTTGCTCGTCGGCTTCCCGCCGGACGCCGCTACGGCGTGGTCGCGGGGACCGGGCGGTTGCTGGAAGCCTTGCCGGAGTTCAGGTTCGACGACGAGGCCTGCCAATTGTTGGCGGACTTCCTCGACGCCGACACGCTGCGGTATTTGCGCGATTTCTCCTTCGGCGGCGATATCGACGGCTACGCCGAAGGCGAGCTGTACTTCCCCGGGTCCCCGGTGCTGTCGGTGCGCGGCAGCTTCGCCGAATGCGTGGTGTTGGAAACGTTGGCGCTGTCGATCTTCAACCACGACGCGGCGATCGCATCCGCGGCGGCGCGCATGGTCAGTGCCGCCGGGGAGCGCCCGGTGATGGAGATGGGATCGCGGCGGACCCATGAACGAGCGGCCGTCGCATGCGCCCGGGCCGCGTATATCGCCGGCTTCGCCGCGTCATCCAACCTGGAGGCCCAGCGGCAATACGGAATACCCACCGAGGGCACCGCCGCACACGCCTTCACCATGCTGCACACCCGCGCGGACGGAGACCTTGCGGCGGGCGAACTGGCCGCGTTCCGCGCCCAGGTCGACGCGCTGGGCGCCGGCACCACGCTGCTGGTGGACACCTACGACGTGACGACCGGAGTGGCCAATGCCGTGGCCGCGGCGGGCGCCGCGCTCGGCGCGGTCCGCATCGACTCCGGTGAGCTGGGTGTGCTGGCCCGCCAGGTGCGTGAGCAGCTCGACCAGCTGGGCGCCACCGCAGACCCGCATCGTGGTCTCGGGCGATCTCGACGAGTTCTCCATCGCCGCGTTGCGCGCCGAGCCGGTGGACAGCTACGGCGTCGGCACCTCGTTGGTTACCGGATCGGGTGCCCCGACCGCGGGCATGGTCTACAAACTGGTCGAGGTCGACGGCTTGCCGGTGCAGAAGCGCAGTAGCAACAAGCAATCCCACGGCGGCCACAAAGAGGCGCTGCGGCTGTCCCGCGAGACCGGCACGATCACCGAAGAGGTCGTGTATCCGGCGGGCCGTCCGCCCGCTATCCACCGAACCCTCCCGGGCGTTGACCGTCCCGCTGGTCACGGGCGGGCAAGTGGTTTCGGAGGTTTCGGCGACCGGTAGCGGCGGCCTGGCCGCGGCGCGGCGGCTGGTGGCGTCCGGGCTGCGCAGTCTGCCGTGGGAGGGGCTGAAATTGGCGCACGGCGACCCGGCGATTCCGACGACGCTCATCCCGGTCTGAGGGGGCCCACGACGCCAGATACATCCGGGTCCGTGCCCGAGCTGCTGGCCATCGCGGTGGCGGAGCTCGGTGGCAGCGAGCGCAACGGCCAACAGGAGATGGCTGACGCCGTCGCGCAGGCCTTCGAAACCGGCGAGCATCTGGTCGTGCAGGCCGGCACCGGGACCGGTAAGTCGCTGGCCTATCTGATTCCCGCGATCGTCCGCGCGGTCGACGGCGACGGACCGGTCGTGGTATCGACGGCGACGATCGCCTTGCAACGTCAACTGGTCGATCGCGATCTGCCCCGCCTGGCCGATTCGCTCGCCGACGCGCTGCCCCGCCGGCCCAAGTTCGCATTGCTCAAGGGGCGACGAAACTACCTGTGCCTGAACAAGATTCATAACGAAGCCGGCGGAGCAGGACGGCGATGAGGAACGGCCCCAGGAGGAACTCTTCGACCCGATAGCGGCCACCGCGTTGGGCCGCGACGTGCAGCGGCTCACCGTTTGGGCGTCGACCACGGATTCCGGTGACCGCGACGACCTCAAGCCGGGCGTGCCGGAGCGATCCTGGTCCCAGGTCAGCGTGTCCGCCCGGGAATGTATCGGCGTGGCCCGCTGCCCGTTCGGCTCCGAATGCTTTTCCGAGCGGGCAAGAGGAGCCGCCGGCCAAGCCGATATCGTCGTCACCAACCACGCGCTGCTGGCCATCGACGCCGTCGCCGAATCGGCGGTCCTGCCCGAACACTCACTGCTGGTGGTCGACGAAGCACACGGGTTGAGTGGACCGCGTGACATCGGTGGCCACCGCGGAGCTGACCTCGGCCACTCTCGGCGTCGCCTCGCGCCGGATCACCCGACTGGTGGATCCGGAGCTGACCCGGCGGCTGGACGCGACGTCGGCCACCTTCACCGCCGCGATCCATGACGCGCAGCCCGGCCGCATCGATTACCTCGACGAGGAGATGGCGACATACCTGACCGCGCTGCGCGACGTGGCCGCCGCGGCACGGTCGGCGATCGACACCACCGCCGACGCCAAGGCCGCGTCGGCACGCGCCGAAGCGGCCGCGGCCCTCGCCGAGATATCCGATACCGCGTCGCGCATCCTGACGTCGTTCGCTCCCGCTCTCCCCGATCGGGCCGACGTGGTCTGGCTGGATCACGAGGACAACCGCGGTTCGCCGCGCGCCGTCCTGCGGGTGGCGCCGCTTTCGGTCGCCGGATTGCTGCGCGATCAAGTGTTCTCCCGCTCGACGGCCGTGCTGACGTCGGCGACGCTGACGATCGGCGGGTCCTTCGATGCGATGGCGGGCGCCTGGGGTCTGAGCGGACCGGAGACGGCAGGAGATCCCCCGAAGTGGCGTGGCCTCGACGTCGGATCGCCGTTCCACCACGCCAAAGCGGGAATCCTCTACGTCGCCGGCCATCTCCCACCGCCGGGTCGCGACGGCACCGGCTCGGCCGAGCAGCTGACCGAAATCGCCGAACTCATCACCGCGGCCGGCGGGCGCACCCTGGGCTTGTTCTCGTCGATGCGAGCCGCGCGGGCCGCCACCGAGGCAATGCGTGATCGCCTCTCCACGCCGGTGCTGTGTCAGGGCGACGACAGCACCTCGGCGCTGGTCGAGCAGTTCACCGCCGACCCGGCCACCTCCCTGTTCGGCACTCTGTCGCTATGGCAGGGCGTCGATGTGCCCGGGCCTTCGCTGTCGCTGGTGTTGATCGACCGCATCCCCTTCCCGCGGCCGGACGATCCGCTGCTCAGCGCCCGCCAGCGCGCGGTGGCCGCCCGCGGCGGCAATGGCTTCATGGACGTGGCCGCGAGCCACGCCGCGCTGCTGCTGGCGCAGGGGTCGGGCCGGCTGTTGCGCCGCGTGACCGACCGGGGAGTGGTCGCGGTGCTCGACTCCCGGATGGTCACCGCTCGCTACGGCGGCTATCTGCGGGCGTCACTGCCGCCGTTCTGGCAGACCACCGACGCCGCGCAGGTACGCGGGGCGCTGGAGCGATTGTGCGCGGCTGCGGACAAGCGAGGCTCCGGACAAGGAGGCTCCGGACAAGTGACAGGACGTCAGGCCAGAGTGACCAGGCCGAGCTCGTTGCTGTCCGACCAGCATCGGATGACGCGGCAGCACCCGCACGGTGTAGCCGAGCGCGCCGGCCAGCGGCAATGGCGTCGTCGTGGAGAAGATCTCGTTGCCGCCCTCGGCGGTACCGGTGTGCGACATCTCGACGGTGACCGGATCAAGCAGCACGTCACCCGCGTCGACCCGGCCCAGCACCGCCTGGACCGCCACCTCGTCCGGGCTCAGCCCGGCCAGGTGCACGGTCGCGGTCAGGGTCAGCTTCGATCCGAGCACCGGAGTGTCCGGCAGGCCGGTGCTGTCGACGT
Source organism: uncultured Actinomycetota bacterium (assembly GCA_963748885.1). Lineage (GTDB taxonomy): Bacteria > Actinomycetota > Actinomycetes > Mycobacteriales > Mycobacteriaceae > Mycobacterium. The sequence goes on from CAVVLC010000025.1 coordinate 15,910, forward strand.
CGGTGACGTCGATCTTCGGCCACACCTCTTCGGCGCGCCGACGGTAGGCCGCCAGCTCGCGGGCCGCGCTGTACTCGCCGCCAGCCTCACGTGCCTCACCTTCGGGGGCGCCGATCGTCTTGCGAAGCGACTGCGCCGCCGGCACGTAGTAGTTCTCGACGTAGTCGCGCACCATCCGCGAGGCCAGCACCTTCGGACCGAGCGTCTGCAGCGTGTGCCGGACCATCTCGATCCACCGCGGCGGCACGCCGCGCTCGTCGCGCTCGTAGAACTTCGGCACCACCGACGTGCTCCAGCAGGTCGTAGAGCGCGCTGGCCTCCAGGTCGTCGCGCCGGACCTCGTCGGCCACCCCGTCGGCGGTCGGTATCTCCCAACCGTTTTCGCCGTCGTACCACTCGTCCCACCAGCCGTCGCGGATGGACAGGTTCAGTCCCCCGTTGAGCGCGCTCTTCATTCCCGAGGTGCCGCACGCCTCGAGCGGCCGCAGCGGGTTGTTCAGCCAGACGTCGCAGCCCCAATACAGAAACCGGGCCATCGACATGTCGTAGTCGGGCAGGAACGCGATGCGGTGGCGCACGTCCGGCCGGTCGGCGAACCGCACCACCTGCTGGATCAGCGCCTTGCCGCCGTCGTCGGCCGGGTGGGACTTGCCGGCGACGATCAGCTGGATCGGCCGTTGGTCGTCGAGCAGCAGACGCTCCAGCCGATCCGGATCGCGCAGCATCAGTGTCAGCCGCTTGTACGTCGGCACCCGCCGCGCGAACCCGATGGTCAGCACATTCGGATCGAATGCCGCTCCGATCCAGCCCAGTTCGGCCTCCGACGCGCCGCGCTCCAGCCACGACAGGCGCAGCCGCCGCCGGACGTCGTCGACCAGGAGCGCGCGCAACTGTGAGCGGATCCACCACAGATGGCCGGGGTCGACCTGTTGCAGCCGCAGCCAGACGCCCGGGTCGCTGAACGAGTCCGATCCGGCCAGTTCGCGCCCCAGCTGCAACCATTGCGGCGCCGCCCAGGTGCGCGCGTGCACGCCGTTGGTGATCGACCCGATCGGCACCTCGTTGCGGTCGAAGCCGGGCCACAGCTCGTTGAACATGGCCCGGCTCACCCGGCCGTGCAGCAGCGAGACGCCGTTGGCCCGCTGGGCCAGCCGCAGACCCATGTGCGCCATGTTGAACTTGGTCGGATCGTCCTCCGCGCCGAGCGCGATGATGCGGTCGGTCGGCACGCCCGGCAGCAGCGCCGCGCCGTCGTCTGCGCCGGGTTTAGCGCCGGACTCGCCCGCGGAATGGTCATCGAAGTAGCGCCGACCATCTCGACCGGGAATCGGTCGATGCCGGCGGGCACCGGGGTGTGGGTGGTGAATACGGTGCTGGACCGCACCACGGTCAGCGCGGTGTCGAAGTCCAGTCCGCTGTTGGTGACCAGTTCGCGGATGCGCTCGGCGCCGAGGAACCCGGCGTGGCCCTCGTTCATGTGGAACACCTCGGGCGCGGGCAGCCCTTCGATGCGCGGTGAACGCGCGGATCGCCCGCACCCCGCCGATACCGGCCAGGATCTCCTGCATGATGCGATGTTCCTGGTCGCCGCCGTAGAGCCGGTCGGTGACGCTGCGCAGCTCGTGCTCGTTCTCGGGGACGTCGGAGTCCAGCAGCAGCAGCGGAACCCGGCCCACCTGCGCGACCCAGACCCGGGCCCGCAGCTGCGCGGAGTCGGGCAGGGTCAGCTCGATCAGCACCGGGTCGCCGCTGGCGCTCGGTGAGCAGCCGCAACGGCAGCCCCTGCGGGTCCAGCGACGGGTATGTCTCGTTTTGCCAGCCGTCTGCGGTCAGCGACTGCCGGAAGTACCCGGAGCGGTAGTAGAGGCCGACCGCGATCAGCGGCACGCCCAGATCGGAGGCGGACTTCAGGTGGTCGCCGGCGAGGATGCCCAGGCCACCCGAGTAGTTCGGCAGCACCTCGGCGACGCCGAACTCCATCGAGAAGTACGCGATGCCGGTCGGCATCGCCGGGCCGTTTTCGCCATTTTCCGACCAGGCGTCCTGCTGCTGCTGATACCACAGCGGACGGCTCAGGTAGTCGTCCAGGTCGGCCGCGAGCCAATCGAGCTGGCCCAGGAACCCCTCGTCGAGTGCCAGCTCGTCGAGCCGCGACGGGTTCACCATCCCGAGCAACGCCACCGGGTCATGGCCGCAGTGCGCCCACAGCGTCGGGTCGATGCTCGCAAACAGGTCCTGCGTCGGCTTATCCCACGACCACCGCAGATTGGTCGACAGCTGTTCTAGCGCGGCGAGGCGATCGGGTAGGTGCGCACGGACGGTAAAGCGGCGGAGGGCTTTCACACGTCACTACCTTACTGAGGATTCCGGTGCGCGCAGGGCGACTGCGCAACCGCTTTGACGCCGGCGCGTGTGACCGGACACTAGGGTGGGTACCGGATAGATATTGGGCGCAAAGAAGCTTCCCGACGAGAGGGAGTACCCCGACGAGAGGCATTCCGCCACGAGTACAAGCGGTTTGGCCGGCAGTCGGAACGGACCCGACGACGATTGCGGCCCGAGCTGTGGGTACCGCCCGCCTGCGGGGACCGCCGAGGAGTGCCGCTTGCGGGGCGAGCCGCGAAACGGAGTGAGTGATGGTGCCCGGTCGTGTCGAGATCGATGACGTCCAGCCCGTCGTCTCATGCGGCGCTTACCCCGCCAAAGCCGTCGTCGGTGAGGTGGTGCCGGTCAGCGCCGCGGTATGGCGGGAGGGCCACGAGGCTGTCGCGGCAACCCTGGTCGTGCGCTACCTGGGTGCGCGCTATCCGCTGGTCACGGAGACGCGCCGAATCACGGCGGTCCAGGCCCCCGAAGCGGCGCCCGGTGGCCGGCCAGCGCGCCCAGTGACTTGGCACCCGAGACGCAGCGGGTCAAGCCGCAGTCGACTTCCGATGACCATGGGCGAGGAACCCTACGTCTTCCACGGCCAGTTCACTCCCGACCGGGTCGGGCTGTGGACGTTCCGGGTCGACGGCTGGGGGGACCCGGTGCACACCTGGCGGCACGGGCTGCGTCGCCAAGCTGGACGCCGGGCCAGGGCGAAACGGAGCTGTCCAACGACCTGCTGGTCGGCGCCGACCTGTTGGAGCGTGCGGCCACCGGTGTGCCGCGCGCGCGGCGCGACCCGCTGCTGGCGGCCGCGGCGGCGTTGCGGGCGCCCGGGGATCCGGTGACCCGCACCGCGCTGGCACTGGCACCCGACGTCGTCGAACTGCTGGCGGAGTATCCCGCTGCGCGAATTGGTCACCCGGGGCGAGCAGTTCGGGGTCTGGGTGGATCGGCCGCTGGCCCGCTTCGGCGCCTGGTACGAGATGTTTCCGCGCTCGACCGGCGGCTGGGACGCCGACGGCCACCCGGTGCACGGCACGTTCGCCACCGCCGCCGAGGCGCTGCCGCGCATCGCCGAGATGGGGTTCGACGTGGTGTACCTGCCGCCGATCCACCCGATCGGCAAGGTACACCGCAAGGGCCGCAACAACTCCCCCACCGCCGCTCCCGGCGACGTGGGGTCGCCGTGGGCGATCGGCAGCGACGAGGGCGGCCACGACGCCGTTCATCCCGAGCTGGGCACCATCGACGACTTCGACGACTTCGTCGCCGCCGCGCACGATCTGGGCATGGAGGTGGCCCTGGACCTGGCGCTGCAGTGCGCACCGGATCATCCGTGGGCCCGCGAACACCGGCAGTGGTTCACCGAATTGCCGGACGGCACCATCGCCTACGCGGAGAACCCGCCGAAGAAGTACCAGGACATCTATCCGCTCAACTTCGACAACGATCCCGGCGGGCCTCTACGACGAAGTGCTGCGCGTGGTCCGGCACTGGATCGACCACGGCGTCAAGATCTTTCGCGTGGACAATCCGCACACCAAGCCGCCGAACTTCTGGGCCTGGTTGATCGGTCAGGTCAAGTCCACCGACCCCGACGTGCTGTTTCTCTCCGAGGCGTTCACCCCGCCGGCCCGGCAGTACGGGCTGGCCAAGCTCGGCTTCACCCAGTCCTACAGCTACTTCACCTGGCGCACCGCCAAGTGGGAGCTCACCGAATTCGGCAACGAGATCGCCGAATTCGCCGACTATCGCCGACCGAACCTGTTCGTCAACACCCCCGACATCCTGCACGCGGCACTGCAGCACGGCGGCCCGGGCATGTTCGCCATCCGGGCGGTGCTGGCGGCGACCATGGGTCCGGCCTGGGGCGTGTACTCCGGCTACGAGCTGTTCGAGCACCGCCCGGTGCGCGAGGGCAGCGAGGAATACCTCGACTCGGAGAAGTACGAACTGCGGCCGCGCGACTATGCGGGCGCGCTTGCCGAAGGCAAATCGCTGGAGCCGTTCATCGGACGGCTCAACGAGATCCGCCGGCTGCATCCGGCGCTGCAGCAGTTGCGCACCATCCAGTTCCACCACATCGACAACGACGCGTTGCTGGCCTACAGCAAGTTCGACCCGGTCACCGGCGACTGCGTGCTGGTGGTGGTGACGCTCAACGCGTTCGGGCCCGAGGAAGCGACGCTATGGCTGGACATGGCAGCATTGGGTATGGAAGCCTACGAGCGGTTCTGGGTGCGCGACGAGATAACCGGCGAGGAATACCAGTGGGGGCAGTCAAATTACATTCGCATCGATCCAGGGCAAGCGGTCGCCCACATCGTCAACATGCCTCTCATACCGCAAGAATCCCGAGACACGCTGCTGCGCAGGAGGTGACGGGCCCGAAGGGGAAGAGGATATGAGCGAAACTGACCAACTCGCCGGGACGCATCTGGCGCCCGACCCGGCCGACCTGGCTCGCCTGGTGGCCGGCGCGCACCACAACCCGCACAGCATCCTGGGCGCCCACGAGTACGGCGACCACACCGTCATCCGCGCGTTTCGACCGCACGCGGTCGAGGTCGCCGCGATCGTCGGCGACGATCGGTTTCCGATGCAGCACATCGAATCCGGCTTGTTCGCCGTGGCATTGCCGTTCGTCGACCTCATCGACTACCGGCTGCAGGTGAGCTATCAGGGCTCGGGGGCGCACTCGATGTGCACACCGTCGCCGACGCCTACCGCTTCCTGCCCACCCTGGGCGAAGTCGACCTTCACCTGTTCGCCGAGGGCCGCCACGAACGACTCTGGGAGGTCCTTGGCGCCCATCCTCGTTCGTTCACCACGGCCGACGGCGTGGTATGCGGGGTGTCGTTCGCGGTGTGGGCACCCAACGCCAAGGGCGTCAGCCTGATCGGCGAATTCAACGGCTGGGACGGGCACCGAGGCCCCGATGCGGGTGCTGGGCTCCTCCGGGGTGTGGGAGCTGTTCTGGCCCGGGTTCCCCGACGACGGCCTGTACAAGTTCCGGGTGCACGGCGCCGACGGCGTCGGTCACCGAGCGAGCCGACCCGTTCGCCTTCGGCACCGAGGTGCCGCCGCAGACGGCGTCGCGGGTGACGTCGAGCGACTACACCTGGGCCGACGACGACTGGATGACGCAGCGCGCGCAGCGCAACCCGGTGTTCGAGCCGATGAGCACCTACGAGGTCCATCTCGGCTCGTGGCGCCCCGGGCTGAGCTATCGCCAGCTCGCCGCGCGAGCTGACGGATTACGTTGTGGCGCAGGGGTTTACCCACGTCGAGCTGCTGCCGGTCGCCGAGCATCCGTTCGGCGGATCGTGGGGCTACCAGGTCACGTCCTACTACGCGCCGACGTCGCGATTCGGCACACCCGACGATTTCCGGGCGCTCGTCGACGCCCTGCACCAGGCCGGCATCGGCGTCATCGTGGACTGGGTGCCGGCGCACTTCCCCAAGGACGCCTGGGCGCTGGGCCGCTTCGACGGCACCCCGCTCTACGAGCACTCCGACCCCAGCCGCGGCGAGCAACTGGACTGGGGCACTTACGTGTTCGACTTCGGCCGTCCCGAGGTGCGAAACTTCCTGGTGGCCAACGCGTTGTACTGGCTCGAAGAGTTCCACATCGACGGGCTGCGGGTGGACGCGGTGGCGTCGATGCTGTACCTGGACTACTCGCGCCCCGACGGCGGCTGGACCCCCAACATCTACGGCGGCCGCGAGAACCTGGAGGCGGTGCAGTTCCTGCAGGAGATGAACGCGACCGCACACAAGGCGGCGCCGGGCATCGTCACCATCGCCGAGGAGTCGACGTCCTGGCCCGGGCGTGACCCGCCCGACCAGCCTTGGCGGCCTGGGCTTTTCGATGAAGTGGAACATGGGCTGGATGCACGACACGCTGGACTACATCAGCCGCGATCCGGTGTACCGCAGCTATCACCATCACGAGATGACGTTCTCGATGCTGTACGCGTTCAGCGAGAATTACGTGCTGCCGATCAGCCACGACGAGGTGGTGCACGGCAAGGGCACGCTGTGGAGCCGGATGCCCGGCAACAACCACGCCAAGGCCGCCGGGCTGCGCAGCCTGCTCGCCTACCAGTGGGCGCACCCCGGCAAGCAGCTGCTGTTCATGGGCCAGGAATTCGGCCAGCGCGCCGAGTGGTCCGAGCAGCACGGTCTGGACTGGTTCCAACTCGACGAGAACGGTTTCTCCAACGGGATTCTGCGCCTTGTGCATGACATCAACGAGATCTACCGAAGCCACCCGGCGCTGTGGAGCCGAGACACCACTCCCGACGGCTACTCCTGGATCGACGCCAACGATTCCGCCAACAACGTGCTGAGCTTCCTGCGTTACGGCGATGACGGTTCGGTGATGGCGTGCGTGTTCAATTTTGCTGGTGCAGAACACGGCGGCTATCGGCTCGGACTGCCGTCGGCGCGGCCGCTGGCGCGAGGTACTCAACACCGACGCAACGACTTACAACGGCTCCGGGATCGGCAACCTCGGCGGCGTCGACGCCACGGACGCCGCCGTGGCATGGTCGCCCGGCATCGGCGGTGCTGGTGCTGCCGCCGACGTCCGCGTTGTGGTTGGAACCCGCCTAACTCAGAGCTCAGCGCAAGCGGACGCACCAACCGGGCTCAGTAGAGAGCGTTGGCGAGGTTACGCCGACCCACGATGACCTCGGGGTCGGCGGGATCATAGAGTTCGAAAAGCTCGATCAGCCGAGTCCGTACCAAAGTGCGGTCGTCACCAGATGTGCTGCGTACCAACGCGATCAGGCGATCGAACGCCGGAGTCACGTCCTGGTTGAGCAGTTGCACGTCGGCGGCTGCCAACGCGGCCTCGATGTCGCTCGGTGCGGCATCGGCGATCGCGACGGCATCAGGATGTTGTGCCGTTGCGCGCATGAGGAATTCAATCTGCCGCAGCGCCGCCTTCGCTTCGACGCTGTTCGGGCTCGCATCCAGGATCGCCTGATACGAGTCCTTCGCAGCGACGAAGTCGCCGGACTCGAGCTGCTCGCGGGCCTGCGCGAACTCGGGGTCGACCTGCGGCGAATCCCCGGCCCGGCTTGGGCCTCGGAGCTTGCCGTCCGTCGCCGCAAGCACAGAGTCCAGCCAGGTGCGCAACTGATCGGCGGACTGAACGCCTTGGAAGCCGTGCAGCGGCTGGCCGGCGGCCAAAGCCACCACGGTCGGGACCGCGTCGACGCCGAAGAACTGAGCCACCCTGGGCGCCGTGTCGACGTTGACGGTGGCCAGCGACCACGTGCCGTCATCGGCGGCGGCCAAGCCGGCCAGCGTGTCAACCAGCTTCACGGACGCATCGCTTCGGGGTGACCACAACACGACCACGACCGGCACTTCCTCGGACCGGAGCAGCACCGCGTCTTCCAAGTTGGCCTCGGTGACCTCGGTGACCCCGGGTTCACGCGGGGCCGCCGACGATGCCCGGCCTCCAGGACTACTCGCCGCAGCCTTCTGTTGAGCTCGCTCCTTGAGACCGGAGAGGTCGACCGCACCGGCGAGGGCAGGCCCGATCGAGGATCGCGGACGCGTCACGTCGTCCAGTTTGTCACGTCAGACGGCTACCGATCCACCCGGTGGCATCCGCGCTCAGACGGGCGCAAAACCACCCCAAAAAGCCCCACTCACACCCCTCCGACCCGCACATATGACGAAAATCACACCGGGCCCGACGGCCCTCCCGCCAGCAACGTCGACCAGAGCGCCGAGCTAACCGGCGCGCAGAATCAGCGCGTCGCCCTGACCACCGGCCCCGCACAGGGCCGCGACGCCGACACCCGAACCCCGGCGCGCCAACTCCAGGGCCACATGCAGCGTGATTCTGGCTCCCGACATGCCGATCGGATGCCCCACCGCGATCGCGCCGCCGTTGACGTTGACGATCTCGGGGTCCAAGCCCAGTTCGCGGGTCGAGGCCAGTGCCACCGCCGCGAACGCCTCGTTGATCTCCACGACATCGAGCTGGTCGACCGACATTCCTTCGCGGCCGAGTGCCTTCTTGATCGCGTTGGCCGGCTGAGACTGCAGCGTCGAATCCGGGCCGGCCACCACGCCGTGCGCACCGATCTCGGCCAGCCAGCTAAGACCGAGCTGCTGCGCCTTTTGCTTGTTCATCACCACTACGGCGGCCGCACCATCGGAGATCTGCGAGGCCGAACCAGCGGTGATGGTGCCATCCTTGCGAAACGCCGCTTTGAGACCCGCCAGGGATTCGGCGGTGGTGTTGGCGCGGATCCCCTCATCCTCGCTGAACTGCAGCGGATCACCCTTGCGCTGCGGGATGTCCACCGGCACCACTTCGCCGGCGAAGACGCCGTCCTTCCATGCCGCGGCCGCCTTTTGGTGCGATTGGGCGGCGTACTCGTCCTGCTCCTGGCGGGTGAATTTGTCGACGTCGTTGCGCTGCTCGGTGAGCGCACCCATCGGCTGATCGGTGAAGACATCGTGCAGGCCGTCGTAGGCCATATGGTCCAAAACCGTGACGTCGCCGTACTTGTAGCCCGCCCGGCTGTCCATGAGCAGATGCGGCGCCTTGGTCATGGACTCCTGGCCACCGGCCACCACGACATCGAACTCTCCGGCCCGAATCAGCTGGTCAGCGAGCGCAATGGCGTCGATACCGGACAGACACATCTTGTTGATGCTCAGCGCCGGGATGTCCCAACCGATGCCGGCCGCCACCGCGGCCTGTCGCGCCGGCATCTGACCGGCCCCGGCCGTCAACACCTGACCCATGATCACGTACTCGACCAGCGAGGCCGGCGCGTCTGAACCCGGGAAGGCCTTCTCCAGAGCGGCCTTGATCGCGATGCCGCCCAGATCGCTGGCCGAAAAATCCTTCAGCGAACCCATCAATTTGCCGATGGGTGTCCGTGCCCCAGCAACGATCACCGACGTCGTCATAACTACCTCCTGGGCGTTCTATACGCGCACGCGGAAGGCCCATTCGACCTACCGGAGAAGCGCAATCTTCCCCGTCAGGTTACCGTTATGTGATGACGACCCATCAAGTCGACGCCCGTGAACTCCTGGCGACCTCATTGGTGACTGGGCTCGATCACGTCGGCATCGCGGTCGCCGACCTGGACGCTGCGATCGAGTGGTACCACGACCACCTCGGGATGATCCTGGTCCATGAGGAAGTCAACGACGACCAGGGCATTCGCGAGGCGATGCTGTCGGTGCCCGGTACCACGGCGCAGATCCAGTTGATGGCCCCGCTCGACGAGTCGTCGGTGATAGCAAAGTTCCTCGACAAGCGCGGACCGGGCATCCAGCAGCTGGCCGTTCGCGTCAACGACCTAGGCGGCCTCTGCGAGCGACTCCGCGCCCAGGGCGTCCGGCTGGTGTACGAACGGCCCAGGCGCGGCACGGCAAACTCACGGATCAACTTCATCCACCCCAAAGACGCCGGCGGGGTGCTTATCGAATTGGTCGAGCCGGCCTCGTAACGGCCGGGCACCGAGACCACTCTCAAGACCGCTTTAGGACCACTTTCGGGTCGGACCGCGGGTTGCGCGGTTGGCCCAGCATGGGGTGTGCCAATGCCGTCGGTCGTCCACCGCATCCGATGATTCTGCTAGCCACACCACCACATGCGCAGTGCCGGAAAGGATTTCGTGATCGCAGCCGGGACAGCGATAAGTCTTCACGGCACGGGCCGCGGCGACGGGGCGCACTTCGTATTCGTAACCGTCGGGCCCTATTTCGACCCGGCGCAGCATCGGCGGCAGCGATCCCAGCTGGTCCCGACGTCGTGATCCGCGTGGCGGAATGCGGCGCCGAGCCATTCGCTCAGTCTAATCCGTAGTTCCCCCTGATGCGGTGATGGGTGTGTTGCGACCTGGGGTTTTGTGTTGTCCACATGACTACCTGTAGCCGAGGCGGTGGGTGAAGCCGAGTAGTTCGAAGGCACGGTGCTGTAGTGCGGTGGGGGCGGTGAACTTGGTGAATGCTGTCGTGTCGTCGATGGGCTGGATCTGGTTGGCGCAGATGGTGGCGAGGTCGGCGAGCAGGCTGGTGAAGCTGTGCACCGGGGTGTCGTTGTTGGTGTGTTTGCGGGAGGCTTTGGCCAGGGCGGCATCGGAGCGTTGGGCGGCGGCAACGGGATTGGTGCGTTTGGCGGCGGCTGCCGGTTTGTCGTGGTCGCGAAACAGGATCGGAGCTAGGGCTTGTTTCATGTGCCAGCTGATGTAGTAGGACAGCATCCGCAAAAACATGTGGGCGCGGACCCGGTCTGCCAGGTGGTGGCGGATGGGGCGTACGTCCAGTTCGGAGTTGCAGGTGCGGAAGAACCGTTCGACGTCTTCGAGTCCCTTGTAGCGCAACACGACATCGTCACGGCCAAGGGCGGTCTCGGGAAGGCTGGTGCGCAGCACATAGATGCCGTCGATGGCGGCTTCTTCGGTGATGCTTTCTTCGTTGCGGGTGAAGGTGAACGCGTCGTCGGTGATGGTGATGTGGAAGTGTTTCGCCATCTTGTAGTGGTTGATCACCTTGCCCACCCGTAGCGCGATCTCGTCTTGACCGCGCAGCGGTCGGCGCGTTCGGGTGGTGGCTTCGACGATGGCGGCTAGTTGTTTCTCGGTGGCGGCCAACAGGTCTTGACGTTTCCGGGTGCGCTTTTCGGCTAGAGCGGGGTTGTGGCAGCACACCAGGCGTTCACCGGGATAGTCCGGGGAGTCGATCTCGGCGAGGTCTTGTTCGTCGAACAAGCTCAGCTGTAATGCGTCGGTCTCGACGAGGGCCTTGATCTGCGGGGCGCGCAGCGCGGTGATCCAGTCCAGGCCGGCGGGGCGCAGCTCATCGGTGATGCGCGCGGAGGTGATCATGCCGCGATCACCTACCAGACAGACCCGGGAGAGCCCGAACCGGTTTTTGAGCTTGGTGATCTGGGCGGTCAACGTTTTCGGGTCGGCGGTGTTGCCCTCGAACACTTCGATGGCCACCGGTATCCCGGCGGTGGTGGCCAGCAGCCCGTAGACGATCTGCAGGCGGCCTTTGACCCCGTCGCGGGCGTGTCCGATCTTGCCCAGCGGGCAGGTGCGGCCCTCAAACGCCGCCGAGGACACGTCGTAAAGCACCAAGGTTCCCTCAGCCAGATGCCGTGCGGCCAGCTGGCCTTCGATGGCATCTTTGCGGGCCAGTGCCCAGTCCATCGCCGCATACAGGTCGTCCTCATCGCAGCCGGTAACCCCCAACACCTCACCCAGCGAGCTGGTCGCGGTCTGGGCACGCAGCCCGCGGGCGGTGGCCAGCTTCGAGTCTGGGGCGATTACCTGGGCCACCAGCATCGCCGTGACCAGGTCGCGCCGACGTGACGGCCTCGAGTCGATGAGTTCCTCAACGCCGAGGGCACGGGCGGTGCCCAGGACCGCGGCCACGTGCCCATGCGGCAGGCTGCGGGTGATCTCAAACGCCTCGGCCAGATCCCGCGTCGCCGGCAGGCCTTTGAGCGCGCGCTCTAGCTTTTCCACCTTGCGCTCGGGCCAGCGCGACAGGTTGGCCAGGGTGCGCGTTCTCACTTTGCCGTCTTCGCGGTAGCTTTCACGCAATAGCACCGCCGGCGGTGACCCACGGTTCGGAACCCGCGTCACATACATGATTACTTTATATCAGCTTGCCTGCGCTATGTTTACATATTAGCAAGCAAACACGCCAACAATATCCTGACGATACATGACTACACTGCGTGCCACACATGAACGCCAAACACCTGCACACGAACCACATCGGGGATTCAGAGCCCACTCAGCGGGGGGAACTACGGGCTAATCGGTCCACTCAGAACAGCCGGTATTCGTCGCTGTCCATCCCGCGCATCTTGTCGTAATCCAATGTCAAGCAACGGATCCCGCGGTCGACGGCGAGAGTTCGTGCCTGCGGCTTGATCTGCTGCGCGGCGAACACCCCCTTGACCGGCGCGAGAACGCTGTCGCGATTGAGCAACTCGAGATAACGGGTGAGCTGCTCCACTCCATCGATCTCGCCACGCCGCTTGATCTCCACTGCCACCGAGCCACCCCGTTCATCGCGGCACAGTAGGTCGACGGGCCCGATCGCCGTCATGTATTCGCGGCGGACCAACGTGTATCCCTCGCCCAGCAGATGGACATGCTCGGCGAGCAGCGCCTGCAGGTGGGCCTCCACGCCGTCCTTGACCAGCCCCGGGTCAACACCCAGATCGTGGCTCGAGTCGTGCTCGATTTGCTCGACCGTGATGCGCAGCTGTTCGCCAGCTCTGTTCTCAACCACCCAGACCGGCGCCGGCTCGCCGGGCTCTTCGGTCGTCCAGCAGGGCGGGCTCATCCAGTTCAGCGGCTTGTAGGCCCGGTCGTCGGCGTGCACGCTGACCGACCCGTCGGCCTTGAATAGCAGCAACCTGCGGGCGGATGGCAGGTGCGCGGTAAGCCGGCCGACGTAGTCGACGGTGCACTGGGCAATCACTAGACGCACGCGACTCACCTTAGAGCGTGGCCAGAGCGCGGCCGACAAATTAGGCTGACGCCACAATGCCCAAGAGGACAGTGGCACAACGCTTGGGACGGGTGCTGGAGACGGTCACCCGCCAAAGCGGACGGCTGTCGGAGACACCCGCCTACGGCTCCTTGCTGCTTGGGCGGGTCTCGGAAAGTCAAAAGCGCCGCCGCGTGCGCATCCAGATCATCCTGACCACGCTCGTCGTTGGGGCGAACCTGATCGGGATAGGCGTCGTCTTGATTTTGGTGACGGTCGCCATCCCCGAACCGAGCGTGTTCGACGACGCGCCGCTGTGGATCACCCTCGTGGTCGTGCCGGGCTACATCGTCGCTGCCTTGGTGGTCGGCGCCTACACGATCACCCGGCGCACGGTACTGGCGCTGCGCTGGGCGATCGAGGAGCGCAAACCCACCCGCGTCGACGAGCGCAACACCTTTCTGGCTCCGTGGCGAGTCGCGATCGTCGACCTCATCCTGTGGGGACTCGGTGCGGCGCTGTTCACCACCCTCTACGGCATGGCCAACACCGTGTTCATCCCGCGGTTCCTGCTCGGGGTGAGCTTTTGCGGGCTCCTGGTTGCCACCGGCAGCTATCTGCTCACCGAGTTCGCGCTGCGCCCGGTGGCCGCCCAGGCGCTCGAGGCGGGACCGACCGCCCCGCCGGTTGGCGCCGGGCATCATGGGCCGGACCATGATGGTGTGGCTGCTCGGTTCGGGCGTGCCCGTCGTCGGCATCGCCCTGGTGGCGATCTTCCAGACCTTGATGCACAACCTCACCGAGACCCAGTTCGCGGTCGGAGTGCTGTCCTCGTGTGCGCGGCAACCTTGATCTTCGGGTTCGTCCTGATGTGGATCGTGTCCTGGCTCACGGCGACGCCGGTGCGGGTGGTGCGCGCGGCGCTACAGCGCGTCGAACAGGGCGATCTGCGCGGCAACCTGGTGGTGTTCGACGGGACCGAACTCGGTGAGCTGCAGCGCGGTTTCAACGCGATGGTCGCGGGCCTGCGTGAGCGCGAACGCGTGCGCGATCTTTTCGGCCGGCACGTCGGCCGCGAGGTCGCCGCCGCCGCGGAGCGCGAGCGACCGAAGCTGGGCGGGGAAGAGCGCCACGTCGCGGTGATATTCATCGACATCATCGGCTCGACCAAGCTGGTGACCAGCCGACCTCCGGCCGAGACCGTTTCGCTGCTCAACCGATTCTTCGCGATAGTCGTCGAAGAGGTGGACCGCCACCACGGGCTGGTCAACAAGTTCGAGGGCGACGCCTCGCTGGCTATTTTCGGGGCCCCGAATCACCTCGACTGTCCCGAGGACGAGGCGCTGGGGGCGGCGCGGGCCATGGCGGACCGGCTGTCTGCCGAAATTCCTGAGTGCCAGGCGGGCATCGGTGTGGCCGCGGGCCAGGTTGTCGCCGGCAACGTCGGCGCCAAGGAGCGATTCGAATACACCGTCATCGGCGAACCGGTCAACGAGGCGGCTCGCCTGTGTGAACTCGCCAAGTCCTACCCGGGGCGATTGTTGGCTTCGGCAGAAGCGGTCCAAAACGCAAGCGAAACCGAGTCCGCCCATTGGCATTTGGGCGACACCGTGACACTTCGCGGCCACGGCGAGCCCACCCGGCTGGCCTGGCCCTCCTGATGGTCACCTACCGAGAGGAGTATGCACGATGACGTCGTTGGAGCTAACCAGCGGTGGCACAGCGGATTTCAGCAAGGGCGAGGTGTATTTCATCGGCAATGCCACCACCTTGATCCGCTTCGGCGGATTGACCATCCTGACCGATCCCGCCTTCCTGCACAAAGGCGAGCACGTTTACCTCGGCCATGGCATATGGGCCCGCCGCGAGGTTGAGCCGGCCTGCCAAATCGCTGACCTGCCACCGATCGATCTGATCGTCTTGTCGCACTACCACGGCGATCACTTCGACGACGTCGCCGCCCAAGAGCTCGACAAGAAACTGCCCATCGTCTCAACGCGCGACGCGGTAGACAAGCTCAGTGCCCTCGGCTTCCAGCGTGGCCATCCGCTCGACACCTGGGAATCCCTGCAGGTCAACAAAGGCGACGCCACGCTGAACATCACCGCCATGCCGGGCAAGCACGCCATCGAAGAGGAGGTCAACGAGCTGCTCATGCCGGTCAACGGGCATCTGCTCGACTTCAGCCGCAACGGCGACCAGCTCTACCGGCTCTACATCACCGGGGACACGATGCTCGTGGACAGCCTCGAGGAGATCCCGCACCGCTACCCCGACATCGACCTTGGTCTGATTCACACCGGAGGCACGACCTTCCTCGTCACCGTAGTCACGATGACCGGCGAGCAGGGAGTCCGGGCCGTCGAGATCACCAAACCCCGCACCGCGATCCCGATCCACTACAACGACTTTTCGGTGTTCCTCTCGGGACTCGACGACTTCAAGAGGGCAGCCCAGGCCTCGACCACCGCGACGAAGTTCGTCTACCTCGCCCACGGCGAGACCTACACATTCACGCCCGGTGCGTGAAAACCGCTAGCTGCGAATCGGCTCAGAGACCGTCCGAGAAATCGGCGGTGAGCCACCGGTCGGGGCGGACGGTGAACAACACGCTCGCCTGATTTTCCAGGCTGCCGACGAACGCGCGTCCAAGCTCCTCGCCCAGGTAACGAATCGCGATCGCTTCGCGCACCTCCAACGGGGTCGGCGTCGTGGTCTCGACGACGGTGCCCTCGACAACCACGTACTGGTACGGCGGCTCCTCACGCTGAACGGTCAGCGTGACCGCGCCGGCCTGCTCGATCAGCCTTGACTTGCGACTCGACGCGCCAGTGTTGATCAGGATGTTTCCACCAGGGGCGTAGTCGTACCAGATCGGGACGCTGGCCGGCGGACGGCCGTCGGAGGCGGAGACGGACAGCACCGCCACGTGCTTTCCCGCGAGGAAGTCCTGACGTTCGGGCTCGGTGAAGGGTTTCATGCTGGGCGCAACGTGCCTGCCTCGCGGGCTTATTCCTGATTTATTCCTGGCTTATTCCTGCGGGTTCCCGCGGCCTGGTCAGCCCAGCTCGGCGGTGAGGTAGCTGATGGCGCGGCGAAAATCGGCCAACATCTCGTGATCCGGCAGCTCAAAGCCGTTGGCTTCGTAGAGCTGTTCGCTGGTGTGTTGGGTTACCTGCCAGCCCTTGGACGTCAGGTGTTCGGCGGCCGGCCGGCGTGGACCGAACCACACCAAATCGGCGACGTCGACGTCCAACCCGTGCTTGCGCCACGCGGCGCGCATGGCCCGAGCGCGCTCATCGGTGAACACGCTCATATCTTTGATGTTCTCGGTGGCCACCCTGCTGCCGCTCGCGCTGAGTGCCGTGATGTTGTCCAGCAGCCCGTCCTGGGCCGCCGGGGGCAGGTAGGGCAGCAGACCCTCGGCGATCCAGGCGGTGGGTGCGGTGTCATCGAAGAAGCTGTCGCGCAACGCAATCGGCCAGTTGTCGCGCAGGTCGATGCCGACGGCGCGGCGTTCGGCGGTCGGTTCGGCCCCGAGCTGGGCCAGCGTGGTGCTCTTGAAGGCGATCACCTCGGGCTGATCGACCTCGAACACCACCGCGCCCGCCGGCCACGGCAACCGGTAGGCCCGCGCGTCAAGTCCGGCGGCCAAAATGACGGCCTGACGTATGCCGGCGTTGGACGCGGCCAGCAGGAAATCGTCGAAGAACCTGGTGCGCACGGTCATCTGCTCGCAGCGCTGCTGCTGGGTCAACGGCGAATCGTCGTCGTCGAGCGGAATTTCGCCGTCCAGCATGCGGGTGAAGAACGGGTGACCGACTGCCCGCACCAACGGTTCGGCGAACCGGTCATCGAGCAGCGGGTCCGGCCCACGAGAGGCAAGCGCCCGGGAGGCGGCCACCATCGTCGCGGTCGCTCCCACACTGGACGTCAGGTCCCAACTGTCTCCCTCGGTGCGCGCCTGACCAGGTGATGACACCATTCCTCCAATTTAGGGTCAGACCCGTCGGGTCAGACCCGTCGGCTCGGCCGGTCGATACTTAGCTAGCTTAACGGACCTTTGCGAGATCAGCCGCCGGCCGGGGAATCTCAGGAGCGCACCGAAATCGCTCCCGCCATGACGCAGCCCGCGCCCTGGTGCACAGTATCTCCTCACCGCATCGCTAGCACGACTACGCGCCCACGAGCTGCGTGTCACCAATGTCGGAGATCTGCGCGTCACCGATGACGGCGACGGCGTCCTCGGGCAGCAGAGCCGCACGCTTCCCCGCGACACCGCGCCGCCACCCCGTTTGCTTGGGGCGAATGAATCAGTTCTAGAGACCCGTCAACGCCTTGAATAGGAGATTGGCTACATACAGCGCGCGCGGCACATAGCCGATGTCCACCAGGCCCGAGGTGTAGATGCCGACGTTGCTGAAACCTGATAGCAGCATGCCTGCGTTGAGTATGCCGGAGTTGGTGATGCCGAAGTCCAAGAAACCTGATACCGGTGCACCAATGTTCAGCGCCCCGGAGTTTCCGAAGCCCCCGAGCAGCAGACCCGAGTTTCCGGTGCCCGGGCCCAGCAGGCCCGAGTTTCCAGCGCCCGGGTCAAAGAAGCCCGAATTCCCAGCGCCCGGGTCAAAGAAGCCCGAGTTCCCGAGGCCAATGGCCAAGTAACCAGAGTCCCCGCCGTAGATGTTGATCAGACCCGAGCTCCCGGCGCCTGGGTTGTACGAGCCCGAATTCCCGGCGCCGGGGTTGGTATTCCCGGAACTCCCCAAGCCCAGGTTGCGGATGCCCGAGCTCCCGGCGCCCGGGTTGCTGGTGCCCGAGCTCCCCGCGCCGATGTTGCCGGTGCCCGAGTTCCCGACGCCGGGATTGGTGGTGCCCGAGCTCCCGGCGCCGATGTTGCCGGTGCCGGCGTTCCCGCCGCCGATGTTGCCGGTGCCCGAACTCCCCGCGGTCCCCGTGTTGTTGCTGCCCGAGCTCCCGGCGCTCGCGGCGTTGCCGGAGCCCGAGCCCCCGCCGTTCGCTGAGTTGTTTCTACCCGAGCTCCCACTGGCCGCGTTGTTGTTGGTGCCCGAGGTCCCAGCACCCCCGTTGTTTCCGGTGCCCGACTGCCCGGCGCTCCCGTTATTGCCGGTGCCCGAGTCCCCGCCGCTCCCGTTGTTGGCGGAGCCCGAGCTCCCGGCGGCCGCGATGTTGCCGGTGCCCGAGCTCCCGAAGGTGACCGCAGTGTTGCCAGTGCCCGAGTTCCCGGCGCTGCCAGCATTATTCTGGCCCGAGTTCCCGGCACTCCCCGCGTTGTTGGTGCCCGAGTTCCCGGCGCTCCCGTGGTTGAAGGAGCCCGAGCCCCCACCGTTCGCTGAGTTATTGTTGCCCGAGCTCCCGCCGGTCGCGTTGTTGCTAGTGCCCGAGGTCCCGGCACCCCCGTTGTTTCCCATACCTGACTGCCCGGCGCTCCCGTTGTTGTTGGTGCCCGAGTTTCCGGCGGTCCCGTTGTTGCCGGTGCCCGAGCTCCCACCGGCCCCGCTGTTGCCGGTACCCGAGTTCCCGAAGCTCACCAGGTTGTTCTTGCCCGAGTCCCCGCCGCTTCCCCCGTTGCCGAAGCCCGAGCTCCCGGCGCCCCCGTTGTTGCCGGTACCCGACTGCCCGGCGCCCCCCGCGTTGTTGTTGCCCGAGTCCCCGCCGCTCGCGGAGTTGCCCGTGCCCGAACTTCCGGCGGACCCGTTGTTGTTGGTGCCCGAGTTCCCCGCGCCCCCGCTGTTGCCGGTGCCCGACTGCCCGGCGCTCCCCGAGTTTCCGAAGCCCGAGTTGCCACCGCTCCCCGCGTTCCCGACGCCCGAGCTTCCGCTGCTCCCCGAATTGTTGCTGCCCGCGTTTCCGCCGCCGGCACCACTGTTATGGTCACCCGAGTTCCCGCCGCCCGCGGCACCGTTATGGTCACCCGAATTCCCGCCGCCGACGCCACCGTTTTGGTCACCCGAATTCCCGCCGCCGACACCGCCGTTATTTGAACCGGAGATCCCGCCCCCGAGGCCACCGTTGCCGTTGCCCGAGTTCCCGGCGCTGCCCCCATTGTCGTGACCCGATGTCCCGGCGCTGAATGTGTTGTTGGTACCCGAGGTCCCGGAGGTGAAAGTGCCATTATTGAAGCCCGATGTCCCGGGGCTTAACCCGTTCCCGAAACCTGAGTTGATGGCGCCGAAGGGGGTGCCTGTCTGGTTGTCGCCCGTGTTCAAGTTGCCCGAGTTGTTGTTGCCCGTATTGGTGTCGCCTGAGTTGTTGTTGCCCGTGTTGGTGTCGCCGGTGTTTCCGTTACCCGTGTTGGTGTTACCCGAATTGTTGTCGCCCGAGTTGGTGTCGCCGGTGTTTCCGTCGCCCGTGTTGGTGTTACCCGAATTGTTGTTGCCCGTGTTGGTGTTGCCCGAGTTGAGGCTGCCCGAGTTGGTCAAGCCCGAATTGCGGTCGCCCGTGTTGGTGAAGCCCGAGTTGTAGCTGCCCGTGTTGGTGTTGCCCGAGTTGAAGTCAAACCGGTCGGTGTTGCCTGAGTTCGCGTTGCCGGTGTCGGTGAAACCCGAGTTCCGATCCCCCGTGTTGGTGTTGCCCGAGTTCTGGTTGCCGGTGTTGGTGTTGCCCGAGTTCCGGTCGAGCGTGTCGGTGAAGCCGGAGTTGAAGCTGCCCGAGTTGGTGTTGCCGGAGTTCGAGCTGCCGGTGTTGGTGTTGCCTGAGTTCGTGTTGCCCGTATCGGTCCTGCCAGAATTGCGGTCGCCCGTGTCGGTGAAGCCCGAGTTCGCGGCGCCCATGTTGGTGTTGCCCGAGTTCTGGTTGCCCGTGTTGGTGTTGCCCGAGTTCTGGTTGCCCGTGTTGGTGTTGCCCGAGTTGAAGTCGCCGGTGTTGGTGTTGCCCGAGTTGTGGCCGCCGGTGTTGGTGTTGCCCGAGTTCTCGTTGCCCGTGTTGGTGTTGCCCGAGTTGAGGTTCTGGGTGTTGGTGTTGCCCGAGTTGAAGTCGCCGGTGTTGGTGTTGCCCGAGTTCTCGTTGCCCGTGTTGGTGTTGCCCGAGTTGAGGTTCTGGGTGTTGGTGTTGCCCGAGTTGAAGTCGCCGGTGTTGGTGTTGCCCGAGTTCTCGTTGCCCGTGTTGGTGTTGCCCGAGTTGAGGTTGTGGGTGTTGGTGTTGCCCGAGTTGAAGTTGCCCGTGTTGGTGCCGCCCGAGTTGTAGCTGCCCGTGTTGGTGCCGCCCGCGTTGTAGCTGCCCGTGTTGGTGCCGCCCGCGTTGTAGCTGCCCGTATTGGTGCCGCCCGAGTTGTAGCTGCCCGTGTTGGTGCCGCCCGAATTGAAATTGCCCGTGTTGGTGCCACCGGAGTTGTTGTCGCCGGTGTTGGTGCCGCCGGCGTTGTAGCTGCCCTGATTGGTGCCGCCCGCGTTGTAGCTGCCCGTATTGGTGCCGCCCGCGTTGTAGCTGCCCGTATTGGTGCCGCCCGCGTTGAAGTCGCCCGTATTGGTGCCGCCCGCGTTGAAGTCGCCCGTGTTGGTGCCGCCCGCGTTGAAGTCGCCCGTATTGGTGCCGCCCGCGTTGAAGTCGCCCGTGTTGGTGCCGCCCGCGTTGTAGCTGCCCGTGTTGGTGCCGCCCGAGTTGTAGCCGCCCGTGTTGGTGCCGCCCCCGTTATAAAGACCCGTGTTAGTGCTGCCCCCGTTATAAAAACCCGTGTTAGTGCTGCCCCCGTTATAAAAACCCGTGTTAGTGCTGCCCGCATTATAAAAACCCGTGTTAGTGCTGCCCGCATTGAAAAAACCCGTGTTGTAATCGCCGGAATTCCAGAATCCCGTGTTCCAGCTGCCCGAATTCCAACAGCCGGTGTTGTAATTGCCCGAGTTTGCTTCCAGCGTGTTTCCGATACCTGAGTTAAACCAGCCGGTGTTACCATTACCCGAGTTTCCGAAGCCAATATTGTAGTTCCCGGAGTTACCGAATCCGATATTTCCACTACCCGAGTTTCCGAAACCTACGTTAAAATTGCCCGAGTTCCCGATGCCGAGGTTGAACCAGCCCGAGTTCAGGCCGCCAAAACCCACCTGATTGTCGCCGGTAAGTCCCCATCCGATGTCATTGTTACCTTTGTCACCAACACCGATGTCGTTATTTCCAGCGTTCCCCCAGCCGATGTTATTGTTGCCGGTATTGCCACCACCCTGGTTTGTGTCACCGGTATTTCCCATGCCCGGGTTGCTACTGCCGGTGTTCCCGCTGCCCGGGTTGTTGTCGCCTTTGTTTCCCTCGCCCGAATTGCCGCTGCCAAAGTTGCCGCCGCCCGTGTTGGTGTTGCCCCAGTTGCCGCTGCCACTGTTGTTGTTGCCCCAGTTGCCGCTGCCCTGGTTGGTGTCGCCGTGGTTGCCGCTGCCCACATTGCCGCTGCCCTGGTTGCCGCTGCCCTCGTTGTTGTCGCCGGCGCCCCCGAGTGCGATGCCCCTGTTTCCGCTGCCCGAATTGCCGCTGCCGACGTTGCCGCTGCCCGAGTCGTTGCTGCCGATGTTGCCGCTGCCGGAGTCGTTGGTCGCGCCCCCGCCAAATGGGTTCTGGTTGCCGCTGCCCGAGTTGCCGCTGCCGATATTGCCGTTGCCCGTGTTGGTGCTGCCGATGTTGCCGCTGCCCACATTGCCGCCGCCGAGATTCCCGGAGCCCTGGTTGCCGTCGCCTCGGTTGCCGTCGCCCGTGTTGCCGCTGCCGAAGTTGCCACTGCCGGAGTTGTTGTCGCCGTGGTTGCCCAAGCCCGAGTTGGTGTTGCCGAAGTTGCCGTTGCCGGTGTTGCCGCTGCCGAGGTTGCCGTTGCCCTGGTTGTTGTCGCCGGTGTTGCCGAAACCCGAGTTGGTGTTGCCCTTGTTACCGTCACCCGTGTTGTCATTGCCCGAGTTGCCGGAGCCCGGGTTGTTGTCGCCCTTGTTGCCATCGCCCGTGTTGTTATTGCCGAAGTTGCCGGCGCCCTGGTTGTTGTCGCCTTTGTTGCCGTCGCCAACGTTGCCGCTACCCAAGTTGCCGTTGCCTGAGTTCGTGCTGCCCTTGTTTCCGTCGCCGGTGTTGCTATTGCCCAAGTTGCCGGAGCCCGGGTTGTTGTCGCCCCTGTTGCCGTCACCCACGTTGCCGCTGCCGAGGTTGCCGCTGCCTTGATTGGTGCTGCCCAGATTGCCGTCACCGGAATTGCCGCTGCCTAAGTTGCCGGAGCCCGGGTTGTTGTCGCCCCTGTTGCCGTCACCCACGTTGCCGCTGCCGATGTTGCCGGCGCCCTGGTTGGTGCTACCCAGGTTGCCGTCACCGGAGTTGCCGCTGCCGATGTTGCCGTTGCCTGAGTTGCCGACGCCCGGGTTGCTGGTGTTGTTGTTGCCGTTGCCCGAGTTGTTGCTGCCGGTGTTGCCGTCGCCCGGGTTGGTGTCGCCGTGGTTGCCGTCACCCACGTTGCCGCTGCCGGTGTTACCGCTGCCCTGGTTGTTGTTGCCGATGTTGCCGTCACCCACGTTGCCGCTGCCGGTGTTGCCGCTGCCCTGGTTGGTGTCGCCGCGGTTGCCGTCGCCTGTGTTGCCGTTGCCCTGGTTGCCGTTGCCCTGGTTGTTGTTGCCGGTGTTGCCGCTGCCCGGGTTGGTGTCGCCGCGGTTGCCGTCGCCTGCGTTGCCGTTGCCCTGGTTGCCGTTGCCCTGGTTGGCGTTGCCGGTGTTGCCGCTGCCCGGGTTGTTGTTGCCGCGGTTGCCGTCGCCCGTGTTACTGCTGCCCTGGTTGCCGCTGCCCGCGATCGTGTTGTTATCGCCGATGTTGCCGTCGCCGGTGTTGCCGCTGCCCTTGTTGCCGCTGCCAACGTTGCTGTCACCGATGTTGCCGCTGCCCTGGTTGTTGTTGCCCTGGTTGCCGCTGCCCGAGTTGCCGCTGCCCTGGTTGCCGCTGCCCTGGTTCCCGCTGCCGACGTTGCCGCTGCCCAGGGCCATGGGTGCGGCGGCGGCGGCGTTGCCACCGGCCGGGCTTGCGGCGGCGGCGTTACCGCTGACCACGCTGGTGCCAGCGGGGTTGCTGGTGCCAGGAGCGCTGCCGCTGACCAGGCCGGTGTTGCTGGCCAGGCTTGCGGCGCCAGTCTGGCCGCTGGCAGTGTTGCCGGTACTCGCGGCGCTGGGGGCGGCGGCGTTGCCGCGGCCCATCAGTACGCTGCCCACCTGGCTCGACAGGCTTTGCAGCGAACTCTGCCACGGCGTCAGCCGCGCGGCGGCCGCCGAAACGTCGGCATAATAGCCAGACATCGCGGCCACATCCTGGGCCCACATCTGCTCATATTGGGCTTCGGCGGCCGCGATCGCCGGGGCGTTCTGCCCCAACACGTTCGACACCGCCAACGACACCAACCGAACCCGATTGGCCACCAGCACCGCCGGATGCACCGTCGCCGTCCGCGCTGCCTCAAACGCCCCCGCCGCTACCCGAGCCTGACCGGCCGCCTGCTCGGCGTTGGACGCCGCCTCGTTCAGCCACCCGACATAAGGGGCGGCCGCGCCCGCCATCGCGACCGACGACGGACCCTGCCACGACCCCGCCGCCAGCCCCGAGGTCACCGACCCGAACGAGGCCGCCGCCGAAGCCAACTCGGCGGCCAGCCCATCCCAAGCCGCCGCCACCGCCAGCATCGGCCCCGAGCCTGCACCGGCAAACATCCGCCCCGAATTGACCTCCGGCGGCAACACCCAAAAATTCATCGCCACGGTCCCTTCTCAGCTGGACCGTGTCGCGGGTGCCGTTACCGCGCTGGCCAGCACAAGCAACTCGTGAACCCCCGGGGCCGGCGCACCCACCGCCTGATGTATCTCGGCGTCGGCGCCAAACAGCGCGGCCATGCTCGACTGTGTGACCACTAGCGACACGCGTGCCTCCCCCCCAACGACGACACCGAGAACAACTGTCCCCCGGTCATCGTTAAGCAGCCCGATAGCAGGAAACGCTACATTAATTCCTGCGGCGAATTTACGTTCCCGCAGAAACTGCCTTGAGGGCTGCAACGCGCGTAGCGGAACGCATGGTGCCGTTGAGCTTCCGCGTCTACAGCATGTGGCCGTCCGGCACGCCTTCCCGCCACCCCGCTGAAAATCCTGTCCGCAAAGCTCTAGCCGGGCTTCGCCCCATCCCGACGGGCATGTTGGTCGGGGGTGGCTGGGGGGTTCCGGTCCGGACGGGATAAAGACCCTGGTCGAAAAGTGTCGGCCGGTTGTATGAACCGCATTACGCGGTTGGTAGGCCTGCTGGCCGCCCGTCCGAACCGGAGCCCATCATGACCGTAGCGCGCAGTGCCGGCGATGTCTTGTCCGATCACACCGTCTTCGAAGTCGAGTGCATCGACCGGATGTTTCTCAACGTGTGGATGCCGCAACTGGCCTACGGCGGCGGTGTACAGGGCTTTTTCGTCGGCCACCGCGGTCACCATTACGCGTCGACCGCGTTGATGGACCCCATGACCAAAGCGTTTGTGACCAACATCCACGGCTTCATCGCCGCACGGGGGCTGGAGTTGGTGTCGTTCGGCAAGGAACGCAAAGACGATGTGGCCCAGCAATTTTCGGCCCGGTTCACCGACAGCGAAGGGGTACTGTTCGTGGGCCGGGCGCAGGAGAAGGCACTGGTGTGGCGCACCCAGCGCCGCTACAGCCGTGACGGGGCTTCCTATGCGTGGCTGGTGCGCTCCACCGCGTTTGTCAACCACTTCTATTTTTATTGCCTCGATGAGGATTTCGGCCCGTTCTTCCTCAAGTTCTGTACCTACTTCCCCTACACCGCCAAGCTGTGCATCAACGGCAACCATTGGGCACAGCGCCAAGCCGCCAAGGCAGGGATCGGGTTCAGCGCGCTCGACAACGGGTTCGCCGCGGTCGATGACGTCACGGCGTTGCAGGCGATCTGTGACAGCCTGGGTCCCGCCCAGATCGAGGCGCTGCTGTGCAAGTGGCTGGCGATCCTGCCCAACCCGTTCACCGACGAGGACCAGGCGGCCGGCTACCGCTACCAGTTGTCGATCCTGCAGGCCGAATTCTCGCTGACCCAGATGCTGGATGCGCCGGTGTCGGGGCGGATCTTCTTCGAGCAGGTCATCGGCGACAACCTCGACATCGGCCGCCCCGACAACGTTGCGTTGATCTTCAACCGTCGCATCGTGCGTCGCGGCAAACGCAAAACCCCGAGCCGTTTCCGCACCCGGGTTATCACCGATGGTGTCGTCCCGTCACTGCATGTCGACTACAAGACCAACAAAATCAAGCAATACCACAAAGAAGGGAGAGCACTGCGCACCGAAACCACCATCAACAACCCGCGCGACTTCGGAGTCACCAAACGGCTGACCAGCCTGCCCGAACTGAGGCAGCACGGCTTTTCCGCCAACCGGCGCCTACTCGACGTCCAAACCATCAGCTACGACCCGATCCGCGGCGCGAAGGCCTTTACCGATCTGACTGCGCCCGTCGTCACCGGCACAGGCACCCGCATCGCCGGACTGCGTTTCGGCGACAACCGAGTTCACGCCCTGCTGCACGCACTGCTCATCCACCGGCTGCTGCCTCACGGATTCACCAACCGCGAGCTGCGCACCCTTACCGCGCCCCTCCTCAGCAAACGATTCGAGGACATCACCGCCGGGCAGATGACCTACGACCTGCGGCGCCTGCGCACCCACGGACTCATCGAACGCATCCCCGGTACCCGCCGCTACCGCGTCACCGACACCGGCCTGCAGTACGCGCTGCTGTTCACCCACGCTCACGACCACCTGCTGCGCGCCGGTCTTGCCCAGATCAGCGACCCCGACCCACCACAACCATCACGGCTGTGCGCAGCCGCCCGCGCCTACCAAGCCGCTTTCGACGATCTCACCTACCACGCACGACTCGCTGCCTAAGCCAACCACGACCCCACCCGCAGAATTGACTCAGCATTAGCGGCTGAACCGCCTAAGCCCTCTAACGGCTACGCCAACGGCATCGTCGACCGATCAACGCCGAACTCCACACCTCACCGGACCCCATCTGGCAACAACCTCGACCCAGCTTTTCGGGTCGTGCAACGCGTCGTCCGCCGCAAAAACTCGACAGCCGGTGCCGCCATGCGGGCCCGATAGATAGACGCACGGACACACTAGATAGAAAGGACGGGTGCCCATCGAATTCCGGGTGTTCGTCGAACCCCAACAAGGCGCTAGCTACGACGACCAGCTCGCCGTTGCCCAGCGCGCCGAACAACTTGGCTTTGCGGCCTTTTTCCGATCCGACCACTACCTGGCGATGAGCGGAGACGGCCTGCCCGGGCCCACCGATTCGTGGGTGACACTCGGCGCGCTGGCTCGCGAAACGTCGAGCATCCGACTCGGCACATTGGTGACCTCCGCAACGTTTCGCTATCCGGGGCCGCTGGCCATCGCAGTCGCACAGGTCGATGCGATGAGCGGAGGGCGGGTCGAACTGGGCCTCGGCAGCGGCTGGTTCGAGGCGGAGCACCAGGCGTACGGGATCCCGTTCCCCTCAGTGCGGGAGCGGTTCGACCGGCTGACGGAGCAACTGGCCATCATCACCGGGTTGTGGACCACCGACCCGAATGGGACGTTCGACTACGCCGGCAAGCACTACACCATTGTCGGCTCACCGGCGCTTCCCAAGCCGGCGCAGAGCCCGCATCCGCCGATCGTGATCGGCGGCACCGGAGCCAAACGCACTCCCGCATTGGCCGCAAAGTATGCGGCCGAATTCAACGTCCCCTTCACCCCCCTCGACGTCGCCAAAGCCCAGTACGAGCGGGTGGCCGAAGCGGTCGCGGCGGCCGGCAGAGCCGCCGACTCGATCGTCTACTCGAGCGCGTTCGTCGTCTGCGCCGGCCGCGATGACGCCGAAGTGGTCCGCCGCGCGGCGGCCATCGGCCGCGACGTCGAAGAGATGCGCTCCAACAGCCCCCTGGTCGGCACGCCCGGCCAGATCGTCGACAAACTCGGCGCCTGGCAAGGCATCGGCACGCAGCGCGTGTACGCGCAGCTGCTCGACCTGTCCGATCTGGCGCACCTGGAGCTGTTCGCCGGCGAGGTCATGCCCCAGCTGTAGCTGCGGCGACCGGCGGCCCGACGTTGATGTCGGTTTTCCGCCAGTTTTGTCGGTGGGCGGGTGTAACTGTGGAGGCGTGCACGAAGATTTCGAACGCTGCTACCGGGCCGTCCAGTCCAAGGACGCCCGGTTCGACGGCTGGTTCGTCACCGCGGTGCTGACGACCCGGATCTACTGCCGGCCCAGTTGCCCGGTCCGGCCGCCGTTCGCGCGCAACGTGCGTTTCTACCCCACCGCGGCGGCCGCTCAGCGGGCCGGGCTTTCGCGCCTGCAAGCGGTGCCGCCCCGACGCATCCCCGGGCTCACCGGAATGGAACGTCCGTGGTGACGCCGTCGCACGGGCGATGCGGCTCATCGCCGACGGCACCGTGGACCGCGAGGGCGTCGGCGGGCTTGCCGCCCACGTCGGCTACACCACCCGCCAATTGGAGCGGCTGTTGCAGGCCGAGGTGGGTGCCGGCCCGCTCGCGCTGGCCCGCGCGCAGCGAGCGCAGACCGCCCGGGTGCTGATCGAGACCACGGTCCTGCCGTTCGGCGACGTGGCGTTCGCCGCCGGGTTTTCCAGCATCCGGCAGTTCAACGACACCGTGCGCCTGGTGTTCGAGAACACGCCGACGGACTGCTGCGCGAGCGGCGCGGGCGCGCCCGAAGTCCGCGGTCCGAGATCAGGAGCGTCATCGCCGGGCACGGTGTCCCTTCGGCTGCCGGTGCGGACACCGTTCGCCTACGAGGGCGTTTTCGGTCACCTGGCCGCCGGCGCGGTGCCCGGCTGCGAGGAGGTCCGCGACGGCGCCTACCGGCGCACGCCTGCGACTGCCGTCCGGCAGCGGCGGTGGTCGCCCTGACCCCAGCGGCCGATCACGTCCGCTGCCTGCTTGTCCTCGACGACTTCCGCGACCTGACGACGGCGATCGCCCGCTGCCGGCGGCTGCTGGACCTCGATGCCGATCCGGAGGCGGTGGTCGAGGTGCTCTGCCGCCGACCCGGAACTGCGGCGCGGTGGTGGCCAAGGCGCCCGGCCAGCGCATTCCGCGGACCGTCGACGAGGCCGAACTGGCCATCCGCGCGGTGCTGGGCCAGCAGGTGTCGACGAAGGCCGCGCGAACCCACGCCGGCCGGCTGGTCGCCGCCTATGGGCAGCCGGTCCAGGATCTCCACGGCGGCACTGACCCATACCTTCCCGTCAGTCGAGCAGCTCTTGGAAACGGGCCGATCGATCCCGCCCATCTGGCCGTCCCCAAAGCCCGGCAACGGACGCGTGGGCGCCCTCGTTGCCGGCCTTGCGGACGGCGAGCGTCGTGCTGGACGCCGGGTCCGACTGGGAACGCGCACGCAGCAACTACTGGCCCTGCCCGGGGTTGGCCCGTGGACCGCGGAGGTGATCGCGATGCGGGGCCTCGGCGACCCAGATGCCTTTCCCGCCAGCGACCTTGGCCTCATGCTGGCCGCCAAGCAGCTGGGACTGCCCACCGATCAACGGGCACTGACCGAGCACAGCGCCCGTTGGCGGCCCTGGCGCTCCTACGCCACGCAACACCTTTGGACCACCCTCGAGCACCCGGTAAACCAATGGCCACCACAGGAGACCGCATGACTCACTACCGCACCATCGACAGCCCGATCGGACCGTTGACCCTCGCCGGACACGGGTGCGCATTGACGAATCTGCGAATGGTCGACCAGACCTACGAGCCGAGCCGAGCGGGTTGGCGGCCGATCACGGGGTATGTCGCCGACGTCGTCGACCAACTCAACGCGTACTTCGCCGGTGAGCTCATCGACTTCGATGTCGAGCTCGACTTGCGCGGCACCGAATTTCAGCAGCGAGTATGGAAGGCGCTGCTGACAATTCCGTACGGGGAGACCCGGTCTTACGGTGAAATCGCCGAGCAGATCGGCGCGCCGGGTGCCGCGCGTGCGGTGGGATTGGCCAATGGCCATAATCCCATCGCGATCATCGTGCCGTGCCATCGCGTGATCGGCGCCAGCGGGAGCCTCACCGGCTATGGTGGCGGACTCCACCGGAAGCAGACCCTGCTCGAATTGGAGAAAAGCCGGGCGTCGGCGAATTTGACGTTATTCGACTAGCGTGCGGACTAGCCGGCGAATACAAAAACACCCCCGATGAAGGGGGTGTTTTTGTGTATGTTCGGCGGTGTCCTACTTTTCCACCCGGATTGGGCAGTATCATCGGCGCTGACAGGCTTAGCTTCCGGGTTCGGGATGGGACCGGGCGTTTCCCTGTCGCTGTGGCCGCCGTAACTCTATTTATATTTTGTATTCCAGTTGTTCTGGTGGAGGGTGTGGCGTTTCCCGCCTTAAGCGGCGTGAAATTGGAATAGTGGTTGCGATTGTGTGTTTGTAAGTTTTCGGCCGGTTAGTGCCAGCCCCCTGCACCCATTGCTGAGCTTCCAGGTCTGACCTATCGATCCCGTAGTCTGCGGGGGGCCTTATCCCTCCTAGAGGGTGAGAAACCTGATCTTGGAGAAGGTTTCCCGCTTAGATGCTTTCAGCGGTTATCCTGTCCGAACGTAGCTATCCAGCGGTGCCCCTGGTGGGACAACTGGTGCACTAGAGGTTCGTCCGTCCCGGTCCTCTCGTACTAGGGACAGGTTTCCTCAAGTTTCTGACGCGCGCGGCGGATAGAGACCGAACTGTCTCACGACGTTCTAAACCCAGCTCGCGTGCCGCTTTAATGGGCGAACAGCCCAACCCTTGGGACCTGCTCCAGCCCCAGGATGCGACGAGCCGACATCGAGGTGCCAAACCATCCCGTCGATATGGACTCTTGGGGAAGATCAGCCTGTTATCCCCGGGGTACCTTTTATCCGTTGAGCGACACCCCTTCCACTCGGGGGTGCCGGATCACTAATCCCGACTTTCGTCCCTGCTTGACTTGTAAGTCTCGCAGTCAAGCTCCCTTGTGCATTTACACTCAACACCTGATTGCCGTCCAGGTTGAGGGAACCTTTGGGCGCCTCCGTTACATTTTAGGAGGCAACCGCCCCAGTTAAACTACCCACCAGGCACTGTCCGTGAACCCGATAAGGGTTCGACGTTAGGTATCCAATACGATCAGAGTGGTATTTCAACAACGA
>CAVVLC010000026.1:0-21240 GCA_963748885.1 uncultured Actinomycetota bacterium
CGAAGTTCCGACTGCTTTTACCCGAGGATTGCGTAGCCGACCTGGGAAATCGATAGTTTCTTAGCTTGCCAGTGTAGCCACGAATATGGCGTGTCATTGCGGCGACATGTGATGAGACTCGCTAGAATAGCGGCATGGCCGCATATACGGGTGCGATGCACGTAGCCCGGAATAAGCGCGGATACGTGACGAAGGCGGGCGAGGAACGGCTCTACGAGACGATCCTGCTGCGCCGCTCGTTCCGCGACGGGGACAAGGTACGCCACCAAACCCTGGCGAACCTGTCCAAGCTCCCGCCGGAGACGATCGCTGCAATCGAGGCGACACTCAAGGGCCAGACGCTCGTGGCTGCCGGCAGCGAGTTCAGCAAGAAGCGATCGCTACCGCACGGCGACGTCGCGGCGGTAGCAGCGATGGCACGCAAGCTCGAGCTGGCCGCACTGCTGGGCCAGCCGTGCCGGGCCCGCGACATCGTCGTCGCGTTGATCATCTCGCGGGTGCTACGACCCAAGTCGAAGCTATCCACCCTGGACTGGTGGTCTAACACCACCCTCGGGGTCGACCTGCAAGTGGCCGACGCATCCACCGACGAAATCTACGCGGCGATGGACTGGCTGGCCGGCCGGCAGGAGGCGATCGAAAAGAAGCTGGCCGCAATGCATCTAGCCGAGTCGGTCAACCCGGGCCGGATGGCGTTGTTCGACCTGAGTTCCTCGTGGGTGACCGGGCGGTGCTGCGAGCTGGCCGCACACGGCTACTCTCGCGACGGCAAGAAGGGTTGCGAGCAGATCGAATACGGGGTGCTCACCGACCCTGACGGCCGCCCGGTCGCGGTGCGGGTGTTCGCGGGCAACACCGGCGACCCGACCGCGTTCACCCAGATCGTCGAGGTGATCAAAGACAAGCTCGCCATTCAGCGGCTGGTATTGGTGGGCGACCGCGGCATGATCACCGGCTCCCGCATCGACAAGCTGCGCGAACTCAACAACAACCCTGAGGTGGCAGCGTATTTCGATTGGATCACCGCGCTGCGCGCCCCCTCGATCGCCAAACTCGCTCGCGACGACGGGCCGCTGCAGATGAGCCTGTTCGACCAGCAGGACCTCGCCGAGATCGCCCACCCCGACTACCCCGGCGAACGGCTGATCGCCTGCCGCAACCCCGCACTGGCCGCCGAACGCGCCCGCAAACGCCAAGACCTGCTCAAAGCAACCGAGAAGGAACTGGACCACATCGCCGAGCGCGTCGCCAAAGCCGCCCTGTCAGGCGCCGACAAGATCGGCATCGAAGTCGGTAAAGTCAGCGGAAAGTTCAAGGTGGGCAAGCACTTCCACCTCACCATCACCGACACCGCGTTCGTCTACCACCGCGACCAAGCCGCCATCGACGCAGAAGCGGCCCTCGACGGCATCTATGTCTTGCGCACCAGCCTCGGCGCCGAAGCCCTCGACCCCGCCGCCGTGGTGGACAGCTACAAAAAACTCGCCAACGTCGAACGCGACTTCCGCATCATCAAATCCGACGACCTCGACCTGCGACCCATCCACCACCGCCTCGAAGACCGCGTCAAAGCCCACGTGCTGATCTGCATGCTGGCCTGCTACCTCATCTGGCATCTGCGCAAGGCATGGGCACCGATGACCTTCACCGACGAAGCACCGCCGCATCGGGACAACCCCGTGGCCCCCGCACGCCGCTCAACCGCCGCCCAAGCCAAGGCCTCCACCAAACACCATGACGACGGCAACTCGGTCCGCAGCTTCCGCGACCTGCTCGACCACCTGGCCACCCTCACCCGCGACCGGATCCGCTACCACGACACCAACATCGAAATCGACAAGCTCACCGACGCCACCCCCACCCAACGCCGCGCCTTCGATCTGATCGACACCCCCATCCCACTGACCATCGCCGCGTAGCCACAACAACCATCCACCAAAACCAACGAATCCCCAGGTCAACCTGGGGATTCGCCTATTTCAAAAGCCTTAACTTCGGGCTAGCTGTCGAGCGTCAGGGTGTAGCCCATCGGCATCAGCACGCTCTTCTGCTGGGTGAAGTGCTCGACGCCCTCCGGCCCGTTCTCGCGGCCGATGCCGGAGTTCTTGTAGCCGCCGAACGGGCAGCCCGGGTCGAAGGCGTACCAGTTGATCGCGTAGGTCCCGGTGCGGATCTTCTCCGCGATCTCGATGCCGCGCGGGATGTCGGTGGTCCAGACGCTGCCGGCCAGGCCGTACGCCGAGTCGTTGGCGAGCTTGATCGCGTCCTCCTCGGTGTCGTAGGGATGATGCGCGAGCACCGGCCCGAAGATCTCCTCCTGCGCGATCGTCATCTTGTTGTCGACGTCGGCGAACACCGTGGGCTGCACGAAGAAGCCGTTGTCCAGGCCGTCGGGGCGGCCGCCGCCGCACACCAGCCGGGCGCCCTCCTCGATGCCCTTGGCGATGTAGCCCTCGACCCGCTCGCGCTGCTTCTCCGAGATCAGCGACCCGACCTGCGCGGCCGGATCGGACGGCGCCGCCGACCGGTAGCAGCTGCACGAAATCGCTTACCGCGTCGACGATCTCGTCGTAGCGCGAGCGTGGCGCCAGGATGCGGGTCTGGCCGACGCAGGCCTGCCCGGTGTTCATCAGGCCGGAGAACACCATCATCGGCACCGCGGAGGCCAGGTCGACGTCCTCGAGGATGATGGCCGCGGACTTGCCCGCCGAGCTCCAGCGTGCACGGCTTGAGCATGTCGGCGGCGCGCTTGCCGATCTCCTTGCCGACGGCCGAGCTGCCGGTGAAGGTGAACATGTCGACGTCGCGGGTTGGAGGTCAGCGCCTGGCCGGTCTCGATGCCGCCGGGCACCACCGACAGCACCCCCTCGGGCAGGCCGGCCTCGGCGAACACCTCCGCCAAAGCGTTTGCGGTCAGCGGTGTCTCGGCTGCCGGCTTGAGCACCACCGTGCAGCCGGCCAGCAGCGCCGGGCCCAGCTTGTTGACCGCCAGGAACAGCGGCACGTTCCAGGCGACGATCGCGCCGACCACGCCGATCGGCTCGCGATGGACGATGGTCTGCCCGTAGGAGCCGTTGCGGATCTCCCGCCACTTGAACTGGTCGACGGCGGGGCCGGCGAAGAAGTTCATCGCCCCCATCGAACCCATCCAATGCATCGTTTCGATGGTGGTCGGCGGCTGGCCGGTCTCGGCGGCGAGCAGGTGCCGAACAGCTCCTTGCGCTCCTCCATCAACTTGAGCGCGCTGGCGAGGACGGCGGCGCGCTCCTTCGGCGGCGTCGAGGGCCACGGGCCGCTGTCGAACGCGGCGCGGGCCGCGGCAACCGCCGCGTCGACGTCGGCCGCCGCCGCCAGCGGCACCTTGCCGACGTATTCGCCGGTGGCCGGGCAGTGCACCTCGATGACCTCGGAGGTCGACGGCTCCGTCCATTTGCCGCCGATGAAAAGCTTGTCGTATTCGGTCTTGGCCTGGGTCTGAGTGTCGCTCATGGCCGCCACCCTACCCAAGCGGAAGCAAAACGAGAACATGTTTCATTCCTGGCGTGCAAGCACCAGCACGAGATTGCTCACCAGGAACTCGCGCAGCACCGGCACCGACGTCAGCCACCACGCCCATCGGGGGTGGTAGCGCGGAAATGCGGCCACCAGAGCGCCGGTGCCCGCGGCCCAGTTCAGGCCGTCGGCAGCGGACACCGCGAACAACGACGACCCGTAGTTGTTTTTGGCCGGATGGCCGTGTTTGCGGGCATAGCGGGCGGCGGCCCGGGCGCCGCCCAGGTAGTGCGTCAGGCCCATCTCGTGGCCGCCGAACGGGCCCAGCCACACGGTGTAGGACAGCACGACCAGGCCGCCCGGCCTGGTGACCCGCAGCATCTCGGCGCCGAGCTGCCAGGGCCGCGGCACGTGTTCGGCGACATTGGACGACAAGCAGATGTCGACCGAGTCGTCGGCGAACGGCAGCGCCATGCCCGACGCGCGGACGAACGTCGCCCGGCGCCCGATCGAGAGCCGGCCCCGCCGCGTGCATCTCGCGGGGATCCGGTTCGACGCCGACGTAGCGGACACCCGCGTCGGCGAATGCCGTCGGCGAAATATCCTGGCCCGCCGCCGACGTCGAGCAGCGTGCGGCCGAGCGGAGCCTCGCCGTGGGCGGCCCGCCACAGGTCGCCGACCATCGCGGCGGTGTCGGCTGCCAGCGCGCCGTAGAAGCGCGCCGGGTCGGGCTGCTCGTAGCGGAACTCCGCCAGCAGCCGCAGCGAGCGGGCAAGCGTTGCCCGCCGTGCGAAAACGTCCGGTGACGGCCACCCGGCCCAACCCTATGGGTTGTAGACCGCGCCTCGGTGTCGCTGAAGCATTAGGGTATTGACCAATGTCTGATGTGCGGTCGGTGCTGCTGCTGTGCTGGCGCGATACCGGGCACCCGCAGGGCGGCGGCAGCGAAACCTACTTGCAGCGCATCGGCGCGCAACTGGCCGCCTCCGGCGTCGCCGTCACCCTGCGCACCGCCCGTTACCCCGGCGCGCCGCGACGCGAAGTGGTCGACGGCGTTCTGATCAGCCGCGCGGGCGGGCGCTACTCCGTTTACGTCTGGGCGTTGTTGGCGATGGCTGCTCGCACGGCTCGGTCTCGGCCCGCTGCGGCGAGTGCGGCCCGATGTGGTCGTCGATACCCAGAACGGTCTGCCGTTTCTGGCCCGGCTGGTGTACGGCCGGCGGGTGGTGGTGCTGGTGCACCATTGCCACCGCGAGCAGTGGCCGGTGGCCGGTCCGGTGACCGGCAGGATCGGCTGGTTTGTCGAGTCGACGCTGTCGCCGCGACTGCACCGGCGCAATCAATACGTGACGGTGTCGCTGCCCTCGGCCCGCGATCTGGTCGCTCTCGGTGTGGACAACGAACGGATTGCGGTGGTGCGCAACGGTCTCGACGAGGCGCCGGCGCAATCGTTGTCCGGCCCGCGCGCGGCCGGACCGCGAGTGGTGGTGCTGTCGCGGCTGGTGCCACACAAGCAGATCGAGGATGCGCTGGAGGCGGTCGCGCAGCTGCGGAAACGGATGCCCGGCGTGCATCTCGACATCGTCGGCGGCGGGTGGTGGCAGCAGCGGCTCGTCGACCACGTGCAGCGGCTCGGCATCTCCGGCGCGGTGACATTCCACGGCCACATCGACGACGTGACCAAACACCATGTGCTGCAGAGCTCTTGGGTAAATGTGCTGCCGTCCCGCAAGGAGGGCTGGGGTCTGGCCGTCGTGGAGGCGGCCCAGCACCAGGTGCCTACCGTCGGCTACCGGTCCTCCGGTGGACTGTGCGACTCGATCCTCGACGGCGTCACCGGGATATTGGTGGACAACCACACCGAGCTGGTCGATCGCCTCGAACGACTGCTGAGCGACCCGGTGCTGCGCGATCAACTCGGGCGCAAGGCGCAGGCGCGCTGCGGTGAGTTCTCCTGGACGCAAAGCGCCGCCGCGATGCGCGTTGTGCTGGAAGCGGTGCGCGGCGGCACCTTCATCAGCGGTCTGGTGTAAGGGCGGGGCGCCGCAACCTCGTCAGCGCCGCGCCACCCCCGCCCAGCACTAGCAGAACCAGCCACGCCAGGTGCGCGGCTATGACTGTCGCTCGGAGGCGGGCAGAAGGTGTCCCGGCGCTGTGCCCGCCGATCCGGTAGAGGGCGAGTTTGTCGTCACGATAGGTCGGTGCCAGCGCGTCGAAAGTGCGCGCCGCGGCACCCATGTCGCCCGGCGTGTCGGACTCGACGACCAGCCACGCCACGCCGGCAGGGGCCACGGCGGATGGGTCGGGCCCCGACAGCAGCAGCTGCTCAACCGCCCGCGCCCGCGCGCCCTCGCCGGGCACGGTGACGCCGGATATGGCCAGATCGCCGGTGGTCAGCACGTCCGCGCGCAGCCAGCGCGGCAACGGATCGAGCACCGGGGCGGGACCGGACCATTCGAAGCGTCGCATGATGCCGGCAGGCAGCACCGCCACCCATCCTGGGCGCCCCGGCTCGTTGTTGATCGCCGCCGCCACCGCCGCCCACCCGGACGGGTAGTGCACCGGCGCAACCTTGCCCCACGCCCCCCAGGCCAGGTCCGGCAGCGCCAGGATCAGCGCGACGCAGCAGACGGACGCCGTCACCACGGGCCTTACCCAACGTCGCAGCGTCTCCACCGCGCCCGCCCCCGCCAGCGTGTATCCGGGCACCGCCAGCGCCACCCACTTCTGCCCGTCGCGCAGCACGCCCAAGCCGGGCACGGCATCAATCACCGCACGCAGCAGGTGCAGTCCGGGACCGGTTGCCAGCGCGGCCGGTCCGAGCACGGACACCGCCGCCAGCGCCAGCAGCGGCACCACCATCGGACGACGCACCACGGCGCGGTAGCCCGGCGGCCACCACACCCAGCAGCACC
This sequence comes from uncultured Actinomycetota bacterium, assembly GCA_963748885.1. Classification (GTDB taxonomy): domain Bacteria; phylum Actinomycetota; class Actinomycetes; order Mycobacteriales; family Mycobacteriaceae; genus Mycobacterium. Next base: position 6,408 of record CAVVLC010000026.1, read on the forward strand.
GCGGCCGGCAAGATCGCGAAAAGCGTTGTCCGCGAATCGGGTACGGCCTCGCCATTCCAGATGCCGCCGAGACTGGCCAGGCTGACCAGCGTGCCCAGGCCGGGCTCGGCGCGGGGCGCGAACATGGCGACCCCGAGCGCGGTCGCCGCCGGGTTCGAGGTCAACGACGAACCCATCGCCGACGCCGTCAGCCACGGCAGCGCCGCCACCAGCGCACTGCCCAGCGCCGCCGCGGCACACAGCCAGCGCGGCCGGCCCGCCCCGGGCGCGCCCACACAGACCAGCGCCACCGTCGCGGCCAGCATCAACCCGGTCGGAGTCAGCCCGGCCACCGCGATCCAGAAGGCCAGCCGGAAGAAGTCCGGCCAGCCGGTGCCGTCGGGGGAGCGCAGTCTGAGCATCGTCGTCGCAACCCAGGGCAGACAGCCGTAGCCGACCAGCAGGCTCCAATGGCCCTGCAGCAGCCGCTCAGCGACATAGGGATTCCAGATCGCCAGCGTGATCGCGACGAATTGGCCACCCACACCCGCGGACGGCAGCGCGGTCGCCGCCAGTCCGGCCGCACCCCATCCCGCCAGCCATAAGCCCGATGACGAGCAGCGCTTTGACCACGATGCCGCCGTCGACCAGATGCGAGGCTAGCGCCACCGCGAAATCCTGCGGCGTCGCCCGCGGCGGCGACGTCAGCCCCAGGGCGGTATCGGACAGATACGACCGCGGCGTGGACACCGCGTCGCGCAGCAACAGATATCCGGGCCGCAGCAGCGGCGCGACCACCAGCAGCGCCAGGACCAACGCGTACCCCGGCCGAGACCAGCGCACAGCCGGGCTAGGACCGTTCGTGCGGACCGGGGTCGTCCGGCCGCGCTGCGTGCGGGTCCGACTCGTTGCCACCCGAGGCAGGCGGATCCGCGCCGGGCGGGCTCGGTTCATCCGGATCGGGGCGCTGCGTGGGCAGCTTCTCGGTCACGGCTTCGGCACCCGGCACCGGTTCCTCGGGCCCGCCGTCGGCCGAAGACCTCGTCGCCTCGGTCCAGGCCGGGGTCGGTCAGCGCGCTCTCGGTGCGCAGGCTGAACGAGGCCAGCAGTCCGCCGCCGACCAGCGCGATCAGGCCGATCGCGGTGAACGTGATCGGCAGCACCCGCGACCAGAGCGCACAGCCGGTCGCGCTCGTCGCGGGCCGAGTTGACCTGGGATTCGACGGTGTCCGCCGTCGAGGTGACCTTGTACTCGGCCAGCGTCACCTCTGGCTTGAGCGCATCGCGGGAGAAGTAGTGGTTGGCGTGCTCGGCTTCCTTGACGATGGTGCCCGACACCGGGTCCACCCAGAAGGTTCGCTGCGCGGCGTAGTAGCGGGTCATGGTGATCTGCTCCGCCGGATCGCCGGGCAGGCCCCACATCGCCGCGGAGGCGGTGACCTTGCCGTCCTCGTCGCCGGCGTACAGCGACGGGTAGTTGACCGGCGCCACCAGCTTGCCCGTCGGCGTTGTAGCCGACGTTCTGCGTGAAGCGGTAGGTGGTCAGCCCGTTGACGTCTTCTTCGCCCTTCGTAGTTGACGTCAAACGCCTTCTGCGCGATCGGATCGAAGTAGGGATACGTCTTCTTCTCGGTGTGGAACGGGAACCGGTAGGACAGCCCGCTCGTGTCGCAACGGGATGGCGGTCGGCGGGTTGTCGTCGTTGAAGCTGCGTGGCTTCTGCACTGAGCCGCCGGTGCGGTTGTCGTCCGAGACCGCCATCGCGGTTTTGCGGTTGAGCGTGACGGTGTCGACGATCGCCAGCAGCAGCCCGCTGTCCTTCTGCTTGTCGGTGCGCCGCACCGATGCTGCCGACCTGCAGTGTCACCACATCGGCGTTGGCGGGCGACTCGACACTGATCTGCTGCTGGAGACACCAGCGGCACATTCTGGTTGATGACGAAGTGCTCAGCCGGACAGCGACGCCGGGTCCAGTGCGGTTCCGGTGCCGTCGCTGACCAGCGTGGTGTCGATATCGAGCGGGATCTTGGTGATCCTGCTGCTGGTGTAGGTCGACAACAGCAGCGCGGCGATCAGCAGGGCGGCCCCGAGTCCCATGATCCCGCATGCGGCGATCCGCAACATGACTGCTCGGTTCACGTTGCTGTGACCTCCTTGCTGTGTGCGACTCGTCGATCACGACCCGCTCCGACCTGACCAAGCAGCGAGGCAGAACCCGTTTGACCCTAACAGCCGAATGTAGCCGGTCGCGTCGGACTACCGGCAGTGTCAGGCACACTGGTGATCGTGACCGACGGCGACGACAGTGGGTGGGACCCGCAGCTTTCTGCCCGCCGTCGAGGGCATGCGCGCCTGCGCGGCCATGGGTGTGGTGGTCACCCACGTCGCTTTCCAGACCGGGCACTCCAGCGGTGTCGACGGCCGGTTGTTCGGCCGCTTCGACCTGGCCGTCGCGGTGTTCTTCGCGCTGTCGGGATTCCTGCTGTGGCGCGGGCACGCCGCCGCGGCGCGGGACCTGGGTCGGCGCGCCCGCGGACCGGCCACTACCTGCGATCCCGGGTGGTCCGCATCATGCCGGCCTACCTGGTGGCCGTCGTCGTGATCCTGTACGCTGCTGCCCGACTCCGATCACGCCAGCCTGACGGTGTGGCTGGCGAACCTGACGCTCACCCAGATCTATGTGCCGCTGACCCTGACCGGCGGCCTGACCCAGATGTGGAGCCTGTCCGTCGAGGTCAGCTTCTATCTGGCACTGCCGATCTTCGCGCTGCTGGCCCGCCGCCTGCCGGTGCGTGCCCGGGTGCCCGCGATCGCGGCGCTCGGGGCGGCCAGCTGGGCCTGGGCCTGGGTGCCGATTCATGCCGGCTTCGGGATCAACCCACTGAACTGGCCGCCGGCGTTCTTCTCCTGGTTCGCCGCGGGCATGTTGCTGGCCGAGTTGGTCCACAGCCCGGTCGGGCTGGCCGCACCGGCTGGCCCGCCGACGGCTGCTGATGGCCGCTCGTCGCGGTGCTGGCCTATCTGGTGGCGGCGTCGCCGCTGGCGGGTCCGGCGGGCTGGTCCCGGGCACGGCTCGGCGCAATTCGCGGTGAAGATCGGCGATGGGCGCGGTGGTGGCGCTGCGCGCTGGTGGCGCCGCTGGTGCTGGACCGGCCCGACACACCGCACCGGCTGCTGGGCAGCACTGCGCATGGTGACCCTGGGCCGGTGGTCCTACGGCCTGTTCATCTGGCACCTGGCCGCGCTGGCCATGGTGTTCCCGGTGATCGGGACGTTCCCCTTCACCGGCCGGATGCCGACGGTGTTGGTGCTGACGCTGATCTTCGGTTTCGCCATCGCCGCGGTCAGTTACGCGCTGGTCGAGTCGCCGTGCCGGGAAGCGTTGCGGCGTTGGGAGAAGCGCGAGCGCCCGTCCGACAGCGTCGGCAGCGTCGGCAATGACGCCGAAGCGGACGCGGTCGCGCCCTAGCCATGGATGGCCCGCCCGAGCTGCCCATTTTGACCTCGCCGGCGGACTCGCCGACGCTGCGGCGCCTGGTCGAGAGCCTCGCGACCATCGACGTTCACCTCGACGACTCGGCCGCCTGGCGGGCGGTCGATGTCGGGGAGCAATACATTCGTGTCGAAGCCAACGACAGTCTGGTTTGTGGCGGGACTTCCGGGGGCCCGCCGCGGCGCGAGTACTCGGTCGCCGTACATGTGTTCCCCCGGCCCGTCGTCGGCGATCTGCACGATCATCGCTGGCCGTTTGCGGTCTACCCGTTCGGCGCGGGGCTGCCCGACGGGACCCCGCTCTACGAGATGCCTTGGGAGCACGGGCAGCAGTCGGGTGTCATGACCGTGCGCTCGCGATACCCGTACGCGATCGAGGAATGTGCCGTGCGGCATGCGGTCCGCGGACATCGTGGCCACCTGTCGCTGACGGTCGCCGAAGTCACCGACCCGCCAACGCGGCCCAATCGGCTGGCCATCGTGGAGCTTTCGGCCCGCGTCACCGACGTCGTGCTCGCCCACGTGCGCGACGCATTCCGGCGGGCCGCGCCGCCTTAGTCCGTAATGTTCAGTTCGGCGCAGCGGCTCCGGGGTATCCACTTGGTCGTGTCGGGATCGGCGATCATCGTCGGCGCGTTGGAGAACGGGCCGGCCTGCGGTTGCGGAGCGTATACCGTTGGGGTGGGGCCATATTGCGGCGGGTACGAGCCATATTGCGGCGGCGCAGCCCGCCGAGGCAGCCGCGACAGCACTACCAGACTCGTCACCAGCGCGGCGACCGCGATCGCCGTGACCAACACCAACCACACCACGATCAGGCCCACAACCGCCAGGTTAGTACGGGCGGCTATTGACCGGCCTGTTGACAGGCAATGTGCACGACGACGGCGGTGATATTGTCCGGGCCGCCGGCTTGCCTGGCCGCCGCGATCAGCGCCGCGCAAGCATCCTCGGGCACGCTCTCGGCGCCAATGATGCCGGCCAGCGCCGCGTCGTCAACCACGCCGTAGAGGCCGTCGCTGCACAGCAGTATCCGGTCGCCGCCGTCAGTTCCACGGGGACAGCGTCGGGTATCGCGGGTGGGCGCATCGCCACGAAACGAGTCACCACGTTGCGGGTGGGGTGCTACGGGCTTCCTCGGGTTGCACCTCGTCCGCGTCGACGAGCGCCTGGACCAGCTGTGGTCACGGGTCAATTGTTGCAGCACCTGTTCGCGGCACAGGTAGACGCGGCTGTCGCCGAGATGGGCGACCAATCCGCGGGAACCCGACGACGCCACGGCCACCACCGTGGTGGCTGGCACCCGGCGACGCGAGTCATCGGTTTGCCAGTCAGTGTAGAGGTCATCGGAGAGCTCGGCCACCGCGTGGCCCAGCTGTTCGTGCGCGCTCGGATCGTCGGCTCGTCGGTGTCAGGTGACGGTCGCACGTAGGTGGCAGCAATTCGGCAATCACCTGTGCGGCCAGTTCGCCGTCGCTGCTGCCGGCCACGCCGTCGGCCACCACGAACAGGCCATGTTCGGTATCCGCGCTAACAGCGGTCCTGATTGGTCGGATCGTTCGCAGCCGATGTCGCTAAGAGCCGCGGACTCGGTGGTGTACACGGGTTACATCGCTCGCTCAGCGCCGCGGCCAGTTGGGCGGCGGAAGTGACGGTGATGTGGGGTGTGTCGATGAGGGCTTCATCGATGACGGCGGCCAGTCGTCGCGGGATGTTGGGTCGCGTTCGCGGATGGGGACCGGCATTGTGTCGAGCACAACCTGGATCGGGTCCTCGCCGCTCCGGAAAATCTCGCGGGTAGTAGCGGGTGAGCATCCAGTACAGAGACGCGGCCATCGACCACACATCCACATCGGGCATGGCGTACTTGTAGTGGATCAGCTGCGGACGGGCCATAATCGCATAGTGCCAGCAATCGGACCCGTCATGGTCATTCCCGACAAGACCGGCCCGGTCGAACGCCTTGGCCAGCCCGAAATCGGCGATCTTGGCAACCAGATCGCGGCCCGGCGGGCCAGCAGGATATTGCCCGGTTTGATGTCCCGGTGGACCAGCCCGACCGATCTGTCGGCAGCGGCGCGGTGTGTGCGTGGGCCAGCCCGGCCGAGCGCCTGCACGAGCGATCGGAACCGCCTGGTCCGGCGGAAGCGGACCGTCGCGGTCGACCAAGTCGTCGACGCTGCCGCCGGCGCAGTACTCGCTGGTGAAAAACCATGCCGACGCCGACCCGTCCGGCTTCCCGGAAGGACACGACATTGGGATGGTCGAGCGCCGCGGATGCTGGCGATCTCGCGTTCGAACATTCCCGCGCCCGTTCTTTGACGGCAACTTTGGCCAGCAACATCTTGACCGCGACCAGGTCACCGGACGGTTGATGTCGCGCCAGGTACACCACACCCTGCCCACCGTCGCCCAGCTTCTCGACCAACTCGTGGCCGCGAATCTCGGGCGGCGCCCGTCGTCGGCGACCAGATTGCTGCAATAGGGCGTCGATCACCTCGCCGCGGTCGGCGACACCGATCGCACACCGCCTCGTCGGCGGTGCGCGTTCGGGTCGTCGGCAAGGGGGCCCCGCAGGCCGAACACGTGCCTTGGGCGTACCGGTTCCAGGCTGATCGTCGCCGGGGGCGGCACTGTTATTCCCACCGCAAATACGGTGTTGCCCAGCTTGATTCGGTCGCCGCCAATCACGTCGCGCTCCCGGAACGCCAGCCGTGCCGCCTCCTCGGGGGTCTGCCCGGGGTGCCGGCGGCCGATCTCCTCGCCGTTGACATGCGTGCCGTTGAGGCTGCCGAAATCGCGCACCCGAATGTCGGGTGGATTGATGTCGAACAGGCAGTGATGGCGTGACACCAGCTGTTGGAGCCGCGCTCGTCGATGCGCGGATCGCAGTCATCGGCGCGCCCGACGATCGCCGTCGCGCGTTCCTCATACCGGTACTGGGCGCCGCTGCCCGGGCCCTCGACCACCGACAGCGTCACTACGGGGCCGGCGTCCGTCATGTCAGTGCCCCCTGTGATCGTCGGTGCGACCGGTCCCCATCCGCGCGATCACCTCATCCCGCACTGCCGACCGCCGGGCCTTGCCGGCATCGTCGCGCAGCGGCCTGTCGACGAACTCGACGGTGCGCGGCACCTTGTATGCCTCAATGCGCTCCCGCAGAAACTCCTGCACGCCATCGGAATCCAGTGCCGATCCGTCGGTTGTATGCACCAGGGCGTGGGGTACCTGGCCCAAATCGCCAGAGTTCGGATCGGGAACTCCGACGACCAAGCACGAGAGCACCTCCCGGTGAGCCGACAGCGCGCCCTCGATCTCGGCGGGGTAGACGTTTCGCCCGCCGACGGTGAACATGTCGACACGGCGATCCGACAGGTACAAGAACCCGTCGGCGTCGAAGTAGCCGAGATCACCCAGCGAGTCCCAGCCATCGCGGCTCTTCGCCCTGACGCCGACGTAACGGTAGGTCGGTGCGCTGCCGGGAGCGGGCCGCATGAAGATCTCGCCCTCCACGCCGGGCGGGCAGGGATTGCCGTCGTCGTCGAGCACCTTCATCTCCCCGCTGACCACGATGCCGACCGACCCCCGGTGGGTCAGCCACTGGTCGCCGGAGATGAAGGTCAATGCCTGTAATTCGGTGCCGCCGTACAGTTCCCAGAGCTTTTCGGGGCCCAGCAGGTCGATCCAGGCCTGCTTGACCGCGGGCGGGCACGGCGCCCCCACATGCCAGAAACGCCGGATCGACGACAAGTCATAGGCATCCGGGTTGGCGTGGTAGACCGGCAGCACCCGCTGCATGATCGTCGGGACCGTCGTCAGAAACGTGACGCGGTATTCGGTGATCAGCCGGAGAAAATCGTGCGGGTCGAACCGGGCCGCCAGCACCAGATGGTGGCGCATCAGCAAAGCGATTGAGGCCGTGGTCATTCCGGTGTTGTGGCTCAGCGGCACCGGGACCAGCGTCGTGTCGCCCTCCTGCGCGCCCAGCCCGTACCCCAACAGCGCCTGAATGCGGCTGTCGCCGCCGGCTTCGATGAGCTTCGGACGGCCGGTGCTGCCACCCGATGCCAACGACTTCCAGCACGGCGAAACCGCTTCGGGCAGCGGGTCATCGGACAATGCCGGGTCCGCAACGAAATCCGCAGGCACGCTGGGGATCTGACCGCGCGGGTCCTGGCGGCCGACCAACAGCGCACGCGGCCGCAAGCCCAGCAGACCTTCCAACTCCGCGTCCGGCAGCCGCGGTGACAGCGGTTGCGGCACAGCGCCCAGCTTCCAGCACGCCACCGCGGCCTGCACCCACTCCACGGAGTTGGGCAACACGATGGTCACGTAGTCGCCCAGGCCGACACCACGCTCGGCGTAGGCGCGGGCCAGTCGGTTGGTCGATCGGTCCAGTTCGCCGCGGGTGATCGTGCGCCCCTCGCAGGTGACGGCCGGCTCGTCGGGAGCGAGCGCCGCCAGCGCCGAGATCTGGGTGCCGATCGGCGGGACGGGCTCACCCTGGGTCATTCAGTAGGCGCCCGTCCGCTCGAAGATGCGGCGCGGGTTGTCGACGAGCATGGTGTGCAGCTGCTCGTCGGTGACGCCACGCTCCTTGAGCGCGGGGATCACGTCGTTGTGGATATGCAGGTAGTGCCAGTTGGGGGCGGCGATCGGCATGAGTTCCTCGGGCAGCGCGTCGAAGTAGCAGTTGGCGTCGTGCGATAGCACCATCTTGTCGGCGTGCCCGCGCTCGCACATCGTCGCCACGATGTTCACCCGGTCCTCGAACGGCGAGATCACGTCGATGCCGAACCGGTCCATCCCGAGATAGGAGCCGGCGGCGATGAGCTCCTCGAGGTAGCCGACGTCGGTGCTGTCGCCGGAATGGCCGATGACCACCCGGCTCAGGTCCACGCCCTCCTCTTCGAAGATGCGTTGCTGCTCGAGCCCGCGCCGCAGCCCGGCATGGGTGTGCGTGGAGATCGGCACCCCGGTGCGTTTGTGTGCCTGGGCGACGGCGCGCAGCACCCGCTCGACACCCGGGGTGACGCCGGGCTCGTCGGTGGCGCACTTGAGGATCCCGGCCTTGATCCCGGTGTCGGCGATGCCCTCCTCGATGTCGCGGACGAACATGTCGGTCATGATCTCCGGGCCGTCCAACTGCGTGCCCGGGCCCGTGTAGTGGAAGCGGAACGGCACGTCGTTGTAGGTGTACAAACCGGTCGCGACGACGATATTGAGCTCGGTGGCCGCGGCCACCCGGGCGATGCGCGGGATATAGCGGCCCAGCCCGATGACGGTGAGGTCGACGATGGTGTCCACGCCCCGGGACTTGAGCTCGCCCAGCCGGGTGACGGCGTCGGCCACCCGTTTCTCCTCGTCGCCCCAGGCGTCGGGATAGTTCAGCGCTATCTCGGTGGTCATGATGAACACGTGCTCGTGCATGAGCGTGACGCCGAGATCGGCGGTATCGATGGATCCGCGGGCGGTATTTAGTTCTGACACGCAACCGATGCTAAGTCGCCGCGGGGTCCGGCCAACAGAGGTCAAGAGGTGCCTTTTTGTCGGCAGCGGTATTGCAGTACCGTCAACCCTCGACTTATTCGCTATCCTTCCTGATCCCCTGAATCACTTCTGGAGCCCGCTCATGTTGCTCAATCCCAACCACCTGCAACGCACCTACCCCGACGCCCGGTCGGGGGAGATCATGGCCGCGACGGTGGACTTTTTCGAATCCAGGGGAAAGGCGCGGTTGAAGTCCGACGACCACAACCGCGTGTGGTACTCGGACTTCCTCAACCACATCGGGCGGGAGCGCATCTTCGCGTCGCTGCTGACGCCGGCCGAGTACGGTTCCGCCGACTGCCGTTGGGACACCTACCGGATCAGCGAGTTCGCCGAGATCGTGGGCTTCTACGGGCTGAGCTACTGGTACCCCTTCCAGGTGACCGCCCTTGGCCTGGGCCCGATCTGGATGAGTGACAACGAGGAGGCCAAGCGCAAGGCCGCCGCCCAGCTGGAGCAGGGCGAGGTGTTCGCGTTCGGGCTGTCGGAGAAGACCCACGGCGCCGACGTCTACAAGAGCGACATGATCCTGACGCCGTCGGAACACGGCTGGACCGCCAACGGCGAAAAGTACTACATCGGCAACGCCAACGTCGCCCGGATGGTGTCGACGTTCGGCAAGATCGACGGCTCCGACGAGTACGTCTTCTTTGCCGCCGACTCCCAGCACGACCGCTACGACCTAAAGAAGAACGTCGTCAACTCGCAGAACTACGTGGCCAATTACGGGCTGCGCGACTACCCGGTCACCGAGGCCGACATGCTGCACCGCGGCATCGGGGCGTTCCACGCCGCCCTCAACACGGTCAACGTCTGCAAGTACAACCTGGGCTGGGGCGCCATCGGCATGTGCACCCACGCCATGTACGAGGCGGTCACCCACGCGTCCAACCGCCACCTGTACGGGACGGTTGTCACCGACTTCAGCCACGTGCGGCGGCTGCTCACCGACGCCTACGTGCGGCTGATCGCGATGAAGCTGGTCGCCACCCGCGCCTCCGACTACATGCGCAGCGCCTCCGCGGAAGACCGTCGCTACCTGCTGTACAGCCCGCTCACCAAGGCAAAGGTCACCGGCGAGGGCGAGCGGGTCATCACCGCCCTGTCGGATGTCATCGCGGCCAAGGGCGTCGAAAAGGACACCTTCTTCGAGACCGTGGCCCGCGAGATCGGGCTGCTGCCCCGGTTGGAAGGCACCGTCCACATCAACATCGGGCTGCTGGCCAAGTTCATGCCCAACTTCCTGTTCGCCCCCGACGCCGCGCTGCCGCTGATCGGCCGCCGCGACGACGCGGCCGACGACACATTCCTGTTCGCGCAGGGACCCACCGGGGGCCTGGGCAAGGTGCGCTTCCACGACTGGCGCGCGCCGTTCGACAGCTACGGCCACCTGCCCAACGTCGCGTTGCTGCGCGAGCAGATCGACGTGCTGGCCGAGATGCTGGCCTCCGCGACCCCCGATGCCGCGCAGCAGAAGGACATCGACTTCGCCTTCGGCGTGGGACAGCTCTTTGCGACGGTGCCCTACGCCCAGCTGATCCTGGAGGAGGCCCCGGTCTCCGGCGTGGACGAGGCGCTGATCGACGAGATCTTTGCCGTGCTGGTGCGGGACTTCAACAGCTACGCCGTCGAGCTGAACGACAAGGCCGCCGCCACCGACGAACAGGCCCGTTTCGCGATGCGCATGGTCCGCCGTCCTGTGCAGGACGCGGCGCGCTACGAGCGGGTGTGGAAGGAGCACGTGGCGCCCATCAACGGGGCTTACGAGATGCGCCCGTGAATCGCGGCTAGACGCTAGGGGCCGCCGTTGCCGCCCTTGCCGCCCTTGCCGGCGCCACCGGCGCCGACGGCAGAACCGCTGCCGCCGCCACCGCCGCCGCCGCCGTTGGCACCGGCGGTGCCGCCCTGACCGCCGGTGGCAGTCCCCCCGACCTGGGTGAAGCCGCTGCCGGGGTCGCCGGCTTGGCCTGCCGTGCCGCCGGCGCCGCCGACGGTGCCGCCGGTGCCGCCGGTGCCGCCGGTGCCGCCGGTGCCGCCGGTGCCGCCGGCAATGCTGCCGCCGCCGCCCCCACCTCCGCCGCCGCCGCCGAAGGCATCGTTGCTGGTGACCGTTCCAGAGGCGCCGCCACCGCCTAGGCCCCCGCCGGTGCCGAGGCCGACGCGGCCATTGATGCCGACGGCCGAGGTGTGACCGACGACCGCGGCGCCGCCCCCGCCGCCACCACCACCGGGACCCCCGGTGGTTCCGGCGGGCCCGCTGCCCGTGCCGCCCCCGCCGCCGAACATTTCGTCGAAGCCGGCGGGGCCGGTCCCGTTCGTGTTGGCGAACGCTCCGGCTTGACCGCCGGTGCCGCCGGTGCCACCGGTCCCGCCGTGGCCGCCGCCGGTGCTGTTGCCGCCTTCGCCGCCCCCGCCACCTCCGCCGCCGGAGGCGCCGGCAACGGCGCCGTTGGTGACGAGCTCGACGGTGCCACCATTACCGCCGGCGCCGCCGTTGCCGCCGTTCGTGCCGGCGCCGCCGTGGCCGCCGTTGCCGCCGCTGCCGCCGGTGCCGCTGACCGCGCCGCCGCCATTGAAGTTGATGCCGCCGCCGTCGCCGCCGGCGCCGCCGTCGCCGCCGTCGCCAGCATGGCCGCCGAGGAATCCGGACGCTCCCTGGGCTTGGCCACCGGTTCCACCGTTGCCGCCCGTGCCGCCGCTGCCGCCGGTGCCGCCGGTGGTTATGGTCGCGGCGGCGCCGCCCGTGCCGCCGCTGCCGCCGGCGCCGCCGTTGCCGTAAACCATTCCGCCGGTGCCGCCGGACCCGCCGTTACCGCCGACGCCGCCCGTGCTGCCGGCGGTCCCCGTCCCGCCGGTCCCGCCTGTGCCGCCGTTGCCGACCAGCCCTGCGTCACCGCCCCTGCCGCCGTCCTGCCCGGTTGGACCGGACCCGCCGGTACCGCCGTTGCCGAATAACCACCCGCCGTCGCTACCGCGGGCCCCGGTGCCCGCGGCCCCATCGGTGCCATTGCCGAACAGCGGGCGCCCGGTCAGCAACTTCCACGGCGACAACAAGTCCGCCAGCCCCGCGGCCGGCGCGGCGTTGGCCGCCTCCGCCGCCGCATACGCGCTGCCCGCACCGTTCAACGCCTGAGCGAACCTGACATGAAACGCTGCCGCCCGAGCGCCGAGAGCCTGAAACTGTTGGCCATGGCCGGAAAACAGCGACGCAATCGCCGCCGACACCTCATCTGCGGCCGCCGCCAGCACCTGCGTCGTTGAGGTCGCCGCGGCCGCATGGGCTGTGCTAAGCGCCGACTCGATACCGGCCAAATCCGATGCCGCCGTTGTCATCAGCTCCGGCGCCGCGATCACATACGGCATGTCAGTGCCCCTTAGCTCGTCGGGCCGGAGGTGATCGGCCTGAAGATCCAAGCCTCACCCCGAATCGATGGGGCGAATAGAGTATGTGACTACCTAAATCGGGACTGCTGGATTGCCTTATCGTCGGCGAGCGATGAACCACAGCAAAGCTCGATGCGAGGTGACCATGAACCATCCGGCCGAAAATCCGATCGACCTCACCGGCACTTTCGGGGCTGACCTGCACGATCTGCTTCGTGATGCGGTACAGGAGGGACCGTTGGCATTGGATGTGTCGACTGGTGCCGTCGTCGTACTGCGCCAACGCGACGTCGAGGCTCTGGCGCACGATCAGCGACTCGAGGGAATCGGGCTGGCGTTGTTCGACATGATGGGCATCACCGACGGATGCCTGCGTGACTGGTACGGGCGGTTGATGTTCACCACCGAGGGGGATTATCACCGGCGCATCCGATCGCTGGTTTCCCGTGCGTTCACGCCCCGCTCCGTCGAGGCGCTGCGCGCCGCGGCTGCCGACATGGCCGCCGAGGCCGTCGCTTCGACTCGCCAGGGCGGCGACCTCGTCAATGCCTGCGCGACTCTTGCCACCCGGCTCATGTGTCGCCTGCTCGGTGTGCCCGCCGGCGATGTCCCGGTGTTCGCCCGCTGGCTCGATGCCTTGAGCCCGGTGTTCCTTGTCATGGCGCCCGAACAAATCGGCGCCGCGACGGCCGCAATCACGGAGCTGCAGGGCTACGTCGATGAGTTGACCACGCGTCGTAAAAAGTCGCCGGGACCGGATCTTATTACGGCACTGCTCGCATCCGAGGCCGACGGCGAGCGCCTCACGCATGACGAAACCGTCGCTATGATCGCTAATCTTCTTGTGGCCGGACACGATACGGCCGGGAGTCAAATACCGTGCAGCATTCTGCTGGCCCTGCAACACCGTGACCAACTCACCGGCGTGCACGAGGACCAGGCCCGGCTGGCAAGCGCAGTCGCCGAAACCATTCGCCTCGAGCCGAGTATCCCGTTCATTCCACGCACGGCCGTGGAGCCGATTGAGTTGTACGGCAGGACGATTCCGGCCGGCTCGATGGTCTTCCTCTGCATCGCCGCCGCGTGCCGCGACGCGTCGGCGTGGCGTGAGCCCGATAATTTCGACCCCGACCGGTTTTCGCGGCCTGACACACCCAGACTGCTGAACTTCGATGCCGGCGCGCACTATTGCGTGGGCCATGCCCCTCGCCAAGATTGCAGTCGAGGAGAGCGTGCGCTCGGTGCTCGCAGCGGATCATCCCCCCATGCGCCTGGCTGAAAGCCCGGTGGACATTCCGTGGCGCCAGGTGCTCGGCCGCAGCCCCGCTCGACTGCTGGTCAGCCGCCGTCAGAATGGCGGTGGCTCATCGTCGCCCGGTGGGGCGGGAGCGGAGTAGGCCAGCTGGTTGCGTCGGCGTTCGGCGTCGATGCGGTAAGCGCGGTCTTGTTGTCGGGTTCGGCGGCGGGTGGGCATCATGGCACCGCGGTCGCCGGGTGGCGGTCGGTACTCCGTTGGGACACTGGGTAATTCGCCGGTGGGCAGGCAAAGGGCCGGAAACAGCAAGCGGCTGCCCGGCCGCGTCACGTACGTGTGTCCGGTCGGGGAGGTCCACACGACCGTGCCGTCGGGTACCTGTTCGTCGCGCCACGCTGTCCAAAAGGTCTTCAACAAATGGTGGGATCGACTTTCCGAATTACTCTCTAGCCGCGAGGCGCTGACCGTTCGTGCTGGCGGGCGAACGTGCCTTTCCGTCCTGCGCGCCTTCCGGAGTGGGATCATTTGCTGATGGACCGGAAGGCTCCTCTGCGACCGGTCGATAGGGAAAGGATGACCGTGCAACAGCGTTCCGCAGGGTGGTACTCCGACCCCGATGGTGACGGTCGGCTGCGTTATTTCGACGGCAGCACCTGGACTCAACAATATTCGCAGCAACGTCGCGTGCGAGTTGGTTCCGCCGCGGCGCGAAGGACAGCGTTTGCCGTCTTCGTGGTCGGCGTCCTGTTCACGATCCTCGCAGTGGTCCTGCTCGCGAGTCCGGACTACGGCCAACCCGGGACGGTGAATTGCAATGGTCACCCGATGGGGCGGGACGAAATCTGCCGATACTACACAGGCAGGGACAACGACGTGCTTAACGTGGAGAACTACGACGAGAAGCTTGCCCACCAAGCGACACATGCCAACCGCACGCCGTGGCTCCTCCTCGTACCGGGACTTTTCCTTCTGTCGGTCGGCGGCGTCGGCCTACTGCTGAGTTACCGGCGTCCGCGAGGTTCACCGGGCTGACCCGCCGCAGCGCCAAAACGCGACGAGGTGCAGCGGCGGGTAGGTCGGGTTTCGAATACTGTCGCACATGGTCAAGCTCGTCACGGGAGCGGCGAAATCGAAGCGCTCACATACGCGCGTTGAATGAGCCTCCCTAGGCCT
>CAVVLC010000027.1:0-8434 GCA_963748885.1 uncultured Actinomycetota bacterium
ACCCGTGCCGGCATCGCACGCTCGTTCAAGTTCCCCTACCGCGCCGCCGACACCACCCCACTGGCCTCATCCCGACAGCGCCTCGACCTCATCAAAACCGTCGCCGAAGCCGAACATGTCGCCCTATCGACCAGAATCGCCGCGCTGATGCTGCTGCTCTACGGCACCCCCGTCAGCAGAATCTGCAAACTCACACTCGACGACGTCAACACCACACCAACACGAACCACCATCCGGGTCGGGGACACCCCCGCACCCATACCCGAAGCTCTGCTGCCCCTCTTCCATCAACACCTCGCCCAGCGCGGAAACCACCGCACCATGAACTACAAATCCCGCTGGCTCTTCCCGGGAACCCGCGCAGGACAACACATCTGCGAACAATCCCTAATGCCCGCACTCCGCGGCGTAGGAATTGACATACAAGCTGCCCGCAACGCCGCGCTCCACGACCTCACCAAGGAGATCGACCCCGCCTCCCTCGCTGATCTCCTCGGCTACTCAACCCAAGTCATGAACAACCACGCCGCCCGCGCCGCAGTCCCCATGGCCACCTACCCAGCCCTGAAACATCTCACCCGATAACACAATTCGACACAACTTGATACCGCCGATATCCAGTGGTGTGTTTTCGCACGTCAAACCAGGCGAGACCGGTTGACCTGCAGCATGATTCGCCTTTGCAAGGCAGGGGTCAGGGGTTCGAATCCCCTAGGCTCCACAACTTAATATTGCTGGTCAGGAGGCTGTGCGGTCGAGGGCCGGGCAGTCGCTGAAATGGAGACACACGGTGGTGCCGTCGGTTTGACCCTCGACGGTGCAGTGGTCCGCCAACGCGCGCATCAGGATCAACCCGCGCCCGCGGATCGCATTGATGGCGGCGGGGTCGGGTTCAATCCAGCGGCCCTTATCGGTGACGCAGACTTTGACGGTGGCCCCGGCGCGGTCGTAGGTGGTGGTTAGGGTCATCACGGCAGCGGCATATCGATCTTGGTAAGCATGCTCGACGCAGTTGGTCAGGGCTTCGTCGGTGGCCAAGACGATGTCGCTGACCCGTTCAGCCTCAAGACCCACGGTGCTGTCTAGCCAACCGCGGAGTTGGACGCGGAAGCGAGCCACCGTGGTTGCATCAGCGCACCCGGTGTGAGTGCGGGCCCCGACACCTGGGGCGGGACCAGTCATGTGGTTGGGCTACCCACTTTCGGGCGGGGTAATGCCCGGGCGTCGGTGACGTGCGCCACGGTTGGCTTGCGCCAAAGTTTGTGCCAGTTAACGGAAAAAACGAACGCGGGAGGAATAGCTTCCCGGCTCGTGGTCAAACCACTGAAAAGGTTGGGGACTGCTGGCAAGATTTACGAACCGTAGCACTGGCTGGACTGCTTTGAGTCTGGCTGGGCATGCGGATTCGGCTGACTGAGGATTACGTGAGAATGGCTGAGAACGCCGAACCGGGCGATGCCGAAGTGGCGCGGCTGCGAGCCGTCGAGCGTTACCGGATAGTGGACATGCCGCCGGATGCGGTGTTTGGGCGGGTTGCGGTTCTGGCCGCGCAGATCTTCGGCGCGGCGATGGCGACGATATCGGTCGTTGATCACGATCGGATCCGGTTCGTCGCGGCGTTTGGGTTCGGTCAGGGAGTGCGGCGAGTCGCGCGCGACGACGGTTTGTGCGCGTCGGTGATCCGGTCCGATGTCCCCTACGTGGTGAAGGATGCGTTCACCGATCCCCGAACTGCCAACAATCGGTTTGTGCACGAGCATCAGATTCGGTTTCATGCCGGCGTGTCGATCGTGACCTTTGACGGGCATCGGCTGGGCACGCTGGCTGTCATGGATCGCGATGCCCGCACCGCGTCAGCCAAAGAGCTGGCGCTCCTGGAGGGGCTTGCCGCGATCGTCATGGAGCAGCTAGAGCTGCGACTGGCCGCCTTGGATGCTCTCAGTGCGGAACAGCGGCTGCGTGGTGTCGCCGAATATGACCGCGACGGGGCCCGACGCGCTCGTGATCAGGCTCATGCGGATCGTGACAGTGCGATGCGCGATCGCGGCTTCGCCGAGCGCGACCGGGATCTGATCGAGGAGTATGCGAGGGTGCTGCAGCGCACGCTGTTGCCGCCGCTGTTGCCGGATATCGAGGGTGTGGCCCTGGGCTCCTACTTCCGCCCGGCGTCCCCGCGTCAGGTTGGCGGGGATTTCTATGACGTGTTCGGACTCGGTGACAATCGATGGGCATTCTTCATTGGCGATGTCCTCGGGCACGGCCCCGAGGCCGCCGTCGTGGCGTCGCTGATCCGCTACACCTTGCGTTCAGCTGCGCTGCATTACAGCGATCTCACGCGGGGGCTTGCCGAACTCAATTCGATCCTGCTGCGCGAGGCCGAACCGAGACGTTTCTGCACCGTGTTGTTTGGCACCATGGAGCCGCACCCTGACGGCGATGGATTCCACGTCACGGTCGCCAGTGGCGGCCATCCGCCGGCCTTGCTTGTCGACCCCGCCAGCGGACTCGTCGACGAGGTCCACCCCAGCGGGGGGATGCTCGTGGGCGCGCTGGCAAGCGCCACCTTTGATGCTCGCTGTGTGCACGTGCGCGTTGGTCAGACACTCCTGTGCTATACCGACGGGCTCATCGAGGCGCGCCGCGGTGCGAACCCGTTCGACCAGGACGGCCTGGCCTCCTTCGCCGTCGAACACGCCCCTAGGGGCGCCCAGGGCCTGATCGATGACATCGCCACTTTGGTTCCCAAGCTGGATCCGCGCGACGACATCGCTGTGCTGGCGTTCGAAGCCATCGCCCCTAACCGGCAGACCGAGCGGAACTGAGAACGCTCTCGCCGTCCTGTTTCGGCGAAGAGAAGCGGGTACATGAGACACGAACCGCAAACAAAAACGAGGGGACCCCGCAGCGGATCAAACACCTCCCGCGGGTCCAATCGATGGCAATAGTGGGACATCTAGCCCGGCACCGCCAGCGTCGCCATCACCCACAGCACTGCCGCCGCGACCTGCAGCCAGCCCATCCCCCACCGCCACCCCAGATAGCCACAAATGACCGCCGGCAGGTGGTACTCGATCATCCCCAGCAGCGTGATCGTCCCGTGCCGCAGCAGTGCCGGATAATCCACCCACGCACCAGCAGCCACAACCCGCCCTTGATCACCTCCGAGCGCGCCACTCGTGATTGCAGCGGAAACCGAAACGCCGTCCTCAACCCCAGTGGCGTCGTCAAATCGATGATCCGGCGCTCCTCATGGGCGTGGTTGCACGTCCACACTCGGTGGGAGCGTTGACGGCTCCGGGCGCATCGAGCGCCGGACGATGCTGAACGTGACGCCACCAACGGCCAACGCGACGACGGCGGCCGCCGCGATCAGCCAGGGTCGCTTTCCGTGACGGTGCTTCTTACGTGCGTCCTGCAGCGCCTGCGGCAGGTTTGTGACCACCTCCTGCGCGGCGGCCAGCTCCTGGGCGAGGGTTTCTTGGGCGGCAGCGAGTTCCGCGGACAGCCGGCTCTGGCGGTAACGGTGGCGCACCCCCGACGCGGTCGCCTGCGCCGAATGAACGCCAAGCCCGACAACGCCCCGGGTGACGTCCACCGGTCCCACCGCCGTGTAGGTCAGGCCCCGGGTCAGTCGCTCCCGCGGGGTCAACTGGGTCTCCGACTTTGCGTGCATGTGCCGCCTCCCTGTCCCGATCGTCTGTGCCTCATCAGATTGCCATCATTGCGGCGTCGGGTGAGCTTGGGGGGCCAATTGCGGGGGTGCCAGGGTGTTTTCGGCGTCCGGCCGCGGCGGGGTGATACCCGGTGCGGGCGTGCGCGCGCGTAATGGCAGACTCTCATGTCGTGACTAACAGCCCGATTCAGACCGCCACCGCAACGCTCCACACCAACCGCGGCGACATCAAGGTCGCCCTGTTCGGTAACCATGCGCCCAAGACCGTAGCCAACTTCGTCGGCCTGGCGCAGGGCACAAAGGAGTACTCGACCCAAAACTCGTCGGGCGGTCCCTCCGGTCCGTTCTACGACGGCGCCGTCTTTCACCGGGTGATCCGGGGCTTTATGATCCAGGGCGGCGACCCGACCGGAACCGGTCGCGGTGGCCCGGGCTACAAGTTCGCCGACGAATTCCACCCCGAGCTGTCGTTCGACAAGCCCTACCTGCTGGCGATGGCCAACGCCGGCCCGGGCACCAACGGCTCCCAGTTCTTTATCACCGTGGGCCAGACGCCGCACTTGAATCGGCGCCACACGATCTTCGGCGAAGTGACCGACCCCGACTCGCAGCGGGTAGTCGACGCGATCGCGACCACGGCCACCGACGGCAGCGACCGGCCAACGGATTCGGTCGTCATCGAGTCCATCACGATCTCTTAGGAGCGCTCTCCGGGCCATCCGAGGGCTCAGCGTTTGCGACCCTTGCGACCCTTACCACCTTTTCGCGGGGCCGGCGTAACCCTCGTCGGTCAGGGCGTCGAGCACTTCCAATGGCTGGGTTCCGAGGTCCCAACGGGAGAAGATCACCAGGCCCCCGTCGACGGTTTCGAGCTCGAGCAACCGGACTTTGCGGGTATGTCGGCGGAACTCGTTGATCCGGATGATCTTGATGTCGGAGCGCCGGAATAGCTGCGTCCGGAACCAGCTCCGGACCGCCAGCCCGGCGGGCGTGATTGCCAGCTTTGGACGTGCGCGCCACGATAGCCCCGCAAACAAGATCAAACCGACCGCGGCAACGCCACTGAGAACGCGCCCCGGCGGATCTGTGACCAAGGTCACACAGGCGATAGCCATCACGACGCCGCCGAGCCCATAAGCAGCGATTCCCGCCGAACGGGGGCCCCAGGAGGTTTGCTCCATGCGTTTCCTAGCCCCTCCCACCACTGCCGATGCGGTTATCCACAGACGTTATCAACAGTGGGGATAAATCACACGCGTGTGATTGTGTGACCGTAAGGTTGCTGGCCCGGCGAAAGATCGACCCCAAGATGAATTCAAAGATCTTCCGCGCCTGTTAATGCCAGCGCATCGTGAGCAACAATCCGGTGATCATGAAAGCGAATGCGATGCGCGTAGTTCCACGGGCCGAGTTGCGCCATCCAATTCAGCGCAGTCGGCGCCTGGCTTCCGACGGCGGCCAACTGGAACACCATCAGCCAGACGAGGCCGATCAGCATCAGACCGATGAACAACGCGACAAACCACACACTCGACGGTCCGACCTTGACCTTCACCGGCGTGCGGCTCACCGCGCTGACGGTGAAGTCGTTCTTCTTGCGGACCTTGGACTTGGGCATGGTTACCTCGGGATACCTCGGGACTATGTCAACAGCACGGTGATCGGGACGGGGTGCAACGATAACGATTGCAGCTAGCACGCAGAGCTTGGCTACGAGACTAACTCACCACGCCCCGTGGCCAGGAAACGGAGAGCTCATGACGGACGCGCGCCGCTCACCGTGGCGATTCGGAGTGCCACTGGTGTGCTTGCTGGCCGGGCTGCTGCTGGCCGCGACACACGGGGTATCCGGCGGCGCCGAGATTCGCCGCAGTGACGCGCCGCGCCTGGTCGATTTGGTCCGCGAGGCGCAGGAATCAGTCAACCGGCTGCGCACGCAGCGGGAGACGCTGGAACACAAGCTCGACGCGGCGCACGGGCGGTCTCCAATGCAGCGTTGTCGGCGATGCTGAGGCGATCCGCCGAGCTGGCCGGCGAGGCGGGTATGGACGCGGTGCATGGGCCGGGCCTGGTGGTGACCCTGCAGGACGCACAGCGCGACGCCAACGGCCGGTTCCCGCGCGATGCGTCCCCCGATGACCTGGTGGTCCATCAGCAGGACATCCAGGCCGTCCTCAACGCGCTGTGGAGTGCTGGCGCCGAGGCGATCCAGATGCAGGACCAGCGCATCATCGCCACTTCGGTACCTCGCTGTGTGGGGAATACGCTGCTGCTCAACGGACGCACGTACAGCCCGCCCTACACGATCACCGCGATCGGCAATGCCGCAACCATGCAAGCGGCGTTGGCCGCCGCTCCCCTGGTGACGCTCTACAAGCAGTACGTGATCCGATTCGGCCTCGGCTACCGCGAAGAGGTCAAGCCCGATGTGCAGGTCGCCGGCCACTCCGAACCGGTGAGGATGCATTTCGCACAGCCCGCCGGGCCGCTGGGGTACTGACCGTAAAGGTAGCCTGACACGATGCGGATCCTGGTCGTCGACAACTACGACAGCTTCGTCTTCAACCTGGTGCAGTACCTGGGACAACTCGGAGTCGAGGCCGAGGTGTGGCGAAATGACGACGGCCGGCTATCCGACCGAACCGGCCCGGCCGACCAGCATGCGGCCATTGCCGAGCAGTTCGCCGGTGTCCTGCTCAGCCCGGGTCCGGGCACCCCGGAACGCGCGGGCGCGTCGATCAGCCTGGTGCACGCGTGCGCCGCGGCGCAGACCCCGCTGCTGGGGGTGTGCCTAGGGCACCAGGCCATCGGTGTCGCGTTCGGCGCCACGGTTGACCGCGCGCCCGAGCTGTTACACGGCAAGACAAGCAGCGTGTACCACACGAATGTCGGTGTGCTGCAAGGGCTTCCGGACCCATTCACGGCGACGCGGTACCACTCGCTGACCATCCTGCCGGAGTCGTTGCCGGCGGAGCTGGAGGTCACGGCCCGCACGCGTAGCGGTGTGATCATGGCGGTGCGTCACACCGCGCTGCCGATCCACGGTGTGCAGTTCCACCCGGAGTCGATCCTGACCGAGGGCGGGCATCGGATGTTGGCCAATTGGCTGACGTATTGCCGGTGGGCGCGCGACGACACCCTGGTTCGCCGGCTGGAGAATGAGGTGCTGGCCGCGGTCCGGCCGCACCTGCCGGGCGCTGAAGCAGCCGGCACCGCCGTCGGCTACTGACCGAAGCTCAGCGTGATGATTCCGTCCTTGTTCACCCCGGTGCCGGCCGCCGGGCTCTGAGACGCGATCTTGTTGTGCTGGGCACCACCGGTGTCGATGTCGGGGCCCTTGTCCAGCACCCCGGTCCAGCCCAGCGCGCGTAGGCGCGGTTCGGCGTCGGTCCAGTACATACCGGTCAGATCGGGCATCACGAACTGGTTGGTCGCTGGTCCGGAGCCGACGATGATCGTGATCGTGACGGTGGTCGGCAACGTTTGGTTGGCCGGCGGGGCGGTCGTGACAACCTTGTCCTTCATCTCCGGAATCGACGGCGAGTTGGCTTCCTTAAGCATGCTGAATCCGGCGGCTTTCAGCTTGGTGACCGCGTCGGCGTAACTCAAGCCGGCGACATCAGGTACTTGGCGTTGCTCGGGTCCGGTTGAGACATCGACGGTGATGAGGGTGCCTGCAGCCACTGAGGCGTTGGCGTTCGGGTCGGTGCTGATGACATGGTCGGGCGGAATCGTCGAATCGGGTTTCTGCAAGGTCCAGGTATTGAAGCCCCTGCTTTGCAGCGCGGCAATTGCATCCGCGGCCGCTTGGCCCCGCACGTCGGGTACTTCGCGCTGCCCGGGCCCGGCGGAGTTGCTGTGTCCTCGTGTCAGCGCGACGGTTCCAACGACGGCCGCAATGGCGAGGATCACGGCGGCGCAGACTGCGAGCGTGACCTTCGTGCTTCGATTCGGCCCCCGGGAAGTTGTTTGCTCTTGGGCCGACGGCAGTCTCGGCGGCGGATAGGGCGACCCGTGTGTGGGCGGCGGATAATCATGCTGGTGAGCCTGTGGCGCGCGCCCGGGTGACCCCCAGTTCTCGCTGCTCGTTGGTTGGGGCGGTGCCATTCGCTCAATGGGGACGGCGATCGCAGCGCAGGCGGCGTCGGCCAGCTCGACGGTGGTGGCATACCGATTGTTCGGGTCTTTGGCCATACCGGTTGCGATGACCTCATCAACCTGTGAGGGAACGTCGGGTTGGGTGGTAGAGGGTCTAGGTGGCGGGGTGTGCGCGTGGGCATACATCAGGTGTGTGGTCGTTCTGCCGGCAAACGGTGGTTCTCCTGTGAGTGCCTCGTACAGCACGCAGGCCAGCGAGTAGATGTCGGCGCGGGCATCTTCTTCGTGCCGGGCCTTCCAGCCGCTCGGGTGCGATGTAGGCGAAGGTGCCGATCGTGTTGCCGGTCTTGGTCAGTCGGGTGTCCTCGGCGACGCGGGCGATGCCGAAATCGATCAGATAGGCGAAGTCGTCGTCGATCGAGCAAGATGTTGGAGGGTTTGATGTCGCGGTGGATCAACCCGACCTCGTGGGCGGCGTGCAGGGCCTTGGCGACTTGGTCGATGATGCGCACCGCGCGGGCCGGATCCAGCGGGCCATCGGCCAACACGTCGGCCAGATCACGGCCCTTGATCAGCCGCATGCTCGACGAATAGGCGGCCGTCGATCTCGCCGTAGTCGATGGATCGGGACCACATGCGGGGTGTCTAACCGTGCCGCTGCAC
>CAVVLC010000028.1:0-98007 GCA_963748885.1 uncultured Actinomycetota bacterium
GATGTAAGCGGGAACACTCCCCAACCGAGCAGACGCAGAATCGCACATTTCACGCCGAAATGTGCGACTCTGCGTTCCCCCGCGAGCGGGAGGTGCCCCAGCTCGCGAGCTAATCGGGTTGCGCGGCATGGCGATTCGGATTCAACACGTCGACGCCGTCGTTCTCCCACGCCCGCCACATCGCCTCGGCGCCTTTGAGCCGCACCCAGGCCGCCTCCGTCGCGGTGATGGGCGTCGCCGCTAAGAAGCGCACCGGGTCGAGCGGTGCAGGCAGCGGCAGGTCGGGAATGCCGCTGCGGCCCAACAAGACCGCGGTGAACGGCGCGCGCGCCCAAAGCGGCGAGCCGAGGTCGATCAGCGCATCCGCTTCCAACACCACACCGTCGACCACCGGCGTCGCCGCCAATATCGCCAGGCTGCGCGCCAGCCCGGTGGCCGGCCCGGGATCGCGCAGGCGCAGTGCCACTTCGGCGCGCGGGCCGCGCACCCCCTCCGCGAGGACCTGCGTCGGATCGGTCATCGGGTAGCGCGAGCATCCCAGCGACACGTAATGCACTAATCCGTCCGCGCCGCAACGGAATCGCAGCACCTCTATGGGATCGGCGCCCAGAAACGTCACGCTGGCGGAATCCGGCTCGACGGCGAAGTGGCCGCGCAGGTGCGCGCGCACATCGTCCAAAATCTGCGTCACTGTGCGTCGGATGGCACCGGAAGCGTCAGGTTCAACCCGGAGGCAGCGTCGAAAACGGTCAGTTTGGTGGTGTCGAATGCCAACTCGATCGACTGCCCGATGGCCGCTTTCGACTCAGCGGGAACCCTTGCCACAAATTGGTTTTCACTCACCTCACCCTCGGCGGCCAGCTCGTCCAACTGCGCCGAATGCACATCCCAACCCGCGCTGGTGAAGTACACGTATTTGTCCGCACCCAGCGATTCGACCAGGTCGACCTTCACCTCGAAGGTCAGCGCCTTAATGCGCTGGTACCCGTCGATTCGCGCCGCATCGGCCAGATGCTCGGGCCGCAGCCCGACGATGACGGTTTCCGGTTTCGGGTGTTGCCTGATCACCTCCTGGACCTGCGGCATCAGCGTCACCTCACCGAATGGCAGGCGGAGCCCCACCGGCGTCAGCGTGGCGGGGAAGAAGTTCATCGCCGGCGAGCCGATGAACCCCGCGACGAACAGGTTGGCGGGGCGCTCGTAAAGCTCGTCGGGGGTACCGATCTGCTGCGCAACACCGCCATGCATCACCACCACCCGGTCGCCCAGCGTCATCGCCTCGGTCTGGTCGTGGGTGACGTAGACGGTGGTGGTGCCCAGCCTGCGCTGTAGCCGGGCGATCTCGCCGCGCATCTGCACCCGCAGTTTCGCGTCCAGATTGGACAGCGGCTCGTCCATCAGAAATGCCTTGGGATGGCGGACGATTGCCCGGCCCATCGCGACGCGCTGTCGCTGTCCGCCCGATAATTGCGAGGGTTTACGGTCCAGAAGTTCTTTCAGGCCAAGGATTTTCGCCGCGTCCTCGACCTTTTGCGCGATTTCCGCCTTCTTCATCTTGGCCAGCGTCAGCGGGAAGGCGATGTTCTGCCGCACGGTCATATGCGGATAAAGTGCGTAAGACTGAAACACCATCGCGATATCGCGGTCCTTGGGCGCCTTCTCGTTCACCCGTTCGCCGCCGATGCGCAGCTCCCCCGACGAGATAGCCTCAAGCCCGGCAATCATATTCAGAGTCGTGGTCTTCCCACAGCCGGAAGGCCCCACCAGGATCAGGAATTCGCCGTCGGCGATGCTGATGTTGAGATCCCGCACGGCCGTGTGGCCGTCGGGGTAACTCTTGCTGACGTGCTCAAGCACGATATCGGCCATCGCACTACCCCTTCACAGCGCCAGAGGTCAACCCGGCGACAATTCGTCGTTGGAAGATTAGAACAAAGACGATGATCGGAACCGTGATCACCATGGCACCGGCCGCGATCGATCCGGTTGGTTCCTCGAACTGCGAACTGCCGGTGAAGCTGGCGATCGCCACCGGCGCGGTGATCGCCGCCTTGGTGGCGGTTAGCGACAGCGCCAGCAGCAGGTCGTTCCAGGCAAAGATGAACACCAGGATCCCGGCGGTCACCAGTCCGGGCGCCGCCAACGGGACGATCACCTTGCGGAAGGCCTGTGCCGGCGTCGCGCCATCCATCTTGGCGGCCTTCTCCAGGTCCCACGGGATCTCCCGGAAGAACGCCGACAGCGTGTAGATGGCCAGCGGCAGCGCGAAGGTGATGTAAGGCAGGATCAACCCCGGCCAGGTGTCGAACAGGCCGAGGATGCGTTCGATGTTGAACAACGGCGTCACCAGCGAGATCGCCGGGAACATGGTGATCAACAGGGTGGCACCGATGAGGACCCGCTTGCCGGGGAACCTCAGCCGGGCAATCGCATAGGCCGCCATCGCACCGAGCACCACCGCTATCAGCGTGGTGGTCAACCCGATTCCGATGGAGTTGATCAGCGCCGAGCTGAAGAACTCGCCGCGAAAGACGCCGCGGTAGTTTTCGAAGGTCACCGACGACGGAATCAGCTTGCCGTCCTTGACCGTTGACATCGGCTTCAACGACAGGCTGAGAATCCACAGCACCGGAAGCAGCGCGTACACCAGGACCAAGGTGTCGATGACGACCCAGGCCACGGCGCGCCGCACGCCCATCCGCTCGGTGCTCATTTAAAGCCCATCGATCTCACTGCCTGGAGCGGCGGCACCGAACAGCTTGATGAAGATCAGCGCGATAATGCCCACGCAGACGAAAATCAGCACGCTGATCGCCGAGCCAAGCCCGACATTGAAGCCCTTGAACAGGTTGTCGTAGCCCAGGATCGACACCGAATCGGTGTCGTTGGCCCCGTTGGTCAGCACATAGATGTTGTCGAAAATGCGAAACGCGTCCAGCGTCCGGAACAGCAGCGCCACCACGACCGCCGGCTTGATGATCGGCAGGATGATTCTCGTCAGCCGCCGCCAGGCGCCGGCGCCGTCGACTTGCGCGGCTTTGAGCAAATCCTCTGGCACCAGCGCCAACCCGGCCAGCAGCAACAGCGCCATGAACGGGGTGGTCTTCCAGACCTCGGCAATGACGACCACGCCCAGCGAGGGGATCTGCTCGGTCAGCGGCGCTTGGGTAAGGGACGAACCTCGCGGCAGCAGGTTGGCCAGATACCCGGTACCGGGGGTCCAGGCGTAATACCAGCTGTACGACGCGGCCACCGTGACGATGCCGTACGGGATGAGCACCGCCGTGCGCACCAGGCCCTTGCCGATCAGGGTGCGGTGCATCACCAGCGCCAGCGCCAGGCCCAGCACGAACTCGATGGACACCGAAACCACCGTGATCGCCAGCGTCACCGCGAGCGCCGACCACCAATACCGGTCGGTCAGGATCGTTTGATAGTTGCCCAGGCCGACGAACGCGGTGTCGTTCGGGGCGGCGAAGTTGTTGCGCTGCAGGCTCAGCCATACCGCGTAGCCGATCGGATAGCCCGTCACGGCGAGCATCAGCGTCGCCGCGGGCGCGACCAGGACGAACGCCAGTCGCCGTTCCGCGCGAGGTGCTTCCCCCGCACTCAAACGGGTCACGGCAACAGCCCCTTGCCGTCGACGGCCTTCTGCACCTGCCTGGTGAGCTCGTCGGCCGTGGCCTCCGGGTCGATCGCGGTGATCGGACTCAGCGCCGCCGACAGCCGGATGGACACCGCCTCATAGTCCGGCGTGACCGGCCGCACCGCCGCATCGGTGAGCTGTTGGCGAATGATGGCGTACATCGGATATCTGGCCTGGAACTGCGGATCGGAGTACAGCGAGGTCCGCACCGTCGGCAGGCCCCCCTCCATCGAGACGTACCTCTGGTTCTGCGGGCTGCGCAGGCACCTGACGGCTTCGAATGCCTCCGCGCGATGACGGGTGGTGCTGGCCACCGTCAGGTTCAGCCCGCCGAGCGTGACCTTGGCCGGCTCGCCGGGCACCACACCGGGGTAGGGCGCGAAACCGAACACACGCCGGCTGGCCTCGTAGGCGATGCGGAATTGCTCGTCGGTGGGCACGAATGTGCCGAGGCTGTCGATGCTGCCGGCCAACTCGGGAATCCGGTCGAGCGGCAGGAAGGGCACACCGCCCTTCACCGCGTTCTCCAGCAGGGACGCCAGCACATACGGCCAGTTGACCTCCAGCGCGGCGTTGCCGTGCTCCAGCGCCAGCCGTGCGGTTCCTGGGTCGGTCCGGGTGATCGACGGGTCGGCCCCGGGCGCGGTGGCCACCGACTTGAGGATCCTCAGCGCGGCGACGGTGGCGGCCCGGTGCCCGGGGGTGTCGGTCAGGGTGACGTGACGGCCGTCCTCGGAGAGCACCTGACCGCCCGCGCTCACCAGCAGCGTGTTGAACCACACCACCAGACCCTCGCCCTGACTGCCCTGCACCGCGATCCAGCTGGGCTGGTCTTCGGCGTGCAGCCGGGCCGCCTCGGCCACCATGCCATTCCAATCCTGCGGCGGTGTATTCACGAAATCTGTTCGGTACCAGAGCAATTGGGTATTTGTGGTGACGGGCGCGGCGTATAGCTTGTGCTTCCAGCCGGCCGTCGCAAGCGGGCCGGGCAGGGTATCGGCCCGCACATCGGCCTCGGCCCGCCCCGCCGGGTCCTCGGACAGCGGCAGCACCCAGCCCGCCTCGGCGAACTCCGCGGTCCAGATGACGTCCAGCCCCATCACGTCCAGGGTTCGGTCGTGACCCGTGAGCCGGCGGGCATACTGCAACCGTTGCTCGTCGGGGGATCTGGGCAGGCTGACATTCGCAATCGTGTACCGGCCGCCAGCTTCTTCGCTGCAGCGCCGGGCGATCTCGTTGAATGTCGCGGCGTCGGTGGCCGGCGAGTAGAAGCTGATCGTCAACCCGGACCTGCCCCAGTAGCCGGACCCGCAGGCCGGCAGCGCCGATGCGGCGGTCAGCACGGCCAGCAGCATCGCGCCCAACCGGCGTGCACGCCGGCGAAGAGTCACCACCACACGGATCCGGCGTCAGATCGCCAGGCGCGCCAGCAGATCCCGCGCCTTCTCCGCGTTTTGCGGATCACAGAGCACGTCGTAGCGACCGGCGACCAGTTGCAGGGTCGAACTGAAATCCCTTGTGCCGCGGGCCATTGCGTAGGGGACCGCGGAGGTGATCAAGCCGAAGAACACCCCGGCGACCAGACCGGTGAACAGCGCGCCCCACGCGCCCGTCGCGTTGGGACTGAAGAAGCTGAGCACCAACCCGATGAACAGGCCGAGCCAGGCGCCACTGAGGACGCCGCCGCCCAGCACCTTGGGCCACGACAGCCGCCCGGTGACCCGTTCCACCTGCATGAGATCGACGCCGACGATGGTCACCTGCTCGACCGGGAACTGCTGGTCGGATAGGTAGTCGACGGCGCGCTGCGCTTCGGCGTAGGTCGGATACGACCCCACCGGCCAACCCTTGGGCGGCGTCGGCAATCCCGGTGCACCATGGCGACCCGCGGCGCCGGAGCCGGATGTCGCGCCCGGAACCTGTCCGGGCTGGAAAGGGCTACTCATCGGTGTTCATTCTGCTCCGCTCCCCCCTCCTGGGCCAATCGTTTCACGTCGGGTGAATCAATACGAGCCGTCGATTTGCGGGCACGGCCGCCACCAGCGCATACGTTAGGTTGATCTGCATGACAGCGCCCGGCGGCGACCCCGGCCACAGCGGCTACGGCGAGCAGGCCGGCCCGCCACCCGCCGCTGCCCAACCTCCGGAGCAGCCCCAGTCTCCGGAGCAGCCCCCGCCTCCGGAGCAGCCTGTGTGGCGTGCGCCGTGGAACCCACCGGCATCGTCGTCAGCGCCGCCGGCGGCCGGCTATCCACCGGCGCTCGATTACCCGTACCCGGAAGCCTTCCCACCCACCGGCTACCCATCGCCTGAATACCAGCAGCCGCCCGGGCCCTCGCAATTTGGGGGCTACTTCCCCCAGTACCCCCAGTACCCCCAGTACCCCCAGCACCCCCAGCACGACTACTCGGGCGGCTGGGGAGCACCGCACGCAGCGCAGACCGGCATGAACAGCATGGCCGTCGCCTCGCTGATCTGCTCCCTCACCGGGTTGCTGTGCTGCATCGGCTCGATCGTGGCCATCGTGCTGGGAACGGTTGCAATCGACCAGATCAAGCGAAGCCGCGAGGAAGGCTACGCGCTGGCCGTCTCGGGGATTGTGATCGGTGTCGCGGGGCTGCTGGTCTATTTGATCGTCGCGATGTTCGCGATGCATTCGCAGTGACGGTGCATAGCGCCGCTGCCGTCCGGCTGGCCGCTGCTTACGCTCTGCATCATGGGATCGGTAAACCGGGTCTACGTGGCGCGGCTCTCGCGAATGATGGTGCTGGGTCCACTCGGCGAATCCTTCGGGCGCGTCCGCGACGTCGTGATCAGCATCAGCATCGTCCGCCAGCAACCGAGAGTGCTCGGTCTCGTCGTCGATTTGGCGACCCGGCGCAGCATCTTCATCCCGATCCTGCGGGTCAGCGCGATCGAACCCCACGCGGTGACGCTGAGCTCGGGCAACGTGTCACTGCGCCACTTCGAGCAGCGCCCGGGCGAGGTGCTGGCGCTGGGTCAGGTGCTCGACACCCCGGTTCGGGTCAGAGACCCCGCACTCCCGGAGCTGGCCGGCGTTGACGTCTTGATCACCGATCTGGGCATCGAACAAAACCGAACCCGCGACTGGATGGTGACCAAAGTCGCCGTCCGAACCCATCGACGGCTGGGGCGCCGCGGACCCGTGCAGATCGTGGATTGGCAAAACGTGCAGGGCCTGACGCCGTCCGCGCTGGCCATGCCGGACCAGGGAGTGGCCCAGCTGCTGGCACAGTTCGAGCAGCGGAAAGCGGTCGACGTGGCCGACGCCATCCGCGGACTTCCGGTGAAGCGCCGCTACGAAGTGCTCAGGGCGCTCGACGACGAACGACTGGCCGACATCCTGCAGGAGCTGCCCGAGCGGTTTCAGGCCGACGTGCTGGCGCAGCTGGGCACCGAACGCGCGGCCGACGTGCTCGAGGCGATGGATCCCGACGACGCCGCCGACCTGCTCGGCATGCTGAATCCGACCGATGCCGAATTGCTGCTGACCCGGATGGATCCCGGGGACTCCGCCGATGTCCGACGGCTGCTGACGCACTCTCCCGATACCGCGGGCGGCTTGATGACCTCGGATCCGGTGGTGCTGACCCCAGACACGGCAATTGCGGAGGCGCTGGCCAGGGCACGCGATCCCGAATTGACCCCCGCGCTGTCGTCAATGGTTTTCGTGGCCCGCCCACCGACCGCGACTCCCACGGGGCGCTACCTGGGCTGCATAGCGCTGCAGCGGCTGCTCCGCGAACCGCCGGCCGACCTGGTCGGCGGAATTGTCGACAGCGACCTACTCACCCTGTCCCCGGAGACCGCGCTGGGCGCGGTGACCCGCTACTTCGCCGCCTACAACCTGGTGTGCGGGCCGGTGGTCGACGACCAAAACCACCTGTTGGGTGCGGTGACCGTGGACGACCTGCTCGACCACCTGCTGCCGCATGACTGGCGGGTGGATGTGCAGGACCTCGACCCCGCCGGCACGCCCGGAGGATCGTCGTGAGCAAGTCGCCCTCCGCACTGCGGCGGCTCTACACACCGCGGGCATCGCGCGGGTTCTCGCGGCGCCTCGACCCGGAGGCCGTCGGGCAGATCACCGAGTCCATCGCGCGTTTCTTCGGCACCGGCCGCTACCTGCTGCTGCAGACGATCATGGTGTTGGCATGGATCGCGGTGAACTTGTGGGCCATTCGCTGGCGCTGGGACCCGTACCCGTTCATCCTGCTGAACCTGGCCTTCTCCACCCAGGCCGCCTACGCGGCGCCGTTGATCCTGCTGGCCCAGAACCGCCAGGAAAACCGGGACCGAGTCACCCTCGACGAGGATCGGCGTCGCGCCGCGCAGACCAAGGCCGACACCGAGTTTCTGGCCCGTGAGCTGGCCGCGCTGCGACTGGCCGTCGGCGAGGTCGCGACGCGTGACTACCTGCGTCACGAACTGGAAGACCTGCGGGTCCTGCTGGCCGAGTTGCAGCCGCGAAACCCGAAGAAACGGCCGGCGCGGACCGACGACGGGGCCGAGCGTCGGGCCAACAAATCCGGATGAGCGTTGATGCCCCCCATTGCGCCACTCCCGTCACAAGAGTTATGTATGGTGATCTGGTTCACGCGGCTAAGAAACGAATACGAAGCGAAAACAGATAAGAAACAAAGAGGCATGAAGTTCGAGGAATCCTAAAGCTTCTTAGGTTTCCTCACAGCTCACAAACCCAAGGACGGTCGAGTGCGCATAGGGGGACGCCGGGCTGCACGCCCGGCCGCCGCGGCAGCACCGAAGCGAGGGCGTCACGCGATGCGGACGCCCGCATTTGGCATCGCAGTAATCACCCCCTTGGTGTTCGCCGGCGCGGTCGGCGGGGCCCCTCCGCCATTCCCCGGTAAGACCCCGGCCATGCGAGCCGCCGTCGCCCCGCTTGCCGCGGTTTCCCCGTCCCCCGGTCTGTCCGACCTGTTTGGTCCGGCCGTGATCGCGCTCCAGCGTCAGCCGGACAAGTTCCATGTCGCGGCCGCCGCCGTATCGGCGCCGCCGCCCCCGATGATCGTGAATGCGCCTGGTGCGCTTGGCATTCCGAGCGTAGCCCTCGCGGCTTACCGCAACGCCGAGATGAAGATGGCCGCCGGCGACCCGAACTGCGGCGTGAGCTGGAACTTGCTGGCCGGCATCGGGCGCATCGAGTCGGGCCACGCCAGCAACGGCGCGGTTGACGCGCGCGGCACCGCGGTCTACCCCATCTACGGTCCCGCGCTGGACGGCACGCTGCCCGGCAACGAGGTCATCGTCCAGAGCAACGTCGGCAATCGCCCCACCTACGCCCGCGCGATGGGGCCGATGCAGTTCCTGCCGGGCACCTGGGCGCGGTACGCCTCCGACGGCGACGGCGACGGTGTGGCGGACCCGCAGAACCTGTTCGACGCCACGCTCGCGGCCGCCCGCTACCTGTGCAGTGGCGGGCTCAACCTGCGCGATCCTGGGCAGGTCATGGCCGCCATCTTGCGCTACAACAACTCGATGTCCTACGCCCAGAACGTGCTGGGCTGGGCGGCGGCGTACGCCACCGGCGTGGTCCCGGTCGACCTGCCCCCGATCACCGGGCCGCCGCCTCCGATCTTCGACTCGCACTTCGACAATGCGGAGGGCCTCGGGCCTGGCCTGCCGCTGAACGTCAACGGCATGCCTGGCCTGACGGGAGTCGACCCGCTGTCGCAGGTACCCCTGATCGACCTGAGCCCGCAGACGCCGGCCAGTCAGGTGCCCATGTTCCCGTGGATGACGACGCCTCTCACCGGACCACCGGCGGTCGAAAAGTTACCCGGGTGCACGCTGATCTGCATCGGCCCGCAGAGCCCTGCGGCACCGCCACCCGGATTGGGCCCGCCGCCCGACGCCGTCGCGCCGGCCGGCGCACCACCCGTCGACCAGCAGGCTCCGGCGCCCAGCCAAGCGCCGCCGGCGGCTTCGGGAGCGGGAGGGGCAGCGCCCAAAGCCTCGCCGTCGCCCAAGCCGGGCAGTCCGCAGGCCGTGTCGCCCCAGGCGTCGACCCAGCCGCCGGCCAACGCGCCGGCGCCCAACGACACGCCGCTCGCTCCGGCCGGCTGACGGGCCGCCCGCCAGGCACGCCTAGACTCGGCGGTGATGTCCCGCCATGAACCTGCTGGTTCCAAAACCGACCTGAACACTGCCATCCGTGCCGCGCTGGCGAAGGTGATCGACCCCGAGCTACGAAGGCCCATCACCGAGCTCGGGATGGTCAAGAGTGTCGATATCGCGCCCGACGGCGGCGTGCACGTGGCGATTTACCTGACCATCGCGAGCTGCCCCAAGAAGTCCGAAATTACTGAGCGCGTCACCGAAGCGGTCGCCGACGTTCCGGGCACCGGGGCGGTCAAGGTCAGCCTGGACGTGATGAACGACGAGCAGCGGACGGAGCTGCGCAAGCAATTGCGCGGTGACGCGGCCGAACCCGTCATCCCGTTCGCCCAGCCCAGCTCGCTGACCAGGGTGTATGCCGTCGCGTCCGGCAAGGGCGGCGTCGGCAAGTCCACCGTCACGGTCAACCTGGCCGCCGCGATGGCGGCCCGCGGTCTGTCCGTTGGGGTGCTGGACGCGGACATCCACGGCCATTCGATCCCTCGGATGATGGGTACCACCGACCGGCCCACCCAGGTCGAGTCGATGATCCTGCCACCGATCGCCCACGACGTGAAGGTCATCTCGATCGCCCAGTTCACCCAGGGCAACACCCCGGTGGTGTGGCGTGGCCCGATGCTGCACCGGGCGCTGCAGCAGTTCCTGGCCGACGTGTATTGGGGCGATCTGGACGTGCTGTTGCTCGATCTGCCGCCCGGAACCGGCGACATCGCCATCTCGGTGGCTCAGCTGATCCCGAACGCGGAGATCCTGGTGGTGACCACGCCACAGCTGGCCGCGGCCGAGGTGGCCGAACGGGCCGGCAGCATCGCGCTGCAGACCCGTCAGCGCATCGTTGGCGTGGTGGAAAACATGTCCGGGCTTACGCTGCCCGACGGCTCCAAGCTGCAGGTATTCGGCGAGGGCGGCGGCCAGCAGGTCGCCGAGCGGTTGACGCGCGCTGTCGGCGCCGACGTGCCGCTGCTGGGCCAGATCCCGCTGGACCCCGCGCTGGTGGCCGCCGGTGACGCGGGCACACCCATCGTGCTGAGCGCGCCCGACTCGCCGGTGGGCAAGGAGCTGCTCAGCATCGCCGACGGCCTGTCGTCACGCCGGCGCGGACTGGCCGGGGTGTCGCTGGGCCTCGACCCGACCCGCCGCTAGCGTCATCCGCGCGAGCAGTTAGGTCGCGTCCGCGTCAAACGGCGTGTGGCCTGCGGCATGCCGCTCGACCGGCTCGACCGTCTGGGCCGGCTGGGGCGGCTGGACCGGCGGCATCGGCTGGGCTGGCGCCCCGTTGACCGGTTTGTCGAAATTCCCGGTGAAGATGGAGTCGTCGCCGTCGAGGAGGTGCTTGGTCAGCGCCGCGCGCGGCGTCATCCCCCGCAGTTTCTGCAGCTCGCCCAGGTGCCCGCGCAGATCGTCGAACTCAGGGCCCATGTCCTCGCGCAGCTGGCTGGTCACCCCGCTGAGGTAGTCGCGCGCCTGCCGCAGAGCGCTCGACGTCCAGCGGATGGCCCCAGGGAGGCGCTCCGGGCCAAGCACCACCAGCCCGACCACCACGAGGACGAGCATTTCCCCCCAGCCGATGTTGGCGAACATCTAGCTGGTGTCCGCGTCGGGTTTGACCGTCAGCGTGACGTGGCGACCATCGCGGACCACCTCGATCGGGGCGTCCTGCCCGATGGCCAGCTGCCGCACCGCGACGACGAACTCGTCGGCGTCGGCGACCTTACGGCTGCCGACCTTGACTATCACGTCGTTTTCCAGGATTCCGCCCTTCTGCGCGGGACTTCCTGCCTTGACGTTGGCGACCTGGGCGCCCGACGCGATCGCGTTGCTCACCGAACGGGTGCTGATCCCGATCGTCGGGTGCACGATCTTGCCGTCTTTAATCAGTGTCTGCGCAACGAATTTCATCTCGTTGACCGGAATCGCGAAGCCCAAGCCGCTCGCGCTGTCGGAGAGGGATTTGCCGGCGGTGTTGATGCCGATCACTCGCGAATCCATGTCGATCAGCGGGCCACCGGAGTTGCCGTGGTTGATCGAGGCGTCGGTTTGGATGGCGTCGATGACGGTGTCGGTGTCGGAACCCTCCCCCGACAGCGGGACGGGGCGGTGCAGCGCGCTGATGATGCCGTGGGTGACGGTGCTGCGCAGCCCCAGGGGCGCACCGGCGGCCAGCACCTCGTCACCGACCGTCACCTTGTCGGAATCGCCGAGCTGGGCAACGGTCAGATTGTCGACGTTGTCGACCTTCAGCACGGCCAGGTCGGTCTTGGGGTCGCGGCCCACCAGGCTCGCGGGCACCTCCTTGCCGTCGTTGAACACCACGGTCGTCTTGAACTGACTGGGATTGTTGGCCGCCTCGGAGATCACGTGGTTATTAGTGACGATGTAGCCGCGGCCGTCGATGATCACGCCGGAGCCCTGCAGGCCCTCCTGGTCGCTCTTCGACTCGATGGTCACTACGGCGTTGGCGGTCGCGGCCGCCACCTTGGCAAACCGGCCCGCCGGCTGCTGGGTGTTGCCATTGGTGGACAACGTCACCTTGGACGTGGTGAACGCGTCGACAACCTCGGCGGTCTTGCGACCGACCAAACCGCCGAGCGCACCGATCATCAACGCGATCAGCAGCAGGACCAGCAGCGCACGGTAGGACACCCTGCGGCCGAACAGCACGTCGCGAACGCCGAGTTTGCCGCTCAGCCCCGCCGGGGCGTGCGGCACCGGCGCGGACACCGCCGGAGTGCCCAGGGCGGCCCCTGCCGCGGGATCGCGCCACGGGTCGTCGGGTTCGTCCGGCCCGGCGCCGTCCTTCTCGGCGGCCAGCGCGGCGGCGTCGATGGGGTGGCGCTGCAGCGAATCGGCGGCGCCTACCGGCCGACTGAACGCCTCCTGCAGGACCGGGTCGGAGGGTTGATCGTGCGGCCTGAACTCGGCCTGCTCCCGGAACTTCGACGGGCGTACGCGCTCCGCCACAAAGGACCCCAGGACCCCCCGGGGACGGCTGAACGCTTGCCGCGATGCGGGGTCGACCGGTGGCCGGGAGACGGGGCGCGGCGCCAGGCGGGGGCGGGTTTCATTGCCTTGATCGGAGGTCACGTTATTCTTTGGATCCTCTTCTGAGCGCTCGAGACGGGGCCTGCTGCGTGGTCCACCCTAGTATCCACGGTTCGGCGCTGGTCGGCATGAGCCCACACGGCCGACGCAAGGCAACAACCCAGCAACAACGGGTCAAACTACCGGCGCTTACGCTGGTCACCCGCGTCGCCGTCGGCCAAACGGTCTGAAAGCGACGCTGAGTCATCAGCCGGGTAGTGCGGAATCTCGGATAGCAATCCGAGCAGCGTGCCGGGGATGCGGATCGGGTGGGAGTCGCGCAGCGCGGCCCGCGCTCGGCTTTGATCGTCCACTTCGCCGGCACACTGGGGGCACAACGAAAGGTGGTGCGCGGCCCGCAAGTGTGCGTTCATCCGCAGCTCGCCGTCGACGAACGCCGCGATCGCCTCGGTGGACAGGTGCTCAGTGGAACCGAACTGCCGCGGTGCGCCGACTGGCGCATCGCTCTGGGAGGCAAATTGTGCGGGCAACCACGAGAACGCGCGGCGGAACACACGTCCCCGGTCGGCCATTACCAGCCCCTTTCGCGACCACCCATATTTCGAATGTAGCGCGACGCAGTACCCATACCCAGCAACTTCAGTAAAACCCTGGGATAATTCGGGCCGGTAGGGCGGCCAGGCTGTGGATAAACCGGTGGATCGGCTCCTCGGCGAGGCCGTTTCGGAGTCTAACGGCATCAATGGCGCCAACGGCGGCAAGGGAATGCCCGGCCAGGACGGTTAGGCCCTGCTCGTCGGCGGTGGCAGCGCTAGGCCGACTCGGTCAGCTCGTACGAGCCGTCGTGATGCGCGGCCAGGTAGTCGCGCAGCGCCTGCCGTCCACGGTGGATCCGGCTGCGTACGGTACCCAGCTTCACGCCCAGGGTGGCGCCGATCTCCTCGTAGGAGAGGCCTTCGATGTCGCACAGCACGACCGCGGCACGGAACTCGGGCGGCAGCGAATCCAGCGCTGCCTGCAGGTCGGGGCCAAGCCGCGAATCGTGGTAGATCTGCTCGGGGTCGGGCTCATCGGCGGGGACCCGGTCGTAATCCTCGGGCAACGCCTCCATCCGGATGCGCGCGCGCCTGCGGACCATGTCGAGAAACAGGTTGGTGGTGATGCGGTGCAGCCAGCCTTCAAAGGTCCCGGGCTGGTAGTTCTGCACCGAGCGGAAGACCCGGATGAACGTCTCCTGGGTCAGGTCCTCGGCGTCCTGCTGGTTGCCGGAGAGCCGATAGGCCAGTCGGTACACCCGATCGGCGTGCTGACGAACCAACTCGTCCCACGACGGCATGGCCGCCTTGTCCCCGGTCGCGTCGAATACCGCGGTGCCCTGCAACGCGTCGGGCGTCTCCACCCAGCCGTCGTCGCGGACCTCCTGGGGGTGAGACATGGTGCTCGGGCTCAAAAACGTGGTGATGGTCTGGTCCTCCGGGTTCGCTCTGCCATGAAGAGTAGGCAGATCGTCGCGATCGTAAACGCGAAGCTGCCACCGGCTATTCCCGCCATCTCCGGTCCAGCGCGCTCCGCGTTCCATACGGATACCGTCGCGTACCGGGGTGTGGGCGACATAGGAGCAATCTGAGGTTTGCCTGAGAAACCATATCGTTACCTGCGTTGTGCAGGACAAATCGGTCCGGCGGTGACCTTCGTCGCTGCTCACATGCCGGGCGTGTCGGCGGGTGCGGCTCAGGCCCGCCTGACTGACCCGGCGTCGAATTAGAATACGCTGCGGACCATGAACGGCAGCGACGAAACCCCCGGCCAAGCGGCCCGCAGTCGAGCCGAATTGCTCTCCGCGCACGCCGAGGGGTCGATATCCGAAGACGCGATCCTGGCCGGCGCCCGTGAACGTGCCACCGATATCGGCGCCGGCGCGGTGACGCCCGCGGTCGGGGCGCTGCTGAGCGTGCTGGTCAAGCTCAGCGGTGGCAAGTCCGTCGCCGAGGTGGGCACCGGCGTGGGTGTCAGCGGACTGTGGTTGCTGTCGGGCATGGGCGACGACGGTGTGTTGACGACGATCGATATCGAGCCCGAGTATCAGCGGCTGGCCAAGCAGGCGTTCACCGAGGCGGGCATCGGGCCGTCGCGCACCAGGCTGATCAGCGGCCGCGCCCAAGAGGTGCTGACCCGACTCGCCGACGACTCCTACGACCTGGTGTTCATCGACGCGGACCCGATCGACCAGCCCGATTACGTCGTCGAGGGCGTGCGCCTGCTGCGCTCCGGCGGGGTCATCGTCGTACACCGGGCGGCGCTGGGCGGGCGGGCCGGCGACCCCGCCGCGCGCGACGCCGAGGTGACCGCGGTGCGCGAGGCAGCGCGGCTCATCGCCGAGGACGAGCGACTCACCCCCGCGCTGGTGCCGCTCGGCGACGG
The DNA here is from genome assembly GCA_963748885.1 of uncultured Actinomycetota bacterium. Lineage (GTDB taxonomy): Bacteria > Actinomycetota > Actinomycetes > Mycobacteriales > Mycobacteriaceae > Mycobacterium. The sequence continues at coordinate 15,269 of CAVVLC010000028.1, forward strand.
CCTGCTGGCGGCGGTCCGGGAGTAGCGGCCGGCTGGGGGTCCCGCCGGTCCTATTGCCGGTCCTCATCATCTTGTAGCTGACCAACTTGTAGCTGACCAAATGGCCGAAGGTGACGGCGAGTCTGGTGATCCGGTATTCCGGCCTCGCCGTCTCTGTGTCTGCCTCGCGTGTAGTCGCTTTGCCACTCGACTCGCTCCCCCGCGGCGACCCTACCCGCCTGCTCGACCTGCTTTTCCGCGTCGCGTGAGCGAAGAAATAACTGATGCTTGCGCGCCAGATCGTCATCAGAATCGATGGGCCGCAGTTCAGGGGCGAACTCCTCCAGCTCGGCTCGGCGCTGCGGGACGATCATGCAGATCGGCTCGCCGACCTCGAACCGCACCGGGGTCAGTTTGCGGGTGAATTTCCAGCTCATGCTGAAACTTGCACTTGCCCAGTCGGTTTCGACTATGCCCTCCAACGGGCAAACGGCGTCCTTCGGATAGTTTGCCGGCCCGCGGACCAACAGGTTGTAGCCCGCCGGAGTGCGAAACAACATGGGCAGATGCCAGGTCAGGATGCCGTGGCCGAAATGGCTGAGGGGCAAGAACTGATCGGTGTCGTGCTTGTCGGGTGCGATCACCACGTCCGCGCCGTTTTCCTGACCGAACCAGGTAGCGGTGAACGCGCACCGATTGCGCAGCTCCCAGCCGCTTTGGTTAGCGATGAGCATCGGCAAACACCGATTGGGCCAACCTGTGCCCGACTCCGACATCTTCGACATCCAGGCCCGGTCAATCGGTGCCGGGGTAATCTCCGGCGCGCTTTCACGGGTGATGAACCCGATCAATGGACGGGCCGGCATGTTGGACGTGTCACTCATCGGATTCCTCGATTAGCCGGAGGGCACGGCGCACGTCACGCTTCGGCGGTTCGGCGGTTCGGCCCGTCAGTAATCAGACGAACAGTACCGCCCAAATCTTTACGGATTCCTGACGCCCCACCCTCTTGACGCTCGGCTGAACGTGCGTTTAATGTACTGAACATGCGTTCAGCCGATCTGACCGCGACCGCCCGGATCCGCGATGCCGCGATCGAGCAGTTCGGACAGCACGGCTTCGGAGTTGGGCTGCGCGCCATCGCCGAAGCCGCGGGCGTGAGCGCCGCGCTGGTCATCCATCACTTCGGGTCCAAGGACGGCCTGCGCAAAGCCTGCGACGATTTCGTCGCAGAAGAGATCCGGAGCAGCAAGTCCGAAGCGATGCGAGTCCAACGATCCGGCCACCTGGTTGTTGCAGATGGCCGAAGTCGAGTCCTACGCGCCGCTGATGGCCTACCTGGTGCGCAGCATGCAGACCGGCGGGGAGCTGGCAAACATGTTGTGGACAGAATGATTGACAACGCCGAGGCGTATCTCGAGGACGGTGTGCGGGCCGGCACCATCAAGCCAAGCCGCGATCCGCACGCCGGGCCAGGTACCTGGCGATAACCGGCGGCGGCGGCTTGCTGCTGTACCTGCAGATGCACGAAAACCCAACGGATCTGCGGGCCGTCCTGCGCGACTACGCCCGCGACATGGTGCTGCCCGCCCTCGAGCTCTACACCGAAGGCCTGATGGTGGACCGCACCATGTACGACGCGTTCGTGGCCGAACGACAGATCAAGATCAAGGAGAATCCAATGCAAGCTGACGGTTTCGCGCCCATCGAAATCCGCGGTCTGACCAAGAATTTCGGCGCCGTGCGGGCGCTGGACGGCCTCGACCTCACGGTCCGCGCCGGCGAAGTGCACGGCTTCCTCGGTCCCAACGGCGCCGGCAAGTCCACCACCATCCGCATCCTGCTCGGCCTGGTGCAAGGCCGACAGCGGCAGCGTGCGGCTGCTGGGCGGCGACCCATGGACCGACGCGGTCGAGCTGCATCGCCAGATCGCTTATGTGCCAGGCGATGTCACGCTGTGGCCGTCGCTGACCGGCGGCGAGACCATCGACCTGCTGGCCCGCATGCGCGGCGGCATCGACGAGCAGCGCCGCGCAGAGCTGATCGAGCGCTTCGACCTCGACCCGCACAAGAAGGCGCGCACCTACTCGAAGGGCAACCGCCAAAAGGTCTCCCTGATCTCCGCCTTTTCGTCACATGCCGGGCTGCTACTGCTCGACGAGCCGAGCAGCGGCCTGGACCCGTTGATGGAGAACGTGTTTCAGCAGTGCGTCGCCGAAGCACGGGACCGCGGGACGACAGTCCTGTTGTCCAGCCACATCCTGGCCGAGACGGAGGCGCTGTGCGAGAGGGTGACCATCATCCGGGCCGGCCGGACCGTCGAGAGCGGCTCGCTGGAATCCATGCGGCATCTCAGCCGCACCTCGATCAAGGCCGAAATGATCGGCGACCCAGGCGATCTCACCCGGATCAAAGGCGTCGAGGACGTCAGCGTCGACGGCAACACGCTGCGCGCCCAGGTGGACAGCGAAAGCCTCGGGGAACTCATCCGGGTGCTCGGCGACGCCGGCGTGCGCAGCCTCGTCAGCCAGCCGCCGACGCTCGAGGAGCTCTTCCTGCGCCACTACAACACCGACAAGCGAGACATGCACACGATCCGAAGGTGTCAGCGCATGAGCACCGCGACGTTGCATCGGCCCACACCGTCCGGCGCACCCGGCGCCACGCGCCGGTTCGAATTTCTCCGGGACGCTCGGCATGCTGCGGCTCTATCTGCGACGTGACCGAATCACGTTGCCGCTGTGGGTATTGCTGCTGTCGCTGCCGCTGGCCAGCGTTTACGTCGGCAGCATCGAAAAGGTCTACCCCACCGAGGCCGACCGCGCCGGATTCGCGGCCACCATCATGGCCAGCCCGGCCCAGCGCGCGCTCTACGGCCAGATCTACAACAACAGCCTTGGGGCGGTGGGCATTTGGAAGGCCGGGATGTTCCACTTGCTGATCGCGGTCGCGGTCATCCTCACCGTGATCCGGCACACCCGCGCCGACGAGGAGACCGGCCGCACCGAACTGATCGACTCGACCGCGGTCGGCCGGTACGCCAGCCTCACCGCGGCGCTGCTGCTGTCATTCGGGGCCTCGATCGCCACCGGCGCGATCGGTACGGCCGGATTGCTCACCTCCGACATTCCGCCCGGCGGCTCGCTGGCGTTCGGGGCGGCGCTGGCCGGCTCCGGCCTGGTGTTCACCGCGGTGGCCGCGGTGGCCGCGCAACTGTCGCCGAGCGCCCGGTTCGCCCGCGGTGCGGCGTTCGCTGTGTTGGGGGCCGCGTTCACGCTGCGCGCCGTCGGCGACGCGGGCTCCGGCGCCCTGTCGTGGTTCTCGCCGCTCGGGTGGTCGCTGCAGGTCAGGCCGTACGCCGGGGATCACTGGTGGGTCCTGCTGCTGCATTTGGCGACGGCGGCCGCGCTCACCGTGGTGGCCTATCGGCTGCTGGCCGGCCGCGACGTCGGCGCCGGACTCATCGCCGAACGCGGCGGTCCGGGCACCGCCGGCGGCTTGGCTGCGGGGCGTCGACGGGCTGACGTGGCGGCTCGACCGCGGCGCGATGCTGCTATGGACCGTCGGTCTGTGCCTTTACGGTGTGCTGATGGGCAGCGTGGTGCACGGCATCGGCGACGAGATCGGCAGCACCGGCGTCGCACGCGACATCGTCGCGCGGATGGGCGGCACCACCGCCCTGGAGCAGGCCTTCATCGCCGTCGCCTTCACCATGATGGGTATGGTCGCGGCCGCGTTCGCGATTTCGCTGACCCTGCGGCTGCACCAGGAAGAGTCCGGCCAGCGAGCCGAGACCACATTGGCCGGCGGCGTCTCCCGAACTCGCTGGCTGGTAAGCCATTTGGCGGCCGCGCTGGCGGGGTCCGCGGCGGCGATGCTGGTCGCGGGCGTGGCGGCCGGACTGATCTACGGCGTTGCCGCCGGCGATGTCGTCGGCAAGCTGTCCGTCGTGGTCGGGACCGCCGCCGCTGCGCTGCCCGCCGTCTGGTTACTGTCCGCGGTGACGGTGGCATTGTTCGGCCTCGCACCGCGGTTCGCGCCGGTGGCGTGGGGGGTGCTGGTCGGGTTCGTCGCCCTGTACTTGATCGGTTCATTGGCCGGATTCCCGCAGTGGGTGCTCGACATCGAGCCGTTCGCGCACGTTCCCCGGGTCGGCGGCGGCGACTTCACCGCGGTGCCGCTGATGTGGCTCCTGGCCATCGACGCGACGCTGATCATGCTGGGCCTCATGGCTTTTCGACGGCGTGACGTACGCTGCTAGGGAACCAAGCGTGCGCCGAGCTTTAAATCCAGACGCCCTTGCCCACCGCGACCACGCCGCCGGCGCTGATCGCGAAGCGCTCCCGGTCCTTCTCCAGATCGACTCCGACCATCTCGCCGGGCCCCACGACAACGTTCTTGTCCAGGATCGCGTGGCGGACCACCGCGCCGCGGCCGACCCGCGCACCCGGCATGATCACACTGCCCTCGACGATGGCGCCGTCGTCGACCACAACGTTGGACGACAGCACCGAATTGCGCACCGAGGCCGCCGAGATGATGCTGCCGGCGCCCACCACCGACTCCTGAGCCGAGCCACCGTTGACGAACTTCGCCGGCGCCAGGTTCTCCGATGCGCCCAGGATCGGCCAGCGCTTGTTGTACAGGTTGAACACCGGGTGCACCGAAACCAGGTCCATGTGGGCGTCGTAGAACGCGTCCAGCGTCCCGACGTCGCGCCAGTAAGCCCGGTCGCGCTCCGTCGCGCCCGGCACCTCGTTGTCGGAGAAGTCGTAAACCGCGGCTATTCCGTCGGCTACCAGCCGCGGGATGATGTCACCGCCCATATCGTGATCGGAGTGGTCGTCGTCGGCGTCGGCGCGGATCGCGTCGATGAGGACCTTGGTGGTGAAGATGTAATTGCCCATCGAAACGAACGTCGTATCGGGGTCGTCGGGGGTCCCGGGCGGCTCCAGCGGCTTTTCCAGGAAGCGGCGGATGCGGCCGGAATCGTCGGACTCGATGCAGCCGAACGCGTGCGCCTCGGAACGTGGCATCCGGATGCCGGCCACCGTCGCTCCGGCCCCGCTGTCGACGTGGAACCGGACCATCTGCTCGGGGTCCATCCGGTAGACGTGATCGGCGCCAAAAACCACGATGTAGTCCGGGTCTTCGTCATAGATCAGGTTGAGTGACTGATAGATCGCGTCGGCGGAGCCCGTGTACCAACGCGGGCCGAGGCGCTGCTGTGCCGGCACCGGGGTGATGTACTCGCCGGCCAGGCCGGACAACCGCCAGTTCTGCGAAATGTGGCGGTCCAATGAATGCGACTTGTATTGCGTGAGAACGCAGATCCTCAGGTAACGGGCATTGACGAGGTTGGAGAGCACGAAATCGATGAGCCGATAAGCGCCACCGAAGGGAACCGCGGGCTTGGCCCGGTCTGCGGTCAGCGGATACAACCGCTTGCCCTCACCGCCGGCTAGGACAATGCCCAGCACGTGTGGTGCTTCCCTCATGGGTCAAACCTATCGGCACCCGCGAACCGCTGCCAGGGCAACTCACGTCCAGCGGGCGGATAAATCCGCCGGATTTCAACCCGTTGCGTCGTTTTTGGCGCAGTAATTCCCCGTATGGGTGCTCCTGCTCAGCCCGCCTCGCGGGCCGCAGCGTCGCCGAACTACGGTGCACCGTATGCGGGTGGCGATGATGACTCGGGAGTACCCACCCGAGGTCTATGGCGGAGCCGGCGTACACGTCACCGAACTCGTCGCGCAACTGCGCCGGCTGTGCGCCGTCGACGTGCACTGCATGGGTGCGCCCCGCCCGGGCGCATTCGCCCATCAACCCGACACTCGGTTGCAAGGCGCCAACCCGGCGGTGTCGACCTTGTCGTCCGACCTGGTGATGGCCAATGCCGCCTCGGCGGCCACCGTCGTGCATTCACACACCTGGTACACGGGTCTGGCCGGGCATCTGGCCGCACTGCTCTACGACATTCCCCACGTCCTGACCGCGCACTCGCTCGAGCCGATGCGGCCCTGGAAGGCCGAGCAGCTCGGCGGCGGCTACCGGGTGTCGAGCTGGGTGGAACAGACTGCGGTGCTGGCCGCCGACGCCGTCATCGCGGTCAGCTGTGGCATGCGCGAGGACATGCTGCGCGTCTACCCCGCGCTGGACCCGAGCCTGGTACACGTCATCCGGAACGGCGTCGACACCGACGTGTGGTATCCGGCGGGGCCGGTGCGTACCGGGTCGGTGCTGGCCGAGCTCGGGGTCGATTTGAACCGGCCAATCGTGGCGTTCGTCGGGCGGATCACCCGGCAGAAGGGCGTGGCCCACCTGGTGGCGGCCGCGCACAAATTCAGCCCAGAAGCGCAGCTGGTGTTGTGCGCCGGCGCTCCCGATACCCCCGAGATCGCCGAAGAAGTGCGGACCGCGGTAGCCGGGCTCGCCCGCAATCGGACCGGCGTGTTCTGGGTCCAGGAAATGCTGCCCATCGGGAAGCTACGCGAAATCCTTTCGGCAGCAGACAGTTTTCGTGTGCCCGTCGGTGTACGAGCCGTTGGGAATCGTGAACCTGGAGGCAATGGCCTGCGCGACGGCGGTAGTGGCCTCCGACGTCGGCGGGATACCCGAGGTGGTCGCCGACGGAGTGACCGGGACTGCTGGTGCACTACGACGCCGACCCCAGCGGCTATCAGGCCAGATTGGCCGAGGCGGTCAATGACTTGATCGCCGATCCCGGAAAGGCAGAGCGCTACGGTCATGCCGGACGTCAGCGCTGCATCGAGCAATTCTCCTGGGCCCAAATCGCCGAGCAGACACTGGACATCTACCGCAAGGTTTGCGCCGTAACACCTCGCGGTTGGGGCTGGGCTCGCCTGGTTTTAGCTGTCACGCCCTTGAGTTCGTCCCCCAGCGCGGCCGCTTCGTCGGGCGTGAGCTCGACGACAAGTCGCCCGCCACCCTCGAGTGGTACCCGCATCACGATGCCGCGCCCCTCTTTGGTTGCTTCCAGAGGACCGTCTCCGGTCCGGGGCTTCATCGCCGCCATCGAGTGCTCCATTCCCAGCCGAGTACCCGACATGGGTGAACTGCCAAATCACTCCCCCATTGTTCCCTATCGGGGTCACTAGGTGCACAAAGACCCGGTATCTGGTGCCCGTCAGCGGGCGGCGGGCACCCAGCAGTCGCGGATATGGTCGTCGACCATCCCGGTAGCCTGCATCAACGCATAAGCGGTGGTGGGCCCGACGAAGCGGAACCCGCGGCGCTTCAGCTCACCCGCCATGGCCTTCGATTCGGCACTCGCCGAGGGGATTTCGGACCCGTCGGCGGGCCGGGGCCGCTCGGGCGGCGCAAACGACCAGAGCAGCTCGGACAGGTCCTCGGGAGACCCGAGGTCAGCGGCCGCGCGCGCGTTGGCGATTGTCGCCTCGATCTTGGCGCGATTGCGGACGATACCCTCGTCGGTCAGCAGCCGTTCCACATCGGCATCGGTGTACCGGGCGACCTTTTCGATGTCGAACCCGGCGAAGGCGCGCCGGAAATTCTCCCGCTTGCGAAGGATGATCAGCCACGACAGGCCGCTCTGGAAGGCCTCCAGGCTCATCCGCTCGAACAAGGCCACCCCGCCGCGCAGCGGACGGCCCCACTCCTGGTCGTGGTAGTCGCGGTACAGCTCGGCGTCGGGCCCCCGACCGTCCATCCGCCCAGCCGCACCGCACCAGCCCGTCGTCGCTCACATCTTGTCCTGACGATCCTCGCCGTCCTGAAGTTCCCGCGCGTCGGGTTCGGTTTCGCCCTCGGGCGAGGCCTCGATCGCCGCCAGCTGGCCACGCAGCATCTCGAGCTCACGGCCGAGCCGGTCCAGCACCCAGTCCACCTCGCTGGTCTTGTAGCCGCGCAGCACTTGGGTGAACTTGACGGCGTCGACGTCGGCGCCGGTGACGCCGAACGCGGGCAGCACCGTCGCCGTAGTCGCCCGCGGCAGCGGCGGCAGCTGCTCGCCGCGGCCGAACAGCAGGCTGGCGCGCCGAACAACACGATCGCCACCAGGACCAGCACCACCAGGTACAGCAACACCAACGCCACGGCGTCGATATTGCCTTATCGCGCCGACACTGCAGCGATCAGCGCGGCCGCACCCGGTTCATCGGCGGCCGGTCCGCCAGCGACACCGGCAAGGTGTGCGGGGTGTAGACCGTCACCATCGGGGTCCTCGGCTAAGAACTGGGTCAACCCGACGCCGGAGTCGGGGATGCCGCAGCGCGACGAACAAGGTGGCGATGACCTGGCGGCTCATCGCGCCCAACTCGTCCAGCGGCCGGTTGCGGTGCGCCCGCACGCCCAGGTTGACCTGGGCGATCGCGTCCAGGCCCAGCCGGTCGAAGGTGTCGACCAGCAGGCCGATCTCCACGCCGTAGCCCGGCGCGAACGGCAGCGCAGTCAGCAGTTCCCGGGTGGCCGCGTACTCGCCGCCGAGCGGCTGCAGCACGCCGCCCAGCTCCGGGCCGCAGCGCCGCCAACAGCGGCCGTGCCACCAGCTCGGTGACCCGCCCGCCACCGGTGGCGCCCGCGCCGCCTCCGACGTCGCTCGACCATTGATCGGCCGTCGGTAGAAGCTCTTGACCAGGTGAATGCCGTGGCCGGTGAGCAGCGGGCCGACCAGCCACGGCACGAACATCGGGTGCGGGTCGATCAGATCGGAGTCGACGAACACCACGATGTCGCCGCTGGTGGCCGCCAGTGAGCGCCACAGCGCCTCGCCCTTGCCGGGTCGCGGCGGGATCTCGGGCAACGCCTGTTCGCGGCTGACGACGCGGGCGCCGGCGGCGATGGCGCGGATCTCGGTGTCGTCGGTGGAGCCGGAGTCCAGCACGATCAGCTCGTCAACCAGGCCACCGAAGCGGTCGGAACCTGACCAGCGGCGAGATGCTGTCGATCACCGATTCGATGGTGTCTTCCTCGTTGAGGGCCGGCAGCACCACCGAGATCGTCCGCCCCGGCTTTGGCCGCTTCCAATTCCCGATCGTCCAGCGGGGACGGTTCCAGCTGCGGTCGGCCAGCCAGGTGTCGCCGGCCAGCGCGGCCAGGACCTCCGATGCAGTCATGCCAGTCCCCTCACGGTTCGCGCCGGTGGACGCGTTCCCTGGATCGAGGCCACCATTTCCAGCACGCGCCGGGTCGCCGCGACCTCGTGCACCCGAAACATGCGGGCTCCGGCCGCCGCCGCAAGCGCGGTGGCCGCCAGTGTTCCCTCGAGCCGTTCCTTCAAATCCACGCCCAGAGTCTCCCCGACGAAGTCCTTATTGCTCAATGACATGAGCACGGGCCACCCGGTCTTAACAAGATCGTCCACATGGCGCAATAGCGACAGCCCGTGGAAGGTGTTCTTGCCGAAATCGTGCGTCGGGTCGATCAGCACCCGGTCGCGGGCTACTCCGGCCGCTACCGCCCGCTCGGCGGCGGCGGTGACCTGGCGGATCACATCGTCTACCACACCGCGGGTAGTCGTACCGTAGCTCACCCGGAACGGACGCGTTCGCGGCAGCGCGCCACCTGTGTGCGAACACACAAGGCCCGCGCCGAACTCGGGCGGCCACCTCGGGGATGGCGGGGTCGATGCCGCCCCAGGTGTCGTTGATCAGATCCGCGCCCGCCGCACAGGCCAGCCTGGCCACCCCGGATCGCCAGGTATCGACGCTGATCAGCTGGTTCGGGTAGGCGCCGCGCAGCCATTCGATGAAGGGCACCACCCGAGCGATCTCGGCGTCCGCGTCGACGCTCTGGCCGGGTCCCGCCTTCACGCCGCCGACGTCGACGACGTCGGCGCCCTCTGCGACGGCCCGGTGGACGGCGGCCCGGGCGGCCTCGTTGCCGAAGGTCGCACCCCTGTCGTAGAAGGAGTCCGGGGTGCGGTTGACGATCGCCATGATCAGGGCGCGATCGCTGCGACCGGGCGGCCGCACAGCGTTGACTGCACGCGTCCATACTGCCGGGTCACGGTGGAGCCCGCGGTTCAGAGTCGCGATCGAGGCCAACTGCTGGTGTTGCCTGCTGAGTTGGCCCGAGTGGATGGGTTGCTGGGCCCGGTAGCTAGCCCATGCCCGCAAAACCCGGGTTTCAACTGCGGCCAACCTCGGAGGTTGACCCCGGTCGAATTCGGCGGGATCCTACTCGACCACGCCAGCCACCGAGCCGGTTTGCCGAATTCGCACGAACAGACCCGCATGCCGCGCATCTACACGAAGGTGTACCGGATGACCGTCGACTTCCGGTTGCTTGGCGCGGTGGAGGCCCAGGTAGACGGACGACGGCTGCCCATCGGTCCGGCCCGTCAGCGGTGCGTATTGGGTGCGCTGCTCGCGGATGTGAATTTCCGGGTCCCGTTGGATCAGCTGGTGGATCGGGTGTGGGCGGATCGGCCGCCGTCAGCCCGAAGCACCCTGGCCAGCTATGTCTCGCGGCTGCGCAATCTGTTTGCCAACACCGCGGGTGTGGTGATCGAGCGCGCCGCCGGCGCTTATGCGCTGCAGGCGGATCCGTTGTCTGTGGACCTGCTGCGCTTCCGGCACTGGGCGCGCCAGGCGCGGGCCACCGCAGATCCGGAAGGGGCCACCGTGTTGTTCGATCGCTCGTTGGCCACCTGGAGTGGTGAACCGTTCGGATCGCTGGAAACCCCGTGGATCAATACGCTGCGCGACACGCTGCTCGCCGAGCGGCTTGCGGTGACCCTTGATCGCAACGACGCCGCATTGCGCACCGGACGGCATGGCGAACTGCTGGTGGAACTGACCGCGGCGCTGGCGGCTCACCCGCTCGACGAGCGCCTGGCCGGCCAACTGATGGTGGCGCAATACCGCTGTGGCCGACAGACCGATGCGCTGGGCACCTACCGGCAGATGCGCCGCCGGCTCGTCGAGGAACTCGGCCTTGACCCGGGGCCCGCACTGCAGCAGATCCATCACCAGATTCTGGTCGGCAACCCCGAACAGGGTCACCCAGCCCAGGCCACCGCAGGATCACCGCCTGGTTCTACCGGATCACCGCACGGTTTTCCCGGGTCACCGCGGGGCGCGACGGTGGCGCCCAAGTTCAGTCGCCCGCATCCGGGCCCGCATCCTGCCTTGGCGCGGCGCAAGACCAGCTTCGTCAGCCGCGAGCAGGAGGTGGCGCAGGCCGTCACGGCGTTGGGTGAGGGCCCGCTGGTGACGCCGGCCGGGGTCGCCGGTGTCGGCAAGTCCCGGCTGGCGCTGGAGATCGCGCGTGGCCAGGCCGAGCGGTTCGGCGACGGAGTGGACATCTGTGAACTGGCGCCCTTGGAGAACGGTGAGGCGGTGGGCCACGCCGTGGCCGCAGCCCTGGGGTTGTGGCTTCAGCACGGCCCGGACGTCGCGCACTCGGTGATCGAGTATTTGCAGGCGCGTGAAGTCCTTCTGGTGATCGACAACTGTGAGCATGTCGTGGAAGCGGCCGCGCAGCTGGTTGAGCAGATCGTGGACCACTGCCCGAAGGTGTCGGTGCTGGCCACCAGCCGCCAACCGTTGGGCATCGAGGGTGAACGCATCATTACTGTGCCGCCGCTGCCCTTGGCTGATGCCCTTCGATTGTTCGCCGATCGGGCCCGGGCCAGCCGGCCTGACTTTGATCTGGATCACCAGCCGGTGGGCGCGGTGACCGAGATCTGCCGGCGGGTGGATTGCTTGCCGCTCGGTGTCGAGCTGGCGGCGGCGCGGATGCGGCTGATGAGCAGTCTCGACCTGGTCCGCCGGCTCGACCAGGTACATCTGATGCGTGGCGGGGTGCGCGGTGTGCTTCCCCGCCAGCAGAGCCTGACCTCGGCCATCGCGTGGTCGTACGGGCTGCTCACTCCCTCCGAGCAGGCGTTGTTCATCCGCCTGAGCGTGTTTGCCGGCAGCCTCGACCTCGAGGCCGCCCATGGCGTGTGCGGGGCGGACGGCGACTGCGAGGACGACACGCTGGAACTGCTGGCCGGTTTGGTCCACAAGTCGATGGTGATGGTGCACAGCGTCACCGACCGGACGCGCTACGGCGTCTTGGAAACCCTGCGGGCCTTCGGCCGAGGACGCCTGCGCGAGCACGGCACCGACACCTGCTACGCGATGCGACACGCCGCCTACTACGCTGAGCTCGCCGAGCGCGCCGCGGCGGGCTTGCAAGGTGTCGACGAGCGCGACTGGGTCGAGCGGATGCTGCCCGACAACGACAACCTGCGCACCGCCTTCGAGCACGCGATGGCCAACGACGACATCGACCTCGCGCTGCGACTGGTCACCGCGTCAGCCGCGCTGGTCAGCGAGCGCATCGGGCCCGACAAGGTGACCGGCTGGGCCGAGCGAGTGGTTGCCGTCGCCGATCCCAATCACCGGCTGTTCGCCGCGGCAGTCGGTACCGCCGCGCGGGGCGCCTGGCTCAGCGGTGATTTATCGCGGCTGCGCGCGTTGGCCGCAGTGGCCAACGGGCGGGTTCCCGGCCCCGGTAGCGCACGTTTGTCCTACCCGGGTGACGTCCTGGTCGACTTGGCCGTTTTGGGCGGCGCCGCGGAGCGCGGCGCGGTGTACTGGGAGCGCGAGGCCGCGCGGGCACGGCGCGATGGCGACCAAATCCGGCTCGTGTGGACGGCGTTTTGGTCCGCTATGTGCAATGTCGCGCTGGGGGTGCCAGGTACCGCTTTGCGCAACGCCCAGGAGGCGGTGCACGTCGCCGATGCCACCGGCAACCCCACCGCGCGGACGGTGGCCTACGTCGGGCTGGGCCACGTGCTCAAAAAATCCCAACCCGCCCGTGCGTTGACGCTGTTCGCCGAGGCGGCCCGGCTGGCCGAGACCGTGCAAAACTCCTGGTGGCGCGGCATCGCGTTGCTCGAGGCCGCGTCCACCCGCACGATGCACGGCGATCCAGCAACCGCAGCACAGATGTTCCTCGAGGTTCTTGACGACTGGGATCGGCAAGGCGACTGGACCCGGCAATGGATCTCGTTGCGCTACATCACCCGGATGTTGGTCCGGCTGGGCGCCGACGACGACGCCCTGATGCTGCACTGCGCGGTCATCAAGGCCGGTAAGCCCGCTCCGCTGCGGGAGGCCCGATTGCGCGTCCTCCTCGAGCGCCCGGGCACCGAACGCTGCGACGAGCTCAGCTCCCCGACGGAACTCGGCATCACCGCGGCGATCGCTCGCGGGCGGTCCAACCTGCGAAGCTACGCACAGCGCGCCGCCCAGCCCGCGCTGTGACCCCAACTCGACAGTCATGAAACACAATTCAGGACAGCCCACTCTTCGTTTTACGGGGGCCTAGCGATCTCGGGTGTCACCTGTCCATTCAGCAGACTCCACTTACGCCCCGGTACGGGCGGTCAACCCGTAGTTAGTTGGCGCGATTCATGCCGCACACAAGGAGGGACTCAATGACCTGCAATGTTTATGCAAGGTTTGTGCAAGGCCCGCCCGTAATGATTGGTCGCGTCAATAATGACCGTCTGGATTCGCCGTCGCGATATTAGCCGTGGCGATCACTTAGCGGAAGCCTGAGGCGACAATGACGATCCCCGAGGCCCTGTCGAGCAGTCGACCCTGGGCAGGCGACCTGCGCAAGGCCGCGGGCATCGTCGAGGTGTTAGTCAGGTGCGCAACGAACTCTGATCAACTATCCAGAATCCCGGAAACGAGTCATGATTCGGCAGCACTTTCGGCAGCGCCGTCATCTCCTGAGCGCAACCCCAATGGCGATCTGTCATGACTACGCGCTTCCGGGTCAGGGATGGAATCACAGCCTCTGCAAGTGCAAAGGATAGTGCGCCAACATGTTCCGCTGGTGAATCCACCTACGCCTACTGCGCCGGCTTGACGCTGCCGCCAAGCGAGCTCGGGCACGAGCCTGACACCTGCAAGGGCTGGATTGGCTTCGACCCGCATTGGCCGCGGCACACTGCGACCCGGTTGTTGCGCGACGACGTCGGCATCGAGCGGGGCGTCGTGGGGCAGGCGGATCGCCGGATCGCCGCGATGGCTCCGACTACGTGTGCCGGGGCGTCTTGATGATGGTGGCTCAAATTTTATCTCTTGAATCCTGCATGGACGAACAGGCCAGACGGCGAGTCAGCCTGGCGCATCATGCTATTGAGCTCGCCGATGGGCACCGGGTAGGTGTGTCGGTAGGCGGCCGGGGCGTGCCCTTGGTGTTTCTTCATGGGTTGGCATTGAACCAGCGCGCGTACCGGGAGATGCTTTGTCGCTTGGCTGGTATGGGCTTTCTCGTTGTCGCGGTCGATGCCGCGGGTTATGGCGATACCCAGGATTTCCACCCGAACAAAGCACGTCTCGCCGACTTCGCTGCGTTGACGCTCCGCACCCTCGATGTTCTTGGTATCGAGAAGGCGGTGCTCGCCGGGCACTCAATGGGCGGTCGCATAGCGATCGAGCTGGCGGCGCGGGCGCCTGACAGGGTGCTGGCCGCTGTGTTGTTCAACGCCGCGGCCGGGGCGTCGTTCGATCAGATGTTGGCCGCCATGGCCGAGCCCTCAACAGCGGTTGGTGCGATTCGGGCCATGCTGCGTGGTCACGGCGGAGGTGGGGTCAGGCTCGCGTGGACGCTCGCGGAGTCTGTATTCGGCAATCTTCGCCATCCGATGGGGCCGGTTCGGGCGGCGTTGGCGATGCTCCATTCGGATGATTCAACCGCGCTGCTTCACACGATGCGTGAACGTGGGGTTCCGACCCTGGTTGTGCATGGCGATAACGATTACATCGTGCCGTTTGTGAGTGCATGCGAGGTCGCAGAGGACGCAGGCGGGTCGCTGTATCGGCTCAGGGGGTCGCATTCGTGGATGATCGCCAAGCCGCAGCAAGGGGCTGACTCGCTACGTCACCTGCTGACTGGCGAGTTGGGCGATGCGTTATGTCGCGCCGCAAAGGCGTTGGGAATACAGAATTCGCGCGATAGCGCGGTGTGGGAGCGCGTGTTGATCGCGCCGCACGCGTTGGTGCATCAGTTGAACGGCGGGTCGCGCACCGACAGCGGTACTGCGCGATCCCGCTATTTCACCAGTGGATGGGTACGGCATCGACTGAGACTGCCTCCATACGACCCTCCATGAAGAATGGCCTCCGACGCCGCAGGATGATGTCGACTCTCCTGCCGCTTCGGGTTGGCCGGTCGCTCTAATTGCCCATGTTGCAGTCGTTGTCACGCGCGGCAACGCGCCTCGATTGCCATCGACGAACGAGCGGCAGTTAGGACCACCGCAAAAAATCTTTGGTGCATTGGGGACGCGGTGGACATCCATCTGTGGGTCGCGAACGCTTCAAGAGATTTGCCTGAAAGTGGAAGGTACGAAACGAATTGAGCCTGCCAAGCCCATCGTCGGCTGAGGTCGCGATGACCGATGGCACGATTGAGATTGAACAGCTGCCGAAGGCGCCGGTGTTCGCGCGTGTGGTGCATAGGTTGGCGGTGCCGATTGTCGTGTTTTGGACAGGGCTGGTCGTGGTCCTGGCGGTGTTTGTTCCGTCGCTGGGTGCAGTCGAAAAAGAACGCGCCACCGCCTCGAGTCCCTGGGATGCGCCGTCGATGCAGGCGCTGAAGCGCGCCGGCAAGGTGTTCAACGAGTTCGATACCGATAGCGCGATCATGATCGTTTTGGAAGGTAATCAGCCGCTCGGAGGCGATGCCCACCATTTCTATGACGGGTTAGTCCAAGCCATTTCGAACGATAAGAAACATGTTCAGCATGTTCAAGACTTTTGGGGTGATTCGCTGACCGCGGCCGGCTCGCAAAGCCCCGATGGCAAGGCCGCCTATGTTCAGGTGTATCTGAGTGGCAATCTGGGTGAGAGCTTGTCCAATGAGTCCGTCGCGGCGGTCCGCAAAATTGTCGGTTCGACGCCGCCGCCGCCGGGAGTCAAGGCTTATGTGACCGGGTCGGCAGCGGTTTATGCTGATCAGTCGATAGTTGGCGACGACAGCCTCGAAAAGGTCACGGCGATTACTTTCCTGGTGATCTTTGTGATGCTGCTTTGGGTCTATCGCTCGATTGTGACCGTAGCGCTCGTTTTGTTCGTGGTCGGACTCGAGCTGTTAGCCAGCCGAGGTGTCGTCGCTTTCCTCGCCTGGCACCACATAGTCGCCATTTCGACGTTCGCAGCCAATCTGTTGGTGCTATTGGCGATCGCCGCGTCGACGGACTATGCGATATTCGTCCTCGGGCGCTACCAAGAAGCCAGGGGACTCGGGCAGGACCGCGAAACAGCGTTTTACACCATGTTCCGCGGGACGGGGCACGTGGTGCTGGGCTCGGGGTTGACCATCGCCGGTTCGCTGTATTGCTTGAGCTTTACCCGGCTCCCGTATTTCCAGACGCTCGGCGGGCCCTGCGCGGTGGGAATGCTGGTCGCGGTGTTCGCCGCGATGACCCTGTGTCCGGCCGTCCTGGTGATCGGGAGTTCCTTTCGCTTGTTTGATGCCAAACGCACGATCAAGACTCGGGGATGGCGCCGGGTGGGCACCGCGATCGTCCGCTGGCCGGGCCCTATTCTGATCGCCACGATCGTGATCGCGTTGATCGGGCTGGTCGCTTTACCCGGATACAGGACGAAATACGACATTCGTAAGTATTTGCCGGCCACCACCGGTTCGAATATCGGGTATGCCGCCGCGGAGCGTCACTTCTCCAACGCCCGGATGAACCCGGAATTGCTGCTCGTCGAAACCGATCAAGATTTGCGTAATCCCGCGGGCATGGTGGTGCTGGACCGAATCGCCAGGGCCGTCTTCCACGTCCCGGGTATCGCCCGTGTCCAGTCGATAACCCGGCCGTTGGGGGCCCCGCTGGCACACACATCCATCCCATTCCTGATCAGCATCCAGAACACCACGCAAGCCGAAAACCAGCAGTACATGCACGAACGTATGGCCGACATGCTCAAGCAGGCGGATGCGTTGCAAGTCTCGATCGACACGATGGAGCACATGTACGACATCATGGGCGAGATGGTCACGACCACCGACCATATGGACCTACTCACCCGCGACATGATGCATGTCACCGATCAATTGCGGGATAATATCGCAAATTTTGAAGATTTCTGGCGGCCGGTCCGTAGCTACTTCTACTGGGATAAACACTGCTCCGCCATTCCCGTCTGCTGGTCGATCAGATCAATATTCGATGCACTCGACGGAGTCGATCAAATCGCCGAAAAACTCACCGGCCTATCCCACGAACTCGACAACCTAGATATCTTAATGCCCCAAATGCGCGCTCAACTCGTGCCGCAGATCGCGACCATGAAAACGATGAGGTCCCTGATGCTGGCAATGCACAGCTCGATGTCCTCGATGTATGACCAGATGGATGTGATGAGCCAAAACTCAGCCGCGCTGGGCCAAGCGTTCGACGCCGCAAAAAACGACGACTCCTTCTACGTACCGCCGGAAGTCTTCGACAACCCCGATTTCAAGCGCGGCATCGACAAGTTCATCTCACCGGACGGGCACGCCGCCCGCTTCATCATCTCCCACCAGGGCGAGCCGGCCACCCCCGAAGGCATAGCCCGCGTCGACCCCATCACGAACGCGGCCCAGGAGGCCATTAAAGGGACCCCGCTCGAGGGCGCCAAGATCTCCCTCGGCGGTTCGGCCGCAGTCTCCAAGGACATGCGCGACGGATCCGCCTACGACCTGATGATCGCCGGAATATCCGCAGTCACACTCATTTTCATCATCATGCTGATCATCACCCGAAGCCTGATCGCCGCGATCACCATCGTCGGCACCGTCCTAGTCTCACTCGGCGCCTCGTTCGGTCTTTCGGTACTGCTCTGGCAAGACATCTTCGGCTTCCAACTGCACTGGATGGTCCTGGCGATCTCTGTCATCTTGCTGCTAGCGGTCGGATCGGACTACAACCTGCTGCTGGTCGCGCGGTTCAAAGAAGAAATCCACGCCGGCATCAAAACCGGAATCATCCGCTCGATGGCCGGCACCGGCGCCGTCGTCACCAACGCCGGCCTGGTATTCGCCGCCACCATGGCCTCATTCATCTTCAGCGACCTACGCATCATCGGGCAAGCCGGAACCACCATCGGCCTGGGCCTACTATTCGACACCTTGATCGTGCGCTCATTCATGATGCCCTCCATCGCCGCGCTACTAGGCCGCTGGTTTTGGTGGCCCACCCACATACGCACCCGCCCCGCCACGCCGATACACCGATCGTTTGCCCGCCGACCATCGACCTCCGCTGCACCACCGCTGCCCTGCGCATGCCGGCGCCCCAACGGGTTCGCCCCAGACCCGCCACACCCCAACGGCACCGAACGAAACGCCGCCCAGCTCCCCCGCGCCTGACCACCGACCACTGCCAGCTGACCCACCCACCTCACAGGAGCGCATATGTCCCTGCTGCTGAACCGGATTCACGAACTCGGGGAGCTGGTTCCCGAGCCACCCGAGCCGGTGACCCAGATGCCCTGGCTCACGGCGCTCGCGCAGCACAGCAAGTTCGTGGAGCGGTTCCGGGTGAGGGGCCAAACGGACACGGGCAAATTGCGCGAAGAGATCAATGCGCTTCCGCTCGCCGGGGGTGGCCTGGACTCGCTAGGCAACCAGGAGTTGCGCACTCAGATCAAGGCTGAAACGGGAATCCGCATCACCGCAACCGATATCACCACGATTCGGGGTTCGGCGGGGCTCCTGTGCAAGAAGCTGGCGGCACCACAAGCGGTCTCTGTAGCATCATGATGGATGGTTCCGGGGGTTCCGGTGTGGAGCATCGTCAAGTCGTGATGGAGTTCATGCCCGCTGTACTGCGGAAACGTGCCAATCTCCGGCCTGATGACGTGGCGTATACCTTTGTCGACTACGACAAGGACTGGGCGGGCGTCACCGAAAGCCTGACGTGGTCACAGCTGTACGCCCGAACGCTGGACGTCGCACAGGAGCTCCAGGCTCGCGGCTCAACCGGTGACCGCACCCTGATAGTCGCGCCGCAGGGACTCGACTACATCGCAGCGTTTCTCGGCGCCTTGCAGGCGGGGCAGATCGCGGTTCCGCTGTCCGTTCCGATGGGTGGCGCCTTCGATGAGCGCGTCATTTCGGTCCTCCAAGACGCGTCGCCTTCTTCTGTTCTCACGACATCCCCTATCGCGGGCGTCGTCGCCGAGTGCATCAAATCCAACGCCGGCGAGAGCGCGCCAGCACTCATCGAACTTGATTCGCTGGACCACGGCTCGGGGAAAGAGTTCGACGTCGAGGCCGATAATTTGTCGAGCATCGCGCATCTGCAATACACCTCCGGGTCGACGCGGACGCCGGCGGGAGTCGAGGTCTCGCACAACAACATTCAGGCCAATTACGAGCAGTTCAGGGCCGCCTATTACCCCGAGTTCGGGGGGGTTGCTCAGCCCGACGCCACCGTGGTGTCGTGGCTGCCCCTGTTTCACGATATGGGTCTGGCACAGGGAATCGTCCTACCGATTCTCGAAGGATTTCACTGCGTTCTCATCAGCCCGATTTCGTTCCTGCAGCGCCCGGCGCGGTGGATGCAGTTGCTGGCAACCAGCCCGCGCGCACTGTCGGGAGGGCCCAACGTCGCTTTCGACCTGGCGGCACGCAAGACAACGGACGACGATTTGGCCGGGCTCGATCTCGGTGGCGTGCACGCCCTCGTCAACGGCGCCGAACGCGTCCAACCCGCGACGCTAAAGCGTTTCGCCGAACGGTTCGCACCCTTCAATCTTCGACCCGAGGCGGTGCGGCCCTCCTATGGACTCGCGGAAGCCGTGATCTACGTGGCGTCCGTCAAATCGGGTCAACCACCGGTCATCGCATCTTTTGAATCCGACGCACTGACCGCCGGCCAGGCCAAGCCGTGCCCGGCCGGGGAAGGCACAGCGCTGGTCAGCTACGGCGTCCCTAGCTCGCCGGCAGTGCGTATCGCCGACCCCGAGACCAGAGCCGAGCATCCGGACGGAACGGTGGGTGAGATCTGGGTGCATGGCGACAACGTCGCCAGCGGCTACTGGCAGAAGCCTCAAGAGACCGAAAAAACTTTCGGCGCAACGCTTGTCGATCCCTCGCCGGGCACCCCTGCGGAGCCCTGGCTGCGAACAGGGGATTTGGGCTTCCTCTCCGACGGCGAGCTGTTCGTCATCGGCCGCACCAAGGAACTTCTGATCGTCTACGGGCGCAACCACTCTCCCGATGACATCGAGGCGACGATCAGGGACGTCACGCGTAGCCGCTCCGTGGCGATAGCCGTTCCGGACGCCGACGGCGTCGAGACGCTCGTCGCCATCATCGAACTCAAGAAGATGGACGAATCCGACGAGGCCGAGGCGCAAAGGTTCGGCACCATCAGGCGTGACGTCACCATAGCGATATCGAAGTCACACGGCCTGAGTGTGGCGGATCTTGTTCTGGTTGAACCCGGTTCGATTCCCCTCACCACAAGCGGCAAGGTCAGGCGGAGGGATTGCCTGAATCGGTACCAGCACGATGAGTTCACCCGCCTGGACGCGCACCTCCCCCCGCCGGCGCGGCGCGTGGTCCCTGACGTCCAGGACAGCGGCGCGGCCGTCGAGGCCGGTTCGGGCCTGGCCCAACGCCTTCGCGCACTCCGCCAGCAGCAACATGACCTGGTGGCGGGCATGGTGTGTGCGGAGGCGGCGACGGTGTTGGGCTTTCCCAGCCCCGACTACGTCGACCCCGAGCGCGCGTTCCAGGAACTGGGTTTCGACTCGGTGAAGATCAACGAGTTCGTCGACCGGCTCAAGGCCGGCACCGAGCTGGCACTGTCACCCGCCCTGGCCTTCGACTACCCGACCCCGGCCGGGTTGGCCAGCTATCTGGGCCGGCAACTGAGCGGATCGGCCGAGTCGGCTGCGGCGGTGGGGTCGACGGTGGCGCCGCGGGTGCAGACGGACGAGCCGGTAGCGGTGGTGGGGATGGCGTGCCGGTTCCCCGGCGGGGTGGATTCGGCTGCGGCGCTGTGGGATCTGGTGTCCGGTGGCACCGACGCGGTCGGGGAGTTTCCGCCCGACCGTGGCTGGAACCTCGCGGAGCTGTTCGATTCCGATCCGGATGCGGTGGGCAAGACCTACACCCGCGCGGGAGCGTTCGTAGCGGATGCCGCCGGGTTCGACGCGGAGTTCTTCGGGATCTCGGCGCGCGAGGCCCAGGCCATGGATCCCCAGCAGCGGTTGCTGCTGGAGGTGTGCTGGGAAGCGTTGGAAACCGCCGGAATCGACCCGGCCGGTCTGGTGCGGCTCCGAAACCGGGGTTTTCGTCGGGAGCGTGGTCGCAGTTCTACGGCGTGGGCGGGTTCTGGCGGCGCGGAGGGCTATGGCCTCACCGGTGCGTCCACCAGCGTGGCCTCCGGGCGTGTTGCTTATGTGTTGGGTTTGCAGGGCCCCGCCCTGACGGTCGACACCGCCTGCTCGTCATCGCTGGTGGCCACCCATCTGGCGTGTCAGTCGTTGCGTAACGGCGAGTCGGCTCTTGCCCTTGCCGGTGGCGTCACGGTGATGACCACGCCGGCGATATTCACCGAGTTCGCCCGGCAGCGCGGACTAGCCCCCGACGGGCACTGCAAGGCCTTTTCCGGCGACGCCGATGGCACCGGCTGGGGCGAAGGGGCCGCGGTGTTGGTCCTGGAACGGCTCTCCGACGCCCACCGCAACCAGCATCCGGTGCTGGCGGTGATCGCGGGTTCGGCGGTCAACCAAGACGGCGCCTCCAACGGGTTGACCGCCCCCAACGGGCTCGCTCAACAACGCGTCATCACCCAGGCCGTCGCCAACGCCGGGATCGGTCTGGACCAGGTCGATGCGGTCGAGGCCCACGGCACCGGCACCCCCTTGGGCGACCCGATCGAAGCCGGCGCGCTGATCGCCACCTACGGGACCGCCCACACCGCCGAACAGCCGCTATGGGTGGGATCGGTCAAATCCAACATCGGACACACCCAAGCCGCCGCCGGAGCCGCCGGGATCATCAAGATGGTCACCGGCGCTGCAACACGAGATGCTGCCAGCCACGCTGCATGTCGACGCCCCCAGCCCGCATATCGACTGGTCGGCCGGCACCGTCCGGCTGCTCACTGAGCCGGTGCCGTGGCCGGTCACCGATCATCCCCACACCGCGGCGGTGTCCTCGTTCGGGATCAGCGGCACCAACGCACACGTCATTGTCCAGCAAGCCCCGCCACAGCCGGCTTCACCCGCTGCCGCGGCCCCGTCCGCGGAATCTGCGCCCGCACTACATGTTTGGCCGATCTCTGCGCGCACTCCTGCCGCCCTGGCTGGACAAGCAGCCCGGCTGCACCAGCACGCAATAGATCATCCGGACCTGGATCCCACTGACCTGGCCTACAGCCTGGCCACCACCCGCACCCCACACCCCTACCGGGCGGCGATCACCGCCCCCGCCGACAGTGCAGACCCCCGCCAACACCTCCTCAACGCACTGGACGCCTTACACGCCGGCCGGCCCCACCCCGGACTTACCCAACACCACCACCTGGGCGGCCCGAACAGTAAAACCGTGTTCGTCCTACCCGGCCAAGGCGCCCAATACCCCGGCATGGCCGCCGAGCTGTACACGCATCACCGGGTGTTTGCCGCCGCGCTCGATGAGTGTGACCGGGTGTTGCGGCCATGGACGGGCTGGTCGGTGTGTGCGGTGATCTGCCAGGATCCCGCGGTGATCGCGCTCATCGAAAGTCCTCAGGTGTGCTCGCCGAAATTCCTCACCTGTGAGCATCGGTCAGTGTAGTGGTTGGCGGGTGCCGGTGGTGGCTCTGCGGAGGGTTTCGGCGGCGGCGTGATGGTCGCGGAGTCGGTAGGATTCGCCGTCGAGGTTGATGACCACCGAGCGGTGTAGGAGGCGGTCTAGCATGGCTGCGGCGACGGTGGTGTCGCCGAGGATTTCGCCCCAGGATCCGACGCCGCGGTTGGTTGTGATCACGATGCTGGTCTTCAAATATCGTTGGGAGACAACCTGAAACAACGCGGAAGCGGCTTCGGCAGGCAGCGGCAGATAGCCAAGTTCGTCAATGACCAGCAACGTCGGTCCGGCGAAGAACCGCATGGTGGTGGCCCAACGTCCTTCGATGGCCGCACGGTGGCAGCGAGCGGCCAGATCCGCAGCGGTGGTGAAATACGTGCGATACCCGGAATATGCTGCAGCCCTTGCGAGTCCGACCGATAAGTGCGTCTTGCCGGTGCCCGGCGGACCGATAAGCAAGATGTTGGTGGCCGATTCGAGGTAGCGGCAGGTTCCCAGTTCGTCGATCAGCTTGCGGTCGATACCGGCCGCGGCATCGACATCGAAGTCGGCCAGGGTCGCTGGGGTGGGTAGGCAGGCAAACCGTAGTCGCCCGGCCAGCCTGCGCGCGGCGGTGGCGTCGACCTCGACGGCCAGCAGTCGCTCCAAGGCGACAGTGAGCGAGAGTCCTTCGGCGCTGGCTTGGTCGAGGACCGCGGGCAGCGCTTCGGCGGCAGCGGTCAGCTTGAGTTCGGCTAGATGTGAGCGCAGCTGCTGATAGCGGCTCGCGGCCGCTGACGGTGACTCCACGGTGGTGGTTGCGGTGGCGGTTTTCGGGGTACGCGGGGTGGCGGTCATTGGAGGGTCCTGTTCTGGGCGGCCCGCTCGTAGGCGGACAGATCGATGACGGTGGAATCAGTTGAGGGGTTTGGGGATTCGACGGCAACAGGGTTGACATCTTTGAGTCCGAGTAGTTGTGCGGCAGCGGCTTTGGCGACCGGGCCGGGTGGGATGCGTTCCTTGCGGCGATGCGGTCGCATGGTCGCGGCGGTGGCCATTGCGGCGGTGTCCAAGGCGATGACATGGCCGCTGTCGCGCACCATCACTCCGAGCCCGTCAGCGGCCATCCGGTGCCGAGCCACCACGATCCCGCTGGTGGTGGCGATGTCGCAGAACTGCCCGCCGACCGGATGACGGACGACTACCTGCGCGGCGGCCAGTTCCGGGGGCACCGAGTAGCGGTTGCCGCGGTAGGACACCATCGCCTGACGAGACGCTGTTCGGGTCTCGGCCACGATCACCGGATACGGCAGCGCCGGCGCCGGAGTCAGGGGCTCGTTCTTGGCCGCCACCGCGACCGAGGACCGCCCGTCGGCGGTGGCGCGCAGGCGGGTGTCGCCGCGCACCCGGGCGAAGCGGTCCACACTGGCCTGAGCCTGTTCCACGGTGGCCTCGTCGGGCAGGGTGCGCCACCAGCGTTGGGCTGCGGTGTGATTGACCTTTTCGACCACGCCCTTGCGGTTGCCGCGCCGGGCCGGGCAGATCGCCACCGACACCCCGTAGTGCTTGGCCACCCCGGCGAACGAGGCGGTCACCCGCCCGCTGCCGGGATCGCAGACCGTGGCCATCCGGTCGAACCGCCACACCCTGCTCATCCCGCCCAGACCGCGGGTCACGCGGTCGAGGCCGGCGACCAGGTGCGGCTGATCCTCGGCCGACGCCAGGGCGGCTCGCCACTTGCCGGAATGGGCCAACGACCCGACCAACAGGTGCGCGGTCTTACCCCACCCCCACGACTGCGGTGGATCGGGCAATTCCAACCAGTCCCACTGGGTTTCGTCACCAGGAGCGTGCGGGATCACCGCGTTCGGCCGCTGCGTGGCCGTACGGCACGCCTCACATACCGGGCGCAGATCCCGGGCCCGGATGTTGCGGGTCAGGCTCTGGTACGACAGGCCGAACCCCAGTTCCTCAAGCTCGTCGTGGAGGGTGCGGGCCCACAGATGGGGGTCCTCGGTCAGCCTCGCGGTGACGTAGTCGACGAACGGATCGAACGGGTCTGGGTCGGGTCGGGCCCGCACCCCTGGTTTGCCGTCACCGGCCAGATACTTGCGGACAGTCTTGCGGTCCAAGCCGGTGTGGCGGGCGATCGCCGAGATCGTCCAACCACGTTTGCGTAGGGCATGTACTTCCACATCGTCCTCCCATGTGAGCATGAGAAAGCGGGCCTCCTTCGATGAAGCAACTGGCGTCAGACACCAGCAGCTTCGAGGGAGGCCCGCCCTTCTCGGCGGAGCCACACGGGTGGGGAATTTCGATGAGCGTCAGTGGGGAATTTCAGTGAGCGCGTTCAGCGGCCCCGCCGCTGGATCGGGTGCAGGTGGTCCAGCCGGTCTTGTTCGCGGTGATGGTGTCACTAGCGCAGGTGTTGAACTCTTACGGGATCACCCCTGATGCGCTGATCGGGCATTCCCAAGGCGAAATCGCCGCCGCGTACCTCGCGGGAGTGCTCACGTTAGACGAGGCCGCCAAAGTGGTGGCGCTGCGCAGTCAAGCGTTAGCCGACTTAGCCGGCAGCGGGGCGATGGCCTCGGTCCTGCTCTGTGCCCAGGAGCTGGGCCCGCGGCTAGACCCCTATGGTGCGGCGTTGAGCATCGCGGCGGTCAACGGCCCTAGCCACACCGTCATTAGTGGTGACCCGATCGCCATGGGCCAGTTCATCACCGGCTGTGAGCGTGACGGTGTCCAGGTCTGGCCTATCGCGGTGGACTGTGCCTCACATTCGCATCAGGTCGAAGCGCTACATGATCGGCTGCTAGAGGAGCTGGCCGGACTGTCCCCGCAGCCGGCGCGGGTGCCGTTGTATGCCACCACGGCCAGCGCCGCGTCAGATCAACCGCTAGATACCACCACCATGGACGCCAACTACTGGTACCGCAATTTGCGTGAGCCGGTCCGGTTTTTTGATGGGGTCGCAGGGTTGTTGGCCGGTGCTGAGTGTGTGTTTGTGGAGTTGTCGTCGCATCCCGTGTTAGCCCCAGCAATCAGCGATGCCCTGGCCGTTGCAGGGCGGGCACAGTCGGCGGTGATCGGCACCTTGCATCGATACCAGCCCGATCTGGATGGGTTGGCCACGGCGATAGCCCGGTTGCATGTTCGCGGGCATAGCCCGTCCTGGCGTGGTCTTTACCCCCACGCCGGTGTTGTTTCGTTGCCTACTTATGCGTTCCAACGTCGCCGGTTTTGGCTGACCCCTGCTGCTGCGCAGGTCGGCGCTGGCGGGCTGGGACTTACCAGCGCGCAGCATCCGTTGTTGGGAGCGGTGACCGATCTGGCTGACCGCGACGAGGTGGTCTTCTCGGGGCGGTTGTCGCTAGCTATGCAGGCCTGGCTGGGCGGTCACCAGGTCTATAACACTGTGGTGTTGCCCGCGACCGGGTTTGTTGACGCCGTGCTGCATGCCGCTGAGTGTGCGGGGTGCACGGTCATCGATGAGCTGGTTTTGCACACCCCCCTGCTGCTAGCCGAACACAGTCCCACCGATTTACAGATCAGCGTGCACCCCGGCGACCACGGCAAGCGGGCCTTTACCGTGCACGCCCGAACCAGCGGCGCATGGACGCTGCACGCCAGCGGGGTGTTGAGCATCGAGACGCCGTTAACACCTGCCCGGTTAGCCGGGATGCTCGCGGTCGACCCCATCGACACCGACAGCTTCTATGACCAACTGGCCGCCCGGGGCTTGGGCTATAGCGGGCTGTTTCGGGGTGTGTCTGCTATGGGTCATGACCCGATCCGCCCTGCGGTGGTGTGCGCCGAGGTAGCGTTGCCCGCCGGTGTCGAGGTCACCGGTTACGGGATCCACCCCGCCTTGCTCGATGCCGCGTTACACCCGCTGGCTGCCGCGCTCATCGATGACGCCACCCAAACCGACGGTGCAGCGCGGTTACCGTTCGCGTTGTCCGGGGTTCGGCTGTACGCCACCGCGGCCACCCGGTTGCAGGTGCGGTTGGACCGTCTCGGGACAGACAGTTTCCGGCTTGAGGCCACCGACCCCGCCGGGGCGCCGGTGCTCACCATCGACACCATCACGTTGCGTTCGCTTGCTGCCCTGCCGTCAGCCGGGACGCCAGCGGGGCCAGCGGGGCCGGGCCAGGATGTGTGGGAACTGGCCTGGTCTGCTCAACCCCCTGGCTCGCAGCCGGCCACAGCGGCCACAGCGGCGACCGTGTCGGAGTGGGCGGTGGTCACCAAGGATCCCGGGTGGCTACCGGGAGAGCTGCGCGATACGCCGATCTACCCCGGGCTGGGTCATCCTGATCTGGCCCACACCCCCATGGTGATCTGGGCGCTGCCCCCAACCCGCGACCAAGGTATCGATCCTGTGGGGTGGGTGCATGCCTTGACCGCCCAGGTATTGACCGGCTTGCAAGGCTGGCTGGCCCGCCCCGAGACCTCGGAGATCCCGCTGGTGGCGTTGACCCGCCACGCGGTAGCTACCAGCACCTATGACCGGGCCCCGGATCTGGCGCACGCGGCGGTCTCAGCACTGTTGCATACCGCAGCCAATGAACACCCGGGCCGCATCCGGGTGCTCGACACCGATAACACCGCCGAAACCAGCAACGAGTTGGTCGAGGTGTTGGCGTCCCTGACCGGCCCGACACACGAGCTTTTCGAGCCGCAACTGGCCCTGCGCCACGGCGTGGTCTATGCGCCCCGGCTCGCCCGCGCCCACACCCTGACGCCGCCCTCGAGTTCGTCGTGGCGGCTGACCAGCACCGGTAACGGGGATCTCAGCAACCTGGTGTTGGTTGCGACCGAGCCGGTCACCGAGTTAGGTCCGGGACAGATCCGCGTCGAGATCCGCGCGGCCGGGCTGAATTTCCGCGATGTAGTGGTCGCGCTGGGCGCGATCAGTGACCAGGGCCTGGGCGCAGAAGCCGCCGGAGTGGTGATCGAAACCGCCGCTGATGTCAGTTCCGTGCGTCCTGGTGACGCGGTGATGGGCCTGTTCCCCAACAACGCGTTCGCCCCGAGCGCGATCACCAACGCCGACATGGTGGTGACAATCCCGCCGGGCTGGTCGTTCCCCCAGGCCGCCTCGGTGCCGGTGGCGTTTCTCACGGCCTATATCGGTTTGGTGGAGGTCGGCGGGCTGTCTGCTGGGCAGACGGTGTTGATCCATGCCGGCGCTGGCGGGGTCGGCCAACACCGCTACCCACCACCAGTTACGGCCTGACCCAAGCAGTACAAGCGTTTCGGGATATGAGCCAAGCCCGCCATACCGGCAAAATCGTGCTCACCCCTGCCCGAACGCTCGATCCCCACGGCACAGTGATGATCACCGGCGGGACGGGCATGCTCGGTGGGGTCTTCGCCGAACACCTCATCACCGCATATGGGGTGCGGCATTTGGTGTTGGTCTCCCGGCGCGGCCCGGCCGCTGCGGGCGCCGACGAACTCCACCAACGCTTAACCAGGCTCGGCGCCCAGGTCAGCATCTACTCATGCGATACCGCTGATCCTGACCAATTGACCACGCTGTTAGAAACCATCCCCACCGCGCATCGGCTCACCGGGATTATCCATACCGCCGGGATCCTCGACGACGCCGTGCTCACCGAAATGACCGGTGACCAACTCGATAGCGTGTTAAGCGCTAAAGCCGACAGCGCTTGTCATCTGGATCAACTGACCGCGGATATGGATTTGGACGCGTTTATCGTGTTCTCCTCCGCCGCGGGCGTCCTGGGTGCCCCCGGGCAAGCCAACTACGCCGCGGCCAACGCCGTCCTGGATGCCCTAGCCCAGCAGCGTCACCGCCAACACCGCCATACACTCAGCCTGGCCTGGGGCTACTGGCAGACCTCCTCAGGCATGACAGCCCACCTGGACTCCGCTGACCAAGCCCGCCTCACACGAGTCGGACTGACCCCGATCACCACCGCCCAGGGCCTGGCCCTGTTTGATGCCGCTCTGACCCACCACCACCCAACCCTGGTCGCCGCCACACTCAACCGACCGGCCCTGACCGAGTTGGCCCGCCGCAATACCTTGCCCGCGATCCTGTCCGCATTGACCCACACCCGCCCCCAGGCCGCATCGGCCAGCCCCGACACCTTGACTAAGCGGTTGGCCTCCCAAACCCCCAACCAACAACGCGCCACCTTGACCACCCTGGTGATCACCACCACCGCCGCCGTGTTGGCCCACCCCGACCCCACCACCCTCAACCCCGACCGGCTGTTCAAAGACCTCGGCACCGACTCACTGGCCGCTTTGGAACTCCGCAACAGCTTGTCCGCACAGACCGGGCTGAGCCTGCCGGCCACCCTGGTGTTCGACCACCCCAGCCCGACAGCGGTCGTCGCATATTTGGCCGACCTGCTCGGTGAAGCCGGTGAGTACGACGCGTCGCGTAATTCGCCTGTCGCTCTAAGAGAACCAACGCAATCGATCAATGGGGCTTCGGGGTCTGGCGTAGCCGAGGATTCGCTTGGGTTGCTACTGAGAGAGGGCTTTCGCTCGGGAAAAACACAGGAAGCACTGAGCCTGCTGAAAGCGGCAGCGATACTCCGTCCAACAATCCAATCGTGTCCCGGCATGCCCCCGCACATCGCTTCCCCTCCAACGACGTTTACTCATGGACCTTCTTTGCCCCATCTGATATTCCTGTGCACGTCAGTCCCTAATACCGGCGTGCACAAATATCTTCGTATCGCATCCAAATTCAAAGAGGTAAGGCCGGTATCGGCTATCCCGCTGCCCGGATTTCTCCAGGGCGAAGCCCTACCTCATTCCTCCGAAGCCGCAATCGAGTTGCTCGCACACGTAGTAACCACGCTGGCGGACGACAAACCTTTCGTCCTCGCCGGGTACTCGTCCGGCGGAAACGTCGCCTATGCCCTGGCAAAGCATTTCGAGGACATTCAAAACGCGAACCTGAGTGGCGTGGCACTACTTGACACTTTCGAATCGGAGGATATCGCCGCAGACTCACTGCTTCGAGACTTCGTAAGAGACATTACGGACGAAACCGCCGACGAAGCGAGGATGTACAAGGCGGGTAATCTTGTAACGAAGTTCACCGCGGCGGCGACGTGGACGGATATAACCCGGGGTCTGTACAGGGGACCACTTGAAACGGATGTGCTATTCCTCCAGTGCACAAGACCCTGGGGACTGCCTTCCGAATCCGGAGAACTCGAGTATTTCTTGGCCGAACCCTGGAACGAATCACAAACCGTGCGAAAGGTCCCAGCAGATCACAGGTCCATACTCCGTGAGGGATCGGGAATGGCAGCTCAAATAATCGAAGAATGGATCGGCCGAAACCGAATACCAGAACCCCGGCATCGTGACACCGCAACCGCGGAAAAGAAACGGTCAAAGCAGGCCTGAAAGAAACGCCGGCCGTCGGCAAGCAAGCGCGCCACACAAGCACTGGAAAGGAGGGACCGTTCAGCTACTAACCTGGATTTTTCGCGGAATGTTGGATGTTGCGGGGTGCCGGTGATGGATTTTTATCCGGGCGGAACGGCGCTCTTCTTCTTAAGAGGATGAAAGTAGGGAAATATATTGTCAGCGTTGTCCCCGAAACATCGCCATTTGACCGTTGTCGTGCACCCGTAGGAGAACGTCTTGACTCAACTCACGCCTTCTCGCAATCAGCGCCACCGCATTCGTGCCATTGCAGAGGAAGCCGGTTTGACGGCGGCCGCGCTGGCGGCCGAGATCGACTTGCCGGAGTCGGTGTTGGAATCGCTCTTTGCCGATGAGCGGATGATGCCGGGCTCCCAGCTGTTGCAGCGGCTCGTCATGTACTTTTGGCAGCAGCCGGCCACGATGCTGTCGGTCGATGCGGATGGTCCTAGCCTCTGGGAGCTGATTGGCCGGCCGGAGCGGGCTGGGGAGCCCTTCACGGTGACCGTGTGCGGCGCCGGCAACTTGGGCCATGTCTTTGCTGGTCTGTTGTCTGCACGGCCGGACGTGACCGTAAACGTGCTGGTCTCGAGCCCCCAGCGGGCTACGGCGTTGCAGACGACGATCGCCAACCATGGCGGTATCCGGGTCTGCGCACCAAATGGGGACGTCATCGGCCAGCCGGCGCTGGTAACGGCGGATTCGGCCGCAGCCGTCGCTGATGCCCAGTTGGTCCTGATCTGCGTCCCGACCCACATACAGACCGACATCTTGGAGAAAGTGGTCCCACACCTTGGCCCCGATGCCATTATCGGTGCCGTTCCCGCCGCGGGTGGCTTTCATTGGTTGATACAACAGGCTTTGACGCGGCATCGGAAACGTGCCACGTATTTTGGCGTCGTCGCGATCCCCTGGATGTGCAAGGTGCAAACGCAGGGGCAAACGGTCAAGGTTCTCGGCGCCAAGCAGGCCAATGGCCAAGTCACGCTCACACCGGGCCAGGCTGGCCCGGTGTGCGACCTGTTAGCTGCCCTCAGCGGTGCCCCGATGTTTGATATGGGCAATTTTCTGCAGATCACGCTCAATCCTGGCAACCAGTTGCTGCATCCGGGGATCATGTACGCCCTGTTCCGTGATTGGCATGGCGAGCCATTGCCGTGGGCGGAGTCCCCGCTGTTGTACGAAGGCCTTTCTGACGAGGCCGCCGATATCCTCGAGGCGCTGAGCCAGGAGCTGCAGGCGATCAAAGCCGCTCTGGAAGCTGCGGATCCGGACTTGAGCCTGGAGTTGGTTTTGCCGCTGCAGTGGTCGATTATGGCCGGCTACGGTGATGTGATCGCAGACACCTCGACGTTGGCATCAACCATCCGGACCAATCCGGCCTATGCGGGCATCCGCACGCCGATGCGGGAAGTGCACGGTGGCCGCATTCCGGAGTTGAACAGCCGATTCTTCCACGAGGACATCCCCTTCGGCCTGGTGGTGCTGCGAAGCTTGGCGCAAATGGCCGGGGTGGCGACGCCGCAGCTGGATGCCGTCTTGGGCTGGTCACAAGGCTTGATGGGCAAGTCCTACCTAGTCGACGGCGCCATGACCGGGCCAGACATGCCCGATTCTGGATCGCCGTTGCACTTTGGCTTGCAAAGTCTCCGGGACGTGGTACGGACCAGCGCTCCGGCCGACCTGACCTTTGCACCGGCCTGAGCGTCCCTGCCATCGACGCTGCGGACAGTCAAAAGCCTGATCAATCGGGCTTGCTGACGCTTTGGCGTCAGTTCATTCCCCTGTCCATGAGCGACGTGACCATGGCGATGGCCGTACCCCTGGTCAATATAGGGCTTGGCTATGGCACCTTTGCCGAGGCCAACCTGGCTGCGACCGGCGTGGGCCGGACCTTGGCCGTCGTATTTGAAAGCCCGATCATCATGGTCCTGCACGCGGCCAATGTCCTGGCCGGCAAGTCTGCTGCTCGCAAGGCCTTCTGGCGCCTGGTCCTGCTGCTCACGGCTTTGCTGACGGTCGGCATATGCGTGTTGGCCTTGCCGGCCGTCTTTGCCTGGGTTGCCGCACGCCTCCTCGGTCTCCAACCCGATGTCGCTGCGCGCACCCATACCGTGCTGTTGTTCCTATTGATCTGGCCGGCACTGATCGGCTGGCGACGCTATTTTCAAGGCCTTCTCATCCACGCCGATCGCATGACGACTATTGGTATCGGCGGACTTTCACGACTCGTCGGCACGGGAGCTGTGCTGGCTTTGGGCATGCATTGGGCCTGGGACGGACCGATTCTCGCCGGTGCAGCGGCCATTTCGGGCGTCGTGGTCGAAACGGGCCTGATCATGGTGGCAGCAAGGCATTTCCGCGTGTCGGAGTGTCCCGAAACCGTCACAGGCCCCTTATGCGAAACGCTGGGCCAGGTTTGGCAGTTCTACCGACCACTGGCGGCGGTCATGCTGATCGTCTGGGGCGCCCGACTTGGTCTTGTCGGCATCATCGCCCGGGCCCATGACTCGGCCATTGCGTTGGCCGTCTGGGCGGCCGCCAGCGCCATCATCGTCCTGGTGACGAATGCCACGATCATGATCCAGCAGGTGGTTATCCGCAACCGTTTGAAAACGCCCCTTCGCACCATGATGCAGTTTCTAATCAGTACAGGGCTCGTGGGATCGGCGATGCTCATGTTGATCGGGGCAACTCCCCTGAGTGCGCGCCTATTGGCCCTGCTGATCGGACCACAGCCAGCTCTTATTCACCGGGCCATCCCCGTGGTCGCTGTGTGTATTCCGGCACCACTCGTCGTCGCCTTTATGGCAGCCGCTCAAGGGCTGCTGATCGGGGCAGGTCACACCATCCGAGTGAACCGGGCCACCTGGTTCGGAGCCGTTGTGCAGATTGGGACCGGGCTCATCGCTGTTGCCGCAGGGATGCCCGGAGGCACCGCGGCTGGGCTCGCAACCCTCGTGTCCCTGGTGGCCGAAACGGCATGGCTGTGGGGTCAGGTTCGCCTAACCGACGCCACTCCACACCCGGTCGAGTGACCCCCGTGAGTCTGCTCAACCGTCCCGACCAGCCAGCCAGCCCGCCCGCAAAGGCTTTCTGCCACTCACCGATGGCACCGGCGCTAAGGACTCCGCTAGGCCTTCAGCGACGGCAAGTAAGGGGGGCAAGGCCACTTTCAACCTGACGGTTCGAGGGCTCTGGCGCGCCGGGTCGCCGACGTCGACCTGCGGCTGGAATGCTTCGAGGCGGGCCTGAAAGAAACGCTGGCCGCCCCGCACGCAAGCACGCCAAACCCGCACCGAAAGGGAACATCATGAACGTCGGAGCGCATCTGTCCAAGCGGGCCCAGCTGAATCCGGACCTCGAAGCGCTGGTCGACGAGGCCGCCGGCCGCCGGTTCAGCTTCGCCGAGCTCAACCAGCAGGTCGACCGGGCCGCCCGCCTGCTCACCGGGCTGGGACTGGCCAAGGGTGATCGGGTCGCGGTGCTGCTGCCCAACGGTCACCAGTTCGTTTTGGCGTTCTACGCCGCGGCGAGGGCGGGGCTGGTCGTCGTCCCGCTGAACTGGCGGCTGGTCGCCGACGAGCTGGCGTTCATGCTTCGCGACTCGGGGGCCACCGCGCTGGTGTTCGACGCCGAGTACGACGCCGTCGTCGCCGACCTGCACGGCCTCTGCGTGGATGGCGGGGGCGAGGACGGCCTGCCGGTGGCCCATTGGTTGCGCGTCGGCACCGACGCCCCGGCGTGGGCGGGCGACTTCGACGCCCTCGTCGAACAGGCGCCGGCGGATCCTCCGGTGCTGGTCGACGCCGAAGGGGACGACCCGTTGTTCATCATGTACACCTCCGGCACCACCGGGCTGCCGAAGGGAGCGCTGCACACCCACGACAGCGTGCAGTGGGCGGTGCTCACCATGTTGGCCAGTGTCGACATCCGGTTCCGGGACCGCTACCTGATTTCGCTGCCGATGTTTCACGTAGGGGCGCTGATACCCGTGGTCGGTTGCGTCTACGCCGGCGTGACGCTCGTCATCTTGCGACACTTCGACCCGAGGCGGATCTGGGAGGTGTTCCGCGACGAGCGGGTCACCATCACCCTGGCCGTCCCCGCGATGCTGAACTTCATGCTGCCGACGTATGAGCCCGAGCTGGGCGAGTCGCTGCAACTGCGCCTGATCTGGAGTGGGGCGGCACCGGTCCCGCCGTCGTTGATCGAGTCCTACGCCGGCCTCGGCATCGAGGTGCACCAGGTCTATGGGCTGACCGAGACGTGCGGGCCGGCCTGCGTGATCGGCCCCGATGATGCGGTGTCGCACGTCGGCTCGACCGGCAAGGCGTTCTTCCACACCGACGTACGCATCGTCGGCTTCGACGGCAACGACGTCGGCGTCGGCGAACCCGGCGAGATACTTGTGCGGGGGCGCCACATCATGGCCGGCTACTGGAACCGCGAGGCGGCCACCGCCGAGACGATCATCGATGGCTGGCTGCACACCGGCGACGTGGCCGTGCGCGATGCCGACGGTTTCGTCTACATCCAGGACCGGATCAAGGACATGATCATCTCCGGCGGCGAGAACGTCTATCCGGCCGAGATCGAAGACGTCCTGCTCTCCCACCCCGGCATCGCCGAGGCCGCCGTGCTGGGGATGCCGTCAGAAAAGTGGGGCGAGTCGCCGTTGGCGGTGGTCGTGCGCGCCGACCCCGACCTGGACGAGGCCGCGGTCCTGGCACACTGCAGCGGCAGGCTGGCGCGGTTCAAGCTGCCGAAGCGGGCGGTGTTCACCGACGCCATCCCGCGCACCCCGACCGGCAAAGCACTGAAACGCGTACTGCGCGAGCAGTTCCCGCTCGCTGCCCCTGAGTAGCCCCCGAGTAGCTCGAAAGCCGAGGCTAGCCCTGCGGTCGTTTTCCGGAGGCGACTTCGTCGGGGTATTCGGCGTAGAACGGCACATAACCTTCGTCGCGTCCCGCCAGCACATAGAGCGGGTCCCCGACGTCGGGGCCGTAGGCCTGATTGCGCAGCTCCACCTTGCGACTCTTGAACGTCGTGGTGTGCTCCAGTGACTCCGCCACCCGCACGAACAGCGGCAGGGCGTAGCCGGGCAGCTGGCCGTACACCGCGTCGGCCAGGGATTTGCCGTCGAACTCGGCGCCCTCGCGCAGCTTGACCGCGGCCATCCCGGCGCGGCCGCCGGTGTCCGGAACCTCGACGCCGTAGACGGTGCACTCCTCGATCGCGTCGTCCGACGCCACCGCCCCTTCCACCTGTGTGCTGGCCACGTTCTCACCCTTCCAGCGGAAGGTGTCGCCAAGCCGGTCGACGAACGAGGCGTGACCCATGCCCTGCGGCTGCATCACGTCGCCGGTGTTGAACCAGGAGTCGCCGTCGCGGAAAGCGTTACGCACCAACTTCTTCTCGGTCGACTCTTTGTCGGTGTAGCCATCGAACGGCTGAAGTTTGTTGACCGGGCTGATCAGCAGGCCGGGCTCACCGGCGGGCACCCTGCGCACCCGTCCGTTCTCGTCACGCAGCGGGGCGCCGGTATCAGGGTCGTATTCCACGTAGGCCAGTGGCAGCGGCGAGATGCCGGTGCTCTGCGGCATGTTGAAGATGTTGATGAACGCCGTGTTGCCTTCGCTGGCGGCATAGAACTCGCAGACCCGCGGAATGCCGAACCGGGTGGTGAACTCGGTCCAGATCTCCGGCCGCAATCCGTTGCCCGTGATCACGCGCACCCGATGCGCGCGGTCGGTCGCCTTGGGCGGCTGGTTGAGCAGATAGCGGCAGACCTCGCCGATGTAGATGAACGCCGTGGCCCGGCTGGCGATCACCTCGTCCCAGAACCTCGACGCCGAAAACGACTTGCCCAGCGCGAGCGTCGCCCCCGAGTTGAGCACCGACGACAACGCGACCGTCAGCGCGTTGTTGTGGTAGAGCGGCAGGCAGCTGTACAGCGTGTCGGAGCCCTTCAGCCGCAACCCCATCCCGCCGAACACGGCCAGCGCGCGCAGCCACCGTTGGTGGGTCATCACGCTGGCCTTGGGGAATCCGGTGGTACCCGAGGTGAAGATGTAGAACGCGGTGTCCTTGGCCAGCACCGCCGACGCCGACGCGGGGTTGGTGGCGGGAGCGCTCACCGCGAATCGCTCCAGGTCCTCGACGGTCAGCGTGTTGTCTGCTTTCTCCGGCATCCGCGCCCCCGCATTCGGCGACGGCGCTGACCAGGTCGGTCTCCGCGACCAACACCTTGGCGTCCAGCAGCCCCAGGCTGTGCGCCAGGACCTCGCCGCGCTGGTTGTAGTTGAGCATGCCGGCGATGGCGCCGCACTTGACCGCGGCCAGCATCGTCAGCACCGCGTTGGGCGAATTGCGCAGCATGATGGCGACGACGTCGCCACGCCCGACTCCGCGGGCGGCCAGGACCGCAGCGTACCGGTTGGCCGCCGCATTGGCCTCGCGGTAGGTCAGCTGGACGTCGCCCGACCTCACAAAGACCCGGTCACCGAAGCGGGCGGCCCGGTCGGCAAACACCGTGCCGATCGACTTCTTGGAGTCCGGCTTGATCAACAGGCCGGTCAGCGCGCCGCGCGCGATCACCGGCAGGTCGGCCAGCACGCCCGGCACCCGAGCGGCGACATCGGCCAGGCTGACGGCTCTACGCGCGCCACCGTCGTGATCGGACACGGCATCCCTCGATTCCGTTAGTGTGTTTGGCTGGCCTGTTTCTCCGACCTCACGCAGGTGCGCATGCCTCCACTGCGGCACTGACCTTATCGACCACCACGAGCCGGTCCATGGCCGCCTGCGAGATGTACCCACTGTCGACCAATGCGGATAGCCAGGCCCACAAACCGTCGTAGTGCCCCCACCGGTCCAGCAGCACGATGGGCTTGTCGTGCATGCCGAGGTGGCCCGCGGTCCATGCGTCGAAAAGCTCGTCCAGGGTCCCTATCCCGCCGGGCAGCGCGATGAAGGCATCCGAGCGTTGTTCCAAGACCTGCTTACGCTCCGACATCGTCTCGGTGACGATCAGCTCGTCGGCGCCCTCGTCGGCAATCTCGCGGCGCATCAGCTTTTTCGGGATCACGCCGACGGTGCGGCCACCGCGCGCCCGCGCCGCCGAAGCGACCGCACCCATCGCCGAAACGCGGCCACCACCCCAGACCAGGGTCCAGCCGCGGTCAGCGATCGCCGCACCGAGTTCGGCGGCCAGCCCGAGCAGTTCCGGGGTGCGTCGGTCCCGCCGCGCAGTACACGCCAACCGCCCACTCACCTGACGAACCGCGTATCGCGCGCATACCCGCCAAAGGTAGACCACGGGCCATCGAGGTGCCTCACACAAAAGTGAGCGCGAAGTGGCGGCTGGTGCCTCACGCATGGTGAGCGCGTGGGGGGCTTGCACTACTTCGTTTTGGCCAATCGGTTGATTGACGGTTGCAATGCTTCCAGGTCCAGGTGTCGGGCGGTAGCGAGGGCTTCGGTCTTGGTTTTGGCCAGGTCGAGCAGTTGCATCTGGATGGCGTTGATCTGCCGGGTCAGTTCGGCCGGGTTGATGCCCTCGATGCGGGCGGCCACGGTCGAGAGGTGTTGGTTGTCAAGCGCTCCCGATGCCTGCAGGCGTTGCCACGGGGTGGCTGGTTTGTCATAGATGCGCCTGCGGCGGCCGGCCGCGGTGGTGGTGTAGCCGACAGCCTTTTTCGTCGGGGTGAAGAAGTTCAGGCGCAGCGACACCAGCCGCCACAGCCGGTTGAGCAGCTCCAGCTCCTGGCCGGTGTCATAGCGCCAGTAGAACGCATGCTTGCGCACCACGTGGTTGTTCTTCGACTCCACATGCGCCTGGTCATTCTTCTGGTACGGCCGCGAGCGGGTCTGTGCGATGTCGCGGGCCTGCAACCACCCGGCGACGTCGTGATTGATGAACTCACCACCGCAGTCCGAATCGAAAATCACCATGGCAAACCGGAACCGCTGCTGCAGCTCCTCAATCCCCTCCACGATCCACTTCGACGCGTTGTTGCGGATCGAGCAGTTCTCCGTCCAGCCGATCACCAGGTCGGTCATCGTCAGCGTGCGAACGAACTCACCGATCAGTGTCGGTCCGCAGTGCGCCACGGTGTCGGCCTCAATCACCCCAGGCCGGTTGGGTGCCTCGTCGGCGCAGGTGCGGATGCTGATCGAGTTACGCAGCAGCGGTGAGGGTTTGGTCGTCGAGATGCCCTTGATGCGCATCCTGTCCCGGGCCGGTTTCAGATACCGGTCCACCGTCGCGGCGCTCATCGCCTTCAGCTCGACCAATGCCTGCTCAGTCGCGAACGGCCTGTCGAGATCACCGGCGCCGGCCAGCAGCGGCAGCCACAAGTCGAGCATGACCACCAGGTACTTGCCGCACGGCATGCCCATCAACGCCCACACATGCTCCAGCAGCGCCCTGGCGTCGTCGCTGAAGCGCCGAGGCCGCAACCTGCGCCCATCGACCCGATCGGCAGGGTCGGGCAGCCTGGGGCCGGTCAGCATCCGCCGCGCCGTCGAGCGGCCCATCCCCGTAGTGGCCACCACCCGGTCCAGGATCTTGCTCTTATCGGCCTTGGATGCCTTGCGGTACTGGGTTCGCAGCTTGTTGGTTACCTGCCGTCTCGCGGTCATGTCGATCTTGCCTTCCACATCGGGCAAGCCTTCTGGGCCACGCGCTCAAAATTGGTGAGGCACCGCCACCGGCCACGCGCTCAAATTTGGTGAGGCACGCCGGCCATTCGCAGAAACCGCACCGCGCGCAATAAAATCCGGCCGTGCCGATTCGTTGGAACGTCCCACAACATGCGGCCGCTTTGGAGCGGCTGGACGTTGCCCTGGGTGAGTCCGGACCCGGGGCCGTCGTACTCGGGCCCGACGGCGTCGGGAAGTCCACGTTGGCCCGATTGGCCGCCGAACACTACGTCCAACGGCACCCGGGCACCCTCACCCGCTGGGTCACCGGCACCCCGACCGAGCGCGTGGTCCCGTTCGGTGCCTTCAGCCAGCTGGTGGAGATCAACGACATGGGGAAGCCGGCCGCGCTGCTGCGGGCGGCCCGGGCATCGCTGATCCGCGACGCACAGCAGAGCGAGCTGCTGCTGATCGTCGACGACGCCCACGACCTGGACATGCTGTCGGCCACCCTCGTGTACCAGCTGGCGCTGGCCGGCGCGGCCCGGATGATCGTCAGCGCCCGCGACCCGGGTTCTGGGGCCGCGCCCGAGGCGATCGCGGCGCTGTGGACCGACGGCCTGCTGGATCGGATCGACATCGAGCCGCCCGGCGGCAAAGCCACCACGCCGGCGGAGGTCGACGAATTCATCGCCGAGTTACCCAGCGCGGCGCGCGCGGTGCTGGACTATCTGTCCGTCGAGGAGCCACTGTCGCTCGCCCATCTGACCACCCTGGCCGGCGACGACGCGGTGCAGCAGGCGCAGGACTGGGGCGCGGCGGAGACCCGGGTGCGCGACGCACGCGGGGACGAACCGGTGGTCTACACAGCGCACCCGCTGTTCGCCGAACGAGCGCGTCTCGCGCTCGGCGACGACTGCGCACGTCGACTGCGCACCGACCTGGTCATGCTGCTCTCACAGCAGCCGTCGGACCACCTCAGCGAGCGGCTGCGGCTGGCCTCCCTGGCGGTGGACAGCAACGCCCCGCAGCCGGTAGGGGAGGTCATCGAGGCCGCCGAGCAGGCGCTGCGGCTCGGCGACCTCATGCTGGCCGAACGACTGGCCCGCTCCGCGCTGCAGCGCTCCGGCGATCTGGCGGCGCGGCTAGCGCTTGCGAATGCCCTGACGCAGCAGGGCCGGGGCCGCGAGGCCGAGGCCGTGCTGTCCCCGGTCGACTCCGCGGCCTTGGGCGAACCGGAGCTGATTGCCTGGACGCTCGTGCGGGCGGCCAACCAGTTCTTCATGCTCGGCGAGCCGGAGCGGGCGACCGCGTTCCTGCGGACCATCCGCAACCGGATCACCGACGCGGGCCCGCGCGTCACCCTCGACGCGCTCAGCGCCACCTTCGCGATGAACGCCGGCAACGTCGTTCGGGCAGCCGAAATCTCTCGTGCGGTGCTGGCGTCACCGTCGGCCGACGACCAGGCGGTGGCCTGGGCAGCCAGCTCGGCGGCACTGTGTGCGGCGCGGCAGGGCCGTTTCGACGACGTCGAGCCGATGGCTCAGCGAGCGCTGGGCGCCGAGCACCCCGGGCTGCTGCGTTTCACGATCGGGCTGGGCCAGGTCACCGCGCTGTTGATGGTGGGCCGGCTCGACGCGGCGCGCGAACTTGCTCAGCAGTTCATGGATTTCGCCGAACTGCAGCAGCCGGGCCGCGCGATCGGCGAGGTGCTGCTGGCGCACGTGCTGATCGCCCAGGGCGAGTTCGACCGGGCCGCAGCACTTCTCGACCCAGCCGCCGCCACCCTGGCACGGACCGGGTACTCGTGGGGCCCGCTGTCGCTGATGCTGCTGGCCACCGCGCGGGCCCAGCAGGGCAACATCGCCGGGGCGGCAAAAGCATTCAGCAGAGCGGAATCCCGACACGGCACCACGTCGGCGCTGTTCATCCCGGAGCTCGGTGTGGCGCGGGCATGGGGGCTTTCCACCAATAAGGGGGTGCGCGATACACACAGCGCGGTGACAGCCGCCCGCGACGCCGCCCGCATGGCCGAACGCGGCGGGCAATCGGCGGTGGCGTTGCGCGTTTGGCATGAGGCGGTGCGGCTCGGGGACACACGTGCGGTGGATCCGCTGACCCGGCTGTGCGACCAGATCGACTGCGCCGTAGGCCGGCTCGCTCTCGCGCACGCGCGGGCGCTGACGGCCGGTGACGACGCGGCGCTGCGCACGGTGTCGGACGACCTGGCCGCGGTCGGGATGCGCGCGGCGGCCGCCGATGCCGCCGCCCAGGCGCGCCGCATTGTGGGCGAACCGTAACCGCATCGTGTTACCAGAGTGACTCTGACGCCTCACTCTTTGCACCAGTGATTTCAGCAGCTGAAATCCAGCCGGGGGGTTGGAGGCTTGATGCGTATCCGCCCGTCCCGCGCGGCCAGCCTGCTCGCGGCCGCCGTGCTGATCGCCGCGCTGGCGACCGATGCATCGTCGATTGTCGCCCCGCCAACGGCGCTGGCCGCGGCCGTCGGACCGGTGCTGCCGCTCAGTCACACGGACACCTGGTTCACCGACGTCGATGGGCGCGTGGTGATCCTGCACGGGCTCAACCAGGTGTACAAGGTACCGCCGTACGAGCCCTCCGCCGACGGATTCGGCGACGACGACGCGGCTTTCCTTGCAGCCAACGGCTTTAACGCGATGCGGGTGGGTGTCATCTGGGCAGCCGTGGAGCCCCAGCCCGGCATCTACGACGACACCTACCTCGCCTCGATCGCGCTGACCGTACAGACGCTGGCCGCGCACGGCGTCCTCAGCCTGCTCGACTTCCATCAGGACATGTACAACGAGGTGTTCCAGGGCGAGGGCGCGCCGGCCTGGGCGGTGCAAAGCGGGGGGCTGCCCAACCCGCAGCTGGGTTTTCCCGGCAACTACTTCGCCAACCCCGCCCAGGATTTCGCCTGGAACTCCTTCTGGCGCAACGCCCCTGCCTCGGACGGGGTCGGGCTGCAGGACCACTACGCGCGCACCTGGGCGCACGTCGCGGGCTACTTCCGCGGCAACCCGGGGGTATTCGGCTACGAGGTGCTGAACGAGCCGTGGCCGGGTCTGGTGTGGGAGCCGTGCGCGAACCCGGTGGTGGGCTGCCTGCTCAACGACGCGAAGCTGAGGACGTTCTACAACCGGGTGGCGCCGGCGATTCGCGGCGCCGACTCGACCACGCTGATGTTCTTCGAGCCGAACGTGTTGTTCAGCGAGGTGATCCACACCGACCTCGGCAACGTGAACGACCCGAAGACGGCGTTCTCCTTCCACGACTACTGCGCCATCGAATCGGAGTTTCAAAAGGACATCACCTGTAGCCAGCAGGACCAGGCGGTCTTCAACAACGCGCGCCGCTACACGGGCATCCACCACATCCCGGCGCTGTTGACCGAGTTCGGTGCCACCAACGATCTGGCCAACCTTGCCGGGGTGTTGCAGCGGGCCGACCAAGACCGAACGGGCTGGCTGGAGTGGGCCTATACGGGCAACGACAAGACGAGCTCGTCGCCGACCGATCAGGCCCTGGTCTTCGATCCCAGCCAGCCACCGACCGGCAGCAACGTCAACACCGCCAAGCTCGCGGTGCTCGCCGCGCCCTACCCCCAGGTGATCGCGGGCACGCCGAAGTCCTGGTCGTTCTCGTCGGGCACCTTCAAGCTCAGCTACTCGACCGAACGGGTCGACCACCAGGGCCGCTTCTCCCCCACCGAGCAGACCAACATCTCGGTGCCGCCGGTGCAGTATCCGAGCGGCTATCACGTGACGGTCACCGGTGGGCAGGTCGTCTCGGCGGCCAACGCGCCGGTGTTGACCGTCGTGGCGAACGCGGGCGCCGACAGTGTCGACGTCACCGTGACGCCGTGACACCGTGATGGTCTTGTTGGCGCCGTGATGGTCTTGTTGGCGCCGAGCGTCACGTCAGCGTGACCATCGATGTCGGGCGTCGCGCTGGCGTGACGCTCGGCGGTCCAGAACGACATTTCATATGAACCGCATTTGAGTTTGTCCGACACCCGGTACCAACCGCCTGTTAGCTGTCAGTGTGCTGGCCATGCGGGCATTGGCCAGTGTGCGCGAGACGGAGTCTCGCGCGGTGTCGGAGTTCCTGGCCCGGGTCGAGGCCGGCCCAGCCGGATTGGTGTTCGAGGGTGAGCCCGGTATCGGCAAAACCACATTGTGGGCGGATACCGTGCGGCTGGCGGCCGACTCCGGGTTTCGAGTGCTCGCGGCACGGGCTTCCGCCGCAGAGGCCAGGCTGACGTTCGCGGTGCTGGCTGACCTGCTCGGCGATGTCGATGCGATGATCCTCGATCGGCTTGCCCCCGTTCAGCGAGTCGCGCTGAACCGGGTGCTGCTGCGCGGGGACGACGGCCCGGCCACCGACGAGCGGGTGGCCGCCGCGGCGTTTCTGTCGGTGCTCCATCTCTTGGCCGACCAGTCACCGGTGCTGGTGGCCATCGACGACCTGCAGTGGCTGGACTCCCCCAGCCGGGCCGTAATCGCCTTCGCCGCGCGCCGGCTCACCGGGCCGGTCGGGATCGTCGCAACCGCGCGCACCGGCGACCCCCACGGCGCCGACACCTCCTGGCTGCAGCTGCCCGACCAGGATGCGCTGGCCCGGCTCGCGGTGCGCCCGCTGAGTTTGGGCGCGCTGCAAGCGGTGATCAGAGCCCGGCTGGGCCGAACCCTTACCCGGCCGGCGATCACCCGCATCCACGAGGTCTCCGCCGGTAACCCTTTGTATGCGCTGGAACTGGCCCGCAGCACCGGCGAACATCTGCCACCGGGCCGGCTGAACATGCCAGAGTCGCTGATTGACCTTGTCCGCCGCCGGCTGGGCACCGTCAGCGACGAGACGTCCCGGCTGCTGCTGGCGGCCGCGTGCGCGGCCAACCCCACCGTCGCCGAGCTGGCCCAAGCCACCCAAGCCACCGCCGAGCAAGTGGTCATCCTGCTCGAAGATGTTGAGACCCAAGGCTTTATCGTGCTGGACGGCAGCCGGGTGCGCTTTGCTCATCCGCTGTTATCGCACGGTGTTTACAGCCAGGCCAGCGCCCCGCAGCGCCGGGCGATGCATCGCACCCTGGCGGGGCTGACCGAACTACCCGAATTGAAAGCTCGCCACCTGGCCTTGGCAGCGGTCAGCGCCGACGAGGCCACCCTGGGAGCCATCGACGCCGCCGCCGACGCCGCGACCGCCCGTGGCGCTCCCAGCGCCGCCGCCGAACTGATCGACCTGGCCATCAGCCTCGGCGGCGATAACCCGCTCCGGCTGCTGCGTGCCGCCGAGCAGCACTTCCGGGCGGGCTCGCTCGACGAAGCCGACCGTCGTTTGCAATCGGTCATCGACTCCTTGAAGCCCGGCACGCTGCGATCGGTCGCCCTGATGCTGCGCGGCGTGGTCGACGGCTACGGAGACCGCTTTCCGCAGGCCGTCGACGCGCTCACCCGGGCGGTCGCCGAGGCCGGCGACAACCCGGCGCTG
The DNA here is from genome assembly GCA_963748885.1 of uncultured Actinomycetota bacterium. Lineage (GTDB taxonomy): Bacteria > Actinomycetota > Actinomycetes > Mycobacteriales > Mycobacteriaceae > Mycobacterium. The sequence continues at coordinate 59,594 of CAVVLC010000028.1, forward strand.
CGATTGCAGGCCTTACTGTTGTTGGCCCTGGCCATCGGCGTGACCGGGGACATGGTCGCCTGCGTCGACTATGCGCGCCCGCGCGGTCGCCGACGCGGACCAACTCGACAACGCCGGCCTGCGCAGCCAGGCGCTTGCGCTGTGGGTGCATGTCAGTTTCATGCACGGGCTGGGCACCGACGAGCAGGCCCTGACGACCGCGCTGACACTCGAGGACCCCGACGGCACCGGACCGGTCACCCTGCGCGCCAGCGCCGTCGCGGCCGTCAACTGCGCATGGCGGGGCGACCTACACGAGGCCCGCATTAAATTGGCCGAGGTTTCGCGCCGCTGCCTGGACCTCGGCCATGAGGTCGATGTCGTGTGGGCGGATCGATTCACCACGTTGGTCGACCTCTGGCTGGGAAACCACGTCGAAGCGGCTCGCACCGCCGAGGACGCCGTGCAGCGTGCCGAGGAGATCGGCGGCCGGCTCCCACTTATCGACGCCCTGGATTGTCGGGCCGCGGTGGCCGCGCACTGCGGCCGCGAGGACGATGCCCGTCGCGCGGCCCGGGTCGCGATCGATACCGGTCGGGCCCACGGCATCAACTTCCTCACCAGAGCCCCAACGGCGAGCCTGGCGTTCCTGGAGGTGTCGCTGGGCAACTACGAGGCCGCCGCGGCCACCCTCGAACCGCTGCTGGCCACGTTCGACCCGGTGCACGGCACCGAGATCGTGGTCGGCGGCTTCCTGCCCGACGCCACCGAGGCGCTGGCCGCGCTGGGCCGCCCCGACGAGGCCGAGCCCCTGGTGGCAGCCCTGGAAGCCAACGGCGCCCGGCTGGATCGGCCGTGGATGCTGGCGGTCGGCGCTCGCGGGCGTGCAATGCTGCTGGCCGCCCGCGGGGATCTGGACGCCGCGACCGCCGCCGCCCAGCAGGCGATGGCGCACCACGACCGGCTGCCGATGCCGTTCGAACGGGCCCGCACCCAGCTGCTCGTCGGCCAGCTGCACCGCCGCGGCCGCCGCAAGCAGGTCGCCACGCAAGCCCTCGAGGAGGCCATGAGCACCTTCGAGGCCGTCGACGCCCCATTATGGGCGGCGCGCGCCCGGGCCGACCTGGCCCGCGTCAACGTCGCCCCCACCGACGGGACCGCCCTGACCCCGTCCGAGCGGCGCGTCGCCGAAAAGGCCGCGGCCGGCCTGTCCAACCGCGACATCGCCGCCGAGCTGTTCTTGTCGCCGAAGACGGTGGAGATGAACCTGTCCCGGGTCTACCGCAAACTCAGCATCCGCTCCCGCGCCCAGTTGCACAACCGGCTGAACCCCGCAAACTTCAGGGAAAACCCCGGTTCGCCGGGCCCACCCAGCGGCTAGCGTCGGCTCGGTGACCGCAAAGAAGGGAAAGAGGGGATCCACCGAACGCTTTATGGTCGAGTGGTACGACCCCGCGTTGACCAGCGCCCCACCCCGGCAGACCGCCACACGCCTGGAGGCCGGCGCCGCTGCGGTCAGCGCCGACGGCGCGAACGTGCGCCTACTGCTGACCCTGGCCGCTCCGGCTGACGAGGTGGTCTACAGCATTTTCGCCGCGGATTGCGCTGAGACGGTGCTGAGGGTCTGTCAGGCCGCGGGCTGCCCACCCGATCGCATCACCACGGACATCCGCACCCACCTGAGCGCCGGGCGCTAGCCGGGCACTCGGGTAGCGCTCAGATAGCCGCGCAACATATCCACCGCGGCGGTGATCTGGTCGACCGGAACCCGTTCGTCGCGCCGGTGCGCCAGGTTGGGGTCGCCCGGGCCCGTAGTTGACCGCCGGGATGCCCAGGGCGGCGAACCGGGCCACGTCGGTCCAGCCGTACTTGGCCCGGACCTGTCCGCCGGCGGCCTCGACCAGGGCCTTGGCGGCCGGCTGCGACAGGCCGGGCAACGCGCCGGCCGCGGCGTCGGTGAGCTCGATGGCCACGTCCGAGCCCGTCGAACACGTCGTGCACGTGTTGCAGCGCCGCGTCCACCGACCGGTCGGGAGCGAAGCGGAAGTTGACCGTCACCGAAGCCGCATCGGGAATCACGTTGCCGGCGACGCCGCCGTCGATGCGCACCGCCGACAGGCCCTCCCGGTAGGTGCACCCGTCGATGTCGACGCTGCGCGCGCTGGTACGCCGCCAGCCGGTCCAGCACCGCACCGAGCTTGTGAATTGCGTTGTCGCCCAGCCAGGATCGCGCCGAATGCGCGCGAGTTCCGGTGGCGCTGACGACCACCCGCAGCGTGCCCTGGCAGCCGGCCTCGATGTAGCCGGCGGTGGGCTCGCCGAGGATGGCCACGTCGGCGGCCAGCCAGTCCGGCAGCTCGCGCTCGATGCGGCCCAAACCGTTTGCCGCCGAATCGATTTCCTCGCAGTCGTAGAACACCAGCGTCAGGTCGTGCAGCGGTTCGGCCACGGTGGCCGCCAGGTGCAGGAACACCGCGTCACCGGACTTCATGTCGGCGGTGCCGCAGCCGTGCAGCTCGCCGTCCTCGCGGCGGCTGGGCAGGTTGTCCGCCACCGGAACGGTGTCCAAGTGCCCGGCCAGCAGCACCCGCGTCGGCCGGTCTCGCTTGGTACGCGCCAGCACGGCGTTGCCATTGCGGATGATCTCGAAGCCGGGCGCCTGCGCGCGGAGCGCGGCCTCGACCTCGTCGGCGATGCGCGCCTCGTCGCGCGACTCGCTGCGGATGTCGACCAGCGCCGCGGTCAGCGCGATCGGATCCCCACGCAAGTCCAGCACGACCCCAGGGTAGTGGGTCACGCTCCTTCGGCGGGCAAGTAACCTGGCCGCCGTGACTGGAGCTGCAGGCGCGACAGGTATTGGGTTGGCAACTCTCGCGTCCGACGGATCGATCCTCGACACTTGGTTTCCCGCACCGGAACTGACCGACCCGGGCACCAGCGCCACGACGCGACTGGCGATGTCCGACGTGCCCCCCGACCTGGCCGCGCTGGTCGGCCGGGACGACGACCGCCACACCGAGACCATCGCCGTCCGCACGGTCATCGGCTCACTGGACGATGTCGCCGCCGACGCCTACGACGCCTACCTGCGGCTGCATCTGCTCTCGCACCGGCTGGTGGCGCCGCATGGGCTGAATGCCGGCGGCTTGTTCGGGGTATTGACCAATGTGGTGTGGACTAATCACGGACCTTGCGCGATCGAAGGATTCGAAGCGGTCCGGGCCCGGCTGCGCCGCCACGGGCCCGTGACCGTCTACGGCGTCGACAAGTTCCCCCGCATGGTCGACTACGTCGTGCCCACCGGGGTGCGCATCGCCGACGCCGACCGGGTGCGGCTGGGCGCCCACCTGGCGCCGGGCACCACCGTCATGCACGAGGGCTTCGTCAACTTCAACGCCGGAACTCTGGGCGCGTCGATGGTGGAGGGCCGCATCTCAGCGGGCGTGGTGGTGGGCGACGGCTCCGACGTCGGCGGTGGAGCGTCGATCATGGGCACGCTGTCCGGCGGCGGCACGGATGTCATTTCGATGGGCAAACGCTGTCTGCTCGGCGCCAACGCGGGACTGGGTATCTCGCTCGGCGACGACTGCGTCGTCGAAGCCGGACTGTATGTCACCGCCGGCACCAAAGTCACTACGCCCGAAGGCAAGTCGGTGAAGGCCCGCGAGTTCTCCGGCGCCGGCAACTTGCTGTTCCGGCGCAATTCTTTGACCGGAGCGGTCGAGGTGGTAGCGCGCGGCGGTCAGGGGATCGCGCTGAACGAGGACCTGCACGCCAACTGAACTACCGGCTACCGCCGGGCAGCTCCAGCTCCGCGGGCTGGTCTCGGATATCGGCGCCTCGGGTGAATCGAAGCCCGATTCCGCTGGTTTCGGGCAGCTGATAGGTGCACACCAGGCTGGCCAGGGCGAGGGCAGCCAGCATGACACCGATCGCCCAGCTGCCATAGGTAGCCAGCAGCGTGCCCGCGATCAGCGGCGGCACCGCGGCGCCGATGATGCCGGCGAAATTCACCGCCAGCGCCGCCCCGCTGTAGCGGTAGCGGGTGGCGAACAGTTCGGGGATGAACGCCGCCGCCGGCCCCGCGCCGATGCCGGCGATGGCGACCATGCCCACGATGGCCGTGGCGTACGCGACGGGCCTGCCGGTATCCAGCAGCGGCATCACCACAAACGACCACGGCAGACACAGCAGCCACCCGAGCAGCATCACGCGGCGGCGCCCCACGCGATCGGACAGCCCGGCCGCGCACACAACGGACGTGATGCTTGCCACCCCGCCCAACGCGCCGACCGTCCAGATCAGAGTGCGGGAAAACCCGAGCTGGGAATGGGCGTACATGGTCAGGTAGGTGTTGGCCATGTAGCCAAAGCCGAAACCGCCCAGCAAGCCGCCCGCGGCCAGGAAGATTTCCCGGCCCTGCAGGCGCAACGCCTCCGTGAGCGGCGCCTCGGGGACCAGGTGGCGGGCTTTCTCCTCTGCGAAGACCGGGGTTTCGTCGATGTTGAGCCGCACGTAGAGGGCGACCACGATCAGCACCGCGCTGAACAGGAACGGCATGCGCCAGCCCCACTGCATGAACGCCGGGCTTGTGTCGCCGATGGTCAGGCTCACACCGAGAAAAGTGAGGCTGCTCAGTATCGCCGCGGTGCCGCCGCCGAGCGGGGTGAACATGCCGTACCAGCCACGTTTGCCCGGCGGCGCGTACTCGGCGCTCAGCGAGACCGATCCCGCCCATTCGCCGCCGACGGCAAACCCTTGCAGCAGCCGCAGGGCGACCAGGATGACCGGGGCCGCCGTGCCAATGACGGCGGTGCTGGGGACCAAGCCGACGGACACGGTTGCCACGGCCATGAGCACTAGCGTGGCGACCAGCGTCCTCTTGCGGCCCAGCCGGTCGCCGAAATGCCCAAAGACGGCGGCGCCGAGCGGCCGGGACAGAAACGCCGTGGCGAATGTTCCCATCGAGGCTATCGTCGCCACCCCGGGACTGAGGTGCGGGAAGAACACGGTGGGAAACACCAGCGCCGCCGCGGTGCCATAGATAAGGAAGTCGTAGTACTCGATCGCCGAGCCGACGAGACAGGCGGCGGCCACCCGTCCCATGGGAGTGGGCATGGGAGTGGGAGTGGGCGGAGCGCCGGCGGAGCGATTCACCTCACCCATCATGGCTGCCCCCTACCCGTGCGCCCGGCTTCGCCGCGCTTGCGATCGCCTGTCACCGACGCTATGCGACGGCAACCGGTGTCGCTCGTTGAAAAGGCTGGCAAGATCCTGCGTGTCCCGTAATTGACAACCTGAGTTGACAGTCTCTCATCTCCGTACTACGGTTCTGATTGTCAATCACAGATGACAATCTAGGAGGTGGACGGTAGCCCCCAACACCGCCGAGCCGAAGTCCTCAGCGTCGACGGCTCGGTTGAGGGAAGCACCGACACCGACGAAGGGAGTTTGAGATGTCGAAGATTCGCACCTTGTCGGCGAGCGTTCCTGTGCGCGGTTGGCCTGTCGCTGGCCGGCGCATTCGTGGGAACCGCGGTTGCTAACGCCGCCCCAGGGCAGCCCGGTATGAACCCGGGCGGCGGTCAGATGCACGGGGCCGGTGCCCCGATGCACCCGGGCCAAGGGGCCCAAGGGATGCGCCCGGAGCCGCCGCCGACCCACCCGGTGTACCACTACTCCCAGGACCTGACCCACCCGGTCTGGTCAGTGACGCACCCCGTCTCGGCCCTGTTGCCCTAACCGAATAAGTGTCCTGCCCCCTCACCGGTTACTTCGGTGAGGGGGCAGACGCGTCCGGCGCCGACGCCGCCGTCGGCACTGGCCCCGTCGGGCCCCCGCCGGCCCCCTTGAAGGGATTCGTGAGCGGCGCAAAACGCGGTCCCAACAGCGCCTTCAAGTTGGGTGCACTTTTATTGCCGAAATCGAATCCCGTCCTGCGGGTCGCCGTATGGTGTGGCTGCTGGCTGGCTGCGTACCTGGTCAGGTCGGGTGCTGGTGGAGGTGTCTGATGTCGTTTGTGCTGGTCGGGCCGGATGTGGTGGAGGCGGCGGCGGCCGATTTGGCCGGCGTAAGTTCATCGCTGAACACCGCTCATGCAGTGGCGGCGATCCCGACAACGGGTGTGTTGGCCGCCGCCGGCGATGAGGTCTCCACGGCCGTTGCGTCGCTCTTTTCGGCGTTTGGGCGCGACTATCAACAGCTCAGCGCTCAGGCGGCGGTTTTCCACGACCGGTTCGTCCAGGCGTTGACCGCCGGGGCGGCTTCCTACGGTGCCGCGGAGGCGGCCGGCGCCTCCGCATTGGCCAGCGCGAAGCCGGCGGCCAACGGCGCGATTTTCGAGCCGTTCAAGGACTTAACCGGTCGCGCGTTGATCGGCAACGGCAACGACGCCACGGCGGGCAGCGGGGCTGCCGGTGCGGACGCCGGGTGGTTGTTAGGCAGTGGCGGGGCCGGCGGGTCGGGCGCGGCCGGTCAGGCCGGCGGGGCCGGCGGGAAGGCGGGGTTGATCGGCAACGGCGGTGTCGGGGGTGCCGGTGGTGCCGGCGCGGCCGGCGGCGCGGGCGGCTCCGGGGGCCTGTTACTCGGCAGCGGCGGGGCCGGCGGGGCCGGCGGGACTGCGACGGCGGCCAGTAGCTCGACCGGTTCCGGAGGTAACGGCGGTGCCGGTGGCGCTGGCGGTAACGCGTGGTTGATGGGCAGCGGCGGGAACGGCGGCGCCGGGGGTGAAGGTGGGGCCGGCGGGTCGACGTCGGGTGATGGTGGCGCCGGCGGGGCGGGGGGCAGCGGCGGGCGCAGCGGGCTGGTGTACGGCGGGGCCGGGTCCGGGGGCGCCGGCGGGGCCGGTGGTGATGTCAGCGGCAGCGGGACAGCCGGGGACGGCGGGGCCGGCGGGTCGGCCGGCACGGCGGGTCCCTACAGCATCAGGGCGTTCGGTGATGGCGGGGCCGGCGGGGCCGGCGGGGCCGGGGGCACCAACTCGGGTAGCGGGGACGGCGGGGCCGGCGGCGCCGGTGCGACCGGCGCGGGCGGTGGCTGGCTGACAGGTAGCGGCGGGGCTGGTGCATCCGGTGGCGCCGGTGGCGGTGGCGGTTCCGGCGGCACCGCGGGTGCCGGCGGTAACGGAGGGGCCGGCGGAGCCGGTGGGCTGTTCGGGTTGGGCGGCGCCGGCGCCGACGGCGGCAATGGCGGCGCCGGTGGCACCGGGACCGCGGGCACGGCCGGCGGTGAGGGCAGCATCGGCTACACGGGTGGCAACGGCGGGACCGGCGGAGCCGGCGGCGCCGGCGGGATCCTCGGGTTTTCCGGCGGGGTTGGCGGCAACGGCGGAGCTGGCGGGGCCGGCGGCACCGGTGGAGCTGGCGGTGCGGGCAGCAGCATCGCCGCCGGGGCCGGCGGGGCCGGCGGCAACGGCGGTGCGGGTGCCGGCGGTGGCAGCGGCGGGTCGGGCGGGTTGTTCGGCAGCACCGGCGTCGGGGGCAGCGCCGGCACTGGCGGGGCCGGCGGCACCGGCGGGGACGGTGGGGCCGGTGCCAGCGGCAGCGGTAACAATGGCACCACCGGCAACAGCGGCTATGCCGGCGGGGTCGGCGGGGCCGGCGGCAACGGTGGGGCCGGCGGCGACAGCAGCTACGGCGGCACCAACGGCACCGGCGGCGCTGGCGGTACCGGCGGTAAGGGCGGGGTCGGCGGCACTGGTGCATCTGGCAGCAGCAGCACCTTCGTCGCCGGCGGGAACGGCGGAGGCGGCGGCGCGGGCGGTTCCGCCGGCGCTGGCGGGCTCGCCGGCACCGGTGGGACCGGCGGCAGCGTCGGCACCGGCGGCACCGGCGGCACCGGCGGTGGCGGCGGCGACGGCGGCACCGGTGGAAGTGCCGGCAGCGCCTATAAAAACGGCCTTGCGGGTGGGACCGGTGGGGCCGGCGGGGCCGGCGGGGCGGGCTTGTCCGGCGGCACCAACGGCAACGCCGGCGGCGGCGGCAACGGCGGTGCCGGCGGCGACTCCGGCGTCGGTACCGGGTCGGGCACCATCGGCGTGGGCGGCTCCGGCGGGAATGGGGGCGCCGGCGGGTCCGCCGGGGGCGCCGGCAGCGGCGGCATCGCCGGCACGGGGGGCACCGGCGGGAACGGCGGCCTCGGCGGCACAAACTCTGCCACTGACCAGGGCGGCGCGGGCGGCGCAGGCGGCACGGGCGGCGCTGGCGGAAACGCTAGCGACGGCGCCACCGCCGGCAACGGCGGCGCGGGCGGCACCGGCGGCACCGCCGAGGCGTCAACCTTCAGCAGCGGCGCCACTTCCGGGGCGGGCGGCGCTGGCGGTGCCGGCGGCAACTCAACCGGCAGCGGTAACGCCGGCAGTGGCGGCGCCGGAGGGCAGGGCGGAAAGGGCTTCGACGGTATTGCCTCCGGGACCGGCGGCCACGGCGGCGCCGGGGGCGCCGCAAGCAGCACCGGCAACGCCGGCGACGGCGGCGACGGCGGCGACGGCGGTGCCGGCACCACCAGCAGCGCGAGCGGCGGCGGCGGCACCGGCGGCAACGGCGGCACCGCAACCGGCAGCGGCACCGGCGGCGCCGGCGGCGACGGCGGCGACGGCGGCACCGGCAACGCCGGCAGCGGCGGTGCCACCAATACCAACGGGAGCAACGGCAGCGGCGGCGGCGGCGGCGGCGGCGGCGGCACCGGCGGCAACGCCACCGGCGGCGGCGACGCCGGCGCCGGCGGTGACGGAGGCAAAGGCGGCGGCGGCGGCGGCGGCGGGAACGGCGGCACCAGCTCCAGCGGCAGCGGTTTCAACGGCGGCAACGGCGGCAACGGCGGCAACGGCGGCAACGGCGGCAACGGCGGCACCGCAACCGGCGGCGGCGCCGACGGCAAGGCCGGCGCAGGCGGTACCGGCGGTGCCGGCGCGGACGGCGGCGCCGGCAGCACCAGCGCCTCCAATAGCGCCGCCGCCGGCGGTAACGGCGGCACCGGCGGCAACGCAGGCGCCGGCGGCACGGGTGGCGCCTCAACGGGCAGCGGCAACGCTGGCGCCGGCGGCGACGGCGGCGAAGGCGGCAGCGGCGGCGCCGGCGCCGATGGCGCCAACAACGGCGCCGGCTCCGGCACCACTGCCGGCGGCGCCGGGGGCACCGGCGGCGGCGCCGGCACCGGCGGCAGCGGCGGGACCGGCGGCAACGCCACCGGAGGCGGTGCTGCCGGGGCCGGCGGCACCGGCGGCACCGGCGGCAGTGGCGGCACCGGCGGCGACGCCGGCAGTAGCTCCGCCGGCGTCGGCGCCGGTGGCGGCAACGGCGGCAATGGCAACACCGGCGGTACCGGTGGCGCCGGCGGCACCGCAACCGGAGGCGGCACCGACGGCAACTCCGGCGCAGGCGGTACCGGCGGCGCCGGCGGTAACGGCGGCGCCGGCAGCGCCAGCGGCTCGGGTAGCCACCTCGTCGGCGGCAACGGCGGCACCGGCGGCAACGGCGGCACCGGCGGCGCCGGCGGCGACTCAACGGGCAGCGGTAACGCCGGCGACGGCGGCGCCGGCGGCAACGGCGGCAGCGGCAACTCAGCCGGCGCCGGCGGCACCAGCACCGGCGGCACAACCGCCGGCAACGGCGGCACCGGCGGCGGCGCCGGCACCGGCGGTGACGGCGGCGCTGGCGGTAAGGCCAGCGGCAGTGGCAATGCCGGCAGTGGCGGCAACGGTGCCACCGGCGGCAGCGGCGGCGCCGGCGGCGACGGCGGCGTCGCCGGCACCGGCGCCGGCGGCAGCGGCGGCAACGCCGGCAGCGGCAACACCGGCGGCGCCGGTGGCGCCGGCGGCATCGCAACCGGCACCGGCAACGACGGCGACGGCGGCAAAGGCGGCGCCGGCGGCGGCGGCGGCACCGGCGGCGCCGGCCAAGACGGCGCCGGCAATAGCCACGTCGCCGGCGGCACCGGCGGCACCGGCGGCAACGGCGGCGGCGGCGGCGCCGGCGGCGACGCCTCCGGCAACGGCATCGGCGGCAACGGCGGCGCCGGCGGCATCGCCGGCAACGGCAACTCCGGCGGCCACGGCGGCAGCTGGCTCACCGTCAACACCGGAAGCGCCGGCGGCGGCGGCGGCGGCGGCGCCGGCGGCATCGGCGGCGCCGGCGGCGCCGGCGGCGACGTCACCGGCAGCGGGACCGGCGGCGTCGGCGGCGCCGGTGCCACCGGCGGCAGCGGTGGCGACGGCGGCGACGGCGGCAACAACCGCGACACGGGCAGCGGCGGCAGCGGCGGTACGGGCGGCAACGGCAACACCGGCGGCGCCGGCGGCGACGGCGGCACCTCAACCGGCGGCACTAACGGCAACGGCGGCAACGGTGGTACCGGCGGTAACGGCGGCAACGGCGGCACCCCCGGCTCCAACGTTGTCTTCGGCGGCGGCACCGGCGGCAACGGCAGCGGCGGCAGCGCCGGCAGCGGTGGCGCCGCCGGCAGCCCCAACGGCAGCGCCGGTACTAGCGGAACCGCCGGCGCGACCGGGACCTCCAGTTAGCCGGGTCGAGCTTGCCGCTTGTTCAGACCGTCCGGTCGATGTCGTAAACAGCCGTGCGCGCCGGGAGCGTTTGCGCGCGGTTGATGGCCTACTAACGAGAGCTCAACAACGTCTTCAACTTGGGTGCACTTTTATTGCCGAAACCGAATCCCGCCCTGCGGGTCGCCGTATGGTGTGGCTGCTGGCGGGCTGAACGCCTGGTCAGGTCGGGTGCTGGTGGAGGTGTCTGATGTCGGTTGTGCTGGTCGAGCCGGGTGTGGTGGAGGCCGCGGCATCCGAGTTGGCCGGTGTCGGTGCTTCGCTGAACACGGCCCACGCCGTGGCGGCGATCCCGACGACCGGGGTGGTGGCAGCTGCCGGTGATGAGGTCTCGGCGGCGGTGGCCTCGCTGTTTTCGGCGTTCGGGCGCGATTACCAACAGCTCAGCGCGCAGGCGGCGGCGTTTCACAACCAATTCGTGCGGGCGCTGAACGCGGGCGCGGGATCCTATGCGGCCGCCGAGGCGGCCAGTGCCTCGGCGCTGGCCAGCGCGAAGCCGGCGGCCAACGGCGCGATTTTCGAGCCGTTCAAGGACTTAACCGGTCGCGCGTTGATCGGCAACGGCAACGACGCGACGGCGGGCAGCGGGGCCGCCGGTGCGGACGGCGGGTGGTTGTTCGGCAACGGGGGTGCCGGCGGGTCGGGTGCGGCCGGTCAGGCCGGCGGTGCCGGTGGGCAGGCGGGGTTGATCGGCGGCGGCGGTACCGGGGGTGCCGGCGGTGCCGGCGCGGCCGGCGGCGCGGGCGGCTCCGGGGGCCTGTTACTCGGCAGCGGCGGGGCCGGCGGGGCCGGCGGGACTACGACGGCGGCCAGCAGCTCGACCGGCTCCGGAGGTAACGGGGGTGCCGGTGGCGCCGGCGGCAACGCGTGGTTGGCGGGCAGCGGCGGGTCCGGCGGTGCCGGGGGCGGTGGTGGGGCCGGCGGGTCGACGTCGGGGGATGGTGGTGCCGGCGGCACCGGTGGCGGCGGCGGGCACAGCGGGCTTCTGTACGGCAGCGCAGGAGCGGGCGGGGCCGGCGGCAACGGCGGCGACGTGACCGGCTCGGGCAACGCCGGGGCCGGTGGGGCCGGCGGGTCGGCCGGCACTGCGGGTCCGTTCGGCCTGAGAGCGATCGGTGATGGCGGGGCCGGCGGGGCCGGCGGGGCCGGGGGCACCAACTCCGGGACCGGGAACGGCGGTGCCGGCGGGGCCGGTGCGGCCGGCGCGGCCGGTGGGTGGCTGACCGGCACCGGCGGGGTGGGTGAGTCCGGTGGTGCCGGCGGCGGTGGCGGTGCCGACGGCACTTCGGGTGCCGGCGGTCACGGCGGGGCCGGCGGAGCCGGCGGGCTGTTCGGATCGGGAGGCGCCGGCGGCGATGGTGGCGATGGTGGTGCCGGCGGCACCGGCGCCACCGGCACGGCCGGCGGTGACGGCAGCATCGGCGCCACGGGCGGCACCGGCGGGGTCGCCGGCGCCGGCGGCGACGCCGGGGTGCTCGGGTTTTACGGCGGGGCTGGCGGCAACGGCGGCGACGGCGGAGCCGGCGGCACCGGCGGCAACGGCGGCGCGGGCAGCAGCAGCGCCGGCGGTAGCGCCGGCGCCGGCGGCAACGGCGGCGCCGGCGCCTCAGGCGGTAGCGGCGGATCGCAAGGCGTGTTTGGCAGCAGCGGCGCCGGGGGTAGCGCCGGCAACGGCGGGGCCGGCGGCACCGGCGGCACCGGCGGGGCCGGGGACAGCGGCAGCGGTAACAACGGCACCAGCGCCGGCAACGGCTATGCGGGCGGGGCCGGCGGCACCGGCGGCAACGGCGGGGCCGGCGGCAACAGCAGCTACGGCGGCACCAACGGCACCGGCGGCGCCGCCGGCGGCGGCGGCGACGGCGGGGCCGGCGGCACGGGCGCCTCTGGCGGCAACGGCAGCGGCACTGGCAACGGCTACGTCACCGGCGGGAATGGGGGCGCCGGCGGCGCTGGCGGCACCGCCGGCGTTGGCGGTGCAGCTGGGACCGGCGGCACCGGCGGCGCCGCGGGCACCGTCGGCAACGCCGGCGACGGCGGGGCTGGCGGCGACGGCGGGGCTGGCGCAACCACCACCGTCCCCACCGCAAACGGTATGGCGGGGGGGAACGGCGGCGACGGCGGGGCTGGCGGTGCCGCCGTTGCCGGCGGCACCAACGGCGACGGCGGGGCTGGCGGCAAAGGCGGGGCCGGCGGCGATTCCGGCACGGATTTCGTCGACAATTACGAGGGTCAAACCCCCGGCGTCGGCGGCGCCGGCGGCAACGGCGGCGCGGGTGGTTCCGCGGGCGGCGACGGCAGCGGCGGCACCGCCGGCAACGGGGGCAGCGGCGGGAACGGCGGGAACGGCGGCCTAACCGGTTTCTATCCCAATGAAGGGGGCGGCGCGGGCGGCACGGGCGGCACGGGCGGCGCCGGCGGGGACGCCAGCGGCAGCGCCACCGCTGGCGATGGCGGCGCGGGCGGCACCGGCGGCGCCACCCAAGGCAAGATATATACCTCCACTGCCGGGGCGGGCGGCGCGGGCGGCGCGGGCGGCAGCTCAACTGGCACCGGCGGCGCCGGCGCTGGCGGCGCCGGCGGGGACGGCGGGGGCGGCTACGACGGCATTCCCGCCGGAGGCGGCGGCCACGGCGGGACGGGCGGCGACGCAAGTGGCACCGGTAACGCCGGCGACGGCGGCGACGGCGGCGACGGCGGCTTCGGCATGAGCGCCAACGGCACCCGCAGCAACGGCGGCAACGGCGGCACCGGCGGCGACGGCGGCGACGCAACCGGCGGCGGCATCGGTGGCGACGGCGGTGACGGCGGCACCGGCGGCAACGGCGCCATCGTCGGGACCGGCGGCGGCGGCGGTGCCGCCGGCACCCCCGACGGCACCGCCGGCACAACGGGCGCGGACGGGTGAACCAGCGCGGTACCTTCTTAGCCCTCAGCCTTCGGAGAGCAACTGCTTCTTGAGGACCTTGCCCATTGCGTTGCGCGGCAGCGCGTCCACGATGCGCACCTCACGCGGCCGCTTGTGCACCGAAAGCTGTTGGGCGACATAGTCAATCAGCTCGTCACCACGCAGCTCGGCCGCGCCAACGACGAAGGCGACGATCCGCTGGCCCAGATCCTCGTCGGGCAGCCCGACCACCGCCGCCTCCTGCACGCCCGGATGCCCGAGCAGCGCCGTCTCGATTTCGCCCGCGCCGATCCGGAAACCGCCGGACTTGATCAGGTCAACCGACTCACGCCCCACGATGCGATGCATGCCGTCACCGTCGACCACGGCGACGTCACCGGTGCGATACCAGCCGTCGGCGTCGAATGCCTCGGCGCTGGCGTCCGGGCGGTTCAGGTAGCCGTCGAACAACGTCGGACCCCGAACCTGAAGCCGCCCAACGGTTTCCCCGTCGTGCGGGGCGGGGCCGCCGGCCTCGTCGACCAGCCTGGTCTGCACGCCGGCCAGCGGCAGGCCCACCCAGCCCGCGCGACGCTCACCGTCGGCCAGCGTCGACAGGGTGATCAGCGACTCAGTGGCGCCGTACCGTTCGACGGGCTGGTGGCCCGTCAGCTGCGCCAGCCGGTCGAACACCGGCACCGGCAACGGGGCGCTCCCGGACACCAACAGCCGCGCCGGCCGCAGCGCCTCGGCAGCGGCTTGGTCCGCCACCACCCGCGACCACACCGTCGGCACCCCGAAGTACAGCGTGCCACCCGATTCCGAACCGGCCTGGGCATACCCGCCCGGTGTCGGTTTCCCGGTGTGCACGACGCGATTTCCGATCCGCAGCGACCCGAGCAGACCCAGCACCAGCCCGTGCACGTGAAAGAGTGGCAGTCCGTGCACCAGCACGTCCTCGGCCGTCCACTGCCAGGCCTGCGCCAGCGCGTCCAGGTCGGCGGCGATCGCCCGCCGGCTCAGCTGGACGCCCTTGGGCAGCCCGGTGGTGCCCGAGGTGTAGACCACCATCGCGATGGCATCGGGTGACGGCTCCGGGTATCGGTGCCAGGAGCGGGCATGCAGTCGCACCGGGATGTGCGGTAGCCCGTCCGGCTGGTCAGGTTCCGGACCCAGCCAGGCCTGCGCCCCCGAGTCGGTCAGCATGTGCCGGCGTTCGGCCACGCCCACATCCGCGGGCACCGGCACGACGGGCACGCCGGCGATCAGGCAGCCGGTGATCGCCAGCACGGTCGACGCCGTCGGCGTGGCCAGCACCGCGACCCGGTGCGCGCCGCCGACCCGCTCGGCCACCGACGTTGCGGCACCGACCAAGTCGCTGCGGCTGAGCACCACGCCGTCGATGCTGACCGCGTCGGCGACGTCGGTAGCGGCGACGGCCGAGGGATCCAGCGAGGCGAGCAGCACGTCCGGAAGGCTACCCCGCTACCCCGCGACCCCGCGTAAGGCCGGGAAAGCCGACTCCCGCTCGGGCTGGGTGTCAGGTTGGGGAAACAGCGGCCTCAGCACCGGCGGCGGCTGGAACGGGGCCCATTCGCCGTGCGGCTGCGATAGCCGGTCCGCAATCGCCCACACCGTCGCGGGATGATGCCCGTAGCCGATGTGACTGCTCAGCACGGCGATGTTCTCGGCCTGCGGCGACGGCACGTTGAGGCAGGTCTGCCAGGCGACCATGCCGTCGAAGTGCGAATAGATCGAGGTCGTCGGAACCGGCAGGGGTTCGCTTTCCATGGGCAGCGGCAGTTGGTGCGGCACGGCGTGCAGGTGCGCGAAAAGCTTGAGGTGCCCGCTGGCGCGGGTTTCGCTCTCATATTTGATGCCGAACGGACTGCCCAGCGTGATCACCTGACGCACCGCGGCGGGACGTTCCCGGGCCAGTTTCCGCGCGAAGACACCGCCCATGCTCCAGCCGATCAGGCTGACCGGGGCATCGCACTCGCGGTGCAGCTTGTCGAGGAGGTCGGTCATCCCGGCCATCGCCTTGGCCGTCGGGCCGATGTTGAGCCCCAGCCTCCAGCCGTGCGCCCGATATCCGAGGCGGCGCAGGATGCGCCGCAGGATCCAGGTGGAACTGTCCCCTGCCATCAGGCCGGGCAGCACCAGCACCGGATGCCCGTCGCCAACCGGCAGGAACCGATGCAGCGGCAGCAGCGCGAGCAATTGCCCGTACTCGATGCCCGCCCGCGGTATGTCCGTGGCGTACAGAAGACGCCCCGGTGCGTCGTATGGGTCATCAACGGGCGCACGCACAAAGACAATTTTCTCACACGGTGGGGTGGCGACGCTCGCCAATCGTCAGGCCTGCTCTTCGCGGTCCCAGATCTCCATCAGCACGGACAAAATCTCCTCGCCGCGGCCCAGCCCGGCCAGGTGACTTTCGCCGGGCAGGTGGAAAAGCTCGGCGTCGGGCAACCGGGACACGACGTGCTCGCCGTGCGAGAACGGAATGATGTGATCGTGGTCACCGTGCCACCAGCGGATCGGGACCTTAACCTCATGCAGCCGGAATCCCCAGTCCCGGGCGAACGCGATGACGTCGGCGAACGGCGCGGCCAGCTGCTTGCGGCTGCCGTTGAGCAGATCGTCGAGAAACATCGCCTTGAACTCGGGACGTGCCAGCAGATGCCGGTCGGCCTGGGGTGAGGCCAACGCATACAGGTCGAGCGCGGGGGAAGCGACGGGCCGGGCCACCCTGATCAGCAGGCTGGCGCCCACTCGCAGCGGGGCACCGCCCAGCCGCAGCAGCGGCGCAATTGCCGAACCGAGGTTCATCAGCCCGCCGCTGATCGCGTCGGGGCCGCGCGTCGGGGCCACCCCGCCGAGCACACCGGCGACCACCACCCGGTCGGGCATCGCCGCGGCGCAGGCAAGCGTGTAGGGCCCACCGCCGGACAGGCCGACGACGGCCATCTTGTGGATTCCGAGCGTGTCCGCGATGGTGCGCAGGTCGTCGGCGAAGCACGAGATCGTCGGGTACTGAAACGGCGTTGACGAGCCGATACCGGGCCGGTCGACGCCGATCAGCCGGACGTTGTGGTCTTCGGCGTAGACCCGGGCCTCGGTCGGAATCTGGCGGCGCGCGCCGGGAGTTCCGTGCAGCCAGAACACCGCGCGTCCCTGCGGGGCGCCGAACTCGGCGAAGCCGATCTGGCGGTCGTCGCCGACGGCAATATTTCCCTCGAGCTTGGGCCGGGCAATGGTGACGGTCATGCCCAGCAGCTTTCCACGTGGCAACGCCGCTGCGCCAATGCAGCGCCAACGCGGGCGTTGGCGCCGGGATCGGCCGAAACCCGGAAATATGTGAGCCCGACGTGGATACGGCGTGCACATTGACCGAGTCGGAGGTCAGCCATGTCGTACGTGATAGCGGTGCCGGACATGTTGGCGGCGGCAGGGGCGGATGTGGCGGGCATCGGCTCGTCGCTGCGCGCGGCGAATGTGACGGCCGCAACCCCGACCACCGCGGTTGTGGTCGCGGCCGCTGACGAGGTATCGGCGGCCATCGCGGCACTGTTTTCCGGCCACGGCCAGGCTTATCAGGCGCTCAGCGCCCGGGCGGCGGCGTTCCACTCCCAGTTCGTGCAGGCGTTGTGTAGGCGTTGACCGGCGCAGAGGCTTCGTATGCGGCCGCCGAGGCGGCCAATGCCGCACCGTTTGCAGGCTGTCGAGCGCAGCGCGCTCGCCGCGATCAATGCGCCCGCCCAAGGCCTGTTGGGACGCCCGCTGATCGGCAACGGCGCCGACGCCACCACACCGGGCGGAAACGGCGCGGCCGGCGGGATCTTGTTCGGCAACGGCGGCAACGGGGCGGCCGGCGCGGCCGGGCAGCCCGGCGGCAGCGGCGGCGATGCCGGCCTGTTCGGCACCGGCGGCAATGGCGGGGCCGGTGGAACCGGCACGGCCGGCACCACGGGCGGCGTGGGTTCGGGGGGCGGCATCGGCGGCAACGGCGGCGCGGGCGGTAGCGGCGGTGCGGGCGGGGCCGGCGGTACCGACGGGCTGTTCGGCCATGGCGGGTCCGGCGGCCAGGGCGGCGCCGGCGGGGTTGGCGGCATGGGCGGGATCGGCGACAGCGCAGCGGCCGGCGGCAACGCCGGCACCGGCGGCACCGGCGGTCAAGGCGGCGCCGGCGGTCAGGGCGGTCTCTTCGGCGCCGGCGGTGGGGGCGGTGCCGGTGGCACCGCCGGGGCGGGCGGTCAGGGTGGCACCGGCGGCGCCGGCCCCAACGCGTTCACCCGGGGCGGTATGGGCGGCACCGGCGGCGACTCCGGCGGCGTGGGCGCGGCCGGCCATGGCGGCGCCGGCGGCCTAGGCGGCGCCACCGGCGCGAACGGCGCAGACGGCGCGAACGGCGCAGACGGCGCCGCGGTCACCAGCGGCGGCAACGGCGGCAACGGCGGCGCCGGCTTCAGCGCCACCGGCAGCGGTAGCGGCGGCATCGGCGGCGCCGGCGGGCAGGGCGGCGAGTACGGCGACGGCGGCACCGGCGGGGCGGGCGGCAACGGCGCCGGCACCGGCTCCGGCGGCCTTGGCGGGGCCGGCGGGCTCGGCGGGGCGCTGGCCGGCACCGGTGGCACCGGCGGGGCCGGCGGCAATGGCGCCGGCAGCGGCGCCGGGGGCATCGGCGGCAACGGCGGCAACGGCGGCGCCGGCGGGGCCGGCGGCACCGGCGGCGCGACCGCCAACGGTGGGGCCGGCGGCACCGGCGGCGCCGGCCAGGTCGGCGGCACCGGCGGCCACGGCGGTTCGGGCGGCTCGACATCCGGCAACGGCGGCAACGGCGGCAACGGCGGCGTCGGCGCGACCGGCGGCCAGGGCGGGGACGGCGGTAACGCCGGAAAGGCCGGCAACGGCGGCAACGGAGGTAACGGAGGGGCCGGCGCCGACGGCACGGCCGGCAGCACCGGCGGGACCGGCGGCAATGGCGGCAACGGCGCCGCGGGCGGGGCCGGCGGCCACGGCGGCAATGCCGGTGCCGCCCTTGCAGCGTCCGGCAAGGCGGGCGGCAACGGCAACGGAGGGGCAGGCGGCCACGGCGGCGACGCCGGCACCCCCGGCGACGGCGGCCGGGGCGGCGACGGCGACGCCACCACCCCCAACGGCGGCAACGGCGGCAACGGCGGCAACCCGGGCGCCGTCCAATACCGGTAACGACGGCACCCCGGTCACCACCCCGGCCGGCACCGGCGGCGACGGCGGGAACGGCTTCACCGCCGCCGCCGGCCAGACGGCGGGCAAAGGCGGGACCGGCGGCACCGGCGGGTCGGTCGGCAATGGCGGCAACGGCGGCAACGGCGGCAACGGCGGCAACGGCGGCAACGGTGGCAACGGTGGCAACGGTGGCAACGGTGGCAACGGCGCCGACGGTACGGACGGCCCTGACGGCGGCGCCGGTCAGAAGGGCACCGACGGCACGGCCGGCGGGGCCGGCGGGGCCGGTGGCGTAGGCGGGTCGGGCGGTTCGAAATCCGGTGACGGCGGTAGCGGCGGGGCCGGCGGCGACGGCGGCGCCGGCGGTAAGGGCGGCGGCGGCGACGGCGCCAAGGGGATGGCCGGCATGAACCAGGGGGCCGGTGGCGCCGGCGCTGACGGAGGTCAAGGCGGCGCCGGCGGCAATGCAGGCGCCGGAGGCAACGGCGGCGCTGCGGGCACCCCCACCGGCGGCGGCGGAACCGCCGGCGCCGGTGGGGGCAAGGGCGCCGCGGTCGTCCAGGGCGGGGACGGCGGCGACGGCGGGGCGGGATTCAGCCAGACCACGCCCGGTAACCTCGCCGGCGGCAACGGCGGCGCCGGCGGCAACGGCGGGATGTTCGGCAATGGTGGTGACGGCGGCGAGGGCGGCGCCGGGGCGCCCGGTGTCACCAACGGCACGGGCGGCACCGGCGGCAACGGCGGCAACGGCGGCAATGGCGGACCGACATCCGGTAACGGCGGTGCCGGCGGCGAGGGCGGCAAGGGCGGCGACGGCGCGTCCGGAATCAGCGGCGCCGCCGCCTTTACCGGCGGCACGGGAGGCAACGGCGGCACCGGCGGCAACGCCGTGTTGATCGGTAACGGCGGTGACGGCGGGGTCGGCGGCACCGGCGGCAACGGCGGCACCGGATTCACCGGGACTAAGGCGGGTGATCAGGGCTTCGCCGGCGGCAAAGGCGGCGCCGCCGGCGACGGCGGGACCGGCGGGCTGGGCGGCAAGGTGACCGGTTTCGGCGGCGACGGCGGGACCGGCGGGGAAGGCGGGAAGGGCGGCGCCGGCGGCAGCGGGCAAACCGGCGCGGCCGGCGTGGCCGGCGTGAACGCCGGGGCCGGCCAAACCGGCGGCGCCGCCGGCCAAGGCGGCATGGGCGGCACCGGTGGCAAAAGCGGGCTCGGCGGCGCGGCCCAAGGGATAGGGGTCAAGGGCGCGGACGCCGACGGCGGCCAAGGCGGCGACGGCGGCGACGGCGGAATCGCCGGCGATGGCGGTAAGGGCGCCGACGGCGGCGCCAACACGAACGGCGGCACAGGCGGGAACGGCGGCCAAGGCGGCTTCGGCGGCACAGGCGGGACCGGCGGCAACGGCCTAGGGTCGGGCGCCGGAGGTCACGGTGGCCAAGGCGGCGCCGCTACCGACGGCGGCAAGGGCGCCGGCGGCGGGGCCGCCGGATCCAACGGCGCGCGTGCCGGCATCGGCGGCACCGGCGGCGACGGCGGCACCGGCGGCTTCGGCGGCGACGGGGGCGATACTGCGGGGTCGGGTGACGGCGGACACGGCGGCGACGCCGGCAGGACCGGGAACGGCGGCACCGGCGGCAACGGCCATATCGGCATTACTCTCGGCGGCATCAACGGGCCCGACGGCGGTCAGGGCGGCAACGGCGGCAAGGGCGGCTTCGGCGGCAACGGCGGCAACGGCGGCACGGCCCATGGCTCGGGCAACGGCGGTGACGCCAGCAACCAGGGCGGCACCGGCGGGGCCGGCGGGGCCGGCGGACCCGCCCGTGACGCCGGCCAAGGCGGCACCGGCGGGGGGGCCGTGACGACGGCACCGGCGGCGACGGCGGTAAGGGCGGTGGCGGCGGCAAGGGCGGCGACGGCAACACCGCCGGCAACGGCGGCAACGGCGGCTTCCAGGGCGGCGGCGGGGGGGACGCCGGGTCCGCCGGCGCCGGCGGCAAGGGTGGCAACGGCGGGCCCGGCGGGCCCGGCGCTACCGGCGGCACCGGCGGCGGCCCCGGCGGCGGCGGTGCCGCCGGCAGCTTCCCATCTGCCGGCGGCACCGGCGGCGGCACCCACCCCGGCCTCCCCGGCGCCCCGGGACAGCCGCCAAAGCCGGCATAAGCGGCACGATGGGCCCACACGGCTGAGACCAGCCGCAGCGGGTCGACCTGCTAGCCGAATTCAGGCGTTCAGCACCCGCTCACCTATCACCCGTTCGGCACGCAGAGCCGCCAGCTCGTCGTCGGAAAGGCCTAGCCCGCGCAGGATCTCGTCGTTGTGCTGGCCCAGCGTCGGCGGGGCCGTGCGGTGGTGCCGCTCCGGGCCTCCGGTAATGCGAAACGGCCAGCCGGGATAGCGCAGGACTCCGGAGATGGGGTGCTCGAGCTCCTGGTAGTAGCCCCGCGCATCCAGTTGCGCGATGTCGTACATCTGATCGCCGGTGATCACCCGCTCCGCCGGGATATTTTGCGCCCGAAGGGTTTCCACGATCACATCCGGCTTTTGCGTGCGGGTCCAGGCGGCGACCATCTCGTCGAACACATCGTGGTCGACCGGCCGCTCGAGGCATTCGGGCACTGACAGGGCCACCCACACCCCGTCCTCGCCGGTCGGGTAGACGCCCTGCAGGTAGCCGCGCGCGCGGTTGCCCTCGCGTGGCCGGACTACCCCGGTTATCGAGTATTCGATCACCGGTTCGGCGGTCACACACGCGGCGACCTCGATCTGGGCGATCTCGATTTGCCGGCCCTCCCCGGTGCGACGCCGGTGCTCGAGGGCGGCCAGCAGCGCCACACCGGCATGCACACCCACGATCGGATCGGCGGGTCCCTGCGGGTTACACGGCGGGCCGTCGGCGTAGCCGGTGGCCGCTGACATCCCCGAGGTCTGCTCGATGTTCAACGCCCAGCCGACGTAGTCGCGCCACGGCCCCCGCAGCCCGAATCCTGGCATCCGGACCAGAATCACGTCGGGCTTGAGCGCCACCAGGGACTCGTAGTCCAAACCGAAGTGCTCCACCACTCGGGGCGAGAAGTTCTCCACGACGACATCGGCCTCAGCGACCAGCCGCCGCGCGATCTCCAGACCGCGCGACGAGGTCAGGTCCAGGGTGAGGTCGCGCTTGTTGAGGTTGGTGCCCTGCCACATGACACTGCGCTCGTACCAGTCATCGCCCTCGTAGGCGAAGGCGCCCGAGTAGCGATGACCGTCGGGCCGCTGGATCGACTCGACCTTGACGATGTCGGCGCCGAATCCGCCCAGATAGCAGGTCATGTACGCCCCGGCCCAGAAGGTGGTCAGGTCAAGCACCTTCAGGCCCGCAAACGGCAGGGCACCCGGCCGCGCCTCTCGGTGTGGCGCCGGGTCTGGCTGTGCCACAGCGGGTGTCGAGAACCGGAACGGCGAACCCGGCTGGTGAATTCCGCCGCGCTCGACGAAGAACTCGCGCCCGACGTATTGCGGACACTCCAGCACGGTGGCGCCGTCGTTGACGGGAGCGGCCGGAATGCGCAACGCCTGGCTCAGCTCGACGATCTCCGCGACGGTTTGCTCAGCGAGCAATGGCCTTGCGCGCACGAAGAATTCGGCGCGCTCGGGACCGCCCCGCATGATCTCCAGCTGCCGCTCGGCGAACTCGGGCAGGCCGAGCATCGCGCACACGTCGAGCCAGTGCTGACCGGTCAGGCAGTTGATCCCTACCCACCCGTCGGCCGCACGGACCACACCCAGCATGGGAGCCGACCGCAGGTTGGCGGGCAGGCCCAGACTCCGCATGCGCTGCGCCATCAGCATCGGATACGGCAGCGTCGACAGCAGCGCCTCGAACTCCGAAACGTCCACTTCCCTAAGCTGGCCGCCGGGCCCCAAAGGCCCCAGCCGCAGCGCGGTCAACGCGGCCAGCGCGCCGTAACCGCCCGCGACGTGCTCGGCGATCCGGGCGCCGACCTGCACCGGTGGGCGATCGGGATCGCGCGCGTGGATCCAGCCCGACGCCGCCTGCAGGGTCAGCGGCGTGGCCTGCCGATCATGCCATGGCCCGGTCTGGCCGAAGTGAGAAATGCTGACTAACAACAGGTTTGGGTTGAGCCCGCGCAGGGCGTCGGGGCCCAATCCCCAGCCCTCCAGCGTGCCCGGTGCGAAATTCTCCACCAGCACGTGCGCCTGCGCGATGAGCTCGGGCGCCGCCGCAAACGGGGCGCTGCGCTTTCCGGCGTTGAGGTAGTCGAACAGGGCGGACCGCTGCGGGTTCGGCGCGGGCCGCTCGATCTTGGTGACCTCGGCGCCGAGGTCGACGAAAAGCTTTGTGGCGTAAGGACCCGAGATCCCTGATATCTCCGAAGAGATTTCGACGACGCGCAGTCCCGCGAGGGGTCCCGTCATCCGGGGATCACGCGGGCATTCCAATGGCCTTCGGCTCCATGTACTGGTACAGGCCGCCGACTCCGCCGCCCTCGCGGCCGAACCCGCTCAGCTTGAAGCCGCCGAACGGCGCGTCCCCGGGACCGATGCCGTTGACCGCGATCTGGCCGGTGCGGATCCGGCGGGCAACGCCGACGGCGCGGTCCACGTCGCCGCCCCACACCGCTCCGGACAGTCCGTACCGCGAATTGTTGGCGATCGCCACGGCATCGGCATCATCGCGGTAGCGGATCACGCTCAACACCGGCCCGAACACCTCTTCCTGGGCGATGGTGGAATCCGGGTCGACGTCCGCGAGGATCGTCGGCTCGAAGTAGAACCCGGCGTCCAAGCCGGCCGGACGGCCGCCGCCGGTCATCAGCTTGGCGCCGTCGCCCACCGCGCCGTCGACGTGCGCCTGGACGCGCTGGCGCTGCGCCGCGCTGATGAGCGGGCCCATCTGCACCTCGGGATCGGTGGGGTCGCCGACGCGCACCGCGCGGGCAAGCTCGACGAGCCGGCCGACGACGTCGTCGTGCAGCGAATCGGGCAGCAGCATCCGGCTGTGCAGGATGCACGCCTGGCCGGCGTGCAGCGAGCAGGACTCGAACAGCATCTGCTCGAGCATCTGATCGGTCACCTGGGTGTCGTCCAGAACGATGCTCGCCGACTTCCCGCCGCACTCCAGCAGGATGCGCCTCATGGCGTCGCCGGCGGCGCGCATGACCTCGCAGCCGACGGCCGAACTGCCGGTGAAGCTGATCATGTCGATCCGCGGGTCGGTGGTGAGCAGTTTGGCCGCCTCCAGACCCGACGGCGTCACGACGTTGACCACGCCCGGCGGGATGTCGGTGTGCTCGTCGATGATCTTGGCCAGCGCGAGCCCCGCCAGCGGCGTCAGCGGCGAGGGCTTGAGCACGACCGTATTGCCCGCCGCCAGTGCGTTATTCACTTTCATGACGTTGAGGCAGTGCGGGAAGTTCCACGGCGTCAGGATCGACACGACGCCCAGTGGCTCATAGCTCAGCAGCGTCGTGCCGGCGCCCACTCCGGTGATCGGGCGGGCGGTCAGCTCGGCGGCGAGCTGAGCCGCGCGCATCGACATGTAGCCGGCGCCGTCCACCTGCATCACGCGCTGGTTGGCGGTGCAGCCCCACTCGAGCTGAGACAGCGCGAAGAACTCGTCGTTGTGCTTGAGCAGCGCATCGCCGAGCTGATTGAGGCACGCCGCGCGCTCCTGGTGGCTCATGGCGGACCACGGCCCGTCGTCGAAAGCCCGTCGTGCGGCCCCGATCGCGGCGCTGACCTGCGCGACGCTGGCGTCGGGCGCGGTGGCAATGATCCGCTCGGTGGCCGGCGAGATGTCGTCGTAGCGGCCTTCCTCCGGCTCGACCCAGCGGCCATCGATGTAGAGCTGATAGGTGTCAACAAGTCCGTGGGCCATCTGCTTCCTCGCCTAAACGTCGGTCATCTAGAGATCCAGTGTTCACCCGCGAAACTCAACCGTCAATCGCCCGCAACGTGAATTCCCCCCTGAATTCCAAGCCATTCCAATGTGTTGTCGAGTCATTGACATCGGCAGCCAACCCGGGGTAGACACATGTCACAGGACAGATCGGGCCAATCTGTCGGATATCCGGGAGGGTTGCTGTGCACATTACGTTCCCATTGCACTCCCCCGACTTCTACGCCGGCGACCCGTATCCGGCGTACCGCGAGCTGCGCGCGACGTCGCCGGTGTGCTGGAACGACGTCACGAAATTCTGGGCGCTACTGAAGTACGAAGACATCCGCTTCGTGTCGACCAATCCCGCGCTGTTCACCTCGACCCGGGGAATCACCATCCCCGATCCGGCGGTGCCCAACCCGGTGCAGGAGGGCGGCCTCATCTTCACCGACCCGCCGCGGCACCGGCAGCTGCGCAACCTCATCAACGCCGGGTTCACCCGCCGCCAAGTGTCCGTCCTGGAGCCGAAAATCCGCGACATCGTGCGGGGGATCCTGGACGGAATCGAACCCGGCTCCGTGCACGAGTTCGCCGAAGGGATCGCCGCTCCCCTGCCCACCCGCATCATCGCCGAGCTGCTCGGCGCCCCACCCGACGACTGGCAGCAATTCCGGACCTGGTCGGACGCCGCCACCGGAACGGCCGACCCGGAGATCGAACTCGACAGCTTCGCGGCCCTCGGCCAGTGCTACGAGTACTTCCAAAAGCTGATCGCGGCCAGGCGCGCAGAGGCGCGCGAGGACATGCTGTCGATCCTGGTCGGCGCCGAGATCGACGGGCACCGGCTCAGCGACGACGACCTGCTCAAGTTCGCGTTCCTGCTGCTGGTGGCCGGCAACGAAACCACCCGCAACCTGATCGCGCTGGGCACCCTCGCCCTGATCGCGCACCCCGATCAGCGCCGCCTGCTGGTCGACGACCCGTCGTTGATCCCGCGCGCGGTCGAAGAGATGTTGCGGTGGAACAGCCCGGTGGTGCACATGGCCCGCACCGCCACGACGGACGTCGAGATCCGCGATCAGCTGATCCGGAAGGGCGAGGTGGTGGTGCTGCTCTACGGGTCGGCGAATCGCGACGAGGACGTATTCGGTTGTGACTCTGAGGAATTCAAGGTGACCCGGCACCCGAACCCGCACATCGCCTTCGGGTGCGGCGAGCATTCCTGCCTGGGCGCGCAACTGGCACGGCTGGAGGCGACGGTGCTGTTCGACGAGCTGCTGCGTCGCTTTCCCACACTCGAGCTTGCCGGTGACGTGGACCGGATGCGGGCGACCATGGTGCCCGGGGTGAAGCGGATGCCGGTCCGGCTGGGGGCCTGAGGCGATGCACCTGGACTACACCCCCGAACAGCAACGGCTGCGCGACGAGATCCGCGCCGCCCTGGAACAGGTGATGACACCCGAACGCACCGCCGCGGTGCGCGAACGCATCGAGGGCGGCGCCGCGGTGCGGGAATGCATCCGCGCGCTGGCCGGGGCCCGCCTGCTGGGCGTCGGCTGGCCCAAAGAGTATGGCGGTCACGGCTATTCAGCGATCGAACAGTTCATCTTCAACGAAGAGGCGCAACGGGTCGGCGCCCCGGTCCCGCTGGTGACGCTCAACACGGTCGGGCCGACGCTCATGCAGTACGGCACCGAAGAGCAGAAGCAGAAATTCCTGCCGGCGATTCTGGACGGCAGCGTGGAGTTCGCCATCGGCTACTCGGAGCCCGGCGCGGGCAGCGACCTGGCATCGCTGCGCACCACCGCCGTGCGCGACGGAGCCGACTATGTCATCAACGGGCAGAAGATGTTCACCAGTGGCGCCGCGTATGCCGACTACATCTGGCTGGCCGCGCGCACCGATCCGAACGCGAAGAAGCACAAGGGGATATCCATCTTCATCGTGCCCACCTCGTCGCCCGGATTCTCCTGGCAGCCGCTGCACACCATGCCGGGCATTTCCACCTTCTACACGTTCTACGACGACGTGCGGGTACCGGCGAGCGCGATCGTGGCCGGCGAAAACGAAGGGTGGCAGCTGATCACCACCCAGTTGAACTTCGAGCGCGCGGCGCTGGGCAACATGGGCGCGCTGCAACCGCTGTTCGAGAAGACCCTGCACTGGGCCACCACCACCGAACTCGACGGCGCGCGCGTCATCGACCAGCCGTGGGTGCAGCTGGCCCTGGCGCGGGTCGAAGCCCAAGTCGCCGCCTACAAGCTGGTCAACATGCGGGTGAACGCCGCAATGACGAAGGGCAGGGCGAGCACGGGCCTGGATATGGGACAAGCCTCGGCCGCCAAGGTGTTCGGCACCGAGCTGACCCAGCAGGTCGCGCGCGAGCTGCTGGAAGTGCTGGACCGCAACGGATTACGTCGCGGCGCCGACGCGCCGCTGCGCGGCGAGCTGGAATCCGCGTACCGAATCGCGGTCATCAACACGTTCGGCGGCGGCGCCAACGAAATACAGCGTGACATCATCGCCATGGCCGGATTGCTCATGCCGCGAGCACCGCGCGACCTTCGTGCTTGAAGAACAGTCAGGAGGAACCACCCGGTGACAGATAACGAATTGCTGGCCAAGCTGCGCGCCCTCGTCGACCAGCCCACCGGTGGCACCGGTAAGCCTTCGGTGGCACCGGATCCGGTTAATCAACCGATGATTCGGCACTGGGCGCACGCCATGGACGACATGAACCCGGTCTACCTGGAGCCGGAGTTCGCGGCGGCGTCGCGGTTCGGCGGCATCGTGTCACCGCCGGTGATGCTGCAAACCTGGACGATGCCGTCGCCGAAGCTCGAAGGCATCGGCGAGCGCGGTGGCGCCCCCATCGAGATCAAAACCAACCCGACGGCATTCCTCGACGAGGCCGGGTACACCAGCACGGTGGCGACGAACTCGGAATTCGAGATCGCACGCTATCCCCGGCTCGACGATGTCATCAGCGCGACGGCGGTCTACGAGTCGGTCTCCGACGAAAAGAAGACGGCGCTGGGCACCGGCTTCTTCCTCACCTGGCTCACGACCTACACCGACCAGAACGGTGAAGTGCTAGGCCGACAACGATTCCGGGTGCTGCGCTTCAGGCCGGAACGCTGATGGCGACCCGCCTGGCGCCGGCGATCGGCCCGGACACCGAATTCTTCTGGAACGGGTTGCGCGACCACAAGCTCTTGATCCAGCGCTGCACCGGATGCGGAGCGCTGCGCAACCCGCCCCGCCCCATGTGCCCCAACTGCCGTTCGCTGGACTGGGCAGCCGTCGAGTCGTCCGGCCGGGGCACCGTCTACAGCTACGTGCTGCCACACGAGCCGAAGATGCCCTTCTTCGAGTACCCCTACATTGTGGTGCTGGTGGAGCTCGCCGAAGGGGTACGGCTGGTTTCGAACCTGTGTGACATCGACCCGGCCGACGTCACCGTCGGGATGCCGATCGAAGTCTGCTACCAGACTTTCGACAACGATCTTGTGCTGCACCAATTCCGACCCAGCAAGTGATCGGGTAACGGCCGTGGACTTCACCTTCACCGAAGAGCAAGAGGCGATCGCCACGCTCGCCCGGCAACTCTTCGAGCGTCGTGCCACACCCGAACACCTGACGGAGCTCGAATCCGAAGGGTTCCGTTACGACGCCGCGCTGTGGAAAGAACTCGCGTCCGTCGACCTGCTCGGCACCGCGTTGCCAGAGTCGTTGGGCGGCTCGTGTGTGTCAGGCGACGGCTTCGTAAACCTCGGGGTGCTGCTGGCCGAGGTCGGCTGGAGCGTCGCCCCGGTGCCGGTCTACGCGACGCTGGTGCTGGGCGCCGATCCCATCGCCCGGCACGGCAGTCCCGAGCAGCAGCGGCGCCACCTCCCCGGAGTGATCGCCGGGACCCGGATCCTCACCGCGGGCCTGCAGGAGCCCGGCCGCTCCGACCCCACCCGGCCGATCACCGCGGCGCGTCGCGACGGCCCCAACTGGCGACTCGACGGCGCGAAGGAGCTGGTGCCCGCCGCCCAACTCGCCGAGACGGTGCTGGTCCCCGCCACCACCGACGACGGCGATGTCGGCCTGTTCCTGCTCGCGAGCGACGCGACGGGCGTCGAGATCCAGCCGGTCGCGACCACAAACCGTGAGCCGTGCGCGGACGTCTTCCTCGACGGCGCAACCGTTTCCGCGCAGGACCGGCTGGACGGCGATATTACGTCTGTTTCAGGGCTACACACCCGCGCGCTGGTGGGCCTGTGCGCGATCCAACTCGGCGTGGCCGAGCGGGCCCTGCGGATGGCCGCCGACTACACCACCGGGCGCGAACAATTCGGGCGCCCGATCGGCAGTTTCCAGGCCGTGCAGCAGCGGATGGCCGACGCATACATCGACGTCGAAGCGATCCGGTGGACCACCTGGCACGCGGCCTGGCTGATCGCGCAGGGACGGCCCACAGAACAGTTGGCACCCTTAGCGGAGGCCCACCGGGCCGCCCGCATCGCGAAGTTCTGGGCCGCCGAGGCCGGGGCTCGGGTGGCCGCCACCGCGCAGCAGGTGCACGGCGGCATCGGCATCGACACCAGCTACCCCCTGCACCGCTACTTCTTGTGGGCCAAGCACAACGAACTCAGCCTGGGTTCGGCCACCGCGCAGCTGGCCCACCTCGGCAGCACCTACCCCTTACAAGAAGAAGGAATTCGATGACGACCACCAAATCCCGTACCACAACCTTGAAGTGGGCCGACATCGAAGTCGGCGACAAGGTGACCCCACTCGAAATCCCGATCACCACAACAATGATCGTCGCCGGCGCCATCGCAACGCGCGACTTCATGCCGGTACACCACGACCGCGACTACGCCAACAAGCAGGGCTCACCCAACCTGTTCATGAACATCCTGACCAGCAACGGGTATTGCGTGCGGTTCCTCACCGACTGGGCGGGACCCGAAGCGATGGTCAAGAACCTGTCGATCCGGCTTGGGGTGCCGTGCTTTCCGGACGACCCGCTGCGCTTCACCGGCGGCGTGACAGGCAAGACTCGGGGAACCAATGGCGAGAACTTCGTCGAAGTGACCTTCCAGGCCGCCAACAGCCTCGGCAATCACGTCACCGGCACCGCGATCCTCAGCCTGCTCGACGGGGCCGGCGCATGAGTCGGCCGCACGCAACCCTGGCCGGCACCCTGGCCGGCACCACGGCCATCGCCGGCATCGGCCAGACCGAGTTCTCCAAGGAATCCGGCCGCAGCGAGCTGCAATTGGCGTGCGAGGCGGTCAGCGCCGCGCTCGACGACGCGGGTCTGGCGCCCGGCGAGGTGGACGGCATGGTCACGTTCACCATGGACTCCAGCGACGAAATCGAGGTCGCAAAAAACGTCGGCATCGGCGACCTGACCTTCTTTTCTCGCGTGCCGCACGGCGGCGGCGCTGCGGCCGGCACCGTAGTCCACGCGGCGATGGCCGTCGCGACGGGCACCGCCGACGTGGTGGTGTGCTACCGCGCGTTCAACGAGCGCTCCGGCTTTCGGTTCGGCGGCAGCGGGCGCACCAGCGCGGAGACCCCGCCGTTCATGGCGCCCTACGCACCGTTCGGATTGCTCACTCCCGCAGCGTGGGTCGCGCTGCACGCCCAGCGCTACATGTCCACCTACGGCGTCACCAACGAGGACTACGGCAGGATCGCCGTCGTCGACCGTGCGCACGCGGCCAAGAACCCCGACGCATGGTTCTACCAGCGCCCAATCACGCTGGAAGACCATCAGAATTCCCGCTGGATCATCGAACCCGTGCTGCGCCTGCTGGATTGCTGTCAGGAGAGCGACGGCGGAGTCGCCCTGGTGGTGACCAGCGCGGAGCGCGCCCGCGACCTTCGGCAGCCGCCGGCGGTCATCACCGCCGCCGCCCAGGGCGCGGCCTCCAACGGTGAGATGATGACCAGCTACTACCGCGAGGACATCACCGGGCTGCCGGAGATGCGGGTGGTCGCCGACAAGCTGTGGCGTGACTCGGGCCTCAAGCCGCAAGATATCCAAACCGCCTTCATCTACGACCATTTCACGCCGTTCGTGTTCACCCAACTCGAGGAACTGGGGTTCTGCGGGCGCGGCGAGGCCAAGGACTTCGCCACCGTCGAGCGGCTGTCGTTGGGTGGGGCACTGCCGATCAATACCAACGGCGGGCTGCTCGGCGAGGCCTACATCCACGGCATGAACGGCATCACCGAGGGTGTGCGGCAGGTGCGCGGCACCTCGTATAACCAGGTCGACAACGTCGAGCACGTGTTGGTCACGTCGGGCACCGGGGTGCCCACCAGCGGCCTGATTCTGGCGCCCGCGAACTAGAAAGGCCCGTCATGCCCAAGCTCGCACTGTTGACCGCGCATGGCGGGCCGATCGAGCTTGCCGAATTTCCGCTCACCACACCGCGCCGGGACCGCGGCGCTGAAATTGCGGATGGCCGGAATCTGCGGATCCGACTGCACATCTTCCGCGGTGAGCTACGTGCCATGTCCCTTCGCCATGGGCCACGAAATGGTCGGCGAAATAGCCGAACTCGGCGACGGCCTGACCACCGACACAACCGGCAAAACGCTCGCGGTGGGTGACCGTGTCGTCACACCGTACTTCTGGACGTGCGGACGGTGCCATGCATGCGCGCGCGGCCGGTCCTACGCATGCCAGAACCTGATGGCCGGCGAATTCCGCACGCACGAGCAGAGCCCTCACTTCGTCGCCGCGCACGGCGAGTACTACTACACCACCCGCCGGCAACCGCTCTACAAGGTGCCCGACGAGCTGCCCGACGAGGCCGTCGCACCGCTTAATTGTGCGCTGGCCGAAGTGCTGTTCGCGCTCCGCGACGTCCGGCTGGGCGACACGGTCGTCATCCAGGGTGCCGGCGGGCTGGGCATCAACGCCGCCGCGGTGGCGCGCACCGCGGGAGCGGCGCAGGTCATCGTCATCGGCAAGATCGCCGAACGGCTCAATGTCGCGGCAGATTTCGGCGCCACACACTGCATCAACGCCGAGGGCATCTCGAGCAGCGAGGTCACCGACAGGTGCACAAGCACACCGACGGAATCGGCGCCGATTGGGTGCTCGAGGTCGTCGGTGTGCCGGGCGTCATTCCCGACGGGGTCGGGTTCCTCAACAACGGCGGCACGTTGCTCGAGGTCGGCAACATCGGGATGGGACGTACCTTCGAGCTCGACCCGAGCGCGCTGGTCTACGGCAACAAGTCCATCCGCGGCGTGATGCTCTACGACCCGGTGACGCTGGCCATCGGCCTGTCATTCCTGCAGCACACCAGTTTTCCGTTCGACCGGTTGATGCCGACACCGTTCCATCTGGCCGACGTCAACGCCGCCTTCGCCGCGGCCGACGCCGGTTCGGTACCCCGAGGCGCCCTGGTTCCGATGACACAAGCCACAGCTTTGAACCAGGCGACCGATACCCGCGAGCTCATCATCGAGTCCGCGTATGCCTGTTTCCGCAAACAGGGACTGCAGAAGACGACGATCGTCGACATCGCCAAGACGGCCAACGTCTCCCGCAGCACGGTCTACGAGTACTTCAGCGACAAGGGTGCCATTCTGGAAGCGTGCGCCGAGCACGCGTCCGAGCAGTTCTACCGCGAGATGTCCAAGGCGATGGATCGGCGGCACCTCACTGGAGGAAAAGCTCAGCCACGCAGCCGTATTCGTGACCCAGGCGCGGCGGGCGATCGCTTCAGAAAAGTATTTCGACGAAGAGGCGATCAGTCTGCTGCTGACCAAAGACGCGGGCGTGCTGCTGCGCGAATGCGTCGACTTCTTCGCGCCTTACCTGTCGGCCGCCAAGCTCACCGGCGAGGTCCGCAAAGACCTCGACGTCGAGGCGGCCGGCGAATGGTTCGCGCGGATATTGTTCTCGCTGTTCAGCACTCCGTCATCGACGCTGGATATGGACGACCCGGACGTCGTCGCGGACTTCGTGCGCGCGCACGTGGTGCGCGGCTTCGCCCGAGATCGTCTACCGCCTCGACGATAATTGACGTGTGCCGAGGCGGCCACTTGTCCCCGAACCTGGTTGGGCTTCGACACAGTGCCGGTGGTGATCGGCGCCGGTAATCGGGTTAGACGTTTGTCGGTGGTGGTTGGGGTTGGAAGGGGTCGTACCACCACCAGTCGGCGCGTTCGCCGGTGGGCCCCGGGCACGGCGGCGACCGCGGGTGGGGGTTGAGTGGGTGGGCGGGCCAGTGATCCCGGGCGCAGTGTCGGCCGGTGTTGTCGGTGACGTCAGAGCGTGGGCGGGGCCGGTGATGGTGATCACGCCGCGATGGTGCAGCCGGTGATGAGACGGGCATAGCAGCACCAGGTTGGCCAACTCGGTGGGGCCGCCGTCCTCCCAGTGCTGGATGTGATGGGCATGCAGACCGCGGGTGGCGCCGCAGCCGGGGACCGCGCACGTGCGGTCGCGATGCTCCAGGGCGCGGCGCAGCCGCCGGCTGATCTGCACGCGTCGTCCGCCCGGCGCCGATGACCTCGCCGTGCGCGTTCGAACCAGACTTCGCAGGTGGCATCACAGGTCAGATAGCGGCGGTCGGCGTCGCAGAGCAGCGGACCCAGATGCAGCGCCGCGGTGCGCTTGTCCACGTCGAGATGCACGACGACGGTGGTGTGCTGCCCGTGCGGGCGCCGCGCGGCCTCGGCGTCCCAGCCGGCCTCGACCAGGCGCATGAACGCGTCGACGGTGGTCGGGAACGGGGGCCGCTGATCTGGACGCCCGCTCGCTGTCGCCGTGATCGCGCTTCCATGGGCGATCAGCGCGTCGCGATGAGACGCCAGCGCGGCATCGAATTTCGCCGCCTCCAGGTGCGGCAGCGTGATCCGCCAACTCGCTGCACTGCTCGGTGCAGGTCTTGGTGATCGAGGCGCTCGGGTGCGGGCCGGGGCTCGGGATCGGGGCGCGGTTCCAGCTTGATCGCGGTGCGCAGCTGGGTGACCGTGGCCACCCGCGGCCAACTCCGCGTAATGCTCATCGGAGCCCGCACCGGCGCGCGCGGCAATCACCCCGACCTGATCCAGCGACAGCCGGCCCTCCCGCAGTCCTGCGGCGCAGCGCGGAAACTCCTCGAGCCGGCGCGCGACGGTGGCTGATCGTGTGCGCGTTGGCCGGCGAACCCCGGTCTTCCAGGCCACCAACGCCGGCAGCGACCGCGCGCCGGTCATGCCGCACAACTCATCGCGATCAATCTCGGCGACGATCTCCACCATGCGCCCATCAATCGCGTTGCGCTGACCGCACAACTCCGCCATCTCGTCGAACAACACCTCCAAGCCGCTCCTTAGGACTGGCTGCCGCGGGAGGCGATGCGATCGAAGACATAACCTCATCATCGCAGCCACCACCGACAACTCCGGGCCGCCCAATTCCGGCGCCGCGACGAGACCGCACCATCTGCAAAGCGGCACAGCCTGATTGGCCACCAAACGCTTCCCTACCGCAGCAATCAGGACCGCCACCTTGGCCCCATGATGCGCCCCACCAAACAGGGGCTGCCCATGTGAAGCGAGACGCGCTACCGGCACATACGCCACGCCGGTGCTACCCGGCCAGTGCCCGCAGGAAGAACGTCAGGTTGGCCGGGCGCTCGGCCAGCCGCCGCATGAAGTATCCGTACCACTGGGTGCCGAAGGGCACGTACACCCGCACCTGGTTGCCCGCGCCGGCCAGCCGTCGCTGCTCGTCGTCGCGGATGCCATACAGCATCTGGTATTCGAAATCGCCTACACCGCGGTCCGATTCGCGCGCCAGACCGGGTACCGCATCGATGATCGCCGGATCGTGGGAGGCCACCATCGGATAGCCCGAACCGGCCATCAGCACGCGCAGACACCGCACATACGACTCGGTGACGGCGGCATCGTCACGGTAAGCCACCGACGGCGGCTCGTCGTAAGCGCCCTTGCACAACCGGATCCGCGCCCCCGCGCCGGCCAGTTCCTCGCAGTCGCCCAACGTGCGCCGTAAATACGCCTGCAGAACCGTGCCCAGCCAAGGGAAGTCGACGCGCAGGTCGCCGCAGATCGACAAGGTCGAATCGGTGGTGGTGTGGTCCTCGGCGTCCACCGTCACCCAGGCACCCACCCGCTCGGCCCGCTCGCAGATGGTGCGGGCGTTGTCCAATGCGATCTTCTCGCCGTCCCGATCCAGCGCCTGGCCAACCGCGGATAGCTTCAGCGACACCTCGAGCGGCCGGACGCTGTCGGGCGCGGTAACGCGTGCCGCAACGCATCGAGCAGGCGCAGGTACGCCCGCACGGTGGCGGCCGCGTCGTCGGCGTCGGTGACGTTTTCGCCCAGGTAGTCGATGCTGACATAGCGCCCCGAATCCCGAAGCGCGGCAACGACTCCCAGGACACCGTCCAGCGTCTCCCCCGGAACGAACCGGCGCACCACCCGGCGGGTAACCGGCGACCGTTCCACGGTACGGCGCAGTCTGTCGGCGCGGCTGGCCGCAAGCATCGCCGGACGCACCGTGTGGGCGAACAGGTGAGCCATCAGGCTTCTCCCGTCTCGGACCCCATGTGCGGGTACGTCGTGGTCGGTGGCCGGGACGAACGTCTCCTTGATCGTGCGCGCCGACGTCCAGCGCAGCAGGTTCAGCGGCGACCCCGCCTTGTCGTTGGTGCCCGAGCCCCGCGACCGCCGAAGGGCTGCTGGCCGACCACCGCGCCGGTGGGCTTGTCGTTGACGTAGAAGTTGCCGGCCGCGAAGCGCAGCCGGTTCTGCGCGGCCAGCACGGCCGCGCGGTCGTCGGCGATGACCGCGCCGGTCAGCGCGTAACGCGACCCGGTGTCGATCGACGTCGAGGATGCGCTCGTAGCTGCTCGTCGGGGTAGACGTGCACCGACAAGGATCGGGCCGAAGTACTCGGTCGCGAACACCTCGTCGGTCGGGTCATCGGAAAGCAGCACGGTGGGGCGCACGAAATAGCCTTCGCTGTCGTCGTATTCGCCGCCGACCGCGATGGTCACCCCGGCGCGCGCCTTGGCCCGCTCGATCGCGTCGACGTTCTTGACGAAGGCGCGCGCGTCGATCAGCGCGCCGCCGTAGTTGGACAGGTCGGTGACGTCGCCGTAGCGCAGTGCGTCGGCTGTCGCCCAGGAAGTCGTCGCCCATCTGCTGCCACACCGAGTGGGCGACGAAGGCCCGCGAGGCCGCCGAGCACTTCTGGCCCTGGTAGTCGAACGCGCCGCGGATCAGCGCGGTGCGCAGCACGTCCGGTCGGCCGAGGCGTGCGCGAGCACGAAGTCCTTGCCGCCGGTCTCGCCGACCAGCCGCGGGTAGCTGCGGTAGCGGCCGATGTTGGCGCCCACCTGCTGCCACAGGTGCTGGAAGGTGGCGGTCGAGCCGGTGAAGTGGATGCCGGCCAGCCGCGGGTCGGCCAGCGCCACATCGGAAACCGCGAGGCCGTCGCCGGTGACCAGGTTGATCACGCCGGGCGGCAGCCCGGCCGCCTCGAGCAGCTGCATGAGCAGATGCGCCGACAGCTGCTGGGTGGGCGACGGCTTCCACACCACGGTGTTGCCCATCAGCGCCGGCGCGGTCGGCAGGTTGCCGGCGATCGAGGTGAAGTTGAACGGGGTGATCGCGTAGACGAAGCCCTCCAGCGGGCGGTAGTCGGTGCGGTTCCACACGCCGGGGCCGCTGAGCGGCTGCTGCGCCAGGATCTGCCGGGCGAACGCGACGTTGAACCGCCAGAAGTCGATCAGCTCGCAGGCCGCGTCGATCTCGGCCTGGTATGCGGACTTGGACTGGCCGAGCATGGTGGCCGCGGCGATCCTGGCCCGCCACGGCCCGGCGAGCAGGTCGGCGGCCCGCAGGAAGACCGCGGCCCGCTCGTCGAAAGGCATTGCCGCCCAGGCGTGCTTGGCGGCCGTGGCGGCGTCGATGGCGGCGCGCGGCGTCGGCGTGGTCGGCGTTGGTCAGGGTGCCCAGCCTGGCGGCGTGCCGGTGCGGCTGCACGACGTCGATCCGCTCGCCGCCGCCCATCCGGTGCCTGCCGCCGATGACGTGCGGCAGGTCGATCGGGTGGTCGGCCAGCACTGGTCAGTTCGGCGTGCAGCCGGGTGCGTTCGGGAGATTTCGGCGCATAGTCGTGGACCGGCTCGTTGGCCGGCGTCGGCACCTGGGTGATCGCGTCCATGCCTGCCAGGATCCCCGGCACGCGGCAGCCCATCTGATTGGCCGATCAGACAAGATTAGCGCTGGACTTGCTAGTAGGATCGGACAACATGCAGGTGGCGGGTGTCGGGCTGGGTCAGCTGCTGCTCGCGCTGGACGCGACGCATGGTCAGCCTGGTCGAGGCGCCGCGCGGACTGGACCTGCCGGTGGCATCGGCGGCGCTGATCGATTCCGACGACGTGCGGCTGGGCCTGGCGGCGGCGGCGGGCTCGGCCGATGTCTTCTTCCTGCTGGGCGTCACCGACAACGAGGCGTTGCGCTGGATCGACCGGCAGGCGCGGCGCGCTCCGGTGGCGATCTTCGTCAAGGAGCCGTCGGACGCGCTGGTGGCCAAGGCCGTCGCGGCCGGGTCGGCGGTGGTGGCCGTGGAGCCACGGGCCCGCTGGGAACGGCTCTACCAGCTGGTCAACCACGTCTTCGACCATCACGGCGACCCCGCCGACCCGCTGGATGACTCCGGCACCGATCTGTTCGGCCTGGCGCAGTCGCTGGCCGACCGCATCCACGGCATGGTCAGCATCGAAGACGCGCAGTCGCACGTGCTCGCCTATTCGGCGTCCAACGACGAAGCCGACGAGCTGCGCCGGCTGTCCATCCTGGGTCGCGCCGGCCCGCCCGAGCACCTGGAGTGGATCGGCCAATGGGGCATCTTCGACGCGCTGCGGGCCGGCGGCGAGGTGGTGCGCGTCGCCGAGCGCCCGGAGTTGGGTCTGCGCCCGCGGCTGGCGATCGGGATCCATCATCCGCCGGTCGACGCGCGGCGGCCGCCGGTGTTCGCGGGCACCATCTGGGTGCAGCAAGGCTCGCATCCCCTGGCCGACGACGCCGAACGAGATGTTGCGGGGTGCCGCGGTGCTGGCCGCCCGGATCATGTCGCGGCTGGCGGCAAGGCCGTCTACCCATGCGCGGCGGGTGCAGCAACTGCTGGGTCTGGCCGACGGCGAGGCCGCCGACGCGGCTGCCGTGGCCGCCATCGCCCGCGAACTCGGCCTTGCGGCCGACGGGAACGCGGCGCTGATCGCGTTCCAACACCGCCGATCGCCCTGCGCGGCTGGCCGACGTCCTGGCGTTGAGCGCCAGCGCTTTTCGCCGCGATGCTCAGGTCGCGTCGAGCGGGTCGCGGATCTATGTGCTGCTGCCGCAGGCCGCGTCGACCCGGTCGATCACCTCGTGGGTGCGCGGCACCATCAGCGCGCTGCGCACCGAGCTGGGGGTGGGGCTGCGGGCGGCCATCGCCGCGCCGGTCGCGGGTCTGGCCGGACATCG
The DNA here is from genome assembly GCA_963748885.1 of uncultured Actinomycetota bacterium. Classification (GTDB taxonomy): domain Bacteria; phylum Actinomycetota; class Actinomycetes; order Mycobacteriales; family Mycobacteriaceae; genus Mycobacterium. The sequence continues at coordinate 97,620 of CAVVLC010000028.1, forward strand.
CCGCGGCGCGCACCGAGGTGGACCGCGTGCTGGACAGCGCCGAGCGCCACCCGGTCTCGATCGGGACAGGTGACGTCGCTGGCCGAGGCGCGGACCACCGTGCTGCTCGACGAGATCGTCACACTGGTCGGCAACGGACGAGCGGCTGGTCGACCCCCGGGTGCGCGACCTGCACGCGCAGGATCCGGAACTGGCCGAGACGTTGCGGGCCTACCTGGACAGCTTCGGTGACATCGCCGCCGCCGCCCAGTGGCTGCAGGTGCACCCCAACACCGTGCGGTACCGGGTGCGGCGGATCGAGAAGCTGTTGTCGACCTCGCTGGCCGATCCCGATGTGCGGCTGGTGTTTTCGATGGGGCTGCGGGTGATCGAGCGCTCGGCGTAGGAA
>CAVVLC010000029.1:0-216172 GCA_963748885.1 uncultured Actinomycetota bacterium
ATTTCCGCAGGTGCGCCATCATGCCGTCGGCGGTGACCTTGTTGTGCAGCGCGGTTGCGAAGTCAGCGGCCGCGGGGTTACTGGTCGCTTGTTGCGAGTTTGCCGGGCAATGGGAGCACCCGGCCAGAGATGCGACGACGGCGATTACGGCGAAAATCGCCGTCAGCGTCCTTGATTTTTTCACCATTGCGCCCAAGATTAGACGCGATAGCCGCAATTAGACATACAGCCCGGTAAATGGCGCAAAGGGTATGTTACGCACCACAAACCAAACCAACACCAACGACAGTGTGACCCATGCGGCCCAGCGACTGTGTTGCCAACTCCGGATCCGCCGACCCGTCACGCGGCCATACGTCCACGACAGGTACGCCCACACCAGCAACCCCAACGCCACCAGGCCCAGCGCGTTAAATCTCGTGGCCGCCAACAGATCGCCGTGCATCAGTGAATACAACATCCGCATGCTGCCGCATCCGGGGCAGTCGATGCCTAACAACGCCTTGGTGGGGCATACCGGCAGCAGGCCGTGCGGGGTGGTCGGATCGCCCACCCAGATGGCCGCGCACACGAATGTCGTGGACGCGGCCACCAGGAGTGGTGCACCCAAACTCAGTGGGACAGACCCTTGGCGGGTCACCATGAGCGCAACCCGGGCTTAGAGCATGGCGAGCATGGCAGGCATGGCAGCCTGCGTGCCGGCATTGAAGCCACCCGACACGACCATCACGATGACGTAGATGATGTCGACGACGATGCCGATGATCACCGACCAGGTGACGAACTTCTTGGCGCTGTCGGCCGCAGCCTGCGCCTCGGCGTATTGACCGCTCTGCCAAAGCCCGTTGACCTGGGTGGACTTGATGATGGCAACGATCCCCAGGGGAAGACAGCAGAACAACGTGACCAAAATGGACCACACCAAGTAGTTGTTCGGCGCTTGCCCGGCGGGCTGCTGCGGCGGGTAGCCGGGCGGGGGCTGAGCAGTCATACGGTTCTCCAGTCAAAGAGGGAAGTTAGCTGGCGATAAGCGGTGCTTACCATACCCGAGAGGTGTGGTGAGGGCATCACCAACCGGAAACTCTTCCCCCCATCGTCACGGCCTGCAACAATTTCTAGCGGAATGTGTTGCATGGTCAGGTGATAGCCCTACTACGATATATATTCCAAGCCTTTAGCACCGCCGGTCCGACCCTTTAGCACCGCCGGTCCGACAACGGTCAGGAGTCAACGATGTCTCACCTCACCAACGTGCTACGAGTCGCGACGGCGCTGATGGGCGGTTTCGCCTGCCTTGGTACCGCCACCGCAGCCGCGGACCCGGACCCCAACACCGGCAACACAGACGATGTGAACACGCTTTCCCACGTGATGTCGAAGGGCTACAGCCTCAGCAACTGCACCGCTCAGCCGATCGAAGGGGCTCAATTGGCCGCGCTCACTTGCGGACAAAGCCCCGACGCCAGCGGGCCCGTCCAGGGCAAGTACATCCTCTTCGGCACCACAGCGGATTTGACCGCCACGTTCAAGACCAGCATCAAGGACGACGTCCTGACCACCTGTGGGGACGCCGGCCAGTCGCCGACCCCGTGGCACACAGGCAACGCCACAACCAACGCGGGACAGGTGGCATGCGGGACATACCAAGGCGCCGCCGAGATTATCTGGACCACCGATGCCAAGAACGTGTTGAGTTACATCCGCGGATCCAACACCGACGTCGCCGCGCTCTACCAGTGGTGGCGCACCAACGGATGACCGTTACGGTTGGGCTATAACTGATTTGAAAACTGGTTTGAAACGAGTTCGGCCGCCGCGCGCATCCCGGCAGCGTTAGGGTGCAGCGGGGCCGGCGAACCCGGCAGCGGCACACCGTATCTCGCCGGCCCGATCGTCCACGGCTGAGCCGACCACGCGTGGTGCTCCCGGCTGGCCGCGGCGGCGCGGACGACCTCGCAGCCCGTCACCGCCGCGGCGTCGGCGGTGAGGCGTTCCAATGTGGCGGCCACATCGCGCCCCAAGCCGGCGTCCGCCTCCGAAAGCGGAGCGGCCGAGACGCCCGCGGGCGGCAGCAACGTCAAGTAGTCGACGAAACACACTCGGGCACTTGGGGCGCGCTGGCGCAACGCTTGACCCACCGCGCACAACGAAGCGAACACGTCGTCCAGGGCTCGCTCACGTGCGTCGCGGTCCAGCAATTCGGAGACGCGCTCACCCAGCAACGGCAGCGCGCCGCAGGAAACCCGGCAGCGACGCCGCCATCAGCAGCGGAACGTAGCCGACGTCGTTTCCGCCGATGGTGACCGTGACCAAGGCCTCCGAGCCATCCAGCGCGGTCGATTTGCGGCGGCAAGCCGCGCTGACGGTCGGTGAGCACGTGCGCCGTCGTGGCACCGGAAAACGTGACGTCGACCAGCTGGAGGTTCAGTCGTTCGGCGACCAGATGCGCGTAGTTGCGGGCCGATCGGCCGGAAAGCCAAGGCGCGCCCGCGGCGCGCGGCCGGATACCCGGACCGGCGGCCATCGAACTGCCCAGCGCCACATACCGTTTAGTCATAACGCCGGGCTGGAGGCCTGCGCCCAGAAGCGTTTTGGGATCCGCCCCGCCCGGCGGGCCAGATATCCGGCGGTAACTGCGGCGGCCATCGCGGCCGCCATGGCCGGCGGGTCGGCGGCCCGGGTTACCGCGGTGGCCAACAGCACCGCGTCGCAACCCAACTCCATCGCCAGCGCAGCGTCGCTCGCGGTGCCGATGCCGGCGTCGAGCACCACGGGAACGCCGGCCCGGGCGACGATCATCTCGATGTTGTGCGGATTGGTGATGCCAAGGCCGGTCCCGATCGGCGCGCCGAGCGGCATCACCGCCGCGCAACCGGTGTCCTCCAGCCGGCGGGCCAGCGCCGGGTCGTCATTCGTGTAGGGCAGGACCACGAACCCATCGTCCACCAATTGCTCTGCCGCCCGAACCAATTCAACCGCGTCGGGCAGCAGTGTGCGTTCGTCGGCGATCACCTCGAGCTTGACCCAATTGGTGCTGAGCGCTTCGCGGGCCAGTTGAGCGGTAAGCACCGCCTCACCGGCGCCGCGGCAGCCCGCGGTGTTGGGCAGCGGCGTGATGCCCAGCCGATTGAGCAGGTCGAGCAGCCCGGTCCCGCCCTCCGCGTCGACCCGGCGCATCGCAACTGTGGTCAGCTCGGTGCCCGACGCGATCAACGCGTCTTCCAGCACCGCCAAATTGGTCGCTCCGCCGGTTCCCATGATGAGTCGCGAGGCGAAGCTGCGGTCCGCGATCGTCTAGTTTCGGCTCAACCACCCTGCACCGCCGTCACTACCTCGAGCCGCGCACCGTCGAAAAGCGTTGTCGTCCAGTTCGATCGGGGCAGCACGGTCATGTCCAATGCCACCGCGATACCCCGATCCGGGAAGCCCAGCGACTTCAGCACCGCCGCAACGGTGGTCTGCTCGTCGACCTCGACTGATTTCTCGTTGACGATGACAATCATAAGGCGATCACTCCCCTGGCTCCCACCGGGATAAGTTCGGACACAATCTGCTCGGCGGTCCAGGGCGCCAACAGAAACCCCGATCGGCCATGGCCGGCGGCGACCAGGGTCCGGTCGTCCAGCCGCCGCACCAGCGGCAGGTTATCCGGTGTCATGGGGCGCAGCCCCGCGGCGCACTCGGCCAGTTCGTACTCGCCCAGCGCGGGCAGCACCGCACAGGCGTCGTCGAGCAGGTCGCGCACCCCCGACACGACGGGAGCGGTGTCGTGGCCGTGCTCGTACTGGGTGGCGCCGACGACCACCCCGTCCGCACGTGGCACCAGATACACCTGCCGCCCGTGCACCCGGGCACGAATTACCCTCTGCAGCAACGGCATACAACCCTTCCGCCAGCGCAGCCGCAGCACCTCGCCCTTCACCGGGCGCACGGGCAATCCGGGCCACAATGCGGGGGCGTCAACGCCGGCGGCGATCACCACCGCGTCGCCCTCGACGCGGGACAGGTCGGTCACCGGCCCCGCCCACCGAACTCCGCGACGCTCGCAGTCCATGCGCAGCGCGTCGAGCACCGCCCGGTTGTCCACCGCCAGTTCGGTGGGCGCCCGGAAGCCGTGCCGGATGCCCCGCGCCAGCAAGGGTTCGACGTCGCGGGCGGCCGACTCCCAGATCACCGGGTGCCCCTGTTCGGACAGCCAGTCCGCAACGGTGCGCAGGTCCGCGACGTCGGCCTGGTCCACGGCGACCACCAGCGATTCGCGCGCGGTAATCACCTCCGGCGGCAACCCGTCGGTAAAGCCGCCCTCGCGCCACAGCCGCAGTGACTCCAGGCCCAGCCGCAACAGCCGTTCCTCGCCGGGCCAGCCTTCACTGTGCGGGGCCAGCATGCCGCCGGCGACCCACGATGCGCCTTGCTCGCCGGTTTGGTGTACCCGCACGGACCATCCGGCCGCAGCGGCCCGGCGCGCCACCGACAGTCCGATGATGCCGCCGCCGATAACGGCCAACGTCTCCCTGAGCGTGCGGGACGTGCTGGTCATTCTGGCGGCCTCCCTTCGCCGGCATGATCCGGATCAGGTGTGACGGTAAGGGCAGGTCCAAGTTGCAAGCTGCCTTGCAAAATGGCGGGCCCACTCTCAGCCCCGCTCCCGGGACTCCCGTGTGTTCGTAGGGTCCACGCTAGCGCGCTACCGTCGCGATGTGCACGCATCCCGTCCATGGCTCCGCGTCCGGCTCGTCACGGCAAGGCTGTATCTCTGCACCGACGCGCGGCGAGAGCGCGGCGACCTGGCCGAGTTCGTCGACGCCGCGCTGGCCGGTGGGGTCGACATTGTCCAGCTGCGCGACAAGGGCTCGGTTGGTGAGCAGAAATTCGGCCCGCTCGAGGCGCGCGACGAGCTGGCCGCGTGCGAGATCCTTTGTGACGCGGCCCGCCGGCACGACGCCCTGTTCGCGGTCAACGACCGCGCCGACATCGCCCGCGCGGCGTGCGCCGACATGCTGCACCTGGGCCAGGGCGACCTGCCGCTCAGCGTGGCGCGAGACATCGTCGGACCGGACACGTTGATCGGCCTGTCCTCCCATGACGCGTTCCAGGCCGCCGCGGCCCAGGCCGGGGACGCCGACTATTTCTGCGTCGGTCCCTGCTGGCCGACCCCGACGAAGCCGGGCCGCGCGGCACCGGGCCTGCGGCTGGTGCGCGACGCCGCGAAAATCAGCTCTGATGTCGGGGGCGGGAAGCCCTGGTTCGCGATCGGCGGTATCGACGCCGGGCGGCTGCCCGAGGTGCTGGATGCGGGTGCCCGCCGGATCGTGGTGGTGCGGGCGATCACCGCGGCCGAGGACCCGCGAGCGGCGGCAGAACGGCTCAGTTCAGCGCTCGAAGCAGCGAGGCGATCCGGGGACTCAACTGCGACGGCGCCTGCTCCGCCTGAAGCGGATCGCCCGCCATGCACCAGATGAAGACCCCGGCCTCGATCTCGACGGTGCGGGGCAGCAGTCGCCGCCGCTCGTCGCCGCGACCCAGCGGCACGGTGGCCGGGGCCGTGCGCAACCGTTGCCAGCTGGCCGCGAATCCGGGATGCAGCGGCAGCTCGGCCACCTCGTCCTCGCCCACCCAGCGCAGCTCGGCACTTTCCCGATTGGGCACGGTGCGCAGCAGCTCGCCCGCGTCGGCGACGACCGTGGTGTAGGTCCAGTGCGTGCCGCCGATGGCCGAGACTTCGGCCGTGACCACAGTCGTGCGCACGGCAAGGCGTTCGGCGCGAAGTCCGGCCTCCTCGCGCGCTTCGCGCACGGCGGTCTCCTCCGGGCTCTCGTGACTGTCTCGAGCGCCACCCGGCAGACCCCAGGTGCCGCCCTGATGGCTCCACACGGCCCGATGCTGCAGCAATACCGCGGGGGTGCCGTCTGGCTGCGGCGCCCGCAGCAGCAGACCGGCCGCGCCATACCTACCCCAGTGGTGGGCGCCGCCGTCGGATATCACCCATCCGTCACCGTCGCCGTGCACCGGATAAGGATATGCAGTCCAATCGGGACAATTGGGTACGCCTCCCCCCATGCACCGGAACATGCTCTTAGAATTCGCTTATAGACGCAATTCGCTGGAGATGTTCGTGAGATCGCCGAAAGACGAGGTCGGAAGCAAACGTGACGGTTGAGCTGGCGCACCCGTCGACCGAGCCGCTGGGGTCGCGGTCGCCGGCCGAACCCGCCCACCCCCGCTGGTGGTTCGTCTCGACAACTCCCGGCCGCATCCTGACCATCGGGATCGTGCTGGCTTCCCTGGGCGTCGCCAGCGCGTTCGCCACCTCGACGACCATCAACCACCGGCAACAGGTGCTCACCACCGTTTTGAATCACACCGAGCCGCTGTCGTTCGCCGCCGGACGCCTCTACACCATGCTGTCGATCGCCGACGCCGCGGCGGCCACCGCGTTCATCGCCCAGGCTGAACCGCGCAGCGTGCGGCAACGCTACGAGCAGGCCATCACCGACGCCGCGGTAGCCGTGACGCGGGCGTCGAGCGGGCTGACCGACGCACCACAGGTGGAGTTACTGGGCCGGATCAACGCCGAACTGGCCGTCTATACCGGGTTGATCGAGATCGCGCGGACCAACAACCGGGAAGGCAACCCGGTGGGGTCGTCCTACCTGTCGGAAGCGTCTGGGTTGATGCAATCGACAATACTGCCCGACGCCAAACGGCTCTACGATGCGACGTCAAAGCGGGTGGACACGGAAACCACTGCCTCCACTGCCTTCCCGGCTCCGGTGCTCTTCATCATCGCCACCACCATCGTCTTCGGCATCTTCTCGCATCGTTGGCTGGCCAGGCGCACCAGGCGCCGGATCAACCCGGGTCTTGTGGTGGGCGCGCTCGGTATTCTCGTCATGGTGGTGTGGGTCGGAACTGCGTTGACCATTTCAACGACCGCCAGCCGCAGTGCCAAAGACACCGCGGCTGATTCGCTGAGGACCGTTACCAACGTCGAGATCACGGCCCAGCAGGCGCGAGCCGACGAGACGTTGTCGCTGATCCGCCGCGGCGACGAAGCGATCCGCAAGCAGTCCTTCTACCAGCGCATCGACTCCATGCACGAACAGCTCGACCACTACATGTCTCGCCCCGACGCCGTCGACAAGGCCGACCTGCAGGGCGCGGACCAGCTGCTGGTCCGCTGGCGGCAGGCCAACGACCGGATCAACGCCTACATATCGGTAGGCAACTACCGGGCCGCTACCCAGGTCGCGCTCGGGAACGGTGAGGACGACTCCACCCCCGCATTCGACAAGCTGGACGACGCGCTCGTCAAAGCCATGGACCAAAGCCGCACCCACCTGCGCAACGACGTCCTCAACGCCCGCAGCGGGCTATCGGGCGCGCAGGTCGGCGGCGTTGTGCTCAGCCTGGGTGCCGCCTGCGCGGTCGCCCTCGGCCTGTGGCCCCGGCTAAAGGAATACCGGTGATGACGCGCATGGTGGCGGTCCGGCGAGCGTGCGGTCTGCTCGCCGCGACGATGCTGCTGGCCGGGTGCAGCCGCGCGGAATCCCTGACCGCGATGACGGTGCCGACACTGCCGCCGCCCACACCGCTCGGCATGGAGCAAATGCCGTCGGCGGCCCCGCTGCCGGCTGACCAGACCAGCGCAAACTGCAACCCGACCGCCAGCCTGCGCCCCTTCGCCACCAAAGCTGAGGCCGACGCCGCGGTGGCCGACATCCGCGCCCGGGGCAGGCTGATCGTCGGGCTCGACATCGGCAGCAACCTGTTCAGCTTCCGCGACCCGATCACCGGCGAGATCACCGGGTTCGACGTGGATATCGCCGGCGAGATCGCGCGCGACATCTTCGGCACCCCGTCGCACGTCGAATACCGGATCCTGTCGGCCGCGGAGCGAACCACCGCGCTGCAGCACTCGGACGTCGACGTCGTGGTCAAGACCATGACCATCACCTGCGACCGACGCAAGGTGGTGAATTTCTCCACCGTCTACCTCGACGCCAATCAGCGCATTCTCGCCCCGCGTGACTCGCCGATCGTCAAGGTGTCGGATCTGTCCGGCAAGCGAGTCTGCGTGGCGAGGGGCACCACGTCGCTGCAGCGGATCCAGGAGATCTCGCCGTCGCCGGTCATCGTGTCCGTGGTGAACTGGGCCGACTGCCTGGTCGCCATGCAGCAGCGGGAGATCGACGCGGTCAGCACCGACGACTCGATCCTGGCCGGGCTGGTCGAAGAAGACCCCTACTTGCACATCGTCGGGCCGAACATGGCCAGCCAGCCCTACGGCGTCGGAATCAATCTGAACAACACCGCGTTGGTCCGGTTCGTCAACGGCACGCTGGAACGCATTCGCCGGGACGGAACGTGGAACACGTTGTACCGCAAGTGGTTGGCGGTCCTCGGCCCGGCCCCCGCCGCGCCGACGCCGAGGTACGTGGACTGATGGCCGACCCCGACGCCGAAGACGTGGGCCCCGCCACCCAGCGGGCGGAACCGCCGACCGGCGCGTCGGGTATGCGCACACCGGCCACCCAGGCGGTGTTCCGGCCCGATTTCGACGACGACGACGACGATTTGCCGCATATCTCCATCCCCAATGTGGACACCGAGCCGCAAGAACGGATGACAGTGGCGACGCGGGTGCTCCCGGCTCTCAGGCAGCTCGGCGGCGGTCTGGTGGAGATTCCCCGGGTGCCCGACATCGATCCGCTCGAGGCCCTGATGACCAATCCGGTGGTGCCGGAGTCCAAGCGGTTCTGCTGGAACTGTGGACGGCCGGTCGGCCGGTCCGGCTCCGAGGGCAAGGGGGCGTCGGAGGGCTGGTGCCCACACTGCGGCAGTCCGTATACGTTCCTGCCCCAGCTCCGCGCGGGCGACATCATCGCCAACCAGTACGAGGTCAAGGGCTGCATCGCCCACGGCGGGTTGGGCTGGGTCTACCTGGCGCTCGATCACAACGTCAACGACCGCCCGGTGGTGCTCAAAGGGCTGGTCCACTCCGGCGACGCGGAGGCACAGGCGATCGCGATGGCCGAACGGCAGTTCCTCGCCGAGGTGGTGCACCCGCAGATCGTGCAGATCTTCAACTTCGTCGAGCACACGGACCGACACGGGGACCCGGTCGGCTACATCGTCATGGAGTACATCGGCGGCCAATCGCTCAAGCAGACCAAGGGCGAGAAACTGCCGGTCGCCCAGGCGATCGCCTACCTGCTGGAAATCCTGCCGGCGCTGAGCTATCTGCATTCCATCGGCCTGGTCTACAACGACCTGAAGCCGGAGAACATCATGCTCACCGAAGAGCAGCTCAAGCTGATCGACCTGGGCGCGGTGTCGCGGATCAACTCGTTCGGATATCTGTACGGCACGCCCGGCTTTCAGGCACCGGAGATCGTGCGGACCGGGCCGACGGTGGCCACCGACATCTACACCGTGGGACGCACGCTGGCCGCCCTGACGTTGAACCTGCGCACCCGCAATGGCCGCTACGTGGACGGGTTGCCCGAAGACGATCCGCTGCTGACCACCTACGACTCGTTCGGCCGGTTGCTGCGGCGCGCCATCGACCCCGACCCGCGGCGCCGGTTCACCTCGGCCGAGGAGATGTCCGCGCAGTTGATGGGCGTCCTACGCGAGGTCGTCGCCCAGGACACCGGGGCGGCCCGGCCGGGTCTGTCGACGATCTTCAGCCCGAGCCGCTCGACGTTCGGCGTTGACCTGCTGGTCGCGCACACCGACGTGTACCTGGACGGTCAGGTGCATTCGGAGAAGTTGACCGCCAAGGAAATCGTGACCGCCCTGTCGGTACCGCTGGTCGATCCGACCGACGTGGCCGCCCCGGTGCTGCAGTCAACGATGCTCTCCCAGCCGGTGCAGACGCTGGACTCGCTGCGTGCGGCCCGCCACGGCTTGCTGGACGCCGACGGAGCGGACGTGACCGAGTCGATCGAGCTGCCGTTGATGGAAGTCCGCGCGCTACTGGACCTGGGCGATGTAGCCAAGGCCACCCGAAAACTCGATGACCTGGCCGAGCGGGTCGGCTGGCGATGGCGGTTGGTCTGGTACAAGGCCGTCGCAGAGCTGCTCACCGGTGACTACGACTCCGCCATCAAACATTTCACGGAGGTGCTCGACACCTTTCCCGGTGAACTAGCACCCAAACTGGCGCTGGCCGCCACCGCCGAGTTGGCCGGCGCGGCCGACGAGCACAAGTTCTACCGGACCGTGTGGCGCACCAACGACGGCGCGATCTCGGCGGCCTTCGGGCTGGCCAGATTTCAGTCGGCCGAGGGCGAGCGAGCGGGCGCGGTGCGCACCCTCGATGAGGTGCCGCCCACCTCGCGGCATTTCACGACCGCACGGCTCACCAGTGCGGTGACCCTGCTGTCCGGCCGGTCGACGGCCGAGATCACCGAGGAGCAGATCCGCGACGCCGCCCGGCGGGTGGAGGCGCTGCCGCCCACCGAACCACGGGTGCTGCAGATCCGCGCTCTGGTACTGGGTGGGGCGATGGACTGGCTGGACAACCACGAGGCGAGCACCAACCACATTCTCGGTTTCCCGTTCACCCAACACGGGCTGCGGTTGGGTGTCGAGGCATCGCTGCGCAGCCTGGCCCGAGTGGCACCCACCCAGCGGCACCGCTACACGCTGGTGGACATGGCCAACGCGGTGCGGCCCACCAGCACGTTCTAGTGGGGATCCTCAGTCCTCCCTGACGCGTCGTGCGGCGTTACCCGCGACGACGGTGGCAGCGATCAAGATTGCGATGAGCAAGGCCGCGAAAACCAGAACACTGCCGGGATTTGTCAACGCGACGACGGCGCTACCGACTACCGCCACCGGCACGGTCAGCCAGGTGATCGGGATGGCGGCCCGGTGTCCCGCGCGCCACGCGGCATCGGATGCCATTGTGCTGGGGAGGCGGATACCCGCGACATGGTTGCGTTCGAGCTTTCCTGATGCGGCCAAGAGGCTCGTAACCACCGACACAGCGGCGACTAGCCACAGGGCCCCGACGCCGACGATGGCAGCTGACATAGGCATGTTGGTCCCCCTTGGTGCATGGTGGCCCCGGTTGGGCCGACCCTTCGACTAAGCGTCTGCCGTGGCCCTGGAGGGCTTCTCAACGAATTCTTGGATCCGTTGCGGCTATCACAGCTCATTCACAGCTCAGTGTGCACACTTATGAACCATGGGGGAGTCCACCCAGTGGATCGCCACGGCCCGTGTGCTCCGTCGGGCCGGGTTCGGGGCGACGGGCACCGAGGTGGACGCGCTGGTCAACCGGGACTGGCCGGCCTACGTCGACGCGATGCTGGGCGCCGGCCCCGACGCCGACCCGGGCGCGGTCGCCACGCCGATGCCCACCCTGGCGACGCCGCGTGCCCCCGGCAGGCGCGCGACGCCGGCGGCCCGCAGAGAGTTCCGCCGCCAACTGGCTGAAGAGGCGGGCATCCTGTCGGCCTGGTGGCTGAGCCGTATGGTCGCCGTTCAGCTGCCGGTCCATGAGAAGCTAACGCTGTTGTGGCACAATCACTTTGCCACCTCAGCGCAGAAGGTTCGGGTGGCCGGGTACATGGCCGCTCAGAACCAGAAGCTGCGCACCTTGGCGCTGGGCGATTTTCGTACCCTGGCGTACTCGATGCTGACCGACGCGGCGATGTTGCGCTGGCTGGACGGGCAGACCAATACCGCCAAGGCTCCCAACGAAAACCTGGCTCGCGAGTTCATGGAGCTGTTCGCTTTGGGCCACGGCAACGGCTACACCGAGGACGACGTGCGCGCCGGCGCCCGGGCGCTGACCGGATGGGTGATCGGCGCCGACGGCCGAACGTCGGTGATCCCCAAGCGCCATGACTCCACCGCCAAGACGCTGTTCGGCCAAACCGGCAATTTCGACGCGGCGGGCTTCTGCGACGCGGTGCTGGCCCAGCCCAAGTCCGCGGAATACATCGCGGGACGGCTGTGGCAGCAATTGGCTTCCGACGAGCCGCCATCGCCGCAAGCACTCGACCGGCTGGTGTCCGCCTACGGCCCGGGACGCAACCTGCGGGCGCTGACTCGGGCGGTCCTGACCGATGACGAGTTCACCCGCGGCCGCGCCGCCGTCATCAACACCCCGATCGAGTGGCTTGTCGGGGTGATCCGGGCGCTTGGGGTACCGATCAGCGACCCCAAGCAGCTCAAAATCGCCGAAACGACGTTGCGCGCGCTGGGCCAGCGGCCGTTCTACCCACCGAGCGTCGGCGGCTGGCCGCACGGCCAGGTGTGGCTGTCCACCGCCAGCGCCGAGGCGCGGTTGCGCGCCGCGAACCGGCTGGCGAACTCCGGTGACCTGTCGACCATCGAAAGCACCGCCCCCGGCGACCGCATCGACGCGGTCGGCTATGTGATCGGCGTCGGAGCCTGGTCGGACCGCACCGCCGACGCGCTCGAACCCCTGGTGGGCAGACCAACGCAGTTGGTCGCGGCCGCCGTCAACACGCCCGAATACCTGACGTCATAGCCGGATCGCCACGAGGTAACCATGCCCGAGCTCAATCGCCGCAGATTCCTGATCGCCAGCGCGGGCGTGGGCGCGGCCGGCCTGTTGTCCGGCGCGGTCGCGGTCAGTTGGCCCGACCTGATGCGTGCCGCCCAGGACCGGCCGCTGGCCGACGATGCCGGCGTGCTGGTGATCGTCACGCTCTACGGCGGCAACGACGGGATCAACACCCTGATCCCTTACGCCGACAACGCTTATCACGACGCGCGGCCAGAACTTGCCTACGCCGCGGGCGACGTCCTGCACCTGGACTCCCAGCTCGGCCTCAACCCGGGAATGAAGGGCCTGGCCCAGCTCTGGAACCAGCGGCAACTCGCCATCGTGCGCGGCGTCGGCTATCCCCGGCCCGACCACAGCCACTTCCGGTCCATGGACATCTGGCAGACAGCGCAGCCGGCCGAGCCCGTCGCTACCGGCTGGATCGGCCGCTGGCTCGACGCCACCGGCGACGACCCGCTGCGTGCGGTCAACATCGGGCCCGTTCTGCCCACCCTGGCCGTCGGCGAAAGGTACACGGCGGCAGCACTTTCGACGACCCAGGTGCCGGCGGCCCAAGAGGAGCGGCTCGACGCGATCATGGGCGCGCTGGGCGTCGACGACCCCGGCGACACCCCGGCGATGGCGGCGGTGCGCAAGGCCTATCGCGCCGCGCGCACGGCCAACGCGAGGTTTGCCGCCGTCAAGCCCACGAAAACCATGAAAGCCCCGGCCGAAGAACACAACTCGCTGGGCACCCAGCTCAGCTTGGTTGCGGCCGCCGTGCGGGCCCGCGTCCCGACGCGGGTGTACACCGTGCAACTCGGCGGCTTCGACACGCACGCCAACGAACGCGAAACCCAGCAGCGACTGTTGCAGACGTTGGACGAAGCGGTGTCGCCGTTCCTGCAGGAGATGGCCGGCGATCGCTGCGGGCGCAACGTCGTCCTGATGGTGTATTCGGAGTTCGGGCGCAGGGTGGTTGCCAACGCTTCGCAGGGCACCGATCACGGGACCGCCGGCCCGGTCTTCGTCGCGGGGCTACCCGTCAAGGGCGGATTCTACGGCGAAGAGCCCAGCCTCACCGACCTCGACCACGGAGACCTGAAGTTCACCACCGACTTTCGCGATGTCTACTACGAACTGCTGTGGCGCACCGTCGGGACCGACCCCACGCCGTCGGTCGGACCGGGACGCACCGCGCTGGGCTTTTTGTAGACCCGATCCCCCGGCCTTTTTTCGTGACTTTCCCCCTCAATATCCCCCGAATCCACCACCAGACGGCGGCGGCATGCCCAACAATGGGCACTGCTAACTCCAACAGCTGGAGCGGGCAAAGGGAACGATTGTGCAAGACGGGGTGCGGTTCGGCGTCCTCGGGCCATTGCGGGTGAGTGTCACGGTTCGGTTGTACCGTTAGGCACCCCCAAGCAGCGCGTTGTGCTGGCGATGTTGCTGATCAATCGCAACCGACCGGTCAGCATCAATTCATTGGTCGACGCAGCCTGGGAGCAAGGACCTCCTGCAGCGGTGCGAAGGACACTTTCCTCGTATGTGTCGAACCTGCGTCGCCTTCTGGCTGACGCCGGCCAAAACAGCCGCGACCTCTTGACCAGCGCGCCGCCGGGCTACCGGCTCGCGGTTCTGGACAGACAATACGACCTCGGGCGCTTCGTGACCGAAAAGAGCACAGGTGCTCGAGCGGCCGCGGATGGGCGATTCGAGGAGGCCAGCGGCCACTTGTCGGCCGCACTGGCGGAGTGGCGTGGTCCGGTGCTCGACGACCTGCGGGACTTCAACTTCGTCGATGCCTTTGCCACGGGGCTGGTGGAGGAAAAGGTCGTGACGCAGATCGCTCGTGCCGAAGCGGAAATCGCCTGCGGACGAGCCCATTCGCTGATCGGCGAGCTCGAGGCGCTCGCCGCCGACCACCCGTACCGGGAACCTCTTTGGGCGCAGCTGATCAGCGCTTACTACTTGGCCGACCGCCAATCCGATGCGCTCGATGCCTATCACAGGCTGAGGAGCACGCTGAGCGAGGACCTGGGCGTCGACCCGGGTGCCACAGTGGACGGACTCTACGAGCGCATCCTTCGGCAGGAGTCGCTCGACGTCCGCAAGGCCGCCAAATCGAGTGCTGACGAGACCGTGCGGACCCTCTCGGCGCACATGGCGTCGCGTCCGGGCATCGCCCACGGCCCCTCGCTACGCGATGCGGACAAACGTAGGTATCCACTGGTCGCGACAACCACCTGGATCGGGCGCAGCCTGGACAACGACCTCATTCTTTCCGGGGCCAAGGTCAGCCGCCATCACGCAGTGATCGTCGACACCGGCTCGAGTTCGTCATAGTCGACCTGAAATCGGCAAACGGCGTCTACGTTTCCGGCCGACAGGTCCACACCAGCGCTGTCCTCACCGAAGGTGACCCGATTCGCATATCCGAACACGAGTTGATCTTCGAAAGCGCTGCGCCAGTCGCCGACGAGTAGTGCCGTTGGCCGCGACTTCCGCTAGACGGCATAAACATTCCATCAACATGCGATGGGGCATTTGCGGAGTCCGAAAGTCCGTAGGCCATAGGCACTATCAGGAGCCGCAATGTTCGCCCAGCCCTTCCCCACCACTCTTGCGGAGTCCGACGAGATCGACGGCGAATCCGCCGGTCGCACCACGTGTTTGCGCTGGACGGCGCAAAGTCGGCGGTCAGTAGCCGGTCAGTGCGTGCCCCTGGTCGCGGCACCCATGCGGAGCACGAGCGCGATCACACTCCGGGAATTTGTGGGCGAAAGGGAAATAATTGTCCCGGCTCCCCCATCCGCGGCTCCCGTGCGCGGTGATCGTCCGCAGCGGATCGTTCGCAGCGAACGCCTGCGGTTGGCGTCCCTCGACGCCTCCCAGCGCTCCACTGTTATCGACCACCTCTACGACATCTACAGCGAGACCGTGCAGGGCGACACGCGCGAACAGTTCGAGGCGCAGGTCTTCGGCGGGGGCGAGGTTCGCGTCGCGCTCTTCTACGGCACGCGCGACGAACTCGCGGGTTTCACCTTCGCCGGCATCCATCGCATGCACCACGGCGGGCGGACCCATGCGGTGTTCGGCGCCGGCGTGTTCTTCCGACTGGGCTATCAGGGCGGAAAATCGAGCGCGCTGTTCGGGCTGCGGGAGGCGCTGCGCTTCAAACTACGCGAACCGCGAACCCCGCTGGCCTACTGCACGCGCAGCTCGTCACCGGCGGTGTACCGCCTCCTGGCGTCGACAATGCCCGAGATTTACCCCAGCCGTCGCTACGCGAGGCGATCGTGGGCGCGTTCGCCGCCCGCCGGAAGTACGCCCCGGTCGGCGAGGGCCCCTGGGTGGTGAAGTCGGGCGCCACCCCGCGCAACGCATCGCGGATGCGCCGGATCAGCGACGACCCCGCGGTGCGGTTCTACACCGAACTCAATCCCCGCTATGCCGAGCGCGAAGCGCTGGTGGTCTGGATCCCCTCGGCCCACGCAACATCGTCGGTGGGTTGTTGCGCCTGCTCCGGGGACGGTTGGCCCGATGAGCGGGATTTCACCCGGCTCTGTCGCGGAGCGCGCCCGGCCGGTATTGGTCGCGTTGGTCGCAGGCGGGTCGTATGGCAGTTGGGCCGGGTTCGCCCAACACCGCCTCGGCTTTCACGCGGCGCTGCGCGCGGGATTGACGCAGGTCGCGCTGAGTCTGACCGCAACGCTGGCGCTCGCGTTGGTGCTTGAGCGGCTGTTCCGCTGGCAGTCGAAGCCTTTGCGCGGCTTCTGGTTTGCCGCTGGCGGGACGTCGATGCCGGGAACGGCTTGGCTCGTGGTGGGCCATGCGCTGGCGGGCACGCCGCACATCGCGATGACGATCACGCCCCCCATGATCCTCGGCGCTGTATTTAGCTTCGGCTACGCCCGTACGCTGTTCGTTCGGTACACGCGGGGCAATCTGCCGCAGGGCTGAAGGGCTGCTGCGTTATGCCAGCAGCTGCGCGCAGTCGCGGGCGATGGCCAGTTCTTCATTGGTCGGGACCACCAGCACGGCGATCGCGTGAGTCGTCGCTGCAGATCCGCCGCGCCTCGCGGTTAGGCCCGCGATTGCGGTCCTCGTCGAGCACGATGCCGAGCTCCGCCAGGCCGGCCAGCGCGTCGCGGCGCACCGCCGGATCGTTCTCGCCGATCCCGGCGGTGAAGGTGATCACGTCGGTGTGGCCCAGCACCGCCAGGTAGGCGCCGATGTACTTGCGCAGCCGGTGGATGAACACGTCGTAGGCCAATTGCGCTGACCCGTCGCCTGATTCGATCAGCTGCTGCAGCCGGCGGAAGTCGTGTTCACCGGCCAGCCCCAGTACCCCGGAGCGGTGGTTGAGCATGGACTCGATGTCGTCCACACTCATCCCCGCGTCCGCCACAGGTAGCTGAAGACGCTCGGGGTCGATGTCACCGCTGCGGGTGCCCATCACCAAGCCCTCCAGCGGCGTCAGGCCCATGGACGTGTCGATCGGCCGGCCACCGGCGATCGCCGACGCCGAGGCGCCGTTACCCAGATGCAGCACAATCTGATTCAGGCTGTCCAGCGGCCGGTCCAGGAAGGCGGCGGCCTGCTCGCTGACGTACCGGTGCGAGGTGCCGTGAAATCCGTAGCGGCGGATCTGCCAGCGCTCGGCCAATCTCGCGGTCGATGGCGTACGTCGCGGCCGCGGCGGGCAGGTCGTGGAAGAACGCCGTGTCGAATACCGCGACGTGCGGAACGTCGGGCAGCAGCTTGCGCGCCACCTCGATTCCCAGCACCGCGGGCGGATTGTGCAGCGGGCGCCAGGCGCGACAGCTCGTTGAGCTTGGCGATCACCGCGTCGTCGAGCAGCGTCGGCCGGTAGAACTCGTTGCCCGCCGTGCACGACCCGATGCCCGACCGCCAGCAGCCGCGCAGTCTGCAGGTCGATGCCGCGCCTCAGCCAGTCGCTCGAAGGCGCGACCGCAGCGCCGCCTCGTGATCGGCGACCGGTGCGGACGGCTCGCCGATGTGCTCGATGACTCCGCTCGCCAGCGTGCTGCCCGAATCGGGTTCGACGAGTTGGTATTTCAGCGACGACGAGCCGGAGTTGATCACCAGGCACGTTCAGCGGTCATGTACACCCTGCGCCTGGATCGCGGTGATGGCGACGGTGTTGACGATGTCTTCGACCAGCGCACCCCGGGACAGGTCGTTGACCGGCTTGCGTAAGCCCTGCAGCACCGGGCCGATCGCGATCGCGCCGGCGCTGCGCTGCACCGCCTTGTAGGTGTTGTTGCCGGTGTTGAGGTCGGGGAAGATCAGCACCGTCGCGCGGCCGGCCACCGGCGAATCGGGCATCTTGGTGGCGGCGACCGACGGCTCCACCGCGGCGTCGTACTGGATGGGCCCCTCGACCAGCAGATTCGGGTCCCGTTCGCGCACCAATTCCGTTGCCGCCCTGACCTTGTCGACGTCGGCGCCGGTGCCGGACTCGCCGGTCGAGTAGGACAGCATCGCCACCCGCGGCTCGATGCCGAACTGGGCGGCGGTGCGCGCCGAGCAGATCGCGATGTCGGCGAGCTGTTCGGGCGTCGGGTTCGGGCACGATCGCGCAGTCGCCGTAGGCCAGCACCCGATCGGCCAGGCACATCAGGAAGATGCTGGACACCGTGGAGACGCCCGGAGCGGTCCTGATGATCTCGAACGCCGGGCGAACCGTGTGCGCCGTGGTGTGCGCGGCGCCGGACACCATGCCGTCGACCATGCCGTTGTGCACCAGCATGGTGCCGAAATACGAGACGTCGTGCATGATTTCGCGCGCCTGCTCGACGGTGACCCCCTTGCGCCTTGCGCATCTCCGCGTACTGCTCGGCGAACTGGTCCCGCAACTCGCTTGTCGCGGGGGTCGATCACCTCGGCCGCGTCAGGTCGACGCCGAGTTCGGCCGCACGCAACCGGATCTTGGCCTCGTCGCCGAGGATGGTGAGGTCGGCGACACCGCGCAGCAGCAGCGGCCCGGCCGATTTGAGGATGCGGTCGTCGTCGCCCTCGGGCAGCACGATGTGCTTGCGATCCGAGCGGGCCCGCTGCTGAAGCCAGTAGGTGAACATCTGCGGCGTGACCACCGTCGGGATCGGAATGGCGAGCTGTGCAAGCAGATCGGCGATGTCGACGTGGCGGTCCATCAGTTCCAGCGCGGTGTCGATCTTGCGCCGCGAGGTCGCCGTGACGCCGGCCTCGGGCCGCGGCGGCCGCGCTGGCGGTGTCGTAGGTGCCCAACGTGGTGGCGATGATGGGCAGCCGTAGCCGCAGCCCGGCCACCAGCGCCGCGATCGACGGATGCAGCTGGAATCCGCCGTTGAGGATGATGCACGACAGTGACGGAAAGCCTTCGGCCGCATGGGCACTGGCGACCGCGAGCACCACGTCGGAGCGGTCGCCGGGGGTGATGACCGCCATGCCGTCGCGCAGCCGCTCCAGCACGTGCTCGGCCGTCATCCCGGCCACCAGCACGCCGGTCACCTCGCGTTCTGCGCAGCGACGCGTCACCGCTGATCGCCGTCGCGTTCACGGCCTTTTCCAGCTCGGCCACCGTCGGCGCCGACAGCAGCGGCACCTCGGGCAGCACGTAGCCACGCGGCGCGAACGTGCGCAGCGCCTCGGCGACAGCGGCCAGTTCGGCCGGGTCGCATCGGTTGGCCACCACGGCCGCGGTGTGGGCGTGCTGGGCGGCCAGCTCGGCCAGGCACGAGCCCGACGACGCTGGCCGACCTCGTCGGCGTGCGGTCCTTGGCGCGCACCGTCAGCAGCACCGGCGCGCCGAGGTTGACCGCGATCCGGGCGTTGACCGACAGCTCGGCTGGGCGTGGTGACGTCGGTGTAGTCGCTGCCGACGATCACCACCGCGTCGCACGACTGCGGCCACCGCGTGATAGCGGTCGACGATGTCGGCGATCGCGGCGTCGGGGTCGGCGTGCAGCTGCTGGTAGGTCACGCCGACGCACTGCTCGTAGGGCAGGCCCGGCGGTGGTGTGGTCCAGCAGCAGCTCCAGGATGTAGTCGCGCTCCGGTCCCCGCCGGATCCGCGTGATGGGCCGGAACACACCGACTTTGGCCACCGTGGCGGCCAGCCGGTGCAGGATCCCGAGCGCGATCGTCGACTTGCCGGTTGCCGGCTCGGGCGCCGCGATGTAGATCGCAGAGGTCCGACGTGCCAGAAGGGTTGGGCACCCGACCGCCTTTTCAGCCCAGCCGCCGCAGCCGGGGCGCCAGATCCTTTTCGAACAGCTCCAGGAACCGGCGTTGGTCGTGCCCGGGCGCATGGAACACCAGATGGTTGAGGCCCCAGGTCACGTACTGCCCGACCTTTTCGACGGCTTCGTCGGGGTCCGACGCGACGATCCAGCGCTTGGCGATCTGCTCGATCGGCAGCGCGTCGGCGGCCTTCTCCATCTCGATCGGGTCGTCGATGCTGTGCTTCTGCTCGGCGGTCAGCGACAGCGGCGCCCAGAACCGGGTGTTCTTCAGGGCCAAGTCGGGGTCGGGGTCGTAGGAGATCTTGATCTCGATCATCTTGTCGATGTCGTCGGGATTGCGATCGGCGGCCGCGGCGCCTTCGAGCACCGCCGGCATCAGCTTTTCCGTGTAGAGCTCCTCGCCCTTGCCGGACGTGCAGATGAAGCCGTCGCCCGCGCGTCCGGCGTATTTGGCCACCACACCGCCGCCGGCGGCGATGTAGACGGGCACCCCGCCTTCGGGCACGTCGTAGATCGAGGCGCCCTTGAGGTGGTAGTAGTCGCCGATCGAAGTCGACGCGATCCCCGCGCCACAGCTCGCGCATCAGCCGCACCGATTCGCGCAGCCGGGCGAACCGCTCCTTGAACTCCGGCCAGTCGCCCTCGTATCCGGTGGCGATCTCGTTCAGCGCCTCACCGGTGCCCACCCCGAGGAGCACCCGATTCGGGTACAGGCAGCCCATGGTGGCGAAGGCCTGTGCGATGACGGCGGGGTTGTACCGGAAGGTCGGGGTGAGCACCGAAGTGCCCAGCACGATCCTTTTGGTGCGTTCGCCGACGGCCGTCATCCAGGACAGCGAAAACGGCGCGTGCCCACCATTGTGCCGCCACGGCTGGAAGTGGTCGCTGACGGTGGCGCTGTCCATGCCGTGCGCTTCGGCGGCAACAGCCAGTTCGACGAGCTCGCGCGGTGCGAATTGTTCAGCAGACGCCTTATATCCGAGTTTCAGTTCAGCCACTCGTTCTTTCTACTCCTGACTCGCGGAGGGTGTGGGGGTGGAGGTCGCCGTTAGGTTGGCGTTCATACGTTGAGCCCGCACCAGGCGAGCCGGACCCACCGACCGCTTCCCGGGAGAGCGGAACCCGGTCAGAACGGCGGTGGGTCGTCGTCGGTGTGGGGTGGGGCGGGTCCGGTGTAGCTTGCATAGCTTTCCCGCTCCGCCCGCCGGGCCAGGCGGGCGTCGCGGTTCTGTCGGCGTTCGGTGGCGATGCGCGTTGCCCGGTTTTGGGCGCTGGTGCGGCGGCGTTGGGCATCATTTGCTGTGCGTTCGCCGCCGTGTCCTGCGGGGGGTGACATAGGTGTGCCCCGAGGGCGCTATCAGGATCGGTGCCCCGGCAATTGCTTTTCGTGCCAGCTAAAAACGACTTGACCAGGTGATGGGTGCGAATTGCGGAGGCACGTTTCAGAAAGCGAAAGGCCGCCGGCCGTCGCCACCGATCTCAGTCGGTGTTATGCGGGCTGGCCGTCAGCGCCTTGGCTGAACAGTCCCGGGCCGAAGCCGCCGCCGGCGCCGCCGCCGCCGTTAGCGCTGCCGCCGTCGCCTCCGTTGGAGCCAGTGGGAATCGCGGAGGAGCCACCTGCCCCGCCGTTGGCGCCGCTGCCGCCGCCGCCACCGCCAATGCCGAGGCCGGGGCTCAGGTTGGTATTGGCGGCGGCGCCGCCACCACCACCGCCGTCGGTGCCGAGGCCGCCTGTCCCCCCGGAGCCGCCGCTAGCCGTCAGAAGAGGGCTGGTTGTCCCCACACCGCCGCCGGTGCCGCCGCTGCCGCCGGTGGCGCTGGCACCGCCGCCCGCACCGCCGCCACCACCGCCACCGCCGGTGGCTTGATTCCCACCAAACACGGTGCCGCCCCCACCACCGCCGCCGCCACCACCGCCGTTGCCACCGCTCCCGCCAGTGGCGGCGGCACCGACGCCGCCACCACCACCGCCGCCGCCCGATCCGAAGGTGGCCGCAGGCGCGGCGAAGCCGCCGGTCCCGCCGGTTCCACCTGCTCCACCGGTATTGCCGGTGCCGCCGCCGCCAGTGCCAGTGCCGGCGTCGCCGCCGGACCCGCCGGCGCCGCCGCCACCACCGCCGCCGCCAAAGACGAAGCTGTTAGCGACACCGTTGGCGCCGCCAGCGCCACCGCTGCCCCCGGCGCCGCCGGCGCCGCCACTACCGTTGGTCCCGCCGTCGGGGGTGCCGCCACCGGTGCCGCCGGCCCCGCCTTGACCGCCATTGCCACCTTGACCGCTCACACTCTCGGTAACGTTGAAAGTTGCGGGGGTGCCGCCGATGCCACCGTTGCCACCGATGCCGCCGGTGCCGCCGTTGCCACCGGTGCCGCCGGGACCACCCGCGCTGCCGCCTTGGCCGCCTTGGCCACCCGCGCCACCGTTGAATCCGGTCGCGCCGGCCGTAGTCGCCGCAGCGCCGGACGCACCATCACCGCCGACGCCACCGTTACCTCCGACGCCCGCGTCGGCGGCCGTCCCGTGGCTGCCGAAGAATCCGCCCGACCCGCCGGCGCCGCCAGCCCCGGAGTTACCACCGTTACCAGCGGCACCGCCGGCCCCACCGACCACACCGATAGCACCGCTGCCGTCCCCACCATTACCGCCGAGGCCGCCTTTACCGCCCACACCGCCGGCCCCGCCATCGCTGAACAACCCGCTGGCCGAGCCGCCAGCACCCCCGGCCCCGCCGACACCGCCCGTACCGCCGCTACCGCCGGCCTCGCCGGCCGCGGGGGCGTTGGCCCCGTTACCACCGGCACCGCCGTTCCCGCCGGCTCCGCCGGCCCCACCAACGCCGCTCAAAAAGCCACCGGCACCGCCGTTTCCACCGGCCCCGCCGTTTCCACCGGCCCCACCCGACCCGCCAGCCGCGGTGGCGCTACCACCGGCACCGCCCATCCCGCCGTTGCCGAAGAACCCTGCGTCACCGCCTCGGCCACCAGACTGCCCAGGCGCGCCAGACCCGCCATTGCCGCCGTTGCCGAAAATCCACCCGCCGCCCCCACCGGCCTGTCCGGTACCCGCCGCACTACTGGCACCGTTGCCGAACAGCGGGCGCCCCGTCAGGTCCTTGACCGGCGAAAAGAACGCCAAGCTCTGCAGATCTTGCTCCAGTGTCTGCAACGGCGCGGCGCTAGCCGCCTCGGTGGCCCTATACGCACCCCCGGCTGCGTTCAACGCCTGCACGAACTGGGAATGACACGCCGCCGCCTGGGCACTGAGCGCCTGAAAGGCCTGTCCGTGCCTGGCGAAAAGCGACGCCACCGCCGCCGACACCTCATCGGCGCCAGCGGCCAGCACCCCGGTCGTCTGGGCCGCGACCGCCGCATTTGCGGCGGTCAGCGCCGACCCGATGTTGGACAGATCCGTTGCCGCCGAAGCCATGAACTCGGGGGCCGCCACGAGATACGACATCGCTATCCTTCCGCCAGGTCGTCGACACATCGGCGATTCACATGAATTTCAAACGATGCTCAGAGCGTAGGCCGATTCCGACCAGATATCTCAGCGTTCCGCCACACTTTCACCCCTCGCGTCAGGACCAGATGGCACTTGGAGTTCGAGGTGGGTGGCGGGCGTACGACACGTTGCCATAGCACCGCTACCCGCAGGTCAGCGCTTTTTTTGCTCAGTGCGCGGTGGTCGGCCAGGGTATCCCACAAGAATTCCCGTGCGCGCAGTTGTTGGTCACGCGGGCCCCAGAACGTGTTCATTAAATGGTTGGCACCGACTGGCCGAACTACCTTCATCGAACGACCGCCGCACTGCCAAGAGAAGTGCCAGGTAGAGCTGACTAGCCATAATCCGCGCGTTCTGCATGCGGGATCGACGAGCCGATTACGGTTCAGGGCAGAGAGGTTGTGCATCCCTTCGCGACATAGGAGGAACGGCATGGCAGCGGCGGCGGCTCTTTTTCAGGTCACCGACATCGTCCATTTCGCTCGGGGCAGCGCGGTGAACTGGGTGCTGGTCACCGGGGACACCGGCGTCATGTTGATCGACGCCGGCTATCCCGGCGACCGCGAGGACGTGCTGGCCTCGCTGAGCCAGCTCGGTTATCGGGCCGGCGACGTGAACGCCATTCTGCTGACGCACGCGCACATCGACCATCTGGGCTCGGCGATCTGGTTCGCCAACGAGCACCGCACCCCGGTGTATCTGCCATCCCGAGGAGGTGGGCCATGCCAAGCGGGAGTACCTGGAGCAGGCATCGGTTATCGATGTGTCGCTTCGCCTCTGGCGACCCCGCTGGGCCGTGTGGAGCTTTCACCTGGTTCGTAACGGGGGCCTGATCCGCGACGGGATCCCGAGCGCGCAGCCGTTGACCACCGAGGTGGCCGCCGCACTGCCGGGTCACCCGATCCCGATTTTCACGCCTGGGCATACCAACGGACATTGCTCGTATCTCGTCGACGGCGTGCTGGTCAGCGGTGACGCGCTGATCACCGGCCATCCGCTGCTGCGTCACGGTGGGCCGCAGCTGCTGCCGGCGATGTTCAGCCACAGCCAGGAGGGCTGCCTGCGCAGCCTGGACGCGCTGGCGCTGCTGGAGACCGAGATACTGCTGCCCGGCCACGGCGACGTGTGGCGCGGGCCGATCCGACGGGCCACCGACGAGGCCATCGCGTTGGCGCGCTAGGCCCAACTAGGCCAGCTAGCTTCGCAGCCCCAGATGCTCACGCAGCGTCTCGTCCACATATTCGGTGCGAAACGCGCCGCGCTCCTGCAGCAGCGGCACGACTCGGTCGACGAACTCGTCGAGGCCGTGCGGTGTCAGGTGCGGCACCAGGATGAACCCGTCGCAGGCATCGGCCTGGACGTAGTCATCGATCTCCGCGGCGATCGCCGCGGCGGTGCCGACAAACTGCTGCCGGCTGGTGACGGCGATGACCAGCTCGCGGATCGACAGCCGCTCGGCCTCAGCGCGTTCGCGATAACCGCGGGCCACCGCGACCGGATCGCCGTGCCGCACCCGTCCCTGGGTGATGCCGGTGTCGCCGGCCGGGTCGATATCGGGTAGCGGCCCGTCCGGGTCGTAGTCCGAAAGGTCTCGGCCCCATACCTGTTCGAGCATCGCGATTGCCGTCGCGCCGCTGACCTGCTGATGGCGGATATGCCGCGCCTTGTCCCGCGCCTCGTCGGCGGTGTCCCCGATGACGAACGTCGCAGCCGGAAAGACCTTGAGCTGGTTGGGGTCTCGACCATAGGACCGCGCGCGGCCCTTGACATCGGCGTAGTAGCGTTGACCGTCCGCAAGCGGGACGTGCAGGGTGAACAGCGCGTCAGCATGGCGGGCGCCGAAGGCCCGGCCCTCGGCGGAGTCGCCCGCCTGCAACAGCACCGGGTGACCCTGAGGACCGGCGGGCAGCGTCGCGAAGCCGCGCACGTCGAAATGCAAACCCGAGTGTTCGACGCTGCGGATTCGGGCCGGGTCGACGTAGAGCCCGGTTTTCGACGTCGGCCAGCACGGCGTCGGGCGCCCAGCTATCCCAGAATTCGCGGGCGACGGTGAGGAACTCCTCGGCCCGCGAGTACCGGTCGGCATGGTCGAGAAAGCCGCCGCGCCGGAAGTTGGCGCCGGTGAACGCGTCCGACGAGGTGACCATGTTCCAGCCGGCGCGGCCGTCGGAAAGATGATCCAGTGTCGCGAATTGCCTTGCCACTTCGAATGGTTCGTTGAAGGTGGTGTTGATGGTCCCGGTCAGCCCGATCCGGTCGGTGACGCCCGCCAGGGCCGCCAGCACGGTGAAGGTGTCCGGCCGGCCCACCACGTCGAGATCGTAGATGCGGCCGCGGTGTTCACGCAGCCGCAGCCCCTCGGCCAGAAAGAAGAAGTCGAACAATCCGCGTTCGGCGGTGCGCGCCAGGTGCACGAACGAGTCGAACTCGATCTGGCTGCCCGCGCCGGGTCGGTCCACACCGTGGTGTTGTTAACGCCCGGGAAGTGGGCCGCCAGGTGAATCGGCTTGCGACTACTTCCGAAAGGGTTGAGCCCCCACCGCTCGGCGATCAGCTGGTGCGAGCGCAGCCGGTCCTGCGTGCCGGTGCGTCACCGAGGTGACGACGAGTTCGTCGGCGCCGGTGACCCGTTGCAGCGCGTCCAGCCGATCGGCGACCTCATCCGGATTTCCGACGAATTGCGTTGCCAGCCGGTCCTTACCACGGCCAGCTGCTCATCGGTGAGCGCAGGGCAATCGTCGGGATCCGGGTAGGGCATGGCGCCGCACGCCGGTTCGGATCGAATACACCCAGTGCCCGTAGCCGCTGGCCAGATGCCTGGCGGTGGCGTTGTCGTCGGCGACGACGATGTCGGCCGACACCACGACGTACGGCCGTTGCAGAGTTGCCGACGGCACGAAGGCGTCGCGGTAGGCGTCGATGGCCTCCAGCGCGGTCGCCGGAGTGATGTGATAGCTGGCGACGAACGGCATCCCGCGCGCACCGGCCACCCTGGCGCTTTGCACCCCTGGTGCTGCCGAAGATCCACGGCGTCAGCCCGGATCGCTCACCGGGCACCGCGTGCACGTCGAACCCTTCGACCTGATAGCTGCCGTCCAGCAACGCGATGATGTCGCCGAGCTGTTCGGTGAAGTCTGGCGCGACGGCCTCGGGCTGCTGCAGGATCCCCATGGTCGCCTGCACCCGGCTCCTCGTCGAGCAGCCCGCGCAGGTCGAACGGCAGCGGGACCACCACGCCATCGACCTCGTGCCACTGCCGCGGCTCGCGGGTTTTCGTCGACGGCTGCTTCGGCTTGAACCCGGTGTCGCGCCGCTGCCCGGATCGGCCAACGCCCAGATCGATGCGGCCCGGAAAGAAAGCGTCGAGCATGCCGAAGCTCTCGACCACCGCGACGGCGGTGGTATGACCCGAGCTGAACGGCGGCCGATCCCACCCGAATGCTGTTGGTAGCGGCCGCGATCTGGTCCGATCAATACGGCCGTCGCCGAGCTGGCGACGCCGACGAAGTGGTGCTCGGCAAGCCAGTACCGACGATAACCCCACCGTTCAGCGTGCTGGGCCAGGTCGATGGTGTTGCGCAGGGCGGTCGCCGCGTCACCGCCCGCGCTGATCGGCGCCAGGTCCAGGATCGACAGCGGCACGCTATTCACTGGGCCAGTCATTGGTGCACCGTCGCATAGCGGTTGGGCGCCACCGGCAGGCCGAGCCGCGCGCGCAGCGTTTCGCCCTCCCGATAGCCGGTGCGGAATTGCCCGGCGCGCTGCAGCAGCGGCACCACCTCGTCGACAATCACCGGCAGGTCGGTGGCGTTAACGGCCGGGCGCAACCGCGCGCCGTCGATACCCAGCCCCTGCCAATGCAGCAGCATCTCCACCAATTCCGTTGCGCTGCCGCCGAATACCAAGGCATCGGACCTGAAGTCGGTATCACCATCGAACGAAACCACAAGGTCGGCAAACACTTTCAGTCGTCCGAGCTCGGGATTTCGCCGAGAATGGCCCGCAGCGATCCTTCGTCGGTGGGCGTGATGAACACGACGTCGGCGGTGGCGGCGGCGAATTCGTAAACCGGACCGGCGTGCGCCAACGCGGCGACCACCGGCTGGCCCTGCGGCGGCCGCGGCGTGATCGACGGCCCCTTGACCGAGAAGTACTTTCCGACGAAGTCGATGTAGTGCAGCTTGTCCGCGTCGATGTAGCGCCCCGTGGTGACGTCGCGGATCACCGCGTCGTCTTCCCAACTGTCCCACAGCCGCCGCACCACCTCGATATGCTCGACGGCTTCGTCAAACAAGGGAATTTGGGCTCCGTCTCGGGCTGACTC
The DNA here is from genome assembly GCA_963748885.1 of uncultured Actinomycetota bacterium. Lineage (GTDB taxonomy): Bacteria > Actinomycetota > Actinomycetes > Mycobacteriales > Mycobacteriaceae > Mycobacterium. Next base: position 27,606 of record CAVVLC010000029.1, read on the forward strand.
CCGGCGGCCGAACAGGGCGGCCTCGTGGGTGGTGACGCTGACCCGCGGCTGCCAGCCGGCCCGGCCATGCGACACATAGTCAAGGGTGGCAATGGATTTGGAGACGTGGAACGGCTCGGTGTGGGTGACGGTGGTCACCGGGATCAGCCCGATGTGCGCGGTGGCCGGTGCGACGCGGGCCGCGACCAGCACCGCGTCGGCGCGACCGGCCAGCCGTCTCGGATCGATGCGCTCCCGGCGCCCGGGTTGCGGCATCAGGGTGTCGTCGATGGTGAGGAAGTCGAGCAGACCGCGCTCTGCGGTGGCCGCGAGACCGGCCCAGTAGCGGCCGAACAGCACCGACGCGGCACCGGGATCGGACGCCAGCGTGGCCCGCCAGGCCTGTGGGTGCCAGCCGTACCCGTCGAGCGCGACGGCCAGGTGCAGGCCGGTCATCGTAGATCCTTGCGCCCGGGTCGAGGATTTCTCGAACGCGATCGGATAAAACGGCCCCCAGTCGGGGAGCGGCTCCGCGGGGGGCAGCCGGGTGTACCCGGTCGCGTCATACAGCGCCTCGGCCTCGGGTTGACGGTTGCCGGTGATCAGGTACAGACGCCGGTAGCCGCGCGCGGCGGTCTCGGCCTCCAGCTCCGCCAGCAGCGTCTTGGCGTAGCCACGCCGCCGATGCGCGCTATCGGTCCAGATCCGCTTGAGCTCGGCGGTGTCGGCGTCGAAACGCCGAAACGCGCCACCGGTAACCGACACGCCGTTCAGCACGCCCATCAGTAAGCCCCCGTCCGGCGGCGTCAGTTCGGCCGGCGGAACGGGCAGCCAGGTCAGGTGTGCGCTCGGGCTACCGCCGTACCGTTGCGCGTACTCGACGGCCAGCTCGGCCAGCAGCGCCTGCGCCAACGGGTCATCGTAGGCGGAAGGCACAAACCGCAGCTCGACTTCATCTCACTCTCCAACGCCTGTCACGCCGAAGCATTCCTGCGGGAATTGACCCGGTTGGCCGTCAGATACACGGGCGTGACCGCGACGTCGCGGCGGCTGACCCGTGGGCCCCCCGGGATCCCCATGTCGGCGAACAACTCTACGACGTTCCGCTCGATCGTCTCCCAGCCGTAGGCGGCAAGATATTCGGGAACGTAACGGTATTCGCCCTCATAGGTCAGTTCGGCCAGGTCGACGTCCAGGCCGAATTGGCGCCACCTGTCGACAAACGAACGCCCCGCCTCCACCTGCGCCGGGGTCCAGGTGGGCATGTGATCTGCGGCGAACCGGCTGCCGACGGGGCTCACCGCCGTGACATCCTGCAACAACCGATCCTGTCCGTCGGGCGGCAAATACCCGACGAGGAGGCCCTCGGCAATCCACACCGTAGGTTCACCGGCGTCGAAACCGACCCGCCGCAGCGCCGCCAACCAGTCCCGACGAAGATCGATGCCAACCGCGCAACGGTTGGCGGTCGCCCTGGCACCCAGCCCGCGTAGCACCTCGGTTTTGAAGTCGATCACTCCCGGCTGATCGATCTCGTAGACCGTTGTACCGGGCGGCCACCACAGCCGATACGGCCGGGTGTCCAGCCCGGACCCCAGGATCACCGCTTGGCGAATGCCCGCCCTTCCGGCATCGGCGAGGAAGTGGTCCAAGAACCGAGTATGCACCGCAAGGACATTCATCAGCCCGCCCATTACCGGGTCGATGCCCCCGCCTGCCGCATATTGCTCGTTCTCGACCACCCGGATGAAGGACTCCACCCCGGCGGCGCGCACCAACGCCTCGGCGAACGGGTCGTTGAGGATGCCTTTGTTGGTTGCGACGGCCCGCGCGGCCGCGCCGAACGTCGCGGTCATCCCGACGCCGGTGGCCGGGTCCCAGGTGTCGTTGTCTGTCCGTGCCATCTCGGCTATGCGCTCGACTACGCACGACGCCGCCGGGCCAGCCCGACGGCCGCTCGCCAACCGAGTAGCAGCACCGCAGTCACCGACGACGCCACCACCACGAAACTCGCTGCCACGCTTGCGGAACTGGCTTTGCGCAACAGCATGCCGGCCACCACGGTGCACACCCAGACGACCACGCCGGTGGGGACTACGGCGGTGGGCCGCCGCCAGCCGCGGCGATGCCAGCCACCCGACCACGGTTCCGGTGAGGAACGGCCATGCGGTCGTTGCGACGCCGGTGACGGTGACCCCTTCGGCGTGGCTGCGCCGGCCGACGGCGCAAAACGCCAGCACGCCGATGATGTCGGTGGCTAACCAAGCCAACCAAGCCAACCAGGCCGGCCCGCGCCGTGCTCGCATCCCGCGAGACTACGCGAATCCTTGACCCTGCCGCCGCGGTGAACCTAGATTCGTCGGCGATGAATGCCCCGGGAAATGGCGCGCCATCGGATCACGGTCAATTGCGTGTGCCCGGGCCCGACCGACACGCCGCTGTTTCACGCACAACCGGAGAAGCTGAAAGAGGCTCTGGTCAAAGCGATCCCATTCCGCAGGCTGGCCCGCCCCGAGGCGGTCGCCGCACCGGTGCTGTTCTTCGCGTCCGACGCAGCGTCGTTCATCACCGGACAGGTGATCAGCGTCAGCGACGGGCTGACGATGGCCGGTTAGTGGCAGGCTGATCCGTATGAGCACCCAAGCGCCTCCCGCCTTCGACCGAAACGACCCGCTCGGCCTCGACGCATCCCTGTCCAGCGACGAACTCGCCGTGCGCGACACCGTCCGAAAGTTCTGCGCCGAGCACGTCACGCCCTACGTTGCCGAGTGGTTCGAAATCGGCGACCTTCCGGCCCGCCAACTCGGCAAGCAGTTCGGCGAACTCGGTCTGCTGGGCATGCACCTGCACGGCTATGGCTGCGGTGGGGCCTCGGCTGTGCATTACGGCCTGGCCTGCCTGGAGCTGGAGGCCGCCGACTCCGGCGTCAGGTCGATGGTCTCGGTGCAGGGGTCGCTGGCGATGTTCGCGATCTGGAACTTCGGGTCCGAGGAACAGAAGCATCAGTGGCTGCCCGGCATGGCCACCGGCGAACTGCTCGGCTGCTTCGGACTCACCGAGCCCGACGCCGGATCCGATCCCGCCGCGATGAAAGCCCGGGCCCGACGCGATGGCTCGGATTGGGTGATCAACGGCCGCAAGATGTGGATCACCAACGGCTCGGTCGCCGATGTCGCGGTCGTGTGGGCCGGCACCGACGAGGGCGTACGCGGGTTCATCGTCCCCACGAACACTCCCGGCTTTGACGCCAACACCATCCACCACAAGCTTTCACTGCGGGCATCGATCACCAGTGAGCTGGTGCTCGACGACGTGCGGCTGCCCGCCGAAGCGATGCTGCCCGAGGCCCGGGGGCTGCGGGGGCCGTTGTCGTGCCTGTCCGAGGCGCGCTACGGAATCATCTGGGGATCGATGGGTGCGGCCAGATCGGCATGGCAGTCCGCGCTCGACTACGCGACACAGCGCACCCAGTTCGGCCGTCCGATCGCCGGATTTCAGTTGACCCAGGCAAAACTCGTCGACATGGCGGTGGAACTGCACAAGGGGCAGCTGCTGTCGCTGCACCTGGGCCGCCTCAAGGACGGCGTCGGGCTACGCCCAGAGCAGGTCAGCTTCGGCAAGCTCAACAACACTCGCGAAGCGCTCGAGATCTGCCGGACCGCCCGAACAATATTGGGCGGCAACGGGATATCGCTGGAATTCCCGGTTATCCGGCACATGGTCAACCTGGAATCGGTACTGACCTACGAAGGCACACCCGAGATGCACCAGCTCGTCCTCGGCCAGGCGTTCACGGGTAGCGACGCCTTCCGCTGACTGTGACGACGCTAGAGTAACCATGCCGCCGGGGAGGTAACCATGGGACGAATGACACATCGGGTCGCGGTAAGTATCGCGGCGTGCGGGTTGTCCGCGGGCGCTTTGCTCGCGATGCCCGTGGCCGGCGCCGACCCGACGGTCACGTTGCCCGCGATGACCTCCACCAACAGCGGACCGGTCATCGGCGGCGGGAGCGCCTCAGCGCAGATGTCTCAGCAACTCAAGAGCCTGAGCAATCCCGACGTCCAAGAGGTCGACGGCTCAGACGCGGCTCAATTCATCACGGCCGCAGCCGCTGTCACGAACCGCGACCTCGCGTCCCCGTTCATGGCGTTGCAGCGAGCGTTGACATGCCAGACGAACAACGCGGGATTCGGGGCGCGCGCCTACCGGCGCAAAGACGGGCTATGGGGTGGCGCGATGCTGGTCGTCATCAAGAGCACCGTCCCCAACGCCGACGCCCTGACCGCCTGCGAGCATTCGAATTGGCGCAGGCCGTCGGCCGGTAGCACGAATTCCCTGTGCGACAGCGGCTGGAGCTATCCCCCTCAGACGTTCAATAACCGCGGGGGCGAGACCTATTACGTCATGCTCGCCGGCACGACCTCCGACTTCTGCAGCACGCTGAACGAAAACTACCGGAGCAACGCGAGCGCATGGCCCTAGACCGGCGTGCCCTCACCAGCATCGCGGCGGGGCTGCTGCTCCTGTCCGCTTCCCTGGGCGGAATAGCCGCGGCGGCGGCCGACCCCACCGTCACTCTGCCCGCGATGACATCCGGCGGCGGCGGACCGATCATCGGCGGCGGAGACGCCGCGGCCGAGCGACGAATCTCGCAGCAACTGACCAGCCTCGGCAATCCCGACATCCAAGAGGTCGACGGGCCGGACGCGGCTCAATTCATCACGGCCGCGGCCGCAATCTCGAACCGCGACCTCGCCGCCCCCTTCGCGTCGTTGCAAAGGGCGCTGGGATGCCAGACGAACAATGCCGGCTTCGGGGCCCGCGCCTACCGACGCAACGACGGGCAATGGGGCGGCGCGATGCTGGTGATCGCCAAGAGTTCCACCCCGGACGTCGACGCACTCGGCGCTTGCGTCAAGTCGAACTGGCGCGGCCCCACGGCCGGCGGGCCGAGCTCGATGTGCGACGCCGGCTGGACGTACCCCACCTCAGGCGATAACCACCGACCGGAGACCTATTACATCTTGCTCGCCGGGACGGCGTCGAACTTCTGCGGCGGACCCGACGAGAACTACCGTAACTACGCGACCGGGTGGCCCTGACCGTCGCTCTATGCGCTCAGGCCAGGCGAAACCGCTTGCGGTGCAATGGTAATCACCACGGCGGCGGGAGCGGCGGGCGCGCCCGAATCCGTGTGATGCGTGCTAGTGAGGACCACGACGAGGAGCCAATACAGTATCCCCAGTGCTGTTGCCACCCCGCCGACGACTATTCCGGCAATCGCCATACCGCGGCCGCCCTGACCGGTCTGCTTGATCTGGCTCAGCGCGACAAAGCCGAAAATCACCCCGAGGATGAGCCCGATGCCGCACAGCAATCCCACCAGCGAGCACACCAACGACGCGATGGCAAAACCATTGGTACCCGACCCTTGTGGCATTTGTGGCGGCTGCTGATAGCCGTAACCGCCCGGCGCCCCATAGCCGCCGGGCGCCCCATAACCGCTGGGCGCCGGCGGCGGATAGCCGTAGCCGCCCGACGATGGCGGCGGATATCCACCGCTCGGAGGTTGCGGTGGCGGCGGGTAGTTGGGCGGCTGATCGGTCACAGGGACCTCCTCCAGGTCACGATCCCACATCTGTGAATTCGCTGGGAACGAGCGGCACATCACTGTACTACGCGGTGCCGTACTTGTCCTCTCAAAGTTTCGGTGGACCCGCGCCACGTGTGTTCGGGTGCCCACGCATCGCCCCCGCTCAGACCTCGATTGGCATGAAAGGCCACGAAAGGTGTTGTCACGCAGCGTGATTACCGACATTCGGCGACACGATGGGGTAATCGCGCGCACCGGAGGCTCTGGTGAAAATTTCGCAATTGGTCCGTCGTAAATTTAGCCGCGAATCCGGGCGCAGTAAGATGCACCGTTCAACTACGCGGAGTCGTACGGTGTAAATGCCCTGCACAGACTGTGAGACCGAAGGAGGAGTATGACACCCCCATCCAGTGACGCCTCGGCTGTCGCCGGGCGCCATCGCGTCGTCATCATCGGAAGCGGATTCGGTGGTCTGAATGCGGCCAGGGCGCTCAAGCGCGCCGACGTCGAAGTCACGCTCATCTCCAAGACGACCACCCACCTGTTCCAGCCACTGCTCTACCAGGTGGCGACGGGAATCCTGTCCGAGGGCGATATCGCCCCGACCACCCGACTGGTGCTGCGGAAGCAGAAGAACGTGCGGGTGCTGCTGGGTGAGGTGAGCGCGATAGACCTGAAGGCCAAGACGGTCACGTCGAAATTGATGGACATGCAGACGGTATTGCCGTACGACAGCCTCATCGTGGCCGCCGGCGCGCAGCAGTCTTACTTCGGAAACGACCACTTCGCCACCTTTGCACCCGGCATGAAGACCATCGACGACGCGCTGGAGCTGCGCGGCCGCATCCTCGGCGCGTTCGAGGCCGCCGAGGTCACCACCGACCCGGCCGAGCGGGAACGCCGCCTGACGTTCGTGGTGGTCGGAGCCGGACCGACCGGCGTCGAGGTGGCCGGGCAGATCGTCGAACTAGCCGAGCGCACCTTGGCCGGGGCATTCCGGACCATCAAACCAAGCGAGTGCCGGGTGATCCTGCTCGACGCCGCGCCCGCGGTGCTACCGCCCATGGGCCCGAAGTTGGGCCTCAAGGCGCAGCAGCGGCTCGAGAAGATGGGCGTCGAGGTCCAGCTCAACGCGATGGTCAGCGCCGTCGACTACAAGGGCATCACCATCAAGGAGAAGGACACCGGCGACCGCCGCATCGAATGCGCGTGCAAGGTGTGGGCGGCCGGCGTGCAGGCCAGCTCACTGGGCAAGATGATCGCCGAACAGTCCGACGGGACCGAGACGGACCGCGCCGGACGGGTGGTTGTGGAGCCCGACCTCAGCGTCAAGGGCCACCCCAACGTCTTCGTCCTCGGCGACCTCATGTCCGTGCCCGGCGTGCCGGGCATGGCCCAGGGCGCGATCCAGGGGGCGCACTACGCCACCAAGCTGATCAAGCAAACGGTCAAGGGCAAAGATGACCCGACAAGCCGCGAGCCGTTCAAGTACTTCAACAAGGGCAGCATGGCGACGATCTCCCGCTACAGCGCGGTCGCGCAGGTCGGCAAGATCGAATTCGCCGGATACTTCGCCTGGCTGGCGTGGCTGGTGCTGCACCTGGCCTATCTGGTCGGCCACCGGAACCGCATCGCCGCGCTGTTCGCCTGGATGATCTCCTTCATGGGCCGCGGTCGCGGTCAGATGGCCATCACCAGCCAGATGATCTACGCCAGGGTGGTGACGCAGTTGATGGAGGCGCAGACCCAAGGAGCCTTGGCGGCCGCCGAACAGGCCGAGCAGGCCGAACAAAAGGCAGCCGGCTAGCTCAGGGCCTGGTCGATATCGGCGATCAGGTCGTCGGCGCTTTCCAGCCCGACTGAGATGCGGACCACGCCGTCACCGAGCCCGATCGCCGCGCGACCCTCCGGTCCCATAGCCCGGTGAGTCGTGGTCGCCGGGTGGGTGATAAGCGATTTGGCGTCGCCGAGGTTGTTGGAAATGTCGATCAGCCGCAGCTTGTCCAGCACCTCGAAGGCGCGTTGCTTAGCAGTGTCCTCGGGGCCCTCCGGCGCGTCCAGCTCGAAGGTGATCACCGTTCCGCCGCCGGACATCTGGCGCTTGGCCAGGTCGTGCTGCGGGTGCGACGCCAGGAATGGGTAGCGCACCCAACGCACTGCCGGATGACCCTCCAAGAACTCCGCAATCCGGTGCGCCGAGGAATTGCTGTATTCAACCCGAACCGCCAGCGTCTCAAGGCCTTTCAGCAATACCCAGGCATTGAACGCACTCATCGCCGGGCCGGTGTGCCGCATCAGCTTCTGCACCGGACCGTCGATGAACTCCTTGTCGCCGAGGATGGCGCCGCCCAGCACCCGGCCCTGCCCATCGATGTGCTTGGTCCCCGAGTACACCACCACATCAACCCCGAGCGGAAAGCCCTGCTGCAGCAATGGTGTGGCAAAGACGTTGTCCAGCACCACCTTTGCGCCCGCGGCATGAGCCAGCTCGGTCACCGCGGCGATGTCCACCAGCGACTGCATCGGATTGGACGGCGTTTCGAAGAACACCGCCTGGGTGGGCACGGAAAGCGCCTCCTCCCATTGCGCGAGGTCGTCGCCGTCGACGAAGACGGTCTCTACGCCCCACCGCGGCAGGATCTCGTTGCACACCACGAAGCACGACCCGAACAGGCTGCGCGCGGCGACCAATCGGTGACCGGCGGCGAGCAGCGCGCCCAGCGAGGTGAACACCGCGGCCATGCCGCTCGCGGTGGCGAACGCCGCCGGCGCTCCCTCGATCAGGCGCAGCCGTTCCTCGAACATGGTCACGGTCGGGTTGCCATAGCGCGAGTACACAAAGTGGTCCAGCTCGCCGGTGAACGACTTCTCCGCGACCCCCGCCGACGGGTAGACATAGCCGGACGTCAGGTACATCGCCTCGGCGGTCTCTTCGAACCCCGACCGCAAGAGCCCGCCGCGCACGCCGATGGTGGCCTGGCTGACGCCGTCGGGCAGCGCCTTCGGGGTGCGGACCGAGTCGTGGTCGGTCATCCCTGCTTCACCCCTGCTACCCCTGCTTCCAGGGCAAACCGATCGCCCGCCAGCCCCCCTCGCCACGGTGTCCCGCCGCGTTGAGCTGGCCCTCGAAGCCGTCGAGCACATTGAACGCCGGAGCGATTCCCGCCGCGGTCGCAACCTCGGCGGCGCCGATGGAACGGTTACCCGAGCGACACAGAAACACCACCGGCCGCTCCCCCGCACCGGAGTCAGCCGGCGGAACCCGGTCCCGCAGTTCGGCCAGGAAGCTCTCGTTGTGCCTCCCGTCGGACGTGTTCCACTCGATGAACACGACCTCACGGCCGATGCTCGACAAGTCCGGCACCCCAACGAACCGCCACTCGGCGTCGGTGCGCACGTCGACCAGCACCGCCTGGGGGTGGTCGTTCAGCATCTTCCAGGCATCAAGCGGCGTGATATCCCCTGCGTAGGAACGCCCCATCTCTGTGCTCATGGGTATTTGGCCTGGTCCTTCCCACCCTCTGCGGGTCACAATATCCTCGCCCGAGACAGTCTCCGGCAACAGGTTGGCAATCCACGAGAGCCTTAATGGCTCGCTTGTGACAGTAAACCGTGGCCAGACTGTACCCAGATGTTCGGCGGAAAGCGCGTCGAGGCCAACCGCCATCGCTTTCGCCTCAGACCCGCATCGTGTACCCAGCGGCGTGCGGCAACGCGATCTGTTCGCCGCCGAACTGGGCGGCGTAGGCATTGAGCGCCGCAATATAGGTTCGTTCCTGCGGCCTTGCTTGGGAGATCAGGCCGAGAATCTCTGTCTGCTTCCTGTTGCACATGTTGGCGCCGGCGCAAGACAGGGCGTCGAGTGTGCCCGCCAATGCATCTGTTGCGTGTTCCAGGCTGCTCTGGACGTTCGGGGCATAGCAGCCGTACAACCGTGGAACGTCGACCAGGCGTGCGTCCGCCCGTATCTCCGTGCCCAGAGCACCTGATGTGTCGCCGATAGGGTGGGCATCAAGGGATTCGATCGCCGAATCGTAAGCACCGAGCATGTCCTTGAGTCGGTCAGCCAGGCCGGCATACTGCTGCTGATAGGCCCCCGGCGACGGGTCGTTCTGCGGGGCCCGCCCCTTGCACGTCTCGCCACCCGCAACCGTCGTCACCGCCCCGGAACGTGAAGACATCGATCCCGCGGAAGTCGGAGAAGAACCGCAGGCCGTCAAGGCCACCGCGACACCCACAATGGCCACCACAATGGCCAGGGTTAATGCCCTCAAGTTATCCCCCTCCGCCCGGCACAGGGTAGCCGCCCTCAAAGTGCCCGCGCAGCGGATTCGATTGTGAACGAGCCAGCGAATATTCAGCGGGGCGTCGCCAAAATCAAGGCTGCCGGCGCCCGGACAATGCGGTCGCCACCTGGCGGGCGCGGTCCCGTGCGGCCGCCACTTCTGGCGCGGTGGCCAGCGCCACCGCACCGGAGGACCCGAACACCCGGATATCGCTTTCCGGCACCCGAAGCGCAGCGATCAGCGCGTCGGGAGTCAGCGATCCCCCCGCCACATCGATGACGCGCGCGGCGCCCGGCGAATTCATCATGGTGTCCACCGGAACGCCCAGAATGGCCCTGGCCTGCAGTTCGAACGCGGAAAGCCGCTGACTGCGCGACGTCACCCATGCGCTCTGGTGCGGGCAGGCGGAGACGTCGGCGAAGTAGACCTCATCGCCGTTGATCATCAATTCGACGCTGAAGACCCCACGCCCGCCGAGCGCCTTGACGATGCGCGCGGCGATCGATCTGGCGGAATCCAGCGCCGCGGTGCTCATCTGCTGCGGTTGCCAGGACTCCCGCACGTCGGCGTCGGCGCCGCGATGGCCGATCGGTGAGCAGAACTCGATCACCGGGCCTTTGGGACCCTCGGTGCGCACTGCGATCAGGGTGATGTGAAATTCGACCTCGACCACGGTTTCGGCCATCACCCGGCGGTGCACTGCCGTCGCCGCGCCCCCCACCGCGCGCTGCCACGCGGGCTCGATGTCATCGGGCCCCGCAACCACCGAGTGCCCCTGGGCGCCCACCCCGACCACCGGTTTCACCAGCAGCGGAAACCCGGCGTGCGCGGCCACCGCGTTGAGTTCGTCGACCGACCCGGCGAACCAGAACGGCGCGGTGGGCAGGCCGAGCTGGTCGGCGGCCAGCCCGCGCAGGCTCTCCCGGTTGTCGGTGAGCCGGACTGTGCGGGCGCTGGGCACCAGCTCGGTGAACTCGTCTTCGGCCTTGACCCAGAAGCTATCCAGGGCGCCGAATGCCTCCGGCGAGAGCGCGTCGGCGCCGGTCACCACGAAATCCGGTTGCACGCGTTCGATCGCCGCGGCCAGCTCGTCGACGTCGTTCATCGGGAGCACCAGCGACTCGTGAGCTACCCCATGTGCGGGCGCATCCGCGTACCCGTCGACCGCGATCACCTCCGCGCCGAGGGCTCGCAACGCGATCGCCAGCTCCCGGTTGAGTTCATCCGAACCCAGCAGCATCACCCGGGGCCGGACTTCATCCTCGGGAGCCGCGGGAGCCGCGGGAGCCGCGGGAGCCTCGGGGGCCGCGGGGGCCGCAGGGGCCGCGGGGGCCGCGGGAACTTCGATGGCTTCGGTGGTTTCGGTAGCGTCAGTCACTCGGGGGGCTTCAGTTGCTCGGGGAGCTTCGGGCTGCTCCGTCTCGCTCATGCTGCTCAAGGATAGGGGCGCTGGCGAGTCAGGGTTGGCCGGGAAGTAGCCGCACCATCAAGCCGTTGCCCTCCGCCAGCAGCGTCTCGTCGCTGTCCACCAATTCCGCCGCCACAAACGCCTTGCGACCTTCGATGCCGGTGACCCGCCCACGGATGGCCAAGCGGCGCATCGATCGGGGTGATCCTGCGGTAGTCGACGTGCAGAAACGCCGTCCGGCTGATCGGGCGTCCCGCAGCGTGCGAAATCATGCCGAACGTGTGATCAAAGAGCAGCGGCAGCACACCGCCGTGCACGGCATGGTTGCCGCCGACGTGAAACCGGCTGAAGTATCCCGTCATTTCGACGCCGTCGGGGCCGTATCGCGTCAACGTCCAGGGCGGCAGCAGCAGACTGCCCATGCCGGGCAGGTCCGGCGTCCGCCCGGCCGGCGCCTTGCCTTCCTCGGCCTGGAAGGGGCCCAGCAGCTCGACGAGCGCGTCGGCGCGCTCGGCCGCCTCGTCCCACACCTCGTCGCTGGGGTCGGCGGACACCGCCAGGTCCTGCAAGCGGCGCATGGTCGTAACGAATCGGCGGAAGCCGTCACCGGGGCTGGCCGGACCGTATTCGGGAAAGCCGCCGTGGTGTTCGTATTCGGGATCGAGTTCTTCTGGGCGCGCAAACGAATAATCTGTCACGGGCGGGCCTGCAGCACGTCGTGGCGCACGATGGTCTGGTCCCGTCCCGGACCGACACCGATACACGAAACCGGTGCTCCGGCAAGCTCTTCCAGTCGCAACACATAGTCGCGCGCCTTGGCGGGCAAGTCGTCGAATTCCCGCGCTTCCGAGATGTCCTCCCACCAGCCGGGCAGCTCCTCGTAGATCGGTTCGGCACGGCACAGGTCGCTCTGAGTCATCGGCATGTCCGGCGTGCGCATTCCATCGATCCGATAGCCGACACACACCGGCACCGTCTCCAGGCTGGAGAGCACATCGAGCTTGGTCAGGAAGTAGTCGGTAATGCCGTTGACCCGGGTCGCATAGCGGGCGATGACGGCGTCGAACCAACCGCAGCGCCGCCGCCGTCCCGTCGTGACGCCGAACTCGCCGCCGGTCTTGGACAGGTATTCGCCGTTCTCGTCGAACAGCTCGGTGGGGAACGGGCCGGAGCCCACGCGGGTGGTGTAGGCCTTGAGGATCCCCAGCACGGTGGTGATGCGGGTCGGGCCGATGCCGGAGCCCACGGCCGCGCCACCCGCCGTCGGGTTCGACGACGTCACATACGGATAGGTGCCGTGGTCAACGTCGAGCAGCGTGCCCTGCGAGCCCTTCCAGCAGCACCGTCTCGCCGCCGTCGAGCGCCTCGTTGAGCAGCAGCCGGGCGTCGGCGATGCGGTGCCGGAAGCGCTCGCGCCTGCTCTAGCAGCGTCTCCACCACCTGCGCCGGCTCCAGCGCCTTGCGGTTGTAGATCTTGACCAGCACCTGGTTTTTGAACTCCAGTGCGGCCTCGATCTTGTGGGTGAGCTGCTCGCGGTCGAGCACGTCGGCGACCCGGATGCCCATGCCGGGCGATCTTGTCCTGGTAGCACGGCCCGATGCCGCGGCCGGTGGTGCCGATCTTCTTGCTGCCCATGTAGCGCTCGGTGACCTTGTCGATGGCCACGTGGTAGGGCATCAGCAGGTGCGCGTCGGCGGAGATCAGCAGCTTGGAGGTGTCGACTCCGCGCTCCTCGAGCCCCTGCAGTTCCTCGAGCAGCACACCGGGGTCCACCACCACGCCGTTGCCGATGACGTTGGTGACGCCGGGCGTCAGGATCCCCGAGGGGATCAGATGCAGGGCGAAGTTCTCGCCGGTGGGCAAGACCACGGTGTGCCCGGCGTTGTTACCGCCCTGATAGCGCACCACCCACTGCACACGACCACCGAGCAGATCGGTGGCCTTACCTTTGCCCTCGTCGCCCCACTGGGCGCCGATGAGGACGATTGCCGGCATGACGTGCTCTCCCGCTTACTGCTTATGTGGTCCAGCCGGTGACCCACCCTATCCCAGCGGTTTACGAGGAGTGCTGTGAACACGGTCGAGGGCACACAGCTCGGCGGTGTTGGTCTTCGGCCCCGGCCGGCGCGGCGCCCGCTGGCTGGACTGCCCGCACATCGGGTCGAAACTGCGGCCGAAATCGACGCCACGATCGGGCCATACCGCCGGCTCGTGGTGGTCGGCGGCGACGCTGACCTGGCCAGCGTGCTGGGCCGGCTGATGCGCGCCGAGCGGCTCGATATCGAGCTGGCATACGCGCCGCGCCGGCGCACCACGGCGACTCGGGTCTACCGCCTACCGGCAGGGCGCCGCGCGGCGCGGCGCGCTCGGCGGGGTTCTGCGCGGCGGGTGCCGCTGATCCGCGACGAGACCGGGTCGGTGATCGTCGGCCGGGCCGACTGGCTGCCGGCCGACGGCCGGCAGCTGGTCCACGGCGAGGCAGTCGTCGACGATGCCCTGCTGTTCGACGGCGAGGTCGCCGGCGCGCGCATCGAGCCGACGCTGACCCTGCCGGGAATGCGGGCCAGCGTGTACGGCAGCCGAATCGGGCGCCGCTGGATGACCGGCCGCGCGGTCCAGCTGGGCAGCACCGGAGTCGCCGGTGGTGCGTGACGGCGTCCCGGCCGCCCGCAGCGCGCGCCGATCGACGTTCTACCGAAACGTCGAAGGATGGCTGCTGGTCCGGTAGTTTCGACCGGTGAGCGTAGGGCGCGCGTTCGGTGCGACCCAGCCCGATCTTTCTGGCCCTGGTCGCATTGACGGCTGTCGGGGGCGTGCTGGCCTGGCTGGCCGGCTCCACCGTCCGGCCGTTGGCGTATGCCGGGGTGTTCATCCTCGTGATCGCCGGCTGGCTGGTGTCGCTGTGTCTGCACGAGTTCGGCCACGCGTTCACCGCCTGGCGATTCGGCGACCACGACGTGGAGGTGCGCGGCTACCTGACCCTGGATCCGCGGCGCTACAGCCATCCTGCGCTCTCGCTGCTAATGCCGATGATGTTCATCGCACTGGGCGGGATCGGCCTGCCGGGCGCCGCGGTGTACCTGCGGACCTGGTTCATGACGCCCACCCGTCGCACCTTGGTCAGCCTGGCGGGCCCGGCGGCCAACCTGGTGCTGGCGGTGCTGCTGCTGACGCTGACCCGGATCTTGTTCGACATGGACCACTGGGTGCTCTGGGCGGGGGTGGCGTTCCTGGGGTTCCTGCAGATCATGGCGGTGGTGCTGAACCTGCTGCCGATCCCGGGCCTGGACGGTTACGACGCCCTGGAGCCGCACCTGAGCCCGGAGACGCAGCGCGCGGTGGCACCGTTCAAGCAGTACGGCGTGTTCATTTTGCTGTTCCTGCTACTGGCACCCGGCCTGAACCAGTGGCTCTTCGAGTTCGTGGACTGGCTGTTCGAATTCTCCGGCGTGTCCGGCCAGCTGGCGAACTTGGGCGGCCGCTTGACTCGCTTCTGGAGCCAGTGGTTCTGACGCTTGCAATACATGCGTCATTACGCATATATTGGCGGCTATGGGAGCAGGGCACAGTCACACACCCGCCGAGGCCGATGCGTCTCGGATGATCCCCCGCATGATCGTCGCCGCGGGCATCCTGGCGACGTTCTTCGTGGTGGAACTGACCACCTCGCTGCTGATCAACTCGATGGCGCTGCTGGCGGATGCCGGACACATGCTCACCGACGTGGTCGCCGTGTTCATGGGGCTCGCCGCCGTCACGCTGGCCAAGCGCGGCAGCTCGTCACCCTCGCGCACCTACGGCTGGCATCGCGCCGAGGTGTTCACCGCGGTGGCCAACGCTGCGTTGCTGGTCGGGGTGGCGGTGTTCATCCTCTACGAGGCGATCGAACGGCTGAAGGAACCGGTGTCCATCCCCGGCGTGCCGATGGTCGTGGTGGCGCTGGCCGGCCTGGCCGCCAACTTCGTGGTGGCGCTGTTGCTGCGCTCGCACTCCGAGGACAGCCTGGCGGTCAAGGGCGCCTACATGGAGGTCGTCGCCGACACCGTCGGCAGCATCGGTGTGCTGATCGCCGGCATCGTCACCATCACCACACGCTGGCCCTACGCCGACGTGGTGGTCGCCGTGCTGGTGGCGATTTGGGTGCTGCCCCGGGCGATCGCGCTGGCCCGGGCGGCGTTGCGGATCCTTTCCGAATCGTCGCCCGACCACATCGACGTCGAGGAGCTGCGTTCGGCGCTGGGCGCCGTCGAGGGCGTGACCGAGGTGCACGACCTGCACGTGTGGACACTGTCGCCCGGCAAGGACATGTGCACCGCACACCTGACCAGCGCCGCCGACTCCGCTCGGGTACTGAACCAGGCGCGCGCGGTGCTGCACGCTCGCGGACTGGACCACGCCACCGTCCAAATCGACAGCCCGGACGGCGCCGCGCACTGTGAGGAAACCTTCTAAAGGCGCCCTTTTATAGGCCAAGCGCCGAGCGGGCCTCGGGGTCGCAATCGTCGAGCAGATCCAGGCAGCGCAGATACTCAGGGGTCTCGCCGATGGAGTCGGCGGCCCGCGCCAGCGCCGCCACACACCGCAGGAAGCCGCGGTTGGGCTCGTGCGCATACGGCACCGGCCCGAAACCCTTCCAGCCATTGCGGCGCAGCTGATCCAGGCCGCGGTGGTACCCGGTGCGGGCGTACGCGTAGGCGGTGATGGCCCTGTCGTCGCCCAGCGCCTCCTCAGCCAGCGCGGCCCAGGCCACGGACGCCGACGGATGGGCGGCGGCCACGATGCCCGGGTTCTCGTTGGCGAGCAGTTCAGCCTCGGCGTCGCTGTCGCCGGGCAGCAGAATCGGATCAGGTCCTAGGAGATCACCCATCGGCGTCATATTTTCTATTCTGCCGTTCCGCACCTCGCGCGGGTCCACCACCTCGGCGATCACGTCAACCCGGGGCCGGGTCGCTAAGCTCCAGCTACTCACTCGACAGCTGAAGGACAGCAGCACCCATGCCCAATGCACCCGAGCCCGACCACGGCGCCACGCCCAAGCGGGGCGACCCAGCCGCCGAGCAGCCCGCGCACCCCGGCGACGAGCCGACCGAGGAACAACCCATGGTGGCCCCCGACGCCGAGACCGAGACCGTGGTGATCAGCACACCCGATCCGGAAGACGATCCCGACGCCAGTGCTGACGGGCAGCAGCGTGAACGTCGCTTCACGGCGCCCGGCTTCGACGCCAAGGAGACCGCGGTTATCGCCACCTCCCCCGAGCCCGCGACAGAAGTCTTCGCAAAATCCCGCGGGCCGGACGGTCCGCCCGGGCGGACCACAATGCCACCACCACCGAGTGCCCCCAAAGCCGTTCCGAAATCTGCTGTGCCACAATCGATCCCACCTCGAGTGGACGGAAAGTTGGAGACTGTCAAGCGGTTCAACTGGAGCATGGTGTTGGCGCTGGTGGTGATCATCTTGGCACTGGCGGCGATCGCGATCATGGGCACCGTGTGGCTGACCCAGAGCAAACACTCGAAACCGTCGCAGGAAGAGCAGGTGCGCCAAACCATCCAGAACTTCGACAACGCGGTGCAAAAGGGCGACCTGACAACGCTGCGCAGCATCACGTGCGGCACCACCCGGGACAGCTACGTGGATTACGACGAACACGCGTGGCAGGAAACCTACCGGCGGGTTTCAGCGGCCAAACAATATCCGGTGATCGCCAGCATCGACCAGATTGTGGTCAACGGCCAACATGCCGAGGCAAACATCACCACGTTCATGGCCTACGACCCGCAGGTCCGTTCGACCCGCAGCCTCGATCTGCAATTCCGCGACGATCAGTGGAAGGTCTGCCAGGCCCCGAGCGGCTAGCCTGAGCGATCCCGGGTTTTCCCGAGTTTTCCGGGCCTCGAAAACGCCGGGAATCTAGTCGAGTCCGCCAAAATGCGATGGGTTTGGCGCTATCGCGATGTATTTCGGCCCTGCACGTTGGGCGCAAAGCGCCGTGACGCGACCGGACATCAGCGGTGGGGACTTAAGAACGTTGATCGCGGTAGGAGCCGCTGACACCCTTGGCTTATCGTTGATGAGTTAGCCGAACTGCCCGCGCAATCGGCGGAAGGTCGCGACATCCTGCAACGAATCGCACGGCTGGCCATTGCCGCACCACGGCGGATCATCGCAGCCGCGGCGCTGGTGATGGTCGCTGCGGCCATCTTCGGCATTCCGGTCGCCAAGAGCCTGTCCGCCGGCGGGTTCCAGGACCCGACCTCGGAATCAGCCAGGGCGACGCAGCTGTTGACTGACAAGTTCGGCCAAGGGGACCTGCAGCTGCTGATCACCGTCTGTTCGCCGGATGGTTTCGCCAGCGGTCCGGCCCGCGCGGCAGGCACCGACATCGCCGGTCAACTGAGCCGGTCACCGCATGTCCCGAGCGTGACCTCGGCATGGACCGTGCCAGCGGAGGCCGCGACTGAGCTGGTCAGCCGGGACACCAAGTGCGGGCTGATCGTCGCCGGCATCAACGGCGGGAAGAACAACGCGCAGAAATTCGCCGATGCGCTGTCTGATGAGGTGACGCACGACCGTGACGGAGTCACCGTTCGCTCGGGCGGGCTCGCCATGCTGAACCGGCAGATCACCGAGCTGTCGCAGCGCGACCTGCTGCTCGTCGAGGTCATCGCCATTCCGCTCAGCTTCATCGTGTTGATTTGGGTGTTCAGCGGGCTGCTGGCCGCCGCGGTGCCGATCGCGGTCGGCGGAATGGCGATTCTGGGGTCAATGGCGGTACTGCACGTGATTGCGTTGGGCACCGACGTGTCGATCTTCGCGCTCAACCTGAGCACCGCGATGGGCCTGGCGCTGGCGATTGATTACACGTTGCTGATCATCAGCCGCTTCCGCGACGAGCGCACCGGCGGCGCGAGCCGAGACGATGCGCTGGTAAACACCATGATGACGGCGGGGCGCACGGTGTTGTTCTCCGCCACCACCGTCGCGCTGTCCATGGCCGCGATGATCCTGTTCCCGATGTACTTCCTGGAGTCGTTCGCGTACGCGGGTATCGCCACCGTCGGGTTCGCTGCGCTCGCCGCGGTGGTGGTGACCCCCGCGACCATCGTGCTTTTGGGCGACAGGCTGGACTCGCTGGACGTGCGCCGGCTCGCCCGGCGCCTACTGGGACGGCCCGAGCCGGTCCCGCGCCCCATCGAACAAGAGTTCTGGTACCGCTCGACGAAGGTGGTGATGCGCCGAGCCGCTCCGATCGGCCTGGCCGTCATCGCGCTGCTGATGCTGCTCGGTACGCCCTTCCTCGGCGTGAGGTGGGGTTTGCCCGATGACCGCGTGCTGCCGAGGTCCGCCTCGGCCCACCAGGTGGGCGATCAGTTGCGCAACGACTTCGCCAACAACTCCGCGACCGCGGTCACCGTTGTCGTGCCGGACGCCGACGGCGTGAGACCCACCGACATGGAGCGATACGCCGCCGAGCTGTCCCGCGTGCCCGACGTCACGGCGGTGTCCGCTCCGACGGGTACGTTCGTCGGCGGTGCTCGGGTCGGACCGCCGTCAGCGGCGACCGGCGAGGCACAGGGCAGTGCGTTTCTGACCGTCGCCAGCACGGCCCCGCTGTTCTCCGACAATTCGGGGGCTCAGCTCGACCGCCTGCACGCAGTGTCCGGCCCCGGCGGCAGGCCGGTCGAAATGGCCGGGGCCGCGCAGATCAACCGCGACAGCGTCGACTCCATCACATCGCGGCTGCCACTGGTGCTGGGGCTGATCGCGGTGATCATGTTCGGGCTGCTGTTCCTGCTCACTGGCAGCGTGGTGCTGCCGGTGAGCGCTCTGATCCTCAACGTGCTGTCGCTGACCGCCGCGTTCGGCGCGATGGCATGGATATTCCAGGACGGGCATCTGGGCGCGCTCGGAACGACCTCCACCGGAACGCTGGTCGCCAACATACCGGTGCTGCTCTTCTGCATCGCCTTCGGCTTGTCCATGGACTACGAGGTTTTCCTGGTTTCCCGGATCCGCGAGTTCTGGCTCGCGTCGGGGCGGTCCCGCGCCGACAACGACGAGAGCATCGCCCTGGGTCTCGCCCGCACCGGTCGGGTAATCACCGCGGCCGCGCTGGTGATGTCGATCTCCTTCGCGGCGCTGACCGCCGCGCATGTTTCGTTCATGCGGATGTTCGGCGTAGGCCTGACGCTGGCCGTGTTGGTCGACGCCACGCTGGTGCGAATGGTCTTGGTGCCGGCATTCATGCATCTGCTGGGCACGCGGAACTGGTGGGCGCCCAGGCCGCTGGTCTGGCTGCACGAACGCTTCGGACTCAGCGACGAGCCTCCCGACCGGCAATCAGGCCAGACGCAGGGGCCCGCCCAAGGCCCGAAGCCAAGTGCTCCGTTGGTGAGCGACACCGATTAGGCCCGATCAGGGACTGCTGCGCGTGATCCCACGCGCGTCGCAGCCCAGCAAACGCTTCCCGCAGGAGTTCTGTGCCGTTGCCGCCGAGTGTGCAGTGACACGCTCGTGCGGGTCACCCTCTCCCAACGCTGGATCGCAATACAAGTGCAGTAGAACTGGCCCGAGACGCAGTCATCCGCTTCATAGGGTCCGGCCATGGGCCGGTCCCAAAGACGTGGGGAGTGCGCCCACTTTTCCCTTCCGGCGGCCGTCTGTGTTCTACGCGGCAATGGCGGCCGTGTCTTCGTGGGCCGACCGACCGGATCCGACCACCTTGTTGGGTAGCGAAAGTCGGATGACCTTGCGCCATGCCGAGGAGACCTGGCGGTGCATCGGGCCGGCAGTGTAAGTGAGGCCGTAACGTTCGAAGAGCTCCTGCACCTTCGGCGCGATCTCCTGGTAGCGGTTGCTGGGCAGGTCCGGGAAGAGGTGGTGCTCGATCTGGAAGGACAGGTTGCCGGTCATCAGGTGAGTGAGGCGGCTACCGGTGATGTTCGCCGAGCCCAGCATCTGCCGCAGGTACCACTGGCCGCGCGTTTCACCGTCGATGGAGTGGTATTCGAAGGTCTCCACTCCTTCGGGGAAGTGCCCGCACATGATGACCGAGTGGGTCCACAGGTTGCGGACCAGGTTCGCGGTGAGGTTCGCGGTAAGTGTTGTGGGGGCGCAGACTCCCGAGAGCAGCGGGTGGATGAGGTAGTCGCGGGTCGCTTGTCGGCGGACCTTGCTCAGCGTGGCGCCGACCATCCGGCGAAACTCGGGCTCGCGGCGGCGGTCCTTGCGCAGATTCTTACCCAGTTTGAGGTCGTAAGCCGCGATGCCGTACTGAAAGATGCAGGCGTTCACGGCGTTCCAGAGCGGCTGGCCGAGATGCAACGGGTGCCAGGGCTGGTCTTCGTCCACCCGCATGATGCCGTAGCCGAGGTCGCCGTCTCTGCCCAGCACATTGGTGTAAGTGTGATGCAGCTCGTTATGGGAGTGCTTCCACTGTTCGGATGTGGAGGCGCTGTCCCATTCCCAGGTGGTGGAGTGAATTTTCTCGTCACGCATCCAGTCCCATTGGCCGTGCATCACGTTGTGCCCGATTTCCATGTTTTCCAGGATTTTCGCCAGCGCCAGCCCGGTGGTGCCAAGCAGCCAGGCCGGCGGGAATACCGACATCAGCAGCACCAGGCGGCTGGTGGCTTCCAGGCCTCGTTGTGCGGTGATCACTTTGCGGATGTAGGTGGCGTCACGTTCGCCGCGGCTGGCGATGACTTGGTCGCGGATGGCGTCGAGTTCGCGTCCGAGGGTTTCGATGTCCTCGTCGCTGAGATGCGCGACCGGGCTGGTCGGCTTTTTCTGCAGTGCGGTCATGAGAGAAGGTCTCCTTAAGCGTGTCGTTGGCGGAATCAGAGGTCGAGTTCGCATGGGCCGGCAGCGGCGGACACGCAGGTCTGCACAAGCACGCCGTCGCCGGGGTTGGCGGAGGTGAGCTCGCCGTTGCGCAGGTCGCGCACGGCGCCTTGACGCAGCGGGACGACGCAGCCGAAGCACACACCCATCCGGCAGCCCGAAGGCATCAACATCCCGGCGTTCTCGCCGGCATCGAGCAAGCTCGTGGCACCGTCGCTAGCCACGGTGGTGTCCGATCTGGTGAAGGTGACTGTGCCGCCGACGCCGGTAGCAATCACGGCGGCCTGGAACCGTTCGGTGTGCAGTTGATCCGGGATACCGGCAGCCGCGTAGTGCTGTTCGAGGGCGTCGAGTAGTGCCGCCGGGCCGCAGGCCCAGGTATGGCGTTCGGCGAGGTCGGGTACTAAGGCGGTCAGCGCGTCGGGCGTCAACCGGGCCGCCGTGTTGGTGTGCCGCTCGACGAGCCTCAGGTGGCCGCGTCCAGCCAGTCCGCGCAGTTCGCCCCGGAAAATGGTGTCCTCAGCGCTGCGGGCGGAATGCACCAGGACCACGTCGCCCAGTTCGTGCACGGATTCGCGCAGCATGCCCATCACCGGGGTAATGCCGCTGCCGGCGGTCACGAACAGTGCCTTGGCCGGCCGCGGGGAAGGCAGGATGAAGTCGCCGGCTGGCCGGTCGAGCTGCACCACGGTCCCGACACGCGCTCGGCGGACCAGATGGGTGGAGACTTTTCCGCCCGCGAGGGCTTTGACGGTGATGGTGAAGCAGCCGTCGGCGCTGGTGGGGGTGGTCACCGAGTAGGTTCGCCATTGCCGTACCCCGGCGACGTCGACCCCGATGCGCACATACTGGCCGGCGATCGGGGTGCGCCAACGGCGTCCTGGGCGAATGCGCAGCGTGACGGCGTCCCGGGTCTCGGGGTGGATCGCCTCGATGCGTCCCCGCAGATCGGTGCTGCTGCGCAGTGGTCGCACGATGTCGAGGAAGTCTTCGGGCATCAACGGCGTCGTGACCAGCTCGGCGAGTCTGCGGAGCCGGGAGCCGGCGCCAGGCGCAGCGAACCCGCGTTCGGTCGTGGAAATCGTCATATCCCCATGGTGACCGCGGAAAGGAGTAAACTCTTGACCTAAACGAGTGAAAAGGAGGCAGGTTTTTGTTCTCTGCGAACAATTAATGACGTCGGCGCAGGTGTGGCTGCCAGAGGGCGTGGTGTCGGCGATGTGGTCAGCGTTGCCCTCGGTTGCCGAGCGCACTGTTGCCACGGTAATCGCCGAGGTGCCCAGTTATGCCGATGCGTTCAGCGGCAAAATGGGGCGCACCATCGAAAAAGCGGTGCAGCAAGCGCTGCAAGGGTTCCTCAAGGAGGTCGCTGAGCCGCGCGGCGACGATACCGCCACCCGGGCGGGTCCCGCGCTCGACGGCGCGTACTCGCTGGGCCGTGGCGAAGCCCGCAACGGCCGCTCCACCGATGTCCTGCTGGCCGCCTACCGGACCGGGGCCAGGGTTGCCTGGCGCGATCTGAGCGCGATTGCCGTCTCCCATCGCCTGGCCGGTGAGGCGCTAGCGCTGTTCGCCGAGTTGATGTTCGCCTACATCGACCGACTGTCGGCGTTCAGCGTGGCCGGGCATGCCGACGAACTCGCTGTCACCGGACTGGCCCGCCAGCGCAACCGCGAGCACCTGGCGCGACAACTCCTCAACGGGGCAGCGGCTGAGGATCTCTCTGTCGCGGCCGAACGTGCCAACTGGGCCCCGCCGCTTACACTGACCGCCGTGGCCGTGCCCGACGGTAACGAACGCGGCATTGCCGCATTAGCCGACCCGCGCACCCTGCGACTGCCCGACGACTACACCGACACCGTCGGCAACCCAATGACCATCTTGCTGATCCCCGACGGTGGAGGCCGAGCACGGTCCAGTTTGGTCGAATCGTTCGCCGGCCGCCGCGCGGTGATCGGTCCGGACCGGCCATGGATGAACGTCGCATCCTCCGTGCACCGTGTGCTGCGCGCCGTCGAATTGAATCTGGCACCTGACGCCACCGTCGACACCAACGCCTGGATAGCGTCCCGGGGAGTGGTGGACTTCGGGATCTGGCGTGGTTCACGCGATGCGATCAACGAGTCATGTTGAACGCTAGGCGATTTGGTGTTGTTTGGCAAGCGCTGCCGCGGCGTGTTTCTCGGCGATAACGGCCCGGAGTTCGTCCAGGGAGACATCGGAGAGATAGCGGCGGGTGACCTGCCACTCGTCATGGGCTTCGATGACCACCGCGGTGGCCAACCGCAGGAACGCCGCCGGGTTGGGGAAGATTTCCACGACATCGGCCCGGCGCTTGATCTCCTTGTTCAACCGCTCGATCGGATTGTTCGACCAGATCTTCTGCCAATGGGCCTTCGGGAACGCAGTGAACGCCAGCACGTCGACCTTGGCGTCAGCCATCATCGCGGCCACCTTCGGAAACGAGCCGGCCAGGGTGTCAGCGACCCGGTCCCACTGCGCGGCCACCTCTGCTGGGTCGGTGTGGGCGAAGATGGTCTTGACCGCCGCGGTGACCGCCGGGGCATGTTTGGCCGCCACCGCGGTGTGCAAGTTGCGCATGAAATGCACCCGGCACCGCTGCCACGACGAGCCAGTGAACTGTTGTGCCACAGCAGCTTTCAAACCGGCATGGGCATCGGAGATGACGAGATGCACCCCGCTCAGCCCGCGCGCTTTCAGCGAGGCGAGGAATTCGCGCCAGAACTCATAGGACTCGCTGTCCCCGACGGCGGTGCCCAGCACTTCGCGGGTGCCGTCGATGGACACCCCGGTGGCCACCACCAAGGCCTGAGAGACCACGTGCGCCCCGACAACTAGCACCGACACCCTCGCGCAGTGCTGCACGATCCGTTCAATCAGCTCCGCGGCTGCTCCCACCAGGTGCTCGCAGTTGTCGACCACCAGAAGAAGTTCCCGCGCGCGCAGATACTCGATCACCGATTCGGCCGCGTCGGAGCCCTGCTGCTGGATCAACCCCACGGCCGCCGCAACAGTGTGGCCTACCGCCTCGGCGTGGTCTAACGGCGCCAGCTCGCAGATGCGTACCCCTTCACCGAACCGCGTCCCCTCACGGCGGGCGATCTCCACGGCCAGCCGGGTCTTGCCCACACCACCGACCCCGGTCAGCGTCACCAGCGGGCCCTCACCGAACGCGGCGATGACCTTCGTTATCTCGCGCTCACGGTTGACGAAGCTGGTCGCGCGCCGCAACAGGCCCGGATCTCGCGTAACCAGCCCCCGCGCCACCGCCGAACCCTGCGGCGATCCCACCCCCACCGTGGCCACACGACCCTCGGGGCTGGCGGCCAGGATCTGCTGATGCACCGCCTGCAGCGCCGGTCCCGGCTCCACCCCGAGCTCCTCGACGAGTTGGCGGCGCATCAACCGATAGGTGCCCAACGCATCGTCTTGTCGGCCACTGCGGTACTGGGCCAGCATCAGTTGACCGGCCAGGCGCTCGTCGAGCCGGTGGGTGGCCAGCGCCGCGGCCAGCTCCCCCACCAATTCGCCATGCCGCCCCGCGCTCAATGCGACGTCATTGCGATCCAACACCGCCGAAAACCGCTCGGCGACCAACGCGTCACGCACATCGCTGATCCAGGCAGTATCCAGCGCCGCAAATGGCTGACCACCCCAATTGCTCAGGCCGCGCTCGAACAGCGCCGTGGCCTCGACCGGGTCCGCGGATGCCCGCGCCCCAGATATCCAATGCCGGAAGCGGTGCACATCGACCGACAGCGGATCCGTCTCCAGCACGTATCCGTCCGGCCCCCACGAAATCGCCACCCCCGCCGCCTCGGCAAACAGGTTGCGCAACCGCGACACGTAGCCCGCCAAGGTGTTTCGTGCCGACTGCGGCGCCCGATTCGACCACACCCGATCAACGAGCTCCCCGGCCGGGATCGGCTGATTCACATCGACGAGCAGCGCGGCCAGCACGCACCGCTGGCGCGCATGACCGATGTCGAGCCACCGCCCATCAATCCGGGCCTCCACGGCGCCGAGCAACCGGAACTCGACCGTCATGGCACACCCTTTCGGCGCACTGCAAACCCCAACGCGACATAGTGCCAGGGCTTTCGAAATGCATACTAACCGTCGGTTCCGGGACCGCAATAGCGACTCCGTAACCCGGCAAATCCGACCGAATCGGAAAACACAAATCCGGTTGCGCCGTGCGCCGCCGCTTGCTCAGTGTCTGCCGGGCACCATGGAGTCGTGGCCATTGCCCGACTGATGGGGGCGGCTCGTCAAGGTCTATATACCGAGGTGACGTCGCTGCGGGCAGCGGCGCTGTCGAGCAGTCCAACCTAGGTAGGTAGCTGGTGAATGTGGTCAGCGACGTGCGCTGGACGCAGGACCACGGGGGGCTCTGGACGCAGGACCACGAGGGTGCTGGACGCAGGACCGCCTTGGCGCCAGGTGGCGGCGAGGGATTCCCGGCCAGAGCGGCCTCGACGGCGGCACCGGCGGCGCCGGCGGCACCGGCCCTGACTCTTGCGCTCATTCCGGTCAGTCCAGCTAATACCGTCCCATTCCCCGACCTTAGTTCACAAGGTCTCCGACGCGGCCCGTCTCGCCGTTAGTCGACACAGGCGCTTCGACGATCGGGATGCGGCACCTTCACCACCACTCGAGGGCGCCAGCTCTGCCCGATCACGCCCAGTGTCAGAGGCGAATCTGCCTCTACATCACCGCGGACGTCCGGATCTTGAAACCGGCGACCCGGATAGAGCACTCGGCCGCGTGGTCGTCCCGAGCTACGGGCGTACGAGCCTCGGGAGGACACGCGGCCCAACCCGTGTTGTGGGACCTGAGGGAAGGCCCGCTACCGTCCACCAAGTCGCCGCGTGACCAGCGATTCAATCGTCTTGCACTGTTTATTCAATACCCGCCTGGCACAGTGGCCGCGACGCCCTCGTCGGAACTGTCCCTCGCAATCACGCAGCTGAGGTAACAGGGACGAAGACCTGATGTCGAGCAGTTCGACGGACGTCTGGTGGTGTTTGCTGTCGATTTGGCTGCGTGTTGGCGATGCCCTCCCTTGGCGGCCGCAGGCATTCTGCCTGAAAACTGCATGAGCAAACTCATTTGGCGGTACGCTGCGCGCCTGCGGGATGCCCACGACTACCTGTCCCTTGGCTGGGTCGTCCCGACTTTGTTCGGAGGTGAGGGCATGTCGTTCGTCATCGCGGTGCCGGAATTGGTGGCTTCGTCGGCGTCGGATTTAGCGGATCTTGGGTCGGTCATCACCGCGGCGAATTCGGCCGCGGCGGCGTCGACGACGGGGATTGTGGCCGCGGCCGGCGACGAGGTGTCCACGGCGATCGCGGCGTTGTTCGGCACCCACGCCCAAGAGTTTCACGCGCTGGGTGCGCAGGCGGCGGCGTTTCATGCCCAGTTCGTCCAGGCGCTCAGGGGCGGTGCGTTGTCGTATGCGGCCAGCGAGCTGGCTAACGCGTCGCCGTTGCAGTCCCTTGACGGGTTTCAGTGGTTTTCGCCGTGGAAGTTGTTGACCGGGCGACCCTTAGTGGGTAACGGCGACAACGCGACGACGTCGGGGGGCAACGGCGGTGGTGGTGGGTGGTTGCTCGGCAACGGTGGCGACGGCGCGGCGGGTGCGGCGGGTCAGCAGGGTGGTGCCGGTGGTGCGGCCGGGCTGATCGGCAACGGCGGCTCCGGTGGGGCCGGCGGGGTCGGTGCCACGGGCGGTGCTGGTGCCGGTGCGTCGAGCGCGGGCGCAGCGGGTGGGACGGGTTCGGCCGGTGGGGCCGGCGGGGCGGGCGGGGCCGGCGGGCACGGCGGTTGGTTGAGCGGTACCGGCGGTGCCGGTGGTAGCGGCGGTGCCGGTGGAACGGGCGGTGGGGGTGGTGCAGGCGGTTCGGGTGTGGGCGCTGGGACGGGCGGTGGCGCGGGTGGGGCGGGCGGGACCGGCGGTAGTGCCGGCGCGGGTGGCGCCGGCGGCGCGGCAGGGCTGTTGGGGCCGGCCGGGCACGCGGGCGCGGCTGGCAACGGCGGCACCGGCGGGATCGGAGGGTCTGGCGGGCCCGGTGATGTCGGTGCGGCGGGGGCCACCGGCGGCGTGGGCGGCGCTACCGGGTTTGCTGGCGGCACCGGCGGGGCCGGTGGTGCGGGCGGCCAGAGCGGCGTGGACGGTACGAACGGCAGCGGCGGCGCGGGTGGCAGCGGCGGGGCGGGCGGTACCGGCGGCGCCGGCGGCACCGGGTTAGGCGCCGGCGTGGCCGGTGGGGTCGGCGGAACCGGCGGGGCCGGTGGTGCCGCGGGGACCGGCGGGGCGGTCGGCACTGGGGGCACCGGCGGTCTAGCGGGCAACGCGGGCACCGGCGGCCACGGTGGTGCCGGCGGCGCGGGCGGGGCGGGTGATAACGGCACTGGGGGCAGCATCGGCGCCAAGGCCGGTGCCGGCGGCAGCGGCTTCACCGGTGGCGCCGGCGGTACCGGCGGCGCGGGCGGCACCACCTTCGCGGGCGGCACCAACGGCACGGGCGGCACCGGCGGGGCCGGCGGGGTCGGCGGCATCGGGGGCGACGGCGCCTCTGGTGTCGGGTCGGGCGTGGCCGGCGGTGCCGGCGGCAGCGGCGGCACCGGCGGTCAGGCCGGCGGCGGCGGGGCGATCGGCACCGGCGGCACCGGCGGTGCCGCGGGCAACGCGGGCACCGGCGGCCACGGTGGTACCGGCGGCAACGGCGCAACCGGCGCCGACAACACCACCGCCGGCGGCTCGGGCTTTGCCGGTGGTAAGGGCGGCGCCGGGGGTAGCGGTGGTGCGGCCGGTGTTGGCGGCATCAACGGCAGCGGCGGGCAGGGCGGCAGCGGCGCCACCGGCGGCCGTGGCGGCGACGGTGTCGCGGTTTCTGGCGCCCAGGGCGGTGACGGCGGTGCTGGCGGTAATGGCGGTGACGCGGGCGCGGGCGGCGCAGCGGGCACCGGGACCGGTGCGACCGGCACGGCGGGTAAGGCGGGTACCGGCGGTGACGGCGGGGTGGGCGGTAACGGCGCTGCTGGTGCTAGCAATACGGCGGCCAGCGGTGTCGGCTTTGACGGCGGTAAGGGCGGGGCCGGCGGTAGCGGCGGCTCGGCCGGTGCTGGCGGCATCAACGGCTCGGGTGGCCTGGGCGGCAACGGCGCCAACGGTGGCCGCGGCGGTGACGGTGTCGCGGTTTCTGGCGCCCAGGGCGGTGACGGTGGCGCTGGCGGTAAGGGCGGCGACGCGGGCGCGGGCGGTGCCGCGGGCGCCGGGACCGGCGCGGCCGGCACTGTGGGGAAGGCGGGTACCGGCGGTGACGGCGGAGTCGGCGGCACCGGCGCGGCCGGTGATAACAACACGGCGGCCGGCGGTACCGGCTTCGGCGGCGGTCAGGGCGGGGCCGGCGGGGCTGGTGGGGCTGCGGGTGCCGGTGGCACCAATGGCTCCGGCGGTCAGGGCGGCGCCGGCGGTACCGGCGGCACGGGCGGCCAGGGCGCCGCGGGTGTGCTCGGCGCCGGTCACGGTGGCGGCGCGGGCGGCACCGGCGGGGATGGCGGGCGACGGTGGCGCCGGCGGGCACCGGTAAAGGCGCGGCGGGCGCTGCGGGCCATGCGGGCACCGGCGGCACCGGCGGCACCGGCGGTGCCGGCGGTGCCGGTGACAACAATGGGGCGGCCGGTGGTACCGGCTTTGACGGCGGGCAGGGTGGCGCCGGCGGGGCTGGCGGCTCGGCGGGCGCCGGTGGCACCAACGGCACGGGCGGCCAGGGTGGCGGCGGCGGTCAAGGCGGCCATGGCGGCAACGGCACCACGGGTCACGATGGCGGGGCACGGCGGTGCCGGCGGGGCCGGCGGCGGCGGCGGCGCGGCCGGCACCGGTGCCGGGCACCGGCGGGTCCGCGGGCAGCGCGGGCACCGGCGGCAACGGCGGCGCGGGCGGCAACGGCGGGGCCGGCGCCAACGAGTGCTTCGGTCGGCGGTTCGGGATTTGCCGGTGGTAAGGGCGGCGCCGGCGGCAACGGCGGTGCGGCCGGTGCCGGTGGCACCAACGGCTCGGGCGGCCTAGGCGGTAACGGCGCCACCGGCGGCCGTGGCGGCGACGGTGTCGCGGTTTCTGGCGCCCAGGGCGGTGACGGCGGTGCCGGCGGCAACGGCGGCGACGCGGGCGCCGGCGGTGCAGCGGGCACCGGGACCGGCGCGACCGGCACTGCGGGTAAGGCGGGTACCGGCGGTGACGGCGGGGTGGGCGGCAACGGCGCGGCCGGTGATAACAACACCGCGGCCAGCGGCACGGGCTTTGCCGGCGGTAAGGGCGGTAACGGCGGTAACGGCGGCGCGGCCGGTGATGGTGGCACCAACGGCAGCGGTGGCCATGGCGGCAACGGCGCCGCCGGTGGCCGCGGCGGTGACGGTGTCGCGGTTTCTGGCGCCCAGGGCGGTGACGGTGGTGCCGGTGGTAATGGCGGTGCCGCGGGCGCGGGCGGCGCTGCGGGCGCCGGGGCCGGCGCGACCGGCACGGCGGGTAAGGCGGGTACCGGCGGTGACGGCGGGGCGGGCGGTAACGGCGCGGCTGGTGATAGCAACACGGCGGCCAGCGGCACGGGCTTTGCCGGCGGTAACGGCGGCAACGGCGGTAACGGCGGTGCGGCTGGTGATGGCGGCACCAACGGCTCGGGCGGTCAGGGCGGCTCCGGCGGTGCCGGTGGCCGTGGTGGTGACGGTATCGCAGTTTCTGGCGCGCAGGGCGGTGACGGTGGCGTCGGTGGTACCGGCGGTAACGCCGGTGGCGGTGGCGCAGCGGGCGCCGGGACCGGCGCGACTGGCGTCGTGGGTAAGGCGGGTATCGGCGGCCATGGCGGCGACGGCGGCAACGGCGCCGCCGGGGATAACGGCAGCACCGGGGTGGTTGGCACCAGCAGCGGTGCGGGCGGCACCGGCTTCGCTGGCGGCGCCGGCGGTGCGGGTGGTGCGGGCGGCAACAGCGGATCCGGGGGCACCAACGGCAGCGGAGGCAACGGCGGCGCCGGCAGCGGCGGCGGGGCCGGCGGTAACGGCGCCTCCGGCGTCGGCGCGCATGTCGGCGGCGGAAACGGCGGCGGCGGCGGCGCCGGCGGTAATGCGGGCGCCGGCGGGGCGGTCGGCACTGGCGGCACCGGCGGGGTCGCCGGCAACGCGGGCACCGGCGGCCACGGCGGTACGGGCGGGGCCGGCGGTCAGGGTGATGTGGGCGTTCCGGCTGTCGGGTTGGGGCACGGTGGCACCGGCTTCGCGGGCGGCATGGGTGGCGCCGGCGGCGCGGGAGGAGCCGGCGTCAACGGCGTCAATGGCGGCGGCGGCGGCAATGGCGGTAATGGCGGGGCCGCTGGCGCCGGTGGGGTCGCTACCAACAGCGGCGCCAAGGGCGGCGTGGGCGGGGCAGGCGGCAACGGCGGCGCCGGCGGCAGCGCAACCGACGGCGCCACTGGCGGGGCAGGCGGCAACGGCGGCGCCGGCGGCGACGGCGCCGCCAGCAAAGACAGCCCGTCGCTGACGAGTGACGGCGGCGCGGGCGGCGCAGGCGGTACCGCCGGGGCGGGCGGCACCGGAATCGGCAGCGGCAACGGCGGCGACGGCGGCAGCGGCGGCACCGGCGGCAACGGCGGCCTCGGCAACTCCAAGAACTTCGATCAGGCCGGCAGCGGCGGCGCCGCTGGTGCGGGCGGCGACGGCGGCACCGGCGGCGCCGCAACCGGCAGCGGCAACGGCGGCACCGGCGGCGCCGCCGGCATGGGAGGCATCGGCGGCAACGGCGGCACCGGCGGCGGCGCCGCCGGCGCAGGCGGCGCAGGCGGCGTGGGCGGAGCCGGCGGCATCGGCGGGGCAGGCGGCTCTGCGTCTGGCAGCGGCGTCGGCGGTACGGGTGGGGTCGGCGGTGCGGGCGGCGCCGGCGGGCTCGGTGGCGGAAACCTAGGCGGCAGCACCGTCGGCAACGGCGGGGCCGGCGGCAACGCGGGCGCCGGCGGGGCCGGCGGAAACGCGGGTGCCGGCGGCCTCGCCGGTAACGGCGGTAACGGCGGCAACGCCGGCGTGGGTGGCGCTGGGGCTGGGGCTGTGGCTGGGCTCGGCATAAATGGCGACGGTGGTGCGGGTGGCGATGGCGGCGCCGGCGGTGTTGGCGGCACCGGTGGCGCCGGTGTCGGCGCTGTCGCTGGCGGCACCGGCGGTAATGGCGGGACCGGCGGTAATGGTGCTGTGGGGGGCGCCGCGGGCACCGGCGGTAGTGGCGGCAGCGTCGGGGTCACGGGTAACGGCGGCAACGGCGGCGCGGGCGGTGCCGGCGGCAACGGCGCCGCCGGCACCAACGGCACCGGCGCCACCGCGGCCACCAACGGCACCAACGGCGGGGCCGGCGGGGCCGGCGGGGCCGGCGGCAACTCCTTAGCCGCCGGCACCAACGGCACCGCCGGCGCCGGCGGTAACGGCGGCATCGGCGGCATCGGCGGCGCCGGCGCCTCCGGCGTCGGCTCGCAGGTCGCCGGCGGCACCGGCGGCACCGGCGGAAACGGCGGAAACGCCGGCGCCGGCGGGGCGGTCGGCACCGGCGGCACCGGCGGGGCCGCCGGGAACGCCGGCACCGGCGGCCAAGGCGGCGCGGGCGGCAACGGCGGCCAGGGTGACGTGGGCCTTGCGGGTGGCTCGTTCCAGGCCGGCGGCACCGGCTTCGCGGGCGGCGCGGGCGGCGCCGGCGGCGCGGGAGGCGCCGGCGTCGGCGGCGTCAACGGTGGCAACGGTGGCACCGGCGGCAACGGCGGGGCCGCTGGCAACGGCGGGACCACCGTCAGCAACGCCAAAGGCGGCGACGGCGGTCTGGGCGGCAGCGGCGGGGGCGGCGGCAGCGCAACTGACGGCGCCACTGCCGGGGCCGGCGGTAAAGGTGGCGCCGGCGGCAACGGCGCCGACACCCCAGGCCCTCGCGGTTCTACCCAGCTTGCCGGTGGCGCGGGTGGTGCCGGTGGCAGCGGCGGCGCCGCGGGCACCGGAACCGGCAACGGCAACGGCGGTACCGGCGGTGCCGGCGGCAGCGGCGGCAACGGCGGCCAGGGCAGCGCCGAGGGCGCCGCCACCGGCGACGGCGGCACCGCCGGTGCGGGCGGCGGCGGTGGTGCCGGCGGCATCGCAACCGGCAGCGGCGACGGCGGCGACGGTGGTGCCGGCGGCACCGGCGGCATCGGCGGTACCGGCGGCACCGGCGTGCCCAACGGTGCCACCGGCGGCACCGGCGGCACCGGCGGAGCCGGCGGCACCGGCGGCAGTGGCGGCACATCAGTGAGCGGCACCGGCGGCACGGGTGGGTTCGGCGGCGCGGGCGGCACCGGCGGGGTCGGTGGCCCCAGCAAGTCAACGAGCACGGGTGGTGACGGCGGCACCGGCGGCACCGGCGGCAATGGCGGCGACGGCGGCACACCCGGCGGCGGCGCCGGGCAGGGCAACACCGGCGGTACCGGCGGCGCCGGCGGTTCTGCCGGGGTCACAGGTCACCAGGGCAACACCGGCGCCAGCGGCCACGACGGCTCGCCTGGGTGACCCGGTCACAACACTCCCCAGACCGGGTGTTTCGACGGCCGCCGCCTACAGCAGGCACCGGCACCGGCGCCACCGGCACCGCGGGCAGCGCGGGCACCGGCGGCAACGGCGGTGCCGGCGGCAACGGCGCGGCCGGCGATAACAACACAGCGGTCGTCGGCTCGATCGGCGGCAACGCCTTCGCCGGCGGCCAAGGCGGCGCCGACGGCCACGGCGGCGCCGGCGGCAACAGTAGCGGCGGCATAAACGGCAGCGGCGGCCAAGGCGGCAGCGGCGGCAACGGCGGCGCGGCCGGGGCCGGTGGCGCGGCCGGCAGCGGCGGCAGTGGCGGGTCCACCGGCGGCCAAGGCGGCAACGGCGGCACCGGCGGCACCGGCGGCACCGGCGGCGACGCAACCGACGGCGGCGACGGCGGCGACGGCGACCAAGGCGGCGACGCGGGCAACGGCGGCCACGCCGGCTCGGTTAGCGGCTCCGGCATGACCTTCGGAGGCGTCGGCGGCACCGGTGCTATCGGTGGTCCCGGCGGCGTCGGCACCTCTGGCAACGGCAAGGCAGGCCAAGGCGGCACCGACGGCAGCCACGGGCAACCGCCATCAGCGCCGGGCCGGCGGCGACGTTGTCGCGGACCCGGCTCGCCCCGTACACACGCCACGCAGGGCCAGAACCGGACCTAGGAGGGCGCTGAAATACGACGTTGTGGGACTGACCACTGTATTGGAAGTTAGCGATCGGGGGACATGAAGTCGGTTCGGAGCGCTTGGAGGGCGTTTCAGGCCTGATGCTGCGACTGAGCGGGCCTTGGTGGGTGGGCCTGGGTCCGGTGACGGGGCGGCCGCCGATGGGGTCGGCGGGCGCTTTGTCAGGCCGTCTGGGGTGCCAGGACCCAGTTTCCCGCGGTGCGAATGAGGCCACGGCCGACGAGGTTACGCAGATTAAGCCCGGCGGTACGACGGGTGAGCCAGGCGTTGTTTTTCTCGGTGCCGCGATAGCGCAGTTTTAGGCGACGACCGCCGCGGCTGGCGATCTGGGAGACAACGCGTTCCACATTGGGCCGAAACGTCCGGTACTTGTCCCGCAGTTCAGGCTCGGCAGCCCAGTCACGACGAGCCCGGCGCAGCAGGTCATCTCGTTCATGCAGAACGATTTTGCGGCCGGTGCTAGAAGTCGTGCATTGCTTGAGCATTGGGCATTGGCGGCACAGCGCCCCGAAGCTGGCCACCCGGGTCCGGCTGATCGGGCGAGTGTTGCCGGCCGGACAACTCACCGTGCCCGCTTGTTCGTCGACGATGAAGGCGTCGACGGTGAACCCACCCTCCACGGGCGCAGCCAGCGGCTTGGGTTTGATCACGGCGTGGTGCCCGGCGTCGTCGATCGCCCCACGCAGATCTCCTGTGCCGTAAGCGGAATCGCCGTACCACTCCCGGATGTCGGGGTGGTCTGCACCGTCGGCGGCGATCACCTGGTCAGCGGCCACGAACTTCTCGGCCACCGCCGGATCGGAGTTCTGCGTTCCAGCGGCCTTGGTGAGCGTCTCATCGGTGATGATGCCCGTCTCCGGCTCGGCCACCACATGCGCCCGATACCCGTCCCGGCGTGCCTCAGGCGATTTGCGGGTGTGGCGCGCATCCTGGTCCACCGTGGATATCACCCGATCGGGGGCGACCTTACGAGCGATGCGCCACCGCCCGTCGGTGCCATCGGATCCCTCGGCGGGCTCGACATCCTGCCCGGCGACCAACGCCAGCAGCGCCAACGCCGCGGCCGCCGCCTCCCCGGCCTCGTCCTGATCAACCTCGGTGAACGTCTCGACCAGTGCGTTCGCGTCGTTGACCAACGCCGAGACCAGCGCGTCCTTGGCGCCGGGCTCGTCCCAGTCGATCGTCGGCTTACCGGGGCGGCTGTAGTCGTGGCCCGTGCACACCGCCGCGATCGCCTCGGCGGCACCGGGCACCAGCCGCCCCACCCGCCGGATCGCCGAGACCAGCTGGGTGATGGTGTCCTGGGTGGCCACCGCATCAGCCAGGATCGTGGAATCCACCGCGCGCTTTCCCCGCCCACGCAAAATCCCGGTCTCGGCGATCACCTGCCGCACCGCCTCGTTGATCCGATGCGGCCGCTTCGACTTCGCCAGCCGCTTACGCCAATACACCAGCGTTGTCGGGTCGAACCCTTTGTAGTCCAACGCCATTCCGGTCGCGACCTTCCACCGCAAATCACACCGGGCAGCCTCGGCGGTCTCCCGATCCGACAAATCATGCAGGGTCTGCAGCACCAGGATCGAGGCCATCACCGACGCCGGAATCGAGGGCCGCCCCTTCCCGGACGGGAACAAGTCCTCGAACTCGTTGTCCGGGAACAGCTCCTGACGATGACCAGCCAGGAAAGCGAACACACTGCCCTCGGTCACCAGATGACCGACCAGCGCCTCCGCGTCCAACAACTCACGATCCGCCCGCTCAACACCTTGCACCAACCGATTATCCCAGCTCAAGACACATTTCATACGAGGCTCGCCGGTTATTCAGCGCCCTCCTAGTGTCGTGCGCCGGGAATTCGTTAAATAATAGTAGACTTGGCTGGTGGCAGGTAGAGGCAGGCCGGTTGCTGAGTTGGTGTTGACTGACGACGAACGCGAGACGTTGCAGCGGTGGGCGCGGAGGGCGAAGTCCTCGCAGGCGTTGGCGCAGCGGTCGAGGATCGTGTTGGGTTGCGCGGCAGGCAAATCCAACAAGGAGGTCGCCACAGAGGAGAGGGTGTGGCCGCAGACGGTGGGCAAATGGCGGCAACGGTTCCTCGAGGATCGCCTCGACGGCCTCAGCGACGATCCCCGCCCGGGTGGACCGCGCACTATCACCGATGAGCAGGTCGAGGCGGTGCTGGTGGCCACCTTGGAGCGCACCCCGGCGGAAGCCACGCACTGGTCACGGGCGTCGATGGCCAAGCAGTCCGGGATGTCAAAGTCCACGGTGGGCCGGATCTGGAAGGCGTTCGGGCTCAAGCCGCACCTGGTCGACACTTTCAAAATCAGCAATGACCCGCAGTTCATCGCTAAAGTCCGCGACGTGGTCGGGTTGTATCTCGATCCCCCGGAGAAGGCGTTGGTGCTCTGCGTGGACGAAAAGTCGCAGATTCAGGCCTTGGACCGCACCGCACCGGTGTTGCCGATGATGCCCGGGCTACCCGAGCGCCGCACTCACGACTACGTGCGCCACGGCATCACGACCTTGTTCGCCGCCCTGGATGTGGCCACCGGTCAGGTCTACGGATCGATCCACCGCGGGCACCGGGCGACCGAGTTCAAGAAGTTCCTGACCAAGCTTGACGCCCAGGTTCCCACCGAGTTGGACGTGCACCTGATCTGTGACAACTACGCCACCCACAAATCACCAGTGATCACCAAATGGCTTGCTGCACAACCTCGTTTCCACATGCACTTCACCCCGACATACTCGTCTTGGCTCAACCAGGTCGAGCGCTGGTTCGCCCTGTTGACGGACAAGAAACTGCGCCGCGGTGCACACCGCTCGATCCAGGCCCTGGAAAAAGACATCCGAGATTGGATCACGAACTGGAACACCAACCCACGGCCATTCACCTGGACCAAAAGCGCCGACGAAATCCTCGAACGCCTCAACTCATATCTTCAACGAATTCCCGGTGCAGGATACTAGCGCGGTGCTGTAGTGCGGTGGGGGTGGTGAACATGGTGAACGCTGCGGTGTCGTCGGTGGGTTGGATGTGGTTGGCGCAGATGGTGGCGAGGTCGTCGAGCAGGCTGGTGAAGCTGTGCACGGGGGTGTGCTCGGTGGTGCGTTTTCGGGTGGCTTTGGCCAGGGCGGCGTCGGAGCGTTGTGCGGCGGCAACGGGATTGGTGCGTTTGGCGGCGCCGGCTGGTTTGTCGTGGTCGCGAAACAGGATCGGGGCGAGGGCTTGTTTCATGTGCCAGCTGATGTAGTAGGACAGCATCCGTAGGAACATGTGGGCGCGGACCCGGTCGGCGAGGTGGTGGCGGATGGGGCGGACGTCAAGTTCGCTGTTGAGGGTGCGGAAGAAGCGTTCGACGTCTTCGAGTCCCTTGTAGCGCAACACCACGTCGTCTCGGCTCAGGGCGGCTTCGGGCAGGTTGGTGCGGATCACGTAGATGCCGTCCAGGGCGGCTTCGGCGGTGATGGCGTCGTTGTTGCGGGTGAAGGTGAACGCGGTGTCGGTGATGTCGAGGTGGAAGTGTTTGGCCATCTTGTAGTGGTTGATCACCTTGCCGACCCGCAGCGCGATCTTGTCTTTGCCGCGCAGTGGTCGCCGTGTTCGGATGGTGGCCGCCGCGATGGCGGTGAGTTGTTTTTCGGTGGCGGCCAACAGGTCTTGGCGTTTGCGGGTGCGCCGCTGGGCCAGGTCGGGGTTGTGGCAGCACACCAGGCGTTCACCGGGATAGTCCGCAGAGGCGATCTCGGCGAGGTCTTGTTTGTCGAACAAACTCAGCTGCAACGCATCGGCTTCGACGAGGGCCTTGATTTGGGGGGCGCGCAGCGCGGTGATCCAGTCCAGCCCGGCTGGGCGCAGTTCCTCGGTGATGCGCGCGGAGGTGATCATGCCGCGATCACCCACCAGAGCCACCTGGGCCAGCCCGAACCGGTTTTTGAGCTTAGTGATCTGGGCGGTCAGGGTTTTCGGGTCGGCGGTGTTGCCCTCGAAGACCTCGATGGCCACCGGTATCCCGGCGGTGGTGGCCAGCAGTCCGTAGACGATCTGTAAGCGTCCTTTGACACCGTCGCGGGCGTGCCCGATTTTTCCCAGTGGGCAGGTGCGGCCCTCAAAGGCCGCCGAGGACACGTCGTAGAGCACCAGGGTGCCATCGGTGAGATGCCTCGCGGCCAACTGGTCTTCGATCCCGTCCTTGCGGGCCAGCGCCCAGTCCATCGCCGCATACAGGTCGTCCTCGTCGCAGCCGGAAACGCCGAGCACCTCGCCAAGTGTGCTGGTGGCGGTCTGGGTGCGCAGCCCGCGAGCGGTGGCCAGCTTGGAGCAGGGATCGATCACCTGGGCCACCACCATCGCCGTCACCAGATCGCGCTGACGTGACGGTGCCGCGTCGATGAGTTCGTCCACGCCGAGCCCACGGGCGGTGCCTAGCACCGCGGCCACCTGTCCATGCGGCAGGCTGCGGGTGATCTCGAACGCCTGGGACAGATCGCCGCCCGTCGGCAGGCCTTTGAGTACCCGCGTCAACGCCTCGACTTTGGGTTGCGGCCAGCGCGACAGGTTGGCCAAGGTGCGGCTTTTCACTTTGCCGTCCTGGCGGTAGGACTCGCGCAGCAGAATCGCCGGCGGTGACCCGCGATTCGGCACCCGCGCCACGTACATGCCTACTTTGTAACACATGCCACTGGATAATCATAAGAAATTGCTTTATGACACGCCGCATCGATCTTTCTTATACATGTCTACATACACGTTCCGAAACGAGCGCAAAGCACCTACTCACCAACGGAAAACAAGAATCGAGCCCCGTCAGTGGGGGGAACTACGGCCTAGAACGCTCTCCCGGATGCGCTGCATGGCAGTGCGTTCGAGCCCAAGAACGACCATTAATTCGGTGCTCGCATACCGGGGCTCACCAGCGCTGGCCAACTCTGCTGCACCGTGCCGGGCGCATTTCTCGCCTACATCGTGGGCGGCGCGCCGATTGCCTGCGCGAGTTGCCCGGGAACGAACGCCAGCAGGCCAGGGAGGAGACCCCCGAAACCGCTGCCGCTAAGCAAGACTGATCCCGACCCGAATACCGGAATGGTGAGCGAAGCGAACTCGGGCGCAGTCAGAATCCCACCCAGTGGGATCGACGTTATCGTTTCGACGCCCCCGCTACCCCCGATAAATGCCTGGAGCGGCAGGGTCGCCTGTCCGTTGAGGAAGCCGTTCGCGACGACGGCGGGCGCATCGATGACTGCGGCAAGCGCGCCAAGCCCGTCCCCGGTTTGCACCGCTCCGATGAACGAACTCGCGGAGGACCCGATCGCCTGCAGTGTCGTGACCGGGGAACCGAGCGCGTCGAGAGCGAGCACCAAAGGCAACCCGACGTGCAAGTTGCCAGAAGCGAGATCCAACGTCTGAGATAGGTCAGTCACTGTCCCGAGCAGTCGCGTCGCGTTCTCTGCCACCATGGCCGGGATGGAGCCTGCGGGAATCAGATTGGTGAAGTTCTGGGCCATCTGTGCAGGAATGCCCGCAATAGGTAATAAATCTCCCAAGGCGCCCCCCGGCGAGATGAGGAGCAACCCACTCACAGGATCCATGCTCACGTTCAGTCCCGAAAAGATCGGGTCTAAAAATGCCCCGCCAACTTGAAGCAGCCCACCCGTTACGTCTCCACCCATAATCGTCTGGAACGCCGTTTGCAGGTTCGCCGGTATGGCGGTCAACCCTGTCACGAAGTCGTTGCCTGCGTTCTGCAGGGACGTAGCGATTTATTGCGCGTATCCGATCTCATTATTGACAAATTGCTGCAGCGCGGGCAGCGGGTTGACAGTCAGAAGCGATTGCAGGGTCGCGGGCAGGTTGGCCACTTCAGCCGGCAAGGTCTCGAGTCCGGCGACGATGGTCTGGCCGTAGGCGAGCTGGTTAGTGAGGAACTGGTTCAGGAACGGCGCCGGGTTGGCCGCGATCGCGCCTCCCAGGCTCTGCAGATTGGCGGCGGTGTTTGAGACGAGCGCTTGATACGGAGCGGCGACGGTGGCACCAAAACCACCAAAACCACCAAAACCACCAAAACCACCAAAACCGCTGAGACCGTTCAGAAAGGCGGCGGGCGCCGCGTTCGTCTCCAGCACCCGCAGCGCCGCGGGCGCCTGGCCGGCGAGCAGTGCCTCCGCGGGCGCGCCGATCGCGTGCGCCACCACCTGCTGCGCGCTGGCGATTTCTGTGCTCAGGTAGGCGCCCGCGCCACTGCGCAACAGGCTGACGAATTGATCGTGGAAGGCCGACGCCTGGGCGGCGATCGCCTGAAACTCCTGACCGTAATTGCCGAACAATCCCGCGATGGCTGCCGAAACCTCGTCGGCGCCGGCAGCCACCACACCCGTCGTCGGCGTTGCGGCTCCCGCAGTCGCTTCGCCCAGCGTGGCGCGAATATTCGCTAAGTCGTGGGCTGCCGCCTCCACCAGCTCCGGCTCGATGACTGCAAACGACATTCCGATCTCCTTTCGACACTGCTCTGTCAAACCAATCCGTAGTGACTGGTGGACTCGTGTTCGAGAGATCGATGCAACTTAATGGCGTTCACCAAAGACATGCGCGCTTCTGAGACATCGCGAGTCGGCCCAGCGGTTAGGTATAGGACAACGGGTTACGCGCAGCGGAGGTGCGACCGCGCAATCCAACCTTTCGAGGCAGTGGACAATTCACTCCGCGAAGTGATTTGAGGGAAAGCGAAAGTAAGAACGTGAGCCGTGCTCCTATCAGGCACTCAGCGCCCAGGCGGCGCGTTTCCACCAGCAGCGCGCCTCGCGCAACTCAGCTCGGGTGTTCGAGTTCTGTTCGGGCCTGGTCGATTTGGTCGTAGGCGTAGGTCGCAATCTGTGCGGTGGTCATCGTCTCGCCCGTGCGGGCGAGCGATTCGTAGGTCGCCTCGCCGAGCACCTCGCGGAGGTGGGTGATCGCGGTGGTGATTTTGGGAACCCCCGTTGCGGCGATGGGACTAGGGCGTGTCTCCCATTGAATGATGGTGTTGTGGGGCAGCATATTTCGCTGTGACCAGTGGAGATGATCGCTTCCGGGTGCTCTCGGACGCACAGTGGGCGTTGATTAAGCAGCTGGTGCCGCGCTCGGAGCACGTACGGGGCCCGAATTTCAAGAACAACCGGTTGGTCGTGGAAGGCATCTTGTACCGGTTGCGTACCGGCGCGCCCTGGCGTGATCTACCGGCGTGTTTCGGTCCGTGGCAGACGGTGTGGAAACGGCAGCGTCGTTATGCCGGTGACGGTACGTGGGATCGAATTCTGGTGGCGTTGGCCGCGATTGCCGATGACAACTCGGCGTTGGACTGGGCGGTCTCGATCGACTCGACAGTCGTGCGGACCCATCAACATGCTGCGGGGGCCCGCCGTATCGACCCGGATGACACAGGGGGAACTATCGAATTACACGAATTTGTGTGTCGAGCCGGCTGACCATGGGATTGGCCGCTCCCGCGGCGGGTTGTCAACGAAGATTCATACCGCTGTCGAAGGCGGTGGCCGGCTGATGTCCGCGCTGATCACCGCGGGCCAGGCCGGTGACAGCCCGATGTTCTCACCTGTCCTGGAACAGATCTGCGTGCCGCGGGTCGGGCGTGGGGCACCGCGTCGGAGACCTGATGCGGTACTGGCCGACAAAGCGTATTCATCGGCAGCGAACCGAAAGCACCTGCGTGACCGCAAGATCACCGCGGTCATCCCGGTCAAAGACGACCAATCCACGCATCGCCACAACAGAGGGCAGGCTGGTGGGCGGCCCCCGAACTTTGATGCCGAGGCCTACAAGGCGCGCAACGTGGTGGAAAGAGCCTTCAACAAGGCCAAACAGTGGCGCGCGATCGCCACCCGCTACGACAAGCTGGCCATCGTCTACCGCGCCAACTATCTCCTGGCAGCCATCGTCGAATGGCTCAAACTATTGGGAGACACACCCTAAGGGCGAAGCCAGCGATGGTGGCCGCCAGTTCGCAGCGTCCGAGCCGGTCGAAAAGAACGGCGAGGACGGCCACCGGGACGCGGATCGTCGTGGTGTCGCCGCAATTGTGGTAGTTGCGGATTGCCAGAGTGAGGTGATCGAATGCGGACACGGTGTCGCCGTGTTCGGCCTCGAGTAGGGCAAGACCGTTCGCCAGGACTGACGCGTTGGTGCGGCGGTCGCTGTCTTGAGCGATCACCAGACCCCGGCCGAGGGCGTTAAGCGCCCCGGCGGGATCTGCGTCTCGGAAAGCGAGACCGTAGGCAAAGAGCGCGGTCGAGAGCACGAGCGGGTTGCCTGTTGCCTCCGCCGCCTCGATGAGGCCATGTGCGGAATCCATCGCTTCACCACCGCAACCGGCCAATGCAAGCGCGGAAACCAGCCATGCCCGGATGTACAGGTGGGTGTCGCGGCGGCGTGCGAGCTGGGCGCGGAACAACTCGACACTCCGTTCGGGCTGGCCGATGTGCACATACGCAGCGCCAAGCACGGCTTCGATGCCGTACGGCAGCGCATCGCGGCTGCTGCCGAGAACGATCTGGCCCGCGTCGCTGTAACGGAGAGCCGCCTCGATCCTTCCGGTCGAATAACACAGCGACGCAATCGCATACAGGAAGCCCAGCCGGGGGTGGTCGACCGCGGAGCCCAGGCTATCGGCTCAAGGTTTGGACCAGGGCGAGCACCCCGCATAGGTGGCGATGGGGGCGGCGACATCCAGATCGCGTCGGCGGCCCACCGGAATGCGGTGCGCAAGTGGCAGGACGCTGAACCAGTCGTGGGCCGCACGCTGGCGGGGGCTGTCCCACATGGCCAGGATGTCGGCTTCGAGCCCGCCGAAATACCGCGAGTGGGCGGCCCGAATCTCGGATGCTTGGCAGTGGGCGACGAGTTGGTCCTCGGCGAACTGGCGGATTGTCTCCAGCATCGAGAACCGGGTCCGCCCCGCTGAGCGGTCGGCGACCAGCAGCGACTTGCGCACCAGCGCATCGAGCAGATCCAGGACAGCGAAGTCGTCAACGTCATCGGAACCCATAAGGGCGCAGGCGCTTTCGAAGTCGAATCCCCCAGCGAACACCGAACACCGCTCCAGCAGCCGCCTCTCCGCATCATCGAGCAGGTCGTAGGACCACGCCACCGCGTGGCGCAGTGTCTGGTGGCGTGACACGCCACGCCGCGAGCCCACCAGCAGCCGAAACCGCTGATCCAAACGATCCCGCACCTCACCGGCGGTCATCGACGCCATCCGCGAGGCCGCCAACTCGATGGCTAACGGGATGCCGTGGAGTCTGCGGCAGATCTCCACCACCGCAGCCCCGTCGTCGCCGTTGCTCAAGGCGAAGCGCGAGTCAACGCTGCGGGCGCGTTCACCAAACAGTTCCACCGCCGCCGAGTCGATGCCCGCCCCCACCTCCAGCGACGGCACCAGCCACAGTTGCTCGTCGGCCACGCCCAACCCTTCGCGGCTGGTGGCCAGGATGCTCACCGTCGCCGAGGCCGCAAGGATCGCCTCGACCAGATCAGCCGCCGCGTCGCGTAGATGCTCGCAGTTGTCAAACACCAGCAACCGGACTCTGCCATCCAACGCGGCCGCCACCGACTCGCTCACGCTCCTGCCCGGCTGCTGGGTGATGCCGAGCACCCCCGCGACCGCATCAGCCACCGCACCCGGATCAGCCACAGCGGCCAGCTCGAAAAACCAGACGCCGTCGGGGAACTCATCGGCCAGCCGCGCCGCGACTTCCAGCGCCAGGCGGGTCTTGCCAACCCCACCCACCCCGGTCAGCGTAACCAGCCGATGAGCCTTCACCGCGGCGTGCACCTCGGCGACCTCAGACTCGCGCCCGATGAAGCTCGTGGTCGCAGCCCGCAGATTCCCAGGACTCACATCCAGCGCTCGCAACGGTGGAAAGTCCGTGCGCAGGCCGTCTGCTCGGACCTGGAACACC
The DNA here is from genome assembly GCA_963748885.1 of uncultured Actinomycetota bacterium. GTDB lineage: Bacteria > Actinomycetota > Actinomycetes > Mycobacteriales > Mycobacteriaceae > Mycobacterium. The sequence continues at coordinate 70,966 of CAVVLC010000029.1, forward strand.
TGAACCGGGGTCGGCAGATCCCGCAACCGGCGCGGCCCCAGGTCGACGAGATCAACGCCCCTGAGCAGAACGGCGGTCGAGTCAGCCAACAGGATCTGCCCGCCGTGACCGGCGGCCATCACCCGCGCCGCGCGGTTGAGCACCGCACCGAAATAGTCGGCTCCCCGCAGCTCGGCTTCGCCGGTCGCGATCCCCATCCGCACCGGCAACTCCAGCGCCCGCTGCGCGGCCACCGCGGCATCCACCGCTGAGCTGGGCGAGGCGAACGCGGCCAACACCCCGTCACCGGTGTGCTTGAACAGGAAGCCGCTGTGCGCCTCAATCGCCCCGCGCAACACCGCGTCATGGGCGGCCAGCGCAACCCGCATCGCGTCCGCGTCGGCTTCCCACCGACGGGTCGAACCCTCAACGTCGGTGAACAGGAACGTCACGACACCCGAAGGAGCGCGCACCTCTGCAGAATGTCACAACCAACCCTGTTCCACCTTAAACACCACAGGACGCGACACACAACCAAGAAAAATCCGCGACGCGGCGCAGCAAACTGTACGCCGCGTCAAAACACAGGTGTGACCGATTTCACAACTTCATGTCGATTCCATAGGAGGCGGGTGTGACGGCGGCGAACCGCTGCAACGCGTGGCGCACCGTCCTCGCGCCCGTACGGGTCAAGGCGTGGATGCCTTGTTTTAGCTAACCAATAGGGCGATTTGGCAAGTCGACTCCAAACGGAGCCCTGGTCATCCGCGCCGCTACAACCACCGCCACCGCAACGACCGCGCGCGCCTTTGCCAGCGACCAGACACAAGCCGAGACTGAGACCGAATTCGGCTTCGGGACCGGACTCGTCGCGGAGTGCAACAACGGCCCGCGGCGTCTACATGCCTAACTGCCCGCGCGTAGATCCGCGTCGTGGCGTCGGGCAACCCGGGCAGCACCGCCGACCAGGCAGCACGGCACCCGGGTATCCCGGCGACAAAGTTGGCCAGTGCGCCGCTAATTCACTGCTTGGTGGCCTCGAAGGTACCGCCGCAGGCAGGGTGCTGCCATGTGCCGTCGCGGATGACGGTTTGGCCGCCTCGGGTGACGAAGACACCCCGCATCGTGACTCCGTCGTTGCTGAACAAGAACGATCCGTCGGCGTTCAGGGTGCCGGTGAGAGTGGTCCCAGATGGATGAACCATGGTCAGCGTGTCGCCCTGGTGGGTAAAGGGACGGTCGTGTCAGGGTTCAGCGCGCCACGGGACTTGGTGAGGTAGTGCAGTAAGTAGGTGCCGTCGATCGACGGTTGGGGCCCTTGTCCGGTGGTAGGTGTGGTGGCTGCGGGTTGGGGTGGTGGGACGGCTTGGCTTGTTAGACAGGCTGATAACCGTCACATTGCTCAAAGGGTTTTCAAATCTAGGCCATTGGGAGCAAAGGCGGCCGAGCCCGCTCCGTCAACGGTCGGACCCCGTAATGGTCCCGTGCTCCTGCGCAGCGGTACCGGGCGATAGGGTGCCAAACAAGGTCCGCGCGTGCCGCACAGGGGAGGGTGGGTTGACTCAAGACGACACGCGGAGCGGGGACTACTTCTGGAGCGACCACGAGACCGGCGACGAACTTGCGCGGTTGAAACTCATCGAGGAGTTCAACGATCCGTCCACGTTTCGTCAGCTCCACGGGCTGGGTGTGACTGAAGGCTGGCGATGCCTTGAGGTGGGCGCGGGCGGCGGGTCGGTGGTCCGATGGCTTTCTCAACGAGTGGGTGCCGCCGGGAAGGCTGTTGCCGCTGACCTCGATGTGCGGTTTCTCGGGGACAGCAGCGCGCAAAACGTCGAGGTCCGTCGCTGCGACATCACTCAAGATCCCATCGAGCCATCGTCTTATGACCTCGTACACGCGCGAAATGTCCTGATGCATCTGCGCGATCCAGTGGCAGCGCTGCGGCGCTTGGCCGCTGCGCTGAAGCCGGGTGGTTGGCTGATGATCGAAGACGTCGACAACGGCACGGTTGAGGCGGCGAACCCGGCTCATCCCTTCGCCGCAGCATTTGACCTGTGCGCTCAGGCTCGAATCAAGTTCCTATTGGCAGGCGGGATCATGGATCTGCGCTACGGCCGCACCGTACCGGTGCACATGGCGCAGCTGGACCTGATCGACTTGGGGAACGAGGCCGTTGCTTTGGTCGGGCCCGGTGACAGCCCTATGTCGCAGTTGATGATTCAATCTTTTCGGCCCATGGATGACGCAATGGTCGCCAACGGAGTGGTCGGCAAGTCCGACGCGTCGGACGCGCTGCGCGCGTTCGAAGATCCTTCGTTCCTGTACAGGGGCGGCTTGATCGTCGCCGTGTGGGGCCGCAAACCGCCCAGCTAGCCCTGTCTCTTGAGCCCAGTCCCTTCAGCCCAGTCCCTTCAGCCCCGTCGCGGCAGCATTCACGGGTGGCGGGCCGCTTCTTGGACGAGTTGTACGCGCGAGGTGAGACGGAGTTTGGTGTAGACGTGGGTGAGGTGGGTTTGCACGGTGCGCGGTGAGACGAAAAGCCTTGTGGCGATTTCCCTATTACCGAGGCCCTCGCCGACCAGTCGCACGACGTCGCGTTCGGCAGGAGTGAGCGATCCCCAGCCGGTGGCGGGGCGTTTGCGTTGGCCCCGGCCGCGCTGCGCGTAGGCGATCGCCTCGTGGATGGACAGGGCCGAGCCCTCGGCCCACGCGGAGTCAAAGTCTTTCTCGCCCATTGCGTCTCGCAGCGCCGCCACCCAGGTTTCGTAGCCGGCGTCCCACACCTTGAACCGCACCTCCCCTATGCGCAGCCGAATGCCGTCTGCCGCACCGAAGAGCCGGGCGGCGTCGCGGTGACTACCGGCATCGCCGGCCAAAGCGGCGAGGCACTCCAGGGCGTCGGCAATCCCCAAATACGCTTGCGCGCTGGCACCGTTCGCGAGCGCGTCGTGGGCGTCGCGTTCGGCCTGATCTGGCTCACCCAGGGCGAGCGCGACGCGGGCCCGCGTGGTCAGCGCGAGCATGCGCCACCAGCCCCCCGCCGTCGAGACAGAGTCATCGGCCAAGCGATGGGCCGCGAGCAGATCCCCGCACGCCAACGCAGCCTGCGCACCGAAGAAGCGCACCGTCACCATCACCCGCAGCCCACTCATGTGCGGCCAGGCCGTTTGGCTCGCGCCTTGCGCCGTTTCGACATCGCCGGCGGCCAGGGCAGCGATAGCCAACGCGGTGTAGGCGACGCCCGCGGCGAGCCCGCCCTGCTCGGCGCCGGCCTCGACGGCCGCGTCGGCCGCGGCCCGGGCCGCTCCCGTATCACCTTGCCACGCAAGTGCGCAGCCCAGGAGCGTGAGGCTTTGCGCCCTCGAGATCTCGTCGTGAGCCGCCTCGGAGTCCGCGGCGACCTGGCCGGACTGTGCGGCCGCTCCAGCCGGATCGCCCTCGAATAGCTGTGCCCACCCGAGGAAATAGCGGCACTGGCGCGAGATGAACCGGTCGCCGATCGCCTCGGCGCAGTCGCGTCCCTCGTCGGCGGCTGGCCGCATCGCGATCGGGTCGCCCGCCGCGAGTGCCCCGCGCGACTGCCAGGCGAGGATCTGGCCGAGCCTCCACCGATCGCCAGACGCCCGGGCCAGGCCGAGCGCCTCGGCCAAGTACGGCCCCGCCTCCGTGGCGTATTGGTTGACGGCGGCATAGCCGCAGGCGGTCAGCGCCCGAACCAGCAGGGCCGGGTCGTCCACCTCGCGTGCCATCGCCAGGGCTTGCTGAGCCTGATCCAGGCTGTCGGCGGCCCCCATCAAGACAGCAAGTACCGCATTGTCGGCGAGCGCGCGCGTGCGCACCGCGGGCATTACCCCGGCCGGCTGTGCGTCGGCGTCGGCGAGGGCGGTGTCGAACCAGGTCCGCCCTTCCCGGAGGCGTCCCCGCGTTTGCCACAGCGGCTGCAGCGAGGACGCCAGCGTCAACGCCAGCTCGACGTCGGAGTTTTCCCGGCTCCACCCAAACGCGGCGCGCAGGTTGTCGATCTCGGTGTCGGCCTGCTCGAGACGCCGCTCGTAGTCACTGTCCGCCGGCGCGTCCAGTAGCGCGGCCATCGCCGTGTAGTAATCACGGTGGCGTGCCCGCACGACGTCGGCCTCGCCGGACTCGCCCAGCTTCTCCAGGGCGTACTGCCGAACCGTTTCCAACAAGCGGTAGCGGGTTCGGCCCCCGCTGTCCTCGGCCACCACCAGCGACTTGTCCACCAGCAGCGTGAGCTGATCGAGCACCTGGAAGCGCTCCACATCGCCGCCGCCGGCGACCGCCTGGGCAGCGGCCAGATCGAAGCCACCCAAAAACACCGCCAGCCGGCGCAACAACATCCGTTCGGGATCGGTCAACAGGGCGTGTGACCAGTCCACGGAGGCGCGCAAGGTCTGCTGGCGGCGCACCGCGGTGCGCGCACCCCCGGTCAGCAGCCGGAACCGGTCATGGAGAGTGTCGAGGATCTCGGCGAGCGACAACGCCCGCACCCGCGCCGCCGCCAGCTCGATGGCCAGTGGCAAACCGTCGAGTCGCCGGCAGATCTCGGTCACCGTCGGAGCGTTGTCGTGGGTGATCTCGAAATCGGGCCGAGCGTGACGAGCCCGGTCGGTGAACAGCTCGAGGGCTTCATCAGTCAGCGACAGCGACGGCACCCGCCAGCTCACCTCACCGGCCATCCCGATCGCCTCACGGCTCGTCGCGAGCACGGTCAGCCCTGTCGCCCCGCCCAGCATCGCGACAACCAGCTCGGCGCTGGCATCCAGTAGGTGTTCGCAGTTGTCGAGCACCACCAGCAGCTGACGGTCGCGAACAAACCGCAGCAGCGTATCCATCGTCGAGCGGCCCGGCTGATCCGGCAGGCCCAGTGCGCGCGCCACCGTCACCGGCACAAGCTCAGGGTCGGTGAGCGGCGCCAGATCCACATACCAGACACCATCGGTGTATTCGGCGGCCAACTGGTTTGCAACTTGCACCGCCAGGCGCGTCTTGCCTACCCCGCCGGCTCCCGTCAGGGTGACCACCCGGTTGCCGGTCAACAGATTCCGCACCTCGGCGATCTGTGCGCCCCGACCGACGAAGCTGGTGAATTGCGGCGGAAGATTATTCGCCGCAATGCTTTTCGACGTCCGTCAAGGGCGGGAAGTCGTTGCGTAAATCGGGATGACACAACTGCACGACCCGCTCGGGACGGGGAACACCCCGCAACTCATGAGTGCCCAGATCGCTCAGCCACGCATCGGCCGGCAGCGCGTCAACAACCAATGCCTCGGTCGTGCCCGACAGCACCGTCTGCCCGCCATGACCCAAATCGCGCAGCCGCGCCGTGCGGTTGACAGTGGGTCCGATGTAGCTGCCTTGGTCGCGCAACTGCACTTCGCCGGTGTGCACACCAATGCGCAACCGGATCGGGGCTAACGGCGCCCGCTGCAACTGCCAAAGCAACCGCCACCGCGTCGCTGGCCCGCGCGAATGCCACCACAAAGCTGTCGCCTTGACCCTGCTCCACCGGGCGCACCCCGCCGTGAGTGGCGACGAGATCCGACAGTTCGTGATCCAGCCGGGCAAACGCTGCCGTCAACTTGTCGGGCTGGGTCTCCCACAGCCGCGTCGAATCCGCCACGTCAGCCACCAGCAGTGTCACGGTGCCGGTCGGCAAAAGCCCGCTCACGCCCAACTCGTTCCAGTTCACCTGCGGCCATCCATGTCTGGACTGATCTGGCTCATGCTCATGCTAGCCACGATGCGGGCCCCATGAGCGGCAAAGCGTCGCCGAATCCACACACACGTACGACCCCCGACCCCGCCTGTCTAAGCCCCCCACCGCACGGATTTACGCGCTCGGGCGGATGGTCTCACCCTCCCGCCGCCGGATAGTCGTGATGTCCGCAGCTGGTATTCCGGGAAGGTGAATTGCCATGTCTTATGTGATTGCCGCACCGGAGTTTGTGACAGTCGCGGCTTCGGATCTAGCCACCATAAGCTCGTCGCTCGGCGAGGCCAACGCGGCGGCCGCGGCCTCGACCACCAGAGTGATCGCCGCCGCCGGCGATGAGGTGTCGGCGGCCATTGCGGCGCTGTTCTCGGCCCACGGTCAGGGCTTTCAGGAGCTTAGTGCGCAGGCGGCGGCGTTTCATGACCAGTTTGTGCAGGCGCTGAATGCGAGCGCGCACTCCTATGCGAGCGCTGAGGCCGCCAATGTTGTGACGTTTGCGGCTAGTCGGGCGCAGTCTCTCGAACAGGACGTGCTGGGTGCTATCAATGCGCCCTTCCTCGCACCCAAGGGGCACTCACCAGTCGGCGCTGGAGCCATCGGGAACGCTTTCGCCCTCCTGCAGAGGGAAATTCAGCAGACCCCCACGGCACTGGCCGCGGGATTCACCCAGGTGCAAGACACGATCCTCGGCATCTTCAGCTCACCGGCCAACCCGCCGATCCCCGCCGCGTTGAACCCGACCTACACCGGGGCACCTTCGCTGGCATCCAGAATTGAAACCGCTGCACTGTGGCCGGTAAAAGAGCTCCTGACCGTCACCGGAATCTATGACCAATGGGGGATGCCGGATTCCCCGGTCGACCAACTGCTCGCCAGCGGCTTCTTATCGCCGATACTCGGCAACAGCCCACCGAAGCTCCTGCCGTCGCTGCTGGGAGAAACTGTGCAGCACAACACATATGACGGGATGAGTGTCGTCCAGATTACCCCGGCCCATCCCAACGGGGATTATGTGGTCGCCATCCACGGTGGCGCGTTTATTCTGCCGCCCACACTGTTCCACTGGATCGACTACACAATGATGGCCTACCACACCGGCGCGACCATTGAAGTCCCGATCTACCCGTTGATGCAGCAAGGAGGCACCGCGGGCGTTGTGGTACCCCAGATGGCCGGCCTCATCTCCACAGCGATCGCGGCACACGGCGCTCCCAATGTCAGCGTGCTCGGTGACTCCGCAGGCGGCAATCTCGCGCTGGCAGCCGCCGAATACATGGTGGCAAACAACGAAACCGTGCCGGCGTCACTCGTTTTGCTGTCTCCCTGGCTCGACGTAAGCGATACCAATCCGAACATCGGATTTGTCCAAGATCCCTACCTCCCCCCTTTAACGAGTGGGGCGCAACAGATCGGCAAGATATGGGCAGGCAATCTCCCCGAGAACGACTATCTGGTCAGTCCGCTGTACGGGTCACTCAAGGGACTTCCGCCGACTTATGTCTACTCGGGCTCCCTGGATTCGTGCGGACCCGATGCGCTTGTCCTCCAGCAAGAGGCCGTGTCCCAAGCAGCGCCGATCAGCTTCGTACTGGCCAGCGGCGAAATTCACGACTGGATTCCGCTCAGTCCGGACGGTATCCGATACTGGCCGCAGATCGAACAGGAACTCGGTATCTAACGGCGCGCTGCGCGAAACACGTTATCCGGCAAAGGATTATCGATCATGGCGTTCATCGCGTCGGTAAGCGTGGGGTGATCCTCGGCTCGGACGCCGCTACCTCGGGGTTGACGCAACTCGTCGCGTGGCTCACCGTCGGCGCAACGGCCACCTTCCTGGTCACCGAGCAGCGCCGAGCACCGAGCAGTCGGCAGCTACGTCGCGGATCGGTGCTCACAGCAGCTACGTAATCCGGCCCGCTCGGTGGGCAGCCCGACTTGGCGAAACCCGCCATAGGGATTGGCGATAATGCCCCAACATTCGTCATTGTCGAGGATCGCCACCAGGAACCGACGCTGATTCTCGGGGGCAATTGCAGAATATTCATGGATAACCCGTATTGACGCGCAGCTGACATCGGCCAGCACAACCCGATAACTCGACCATTTTGAGGGGCTAATCAACTGGGAAGTACCTGATCAAGAGCACTTTCTGTGCTAGACACGGAAACTCCACCCAACTCTTTATATAGTCTAATCTTCTAGCCGAAGATTAGGGCAGACGTGGTGAACTTCTTTGTTTACCCGCCGACGGCAGCCGCGTACGAGGCGGCGCGTGCGGCGACGGTGCATCGCACGTCCCCGCCGGCCCCGACATTCCAACCGCCGTAGTTGGATATCGTGGTCAACGGCGGGCAGCACACAATCCAGGAGGTAGGGCATGCGATTGGTTGTCGTCGCCACCGTCGCCACCGTCGCCACCGCTGCGGCGCTGGCACTGGCCGCGCCGGCGGACCCGCCAGCCCCGCCGATCATGCTCGCCGACCACACCGTCCCCCTGGATCCCTTCGTCGATCCAGGCGACGGTTCCCTGCCGAGCGGGGCGACGCTGACCGCGTTCGACGTCCAGCACCCGGCCATCGGGCGCCTTGAACCGGCGCTGTTGAGCGCCATCCAGAGTGCCACCACCGCGGCCGCGGCTGACGGGATCACCATGACCATCACCTCGGGCTGGCGGTCAGCGGACTTCCAGCAGCGGCTGCTGGACAACGCCGTGCGGACCTACGGCAGCATGACCGTGGCGCGCCAATACGTGGAAACCCCGGCGATGTCCAAGCACGTCATCGGGCAGGCGGTGGACGTCGGCGGTACGGGCGCCGACCAGTGGCTCATCGCCAACGGTTCCCGCTTCGGGCTATGCCGGATCTATGCGAACGAGCTGTGGCACTTCGAACTGGCGACGGACGCGGCGGGGAACTGCCCGCCACTGCTCGCCAACGCTGCCGAGTAGCCGACTCACGCGGCCCTCCGACTTCACGGTTCGGGCGTGGCTTCAAGCGGCGTGGAGTGCTCGCGGGCAACGCACTCAAGCGTTTTCAGGACGCGCTGCAGCAATCCGCCTGATGCCGGTCGATCGGGTTGTGGGTGCAGACCGCCGGGCGCCGGCGCGAAAGCGATGCCGTCGTCCGATTGCACGGCTCCCCCGCGAGCCACAGGCGCACCAGGCAGCGCCGGTCCGCCACCTCGGGCGCGTCGACGAAACTCCACCGGTTGTGCAGCGTCACATGGTTGTCGGCGAAGAAAACCGAACCAGGATCGAGCGTGAACTGCACGTAGTTGGCGGGATCGTTGATGATGCGGTCCAGCGCGTCGAGCGCCTCGCGCTGGCGCGCGGTGAGAGGACGGCCGCCGCGATAGTGGCCTAGTTCGATGTGCAGGCGGTTGTACCGGATGCGGACGCCGTGCGGGGTGTCAGTAAAGACCGACCCAACCGTTATCGGGTCCTCGCCCGGTTCGGTCTCGTGCGAGCGGTCGAAGCAGAACTCCCCATACAGTTCGTCCAGCAGTTCGGGATGGGTCTCGAGTAGCGCGTTGTAGGCGGTGTGGCCACTGACCATGAGCGACTCGCCACCGGACACCGCCTTGCGCAGGCACAGCAGTGCGAGGATGTCGGGGCGGCTGCCGGCGTAGGCGCAGGCCGAGTCGGTGTGAAAGATCAGTTCCGAGTTCGTTTTCGAGCCGCGCGCCTCTACGACCGACTGGCCGGTGTCCTGGACGAGGTAGACGCGGTCGCCCTGCCGGTTCTGCGGCTGCGGGCCGCCCAGGTAGGTGCCCAGGCCCCAGTACAGCATCGACGCTTCCTCGTCCGTCCAGCCCTGCAGGGGCAGCCCGCGCAGCACGCTGAAGCCGGGGCCGGAGCGGATGCGGTCGCGGATGCCGCGGGCGATCTCCGCGAGCTCCGGCGACTGGAAGTCCGACGGCTCGACGCTGTCGAGCCGTCTGCCGCGACTCCGTAGCCTGTCGCGGACGCGGAGGCAGGCGGCGGCCTGGTGCGGCTCGACCGTGATCATGTAGTCCTCGGCGCGCAGGCTCTCCTGATTCCAGACCGTCGGCCCGGCCATCATCCGGCGTTGGGTGCCGGACCGTTCTTGCGTCGCAGTGTTGTTCATTTTCTTGCCCCCTTCATCGAAGCTATTGGCGTCTAAGCTCATCCCCCTTCGTCTGACCGGGGTTGCGTCGAGTGACTAACAGGGCAGGCTTGCGAATTTCTTGCGTCCCTGCATGCTGGCGCCCCACTACCCGGATCGACGCTGTGCCACAACGGAATCGAGTCTGCCAACCGATCAGCCTCGCCGGGTCACGCCGCAAGCCCCACGAAAAATCCCGAAAGAAATTTGAAAAAATGTGTCCCCCCCGCGCCCGCTGCGCGCTCCTACCGACGTGACACCCAGCGTGCACCACGAACCAACCTCTAACTATCGAGGAGCTGTCATGACCGTTGAGTCCGTTCAGATCAACACGGTTAACCCGCACGCCGATAGCCGCTACGAATGCGTGGAGGCGACCGTACACTTCGCAGTCGACCCCGACCATCACTCAAATCAGCGCATCGTCGACCTCGAACTCGCGCCTCGCCACAACGACGGACTGGTGCGCTTTGACGCGGACCTTCGCCTGATTCGCCCGGTCAACGGCGGCAACGGCGGCAACGGCAAAATGCTGTTCGTTGTGCCCAACCGCGGCCTGCCTACCCATGCGCCTTGGCTGAAGGGCGGATTCCTGCTCGACCGCGGCTGGACTATCGCGTCGTGCGGCTGGCAATGGGACGTGCAACGCGCGCCGGCGATCTTGGGCATCACGGCACCGGAGGCCGACGTGCCGCCGGGCTGGATGCGCCTGGAATGGCGCGCGGACTCCGCCAGCGATGAGCACGCGCTCAGCTTCTCGGCGCCCGAGATCGACTCGTTGCCTGGCGCGCAGTCGCTCTTCACGTTCACCAACTATCCGACAATCGACGTCGACGACCCCGACGCCGTTCTGACCGTGCGCACGTCGCCGGACGCCGAGCGCACCGAAATTCCCCGGGGCGCCTGGCGATTCACCGACGAGACGCACGTCGCGGTGAACGGCGGATTCAAAGCTTTCCACTGGTATGAGTTGGTGTACCGGACGTCAAAAGCCCCGGTTGCCGGATGCGGATTGCTGGCGATTCGCGATGTGGTGTCGTACCTGCGGGCTGACGGCATCGACCACACCTTTGCCTACGGCGTCTCGCAGGCGGGTCGGCTACTGCGCCAATTCCTTTCCGACGGGCTCAACATCGACGAGTCAGGGATGAGGGTTTTCGACGGCGTATTCGCAGACTTCGCGAGCGCTGCGCGCGGAGAGTTCAACCACCGCTTCGCGCAGCCGTCGGCCGCGCAGGTCAGCGGCTTTGGAACCCTGGCCCCGTTTGGGCACGCCGACCTGCTGGCGCGGCAGCGCGACCTTGGCGGTGTGCCGAAAACGGTCTTCACCAACAGCGCGTCCGAGTACTGGCACGGTGACGGTGCGCTTCTGCACGTGGACCCCTACACCGGCAAGGACCTGCCCGAGGATCCCGACGTCCGCACATATCTGATAGCTGGAACCGACCACTTCGGAAGCAGCAAGATCAAGGAAGCGCTGCCGGCGGCCAACCCGGTGCACCGCCTGGACGTCACGCCCGTGACTCGGGCACTGCTGGTCGCGCTGGACAGCTGGGTCGCCGACGGCGTCGAACCACCGCGCAGCCGGGTCCCACGGACCAGCGACGGCACGGCCGTCTCCCGCAAGGAAGTGCTGTCCGGTTTCGGCCACACCACCGCGCCGGATCCCGCGTCGCTTTCCTACGCGCGCTGTGTCGACCTTCGACCGGATGCCGATCGCGGCATCGGCCGCTGGCCCGCCCTCCTCGGCGAGACATACGTCGACCTGGTTTCGGCGATCGACGCGGACGGCAACGAAGTGGCCGGCATACGGCTGCCTGCGGTCGCAGCACCGCTCGCCACCTACACCGGCTGGAATCCCAGGCGGCACCTCGACGAGCTGCCCGATGTGCTTTATGAGCGAATCGGCAGCAAGTTGCCATTCCCGCCGGGGCGGCCGTCGAGCGTCGAGCGGTACCCGACGCGCAGTGATTACGCCGCGGCAGTGCGCGCGGCCGCCGAAACGCTTGTCGCCGAGCGGTTTTTGCTGGCCGAAGAGATCGACGCCGTCGTGGAAAAAGCTGCCTCCGAGCATCCAGACTATCCAAGCGTCAAGCCCGAGGCGAGCAGCCACGGCACCAGAACGGGCGCCACGTCATGAACGCGATCGACCTCGTCATGGTGGCCCTTGCATGCGGAGTTCTCGTCCGGGCGCTGGCGCGGAAAGCGCCGAAAGCGGTGCCGGTGGCAGGCCTGGCGGCGCAGGGCGTCCTCGGCGTCTACACCGGGCTGATGGTGCACAATATCTCGGTCACCGCGCTGGGCTCGCACTGGCCAATCGTCGTCGCGGTCGCCTTCGGCACCCTGTTCATCAGCGTCGCGGGCGGGGCGCTCCTGGGTCTGCACCGTGACGTCAGCCCGGTGACCGGGGGGCTCGCGCTCGTGGCGGGAGGCTCGGCCGGAATCGTCGCCATCGCGCGTGAACTCGGCGGTGACGAACAGGTCGTCGCGGCGATCCAATATTTGCGCGTTGCACTGATCACGGCGGCCATGCCCGTCGTTGTGACGGCTTTCTACCATGGCACCAACGCCCACGGAGCGCCGATAAGCGAAACCATTTGTCTCCCTTGGTATGTCAGCCTGCCGCTGGTCGCGGTCATTGTTGTGGTGGGCGTGGCGGCCGGCCGCTCAGTACGGCTGCCGGGATCCGGGTTGCTAGGCCCGCTGGCGATCACCATCGTTTTGCAACTCACCGGGCTCGCGGCGGGTCTCACGGTTCCGATGGTGCTGGTCCAGGCCGGGATCATGCTGATCGTCTGGCAATCGGTGCTTGCATTCGACAAAGAGTCGCTTCGAGCGATCCAACGGATCCTGCCCGGCGCGTTGGCGTTGATCATCGTGCTGAACCTCGCGGCGGCCGGTCTCGGCGTGCTGCTGGCCCACGTGGCCGGACTGAGCCTGCTCGAGGGATACCTCGCAACGAGCCCCGGCGGCACTTACGCGGTGCTTGGCACCGCTGCGGAGTCGGGCTCCAACGTGACGTTTGTGATGGCGTCCCAAGTTCTTCGGACTGCAATGATGCTGTTCGCGGCGCCCATTGTCGCACGGATATTCCTGAGGTTCATGTCCCGAAGCGCGGTGCCGAGCAGAGGGCTGATCCCCGTCGCCCCTTGAATGCCGACCGCCGGCGCACCGTCGTGGTGATGCAAGATGTCGACATGACCGACCGGCGGGTTCGCTACGCACGCAATGGCTCTGTCCGGCTCGCGTACCGCGAGTTCGGAGATGGTGATACGACGCTGGTATGGAATCCCGGCTGGTTCAGCAACGTCGACCTCGTCGACGAACCCGCGAGTCCGATCACAGCGGTCACCGAACAGTTGGCGGAGGCCACACGGCTCATTGTGTGGGACAAGCGCGGCACCGGCCTTTCAGATCCGGCCGCCCACGTCCCTCCCCTCGACGAGCGAATGGATGATCTGCACGCCGTTCTCGACGCCGCGAAGGTCGATCGTCCCGCGTTTTTCGGTATGTCCGAGGGCGGCCCGATGAGCCTCTTGTTCGCGGCGACGTACCCGGAACGCGTTCATTCACTGGTGATGTACGGCGTGTCGGCACGGTTTTCTCAAGAGTTGCCCGGTTACCCCTGGGGATTTACCGCCGAAGAGATGGCCGAGCATCTTGAGGCCATCGAAAGTCATTGGGGCGAAGGCGCGCTGGCCGAGCTGTTCTTCGGCGAGATTGCCGACATACCGGGATTTCGCGACCTGTATGGCCGGTACCAACGGGTGAGCGCGAGCCCGACGATGGCCGCGTGGCTGTGGCAGGCGCTCCTGGAAATCGATGTCCGCGGCATTCTTGGCTCCATCCGCGCCCCCACTCTTGTCCTGGTGAGGCCGAACGATCGGATCGCCCCACTAGAGGGCGCGAAGGCGTTGGCGGCCGGCATTCCGGGGGCCCAATTCAAGACACTGCCCGAGGGACCGCACTCCCTCGTGGATGACGTCGTGGGTTCGGCCGTCCTCGACTTCGTCTGCGGCACATCGAGTGTCGCCGTCAACGAGCGAGTGGTCAAAACGGTGCTGTTCACCGACATCGTCAGTTCCACCGAACTACTCAGTGCTCGCGGCGATGCTCAGTGGCGCCGCCAGCTCAACGCACATGACAGAGCAGTCGACTGGCTGCTGGAAAAGCACGGCGGTCGCCGCGAGAAGCACACGGGAGACGGCGTCTTCGCGCTCTTCGACGGGCCCACTAAGGCCGCCCGCTGCGCGTTGGAGCTGGTTCCCGCCCTGGCCACGAGCGGTATCCGGATCCGAGCGGGCGTCCACACCGGTGAATGCGAGCGACGCGGCGACGAGTGGAGTGGCATGGCTGTGCACACCGGCGCTCGAATCGGCGCGTTGGCAGGAGCCGGTGAGGTGTTGGCCAGTCGCACGGTCCGCGATCTTTCCGCCGGATCGGGGCTAACCTTCGAAAGCCTTGGACCACAACACCTAAAGGGCCTGCCCGAGGAGGTCGACGTCTACCGCCTCACCACACCAACGAGCGGCGCCACCGCGGGGTTTTCCCCCTAACCCAGATTGGCCGTAAACACTCCGCCGGCACCGCGGCGTCGTTGGCCGGGCGGGACACCAGCGGCGTCGTGGGACTTATCCACAGCGCGGGCTTCATGCACAGCCGGTTCAGTTCGAGTCCAGCGTGTTGCCTCATGTCAAGAAGCGCGTGGGGCTTGTGGTTGCCTCATTTGAGGATGCGCGCTTGCAATCGGGGCTCCGGCTTTGCTGGTGGTTAGTGTGAAGAGTTGGTTGGTCAGGGCCTGGATCCGGCGTTGGACGGCGGCGGGGTTGATGCGGCCGTGGGCTAGAGCCAGGGCCATGATGTGGTTTTCATCGGCGACGCACGGGTGACTGATCACGCGGTGAAACGGCGTGCTGCCGTGTCGTACTTCTTGGTTACCTTGGCGCCGTCGCGGACCTTGGATATCAGTTTCTGCTGCGGGTGAAAGAAGTTGGTCAGTTTGGACTGCCACTGCCAGATCTCGTTGAGTAGCAACAGTTCTGCGGCGGTGTCGTAGCGGTGGTAGCCGATTACGGTGCGGACCACGGCCCAGTTCTTCTGTTCGACGTGACAGCCATCGTTCTTGTTGGCCACCCGGGCGCGGGTGAAGGTGATCTGGTGCCGTTCGCACCACTGCAGCAAGTCGGTGTTGATGAACTCCGATCCGTTGTCGGAATCCACCCCCAGGATCGGGAAGGGCATCTTGTAGGCGATGTCGTTCAGTGCGGCCAGGACACACTTGGCGGCCCACCGATCCACTGTTTCCCAGCAACCGCGGCACCACGATGAGCCTGGACGCGCTCGAACAACGACTCACCCACCACGCTCACACCGCCCAGAAGATCTGCCCCACCATGGCCCACAAGAAATAACTCCGCACACGCTGCGCCACACCGCGGCCATGCGACTACTGCACGCCGGCGTCGACACCACCGTCATCGCGCTTTGGCTCGGCCACGAATCGGTCGAAACCACCCAGATCTATCTCAAGGCCGATTTCACACTCAAAGAACGAGCCCTGGCCAGAACGACACCGCTGCCCACCCGGTCCGGCCGATACCGACCCGCAGACCCGCTCCTGGCCTTCCTCGAAAGCCTCTGATTATGCCGACAAACGACCCTCAACACCCCCGTGACCAGCACCGATCAACCCGATATCGGCATAATCCGGATATCGGCATAATGCCGAAAACACCATTTGTTAAAGACCTTTTGGACAGGGTGGCGCGACGAACAGCGCCCCGACGGCACGGGAATTCGTGCAAGATACACCCCCTGGGTAGGCTGCTCGCGCATTTGGTCGTTCCCAGATCCCGGCTGGTCGCCCTGAATTTTCTCATGGCTAGGCGTCGTCATGACTTTCGGAAGGTCGAGTAGCTTGCCGTTGTCGTCTGGGCTTCAAGGATTTGATCAGGATCCGGCAAGGGGTTGCCGCGAGTCTTTTCTCAACTCATCCCGGTCGCGTCGGCGGCCGTCAGAAAGGAAGACTCATGTGGACTCGGATCATGCTCGAGCCCTGGTGGGCGCGCGCATTAGCTGCGGCGGGCGTGTACGCCATCGGCGTGGCCGCGGGGTGGTGCGCCCACGGGCTGGCAGCCAGTCCACACCAGGCATGGTTGTCCACGCCTGCGGGGCACGTCGTGAGCATCGTGATTGTCGGCCTCCTGGTGGCCGCGTTGACCAGCAGCTCACATAACGCCTGTACCAACGCCCTCGCTGGGCTCGACCCAGCGCAGCGGTCGGCGGCCATCGGTGCCAGCTTCCGCGGCCCGGTCCCGGTCGATGCGCCCGTCCGCGATGCGGCGATCCGGATCGCCGGGCGCAGGCTCTATTCGGCCCGGTCCTGGAGGGTGATGTTGGTCCTGATAGTGCTTACCGCCTGTGTACCGCTGGCGAGGGGCGCTTGGCCATCTTGGGGCCCTGAAGGCTGGATTTACCTCGCAGTCATCCTCGGTTTTACGGTGGCGGCCTGGTACGAATGGCTAAGCGCCAAGCACCGTCTCCAGACGCTGAGGCGGCCGGGCGACTTCGACTAGCAGGCGATGAGAGGCTCGCTGAGGTCCCGCAAACGCTTTAGCTGTCGGCTCAGTCGCCACCATGGGCGGGCCTGCCTGCATCGTATGGACGGCACGGTTGGGTGGACTCCTCCGACCGGACACAATTACGTTACGCGGCCGGGCAGCCGGCTGCTGTTTCCCGCGCTGTGCCTGCCCACCGGCGAATTACCCACTACCCAAACGCCGCACCGGCCGCCACCCAGCGATCGCGGCGCCATGATGCCCACCCGCCACCGAACCCGACAACAAGACCGCGCCCAGCGCATCGCCGCCGAACGCCGACACAACCAGCAAACCCGGCAAACCGAACCCCGACAACACCAGCCGGCCTACTCCGCACCCGCCCCAGCGGGCGACGATGAACCGCCGCCATTCTGACGCCGCTCAACGGCTCGGCCGCCGCCTCTCCCGCGAATAACTCACTGGTGAGCCGGGCTTCGGCGCGGCGACGTGGCCCAAACAAGCAGCAGCAACGCGATGACGCCACACGCCACGTAGAGCCAGCCCAGTGGGGCCTGAGAATTCTCCGGCAGCGCGCCCGCCGTGGCCATGGCGACGCTGACGATGAGATAGCAACCGGCACTGATTATTCCACCGATCAATCCCAGATTGCGGCTGAACAATCCGAGCGCGAGCCCGTACATTTGCGGGCACAGCACTCCGCACCCGGCCAGCGCCAGGCATGCGCCGAGGGTGATCGCCCAGGCCGATACGCCGATCGTCGCGGCGGAGCCGACCAGAACCAGCGCCCCAACCCCGAACACGGCAAGAGCACCGAAGGCGAGCCGTCGGGTCGACGTTCTGACCGCAAGTGCGCCGCAGGCTAATTCGCCCAGGAGGTTGGCGAACCCAACCACCAGCGCGATCGCACCGTAAGCGGCCGGCTTGAATCCGAGACCGTCCTGGTACAGGAACGGACTGACGACGGCGAACGTCAGTTGGGCGGCTGCCATCACACCGAACACCAGAACGAAGCTCACGAAGACACGGTTACGCAGTGCGTCGGCGGCCACACGTAGCGTCGCGCGCACGTCGATTGGCGAGCGCGCCGCAGGTGCGAGCGTCTCGGGCAGCGCGAGCGCGATGAGAACCGCCGCATTAGCAGCGAGCACGGCGATCAGCACGAAAATCGCCCGCCACGACATGAACTGGACCAGTAACCCGCCGACGCCGGGCGCCAGCACCGGCGCCAATCCCCATGCGGCGCCAAGCAATCCCGAGACGGACGTGAGCCGCTTGCCGGAGAAGCAGTCGGCGGCGATCGCGTACGACAACACCATGCACGCACATGCCGAGGCGCCCTGCACGAATCGCAGCGTTAGGAGCACGCCGATATTCGGCGCAAGAGCACAAAGGACGCTCGTCACCACCAGCATCGAAAGGCAGGACAGCAGCACGCGCTTGCGCCCCCATGCATCGGCGACCACTCCGATCGGGATCAGCGCAAGGCTCATGCCAAGCATGTACGCGGTAACGGTGTCCTGGACCACGGCATTCGCGGCGTTCAGGTCGCGCACCATTTGCGGTAAGGCGGGCGTATACACGTCCAGCGGGATCTGGCTCAGCGGCACGACCATGAGGAGGATCGCCACCACGCGCCGACCACCGACAGCAACGTCGGGCGATCCCGCTGACCTAGGTTCAGGGTCGCTGTCCACCACCTGCGAACACTACAACCCGATCACGCTCGGGCTGACAGGGAGAGCGCCCGGCGCAGGAAGTCGAGCTGCAGCAGCAAGAGGTTCTCGGCGACCTCTTCCTGTGGCGTCATGTGTGTCACACCCGAGAGCGGGAGAACCGTGTGCGGCCGGCCCGCCGCCGTAGCATCGCCGAGAGCTGGAGCGTGTTCGCCACCACCACGTTGTCGTCGGCGAGCCCGTGGATCAGCATCAAAGGCCGGGTGAGCGTTGCTGCGTCCCCGAGGAGGGACACCCGGTCGTAGTTCTGCGGGTCGTCGGCGGGGGTGCCGAGGTAGCGCTCGGTGTAATGGGTGTCGTAGAGGCGGAAGTCGGTCACCGGGGCGCCAGCGACGGCGGCGTGGAACACGTCGGGCCGGCGCAGCACCGCCAGGGCGGCGAGGTAGCCACCGAATGACCACCCGCGAATCGCGACCCGCTCGAGATCGAGCTCCGGAAACTCCTTTGCCGCCTCTGCCAGCGCCATGACCTGGTCTTCGAGGACCGGGGTGGCGAAGTCCCCACGGATCGCACGGGTCCAGGCGCGACCCCGTCCCGGGGTGCCGCGCCCGTCGGCGACCAGGACGGCGAACCCTTGCTCGGCAAACCATTGCGAGGTGAGGAAGAAACCCTGGGCGGAATACACGCGCTGCGCCCCGGGGCCACCGTAGGGGTCGAGCAGCACCGGTAGCCGTCCCGATCCGGGCGCGTGCCAGGAGGGCAGCAGCAGGGCGGCGCGCAGCTCCGCCGGACCGAGACGAAGCATCCTCGGCTTCGGCGTGAGAAGGGGCGTCTCTTCGAGCGTCTCGATGCGCCCCACCGCCTCGCCCTTGCGCCACACCGTAAGGCTTGCCCGCTGCCGGTCGAGCCTCCACTCGCTCACCACCGTCGTGCCGCCGCCGGCGGCGGCCGAGCGCAGGGACGGCCCCTCGTCTGCTGCGCCGCGGCCAACCTCGACGACACCACCCTCCGGCGACCACTCCCACACGCCGACCTCGGTCGGCTCGGCCGACGCGGTGAAGAGCACGCTGCAGCCCGAAACGTCGACCACAGCGCGCACCTGCAGCCCGGGTGGCGTGACCGGCACTCCGTCGACCTCGATCCGGCTGGTGTCCTCGCTGTCGGCGACGAAGACGAGCGCCCCGTTCCCGAGACGGGCGGGAACGCCGCCGGTGATCTCCAGCCAGTCGGGATCGGTGTCCTCGCGCACCACCGTGACGGCGCCCGAGCCAGGATCGATCTCGAGCACCAGCGACCGACGCTGGTCGCGCTGCTGCACCAGGGCGAGGAGCCCCTCGTCCGACCAGTTCACCGCCGCCAGGTACTCGAACCGGCGGTGGTCCCACGCGACATCGGTGCGCGTCCCGTCGAGCCCCACCAGCGTCAGAGTCACCTCGGCGTTCGCCGAGCCCGTGTCCGGGTAGGCCATCTCGCGCGGGGACCGTTCCGGGTGAGCGGGGTCGGTGAGGTAGATGCGGCGCACCGCGGACTCGTCCGCTCGCGCCACCAGCAGCCGTTCCCCGTCGGGGGACCACCAGAAGCCGGCCTGGCGGCCCATCTCCTCCGCCGCCACGAACTCGGCCAGGCCGTAGGAGACGTCGGCGCCCTCCGCGACGGCGACGGCGCGGTCACCGCTGCCGTCCGCCCCGATCACGCGCAACGACGCCGAGCTGACGAAGGCGACGTGGCGGCCGGTGGGGTCGAGGCGCGGGTCGACGGCGGGTTGCTGCACCGGCAGCTCGCGCACCGCACCGGAGGCCAGATCGGCCAGGAACAGTCGGCCGGCGAGGTCGAACACGGCCCGGGTCAGCTCCCGGTCGGCGGCAAAGCGCACGATGCCCTCCGACGTCTCCCGGGCACGCTCGCGCCGCGCCTGCTCTTCGCGTGGCAGTTCGCCGGAGCCCTCCTCGACCAGGGTGGTGGGGTCGACGAGGAGCACTTCCCTGCCGGAGTCGACGTCGAAGCGCCACAGCATCGTGATCGGGTCGGACCCGGTGCGTGAGCGGCAGAAGAGGATCGAGCTGCCGTCGGGTGAGATCCGGAACGACCTGGGCCGGCCAAGCGTGAAGTGGCGCGTGCGGGCGTACTGGCGCGGGAAGGTGTCCTCGGTCACGAGGACCAATACTGCCCGGGCCCTACGGGGAGCCGGGGCCGCCGGTGCCACCGGGGCCGCCGGTGCCGCCGACGGTGCCGGCGGAGCTGACGGGCGTGCTGCCCGGATCACCTGGGGTGCCGTCGCCGCCGCCGGAGCCGGAGTTGCCGCCGGAGCCGGTGCCGCCGGTACCGCCGCCGCCGCCGGTTCCGCCGGTGCCTCCGGTGCCGCCGTCGAGGCCGCCGGTACCGGTGCCGCCGGTGCCGCCGCCGCCGCCGGCACCGCCGCTACCGCCCGTGCCCCCGGTGCCCTGCGTGCTGGAACCGCCGGTGCCACCTTGGCCGCCTTGGCCGCCTTTGGCGCCATCCTCGCCCGAGCTCCCGAAGGCGTTGCCCTCGGCACCTGTACCTCCGTTGCCACCCTGGCCGCCGGTGCCGCCCATGCCGGCGGCGTCACCCCCGCCGTAGGTGGTGGCTCCGCCTTGGCCGCCCTGCCCGCCGCTGCCGCCTAGCCCGGGGTTGCCCGCGGAGACGCCGTCGAAGCCTGTGCCGGGTGAGCCGCCGGCACCGCCGTTGCCGCCGGTGCCCCCGGCGCCGGCGTCGTTGCCGCCGTGGTCGGCGTAGCCGGTGCCCCCTATGCCGCCGGTGCCACCTTGGCCGCCATCGCCACCGCCGCCGAAGAGGCCGCCGAGGCCCGGGGTGCCGCCTTGGCCGCCTTCACCACCCAGGCCGCCTTGGCCGCCATCGGAGCCGCTGCCGCCTGGCGTGGCGGCGGTGACGCCGGCGCCGCCCGTGCCGCCCAGGCCGCCGCTGCCGCCGTAGCCGGCGAAGCCGCCCGTCCCGCCGTTGTTCGCGTCGCCGCCGAGGCCGCCCGGGCCGCCGGCGCCCCCCGCACCCGCGGTCCCGCCGGTGCCGCCGGTGCCGACCTGACCGCCGGTGCCGCCTTGGCCCCCATACCCGCCGAGGCCGCCGAAGCCGGGTTGACTGCCACTCCCGCCGGTGACCCAACTCCCGCCGGTGCCGCCCAGGCCGCCGGCGCCGCCTTGGCCGCCAGTGCCGTTGGTTCCGCCGTTAGTGACGCCGCCCTGACCACCGGTGCCGCCTTGGCCGCCCCAGCCGCCGATGCCGGCTTGGCCGAGTTCGTCAGTGTTATCGAGGCCTGCGCCGCCGGTGCCGCCGCGGCCGCCGAGGGCGCCTTGGCCGCCGGCGCCCACAGTTCCGCCGGTGCCGCCGGTCCCGATTGCGCCGCCGGCGCCGCCTTCGCCGCCGGTGCCGCCGGTGCCACCGGTGCCGGCGTCACCGTACGGGTACAAGCCGGAGTCGTTGTCGCCGTCGTCGGGGTAGCCGGTGCCGCCCTGACCGCCTCGGCCACCCGTGCCGCCGGTGCCGCCGGAGCCGTTGGTGCCGCCATTGCCCGAGTTGCCGCCCACGCCGCCCTGCCCGCCGGCCCCGCCGTTGCCGCCGTTGCCTGCGACGCCGTCGCCGACGGTGCCAACGGCGCCCTGGGCGCCCGCCCCACCGGTGCCGCCCTGGCCACCTTCACCGCCGATACCCGTGGCGCCGGTGGTGCCGCCGGAGCCGCCGGCCCCCGCGGCACCGCCAGTCCCGCCGGTGCCGCCGGCGGTGGCGTCGTTGGTGCCGTCGTCGGCGTGGCCGGTGCCGCCCCGGCCGCCCTCGCCGCCGGTGCCGCCAGTGCCGCCGGAGCCGGTGGTGCCGCCGGGGCCGGCGGTGCCGCCCACGCCGCCCTGCCCGCCTGCGCCGCCGGTGCCCCCGGTGGCGCCAGTATTGCCGATGGTGCCGGTGGTGCCTTGGCCGCCATCGCCACCCTGGCCGCCCTGGCCGCCCGCCCCGCCGGTCTGCCCGGCGCCCGCGGTGCCGCCGGAGCCGCCGGTGCCGCCCGCCCCGCCGGTGCCCGCATCGCCCGCGGTGCCGCCGCTGCCGCCGGTGCCGGCCGCCGCGCCGGTGCCGCCTTGGCCGCCATCCCCACCGGTGCCACCGGCGGTGGCGTTGTTGCTGCCGTCGAAGCCGGTGCCGCCCTGTCCGCCGTGGCCGCCGGTGCCGCCCGCCCCGCCGGAGCCGTTGGTGCCGCCGGCACCGGAGTTACCGCCCGCGCCGCCGTGCCCGCCGTCTCCGCCGAAGCCGCCGGTGGCGCCGGTGCTGCCGGCCGTGTTCGCGGCGGAGCCCTGGGCCCCGGCGCCGCCGGTACCGCCCTGGCCGCCCGCCCCGCCACCGCCGGCGGCCCCTGCGTTGCCGCCGCTGCCGCCGGTCCCGGCCGCCCCACCGGCGCCGGCCGCCCCACCGGCCCCGCCGGAGCCGCCGGCGGTGGCGTCGTAGTTCCCGTCGTCGGCGTAGCCGGTGCCCCCCTGGCCGCCCGCTCCGCCGGTGCCGCCGCTGCCGCCGTTGCCGTTGGTGCCGCCGTTGCCGGAGTCGCCGCCCGCCCCGCCGTGCCCCCCGGCCGCGCCTAGGCCGCCGGTGGCGCCGATGTTTCCGATGGTTCCGGTCGCGCCCTGCGCGCCGGCCCCGCCGGTGCCGCCCTGGCCGCCCGTACCGCCGTTGCCCGCGGCGCCGATGCTGCCGCCGCTACCGCCGGTCCCGGCCGCCCCACCGGCGCCGGCCGCCCCACCGGCCCCGCCGGTGCCGCCGGCGGTGGCGTGGTTGATGCCGTCGTCGGCGTAGCCGGCGCCGCCCTGGCCGCCCGCTCCGCCGGCGCCGCCCGCGCCGCCCGAGCCGTTCGTGCCGCCGGCACCGGAGTTGCCACCCGCGCCACCCTGCCCACCGGCCCCACCCGCAAAGCCGGTTCCGCCGGGATTGCCCTTGACGGCGGTGGAGCCGTTGGCGTCCGCGGCCCCGCCGGCCCCACCCTGACCGCCGGCACCGCCGTTGCCTGCGCTGCCAGCCTGGCCAGTCGTCCCGAGTAATCCTGCGGCGCCGCCATTGCCGATGGCGCCGCCGTTGCCGCCGTCGCCAGCGTTGCCGCCGTTGCCGCCGCCCACGTCATTGCCGACGCCGCTGCCACCCGACCCGCCACCGCCACCCAGGCCGCCGGCGCCGCCGTTGCCGCCGGCCCCGCCAGCGCTGAACAGCCCCTGGCTCGCGCCGCCGGCCCCACCGGCCCCGCCGGCCCCGGCCGCAAAGCCGGTACCGCCAGCCCCGCCAATCGGTCCTCCACCCGCGATGCCCACCCCGCCGGCGTCACCGGCACCGCCCGCACCACCGACTCCGCCGGTTCCGCCGGCCCAGCCCAGCAGCGCCCTGTCGGCGCCACCGGCACCGCCCGCGCCACCGGCACCGGCGATCCCAGTTGTGCTGTTGGTGCCGGCGCCGCCGGCCCCACCGCCCCCGCTCATCCCGCCCAGGAGCCCGCCGGTGCCGCCGGTTCCGCCGGCCCCACCCGCGAAGCCGCCCGCACCGCCAAGGCCGCCGGCGCCGCCGGCGCCGCCGGGGCCGAACAGCAGACCGCCATTGCCGCCGGCCCCACCGGCACCGCCCGCTGCGCCGGCTACGCCGTCCAAGCCGGCGCCGCCGGCACCGCCGCGGCCAAACAGCCCGGCGGACCCACCGGCCCCGCCGGGCCCGCCGCTGCCTCCGTTGCCGAGCAGCCATCCGCCGGCGCCGCCAGCGCCGCCCGGCGTCGTCGCGTTGACCCCGTCGCCGACCAGCGGACGCCCGGTCAGCATCTCCCACGGCGAAAACCATTGAGTGGCCTGCAGCGGTGCGGCGTTGGCCGCCTCGGCACCCGCGTAGGCCTGCCCGGCCGCGGTCAAGGTCCGGACAAACTCAGCGTGAAATTCCGCCGCCCGCGCACTCAGCGACTGATAGCCCTGCGCGTGCGCGCCGAACAGCGCCGCGATCTGCACCGAGACCTCGTCCTCGGCTGCGGCCAGCACATTGGTGGTCGGGGCCGTTGCCGCGGCGTTGGCCGCGGCAACGGTCGAACCGAGGTTGGACAAATCCTGGGCGGCGGCCGCCAGCATCTCCGGAGAAATAAACAGAAGCGAAGTCATGCCAAGCTCCAACCGCAATAATGTACAACTCTAGGGCGCCATAATAGTACGTCGTACCTTTTTGTTTATTTTGTGAGGCGACTGTGCGTGACATGAGAATCGTTGCAGGTGAATGAATCTCGTGCGTCACGACAGCTGAACAGCTCGCCGAAAACTCACCGGGAAAATCTCACGAGAAAAAGTAGCGAACGCCCACGGATAATAATATTTCAGTGGGAGAAGATATTTCGGTTACCTCGCGAATACTAAGCAAAGCGCCCGGCGAACAGCGGCAAACATGCCGGCGCCCGACTGCCCGCGACCCGCAAGAAAGTCGCAAGCGGTCCTCAGCAAACTAACGGCGAGCTCCTACACGCGAGAACCGCGAGGAAACGCCATGAACGCCGCCGAGACCCTGCCCGCTGGCTGCGACGTCCCATACGGCTGTTGGTGCCCGGGCCAGCCCCTGCCCAAGACGAACGGGCCCCTCCCTTGGGACATGAATAGCTGCCACAACTATCACTATTTGGTGCTGGGCGGACACGGCTACCTCATACCGCCTCCTTTACGACAAGTGCTGACGGGGCTGAGAACATGGCCGCAGGACCGGTCCGGTTCATGAACCGTATGGCGCGGTTGGTTGGCCTGAACTGGCCAGGACCGTCCAGCTGCCGGCTGCCGCGGGACCCGAATTGTGGATGCAACGGGTTCGTGGTTCTACGCGATGAATGGCTGTACCAGATCGCTGCCAGCGCCCATATTTATCCAGGCTTAGCAAGTGTATACTCAACACTGAACGCTTCGTGTTCGCGGTGATCCCTCGTCGTAAGACACGTTAAACAAAGGGTCAACGTGCACTTCGCTCGTCGCCCGTCCCGCAACAATATGCGCGGGCTGAACCCTGTAATTCGCAAGGACATACCACATGGACTATTTCAACTTGTTTTCCCACCCTCAGGAGCCTGAGGTTGTCTCTTCAGGCGATACCGCAACATCGGCAGTCGAGCACCCCACTTTCTCAGACGGGCCCAAGACGAATCCTCAGGGCGCCACAACGCCATCACCGTGACACCGCGTGCGGGGGCCGCGACGCTCGGCCAGTCCGGCGCGGATCGCCCTGTGCCCCGAGGCCGAGAAGCGTTACTCGGCGAGGGATTATTGGGAGAGTGAACCATGGGCCACTTTGACAACGAGTCTGAGACTTTTGCCGAAATGGCCGGAGATCAGCTGAGGTTCGCCCGAAAGACCGTGGCCGCCAATGCCATTGATGCCACCGATGCGGCCAATCTGATGATGACGCTGGGAATCCATCCCTGCCAGGAGGTCAAGGACGCACCGCTGCTGGTTGGGGTGACCCAATATTTTTCACGACTAACACACAAGCCACCGCCGCCGGGGTCAGCCCGCGGCAAATGACCCTCAAGCGAATGAGTGGTGCATAAGCCGGCCACGATCGCTGACTGATGGCAGCGGGCGCGGCGCAAAGGAGAACCTCAGTCCCGCCGCGGAGTTCTAGCCACCGCCGCCGGTGCCGACCCCAGCCAGCCCCCAGAAACGGGTTGAAAAGGCGAATAAGCAGGAGAGCCGTACCCGCGTGGTACGCACACGGGTACGGCTCCTATCAAGCCTCGCCGACGGTCAGACTGCCCGAACGCCGCTGGCCTGCGGGCCCTTGGCGCCCTGGGTGACCTCGAACTCCACCTGCTGGTCCTCCTCGAGGCTACGGAAGCCGTGGCCGTCGATCTCGGAGTAATGCACGAAGACGTCCGGGCCGTCCGTGCGCGCGATGAAGCCGAAGCCCTTCTCGGCGTTGAACCACTTCACAGTTCCCTGTGTCATTTGTTTCTCCTTGTCAGGATTCCGGGCCGCACTATGCGGTCTGGTGGCCGGTTGATCAGACGACTGCTTCCTCGGCTTGCCCAGCAAGGAGAAAAGAGACGCCCGCACCAAAGGTTCTGGGCGAGCGTGCATGGAACACGAACACTTAAACTTTCGACCTGTTACCACAACGACCTACTCATGAATTAGTTCCTGGCTATACGTACGCGAGGGCGACACTGTCGTGGGTCGTGCACCTGAGGAGCTTCGAGCCGATCCATCGTTGGGCACACGACGCGCTGATGGGCGGTCTTAAGGGGCGGACCGCGGTGTGCCGCACTGACCCTTAGGGGCAGGTCACGTCGATCTCGAATGGCTTGGTCACCGTTTGCGTCGGATTGGCCAGATCAACTCCGATCGCGGTCCCGGTGATCTTGTAGCTGTTGCCGTCCTTGGTCGCCGAGGCGTTGCCCCCACTGATTCCCGGCGAGTAGCTGAGCGTTACGCCGTTGACGTTGCCGAGGCCGACGGACTTCGCCTCGGGCGGGTCGGAGTTGGTGAGCATGGCGGCGACACCGGTTCCTGCCCCGCCGATCGAGATGGTGATGCTGCTGCCCGAGCTCAAGCACACCGCCGAGCCCGACACGTTCTGGTCCTTGCCGTCGATGAAGACCTTCGCGCCGGAAGCAATCCCGACGCCCCCGCTGCCAGTCGATGTGGGGCCCGACGACGGCAGCGCGGTCGGAACTCCAAAGGACGGAACGCTAAAGGACGGAACGCTAAAGGACGGCACGGCCGCCGTGGGTCGCGACAATGCCGAGGTCACCCGCGACCGCCAGTAGTCGACGAGGAGGAAGATGCCAGCCCCCACGGCGATCACCAGGACGAGTGCTACCGCACCAACGATGAGGAGGACCGGCGTACGCCGATTGGTTTTAGCAGGCCTCGACAGGACAGGCGACGGTGACCACGGCGGCGGTGCCGCGACCCCGTGCGCCTGTTCCACGGGCCGGGTAGGTGCCCAGTCGGTCGCCGGGTAGGCCAGGAAATCCGGTGCCGGTCGCTGAGTGGGGACGGTGATTGCATCCCGTGCGGCATGTGCCAATTCGATCGTGGTCGGATACCGCTGGTTTGGGTTCTTGGCCATCCCCCTCGCGATCACCGCGTCCAACAGCGGAGGCACATCACGTCGGGTTGACGGCCGGGGTGGCGGATTCGTCAAGTGCGCGGCCATTTGGCTTTCGATCGAGTCGCCGGGGAAGGGACGGCTCCCGGTAAGGCACTCGTACAGCACGCACGCCAGCGCATAGATGTCGGCGCGGGCATCGGCTTCGTGGGCTTGCAAGCGCTCCGGTGCCATGTAGTGCAAGCTGCCGATCACATCCCCGACGCCGGTCAGGCCAGTGTGATCGGCTCCGCGAGCAATGCCGAAATCAATCAGATAAGCGAAATCGTCCTCATCGACCAGAATGTTGGACGGCTTGACGTCACGGTGGATCAGGCCGACCTTGTGAGCAGCTTGCAAGGCTTTAGCGACCTGCTCGATGATCCGCACCGCCCGCGCCGGCTCCAACGGGCCTGCGTTCAGCACTTGCTGCAGATCCCGGCCGTCGACCAACCGCATATCTACATACAGTCGCCCGTCGATTTCGCCGTAGTTATGGATCGGGATGATGTGCGGATTGTTCAACTGCGCGGCCGCTTCTGCCTCCCGGCGGAAGCGCCGCACGAACGAGCTGTCGGTGGCTAGCTGCGCCGGAAGGAGCTTGATCGCCACCGTGCGGTTATTGGCCTCGGTGTCGTAGGCGCGCCACACCTCACCCATGCCGCCGCGGCCCAGCAACTCGATCAGCCGGTACCGACCAAACGGAGTGCCCTCCACCAAACGCCACCTCCACCGCGCTGAACCGCCACTTCGCGGTTAACTCACCGTAGAAGGTCATCAAAGAGTTTTCTACGCATTGCGAGTCGCCAGATCACTCTCGAATTCCCCGCCTGCACCCAATTAGATAACAGGGCGTGCTTCAGCCACCTGAGGCCCTGTCGGTCAGCCGCGAGCGAGCGAATCCTAGCCGAAGCGGCTGTCCTCCGTTTCGGCCTCGGCCGCCTTGCTCACCCCGCGCTTGATGTCATCGCCGATGAGTTCTGTGTGTTCCTCGATGCGGTCCAGGTCGACGCCGCCGGCGACGAGTCGTCGGTTACGCGCGGTCGACGCGTGTTTGATGATCCGGCGGATGAATCGTCCGTTGCCCAGCAGGTCGATGCGGCGCAGCCCGGTGACCCCGTCGATGTCGTTGTAGATCTCCGTACACCGCTGCCGAAGCGTGTCACGGGCGTCTTCGGTCAGCGGGGCACCGGCCTTGGGAGCTTGCACGTCGGCGATAGCTACGAGCTGGTCCGGGGTGTAGGAGTGAAACCGGATGCGCTGGGTGAATCGCCCGGTCAGACCCGAGTTGGTGCGCAGGAATTTGTTGATGTCGTCTTCGTAGCCGGCCACGATGCACACGAAGTGCTCGCGGTCGTCCTCTAAGCGGTGCAGCAGGCCTTCGATGGCTTCCCTGCCGTGGTTGTGCTCGCGGCTTTCCTTGACCATCGTGTAGATCTCGTCGATGAACAGCACCCCACCGAGTGCGCTGTCGATGACCTTCGAGGTCTTCTCCCGCGTCTCCCCAACGTATTTGCTGACCATGTCGTCTTCGGTTGCTTTGACGAATTTGTCGGTTTCGACGATGCTGTGGCCGGCGAAGATCTTCGCGAGGATGCTGGCGACTTGCGTCTTTCCGGTGCCGGGCGGCCCAGACAGCAGAATGTTTTCCGTCAATTCGCCTACGGGCAAACCTTTTTCGCGCATCTTCCCGGCGATCAGCGCGTTGGCTTCCACGTCTCTGATGCTGTCTTTGACGGAGTCGAGGCCGACCAGCTCGGCGAGGTCGTCCTCCGCCTCCTTCAGCAGTACCGCGCGGCGGTCGGCGGTGATCGCGGCGTCTGCGGCGGGGGTGGTGTCCGGATCCCAATAGTCGGTACGGGCGGTGATGAGTTCTTCGGTGGTCAACGCGATGCGCACAGCCGGGTCGATGAGTGCGCGAGAGGCCGCAGCGACCAACTCGGGGTCTCCCCGATGGGCGTGCAATGCCTCGAAGAAGGCGCGGGCCTGGTTTTCCTCGCCCAGCTCTCGATATATGAAGGCCCGCTCGAGCATGGCCTTGTTGTAGACGTCTCCCATGGTGGTGCTGACCGCCTCGAGCCGGCGGGCGGCTTCGGTGAACATCTTCAAATGCGCACACGCGGCACCCGCCATGTAGTTGGCGCAATCGGCGAGCACGCCGTCCTTCCAGTCGTGGGGATTGATGGCTTCCAGCACGTCGGGCCAGCGTTCGGCGCGCAGATACACTGTGCCCATCAGGAAGTCGGCGATCTGGGTGCGATTGCGGCGCCCTTTGACTTCCTTGATCAGTGCCACCGCGTCGTCGTACTGACGGTCGTCGGCCAGCAGTGCGGCTCGGGCCAGACACACGTCGTCGGCGGTGAACATTTGCAGGTTGATCAACGTGGCCGGGTACAGGCCCATCAGGGTGTGCGGCGGCAGCCCGAGACGCCGCTGGTCGACACCGAGGCGGCTGCGGGTGCGATAGCACTGGTTAATCACATAGCGATCGGTGACGGCGGAGGTGCCCTGGTTTTCCTGCATGGTGACCATCGCTAGGCCCATCCATGCATCGCACATCCCCTCGTCGATCTCGACGGCCTTCTGAAAGGCCCGGCGCGCCTCGGCGAGATCGACCGATCGGAGCTCGGAGCCGGTGGTGGGGATGCCGAGATTGGCTACGCCGATGCGAAAGGCCCGCTCGGCCAGCTCCAGGTTCATGATCTGCGATTCTAGGTGGGGTCGAGCCGGGGCGTCGACGCTCAACGGTCGCCGTTTCCGACCTCCGATTAGCCTTGACGAGCATGGATGACCTCGCGAGCGACCGGCGGTACACGGCTGGCAGCGCTGCTGTTCAGGCGCTGCTGGACGCGCAAGCGGAATTGTCGGCGCGGCTGGGCGCGGCGATCGCGGACGTGGACGGTCTTCGCTGCCGGGTGGCCTCCGAGGACGAGGACGTTGTCGCAGAGGTTGACGGTCTGCAGCGACTGACCGGCCTGTATCTGGAACCCGGGGTCATCGACCGGTACCGGGCCGAGCAACTGGCGGCCGTGATTAGCGAAACGGTCTTGGCCGCGGGCCAATTTGCCGGCGAAGAAGCCGCCGGCATCCGGGCCCGGCATTTCCTTCAAACGGGCGAACGATCAGCGACAAAATGCAGGACTGGCCGCTGTTGACGGTTTAGAGGAATCTTTTTTTCACCGTCGAACACCGCCTGCGACCCCCCGTATACTTCGCCTATGTCGTCTTCATAGGGAGAGACGCTCATCGCTTTTTCAGGGGAGGCCGCTCATGGATTTTGTTGGAGTAGAAACCCCCGTTGTGGCGGGTGTGGCGGCCGATCTGCTGGCACAGGCGGTGGCCTTGCAAGCCGCGATAGTAGCGGCGACGCCGGCGATGACCACCATCACGCCCCCCGGCGGCGAAGAGGTTTCGGCCACGGGCGTGGCGTTGTTCAACGCCACCAACGCCGAGCATCTCGGGATGGCGCAGGCCCACGTTCTGGAATTGATCGACGCGGCCCAAGCTGTCGGCGGAGCGGGCATCGCGTTCGAGGTGCAGGACCTGGTCAACAAGGGCCTGCTGTTCGTCTAGCCTCTGCGGCCTGCCGTTTTTAGCCATTGAAGGGGGATTGGCCTAGTGGCTTTACCCGCGGGGCAATACATGGCGATGCCTCCCGAATTTCACGCTTCGCGGATCATCGCCGGCACGGGGCCCGGCCCGTTGATCGCTGCCGGGGCCGCGGCCGTGGAACTCGGGACCACGTTGGCGGCCGTCGCCGGCAACGTCAGCGCGGCGCTGGCCGCCCTCGGTTCCGGGTGGATGGGCCCGTCCGGCCTAAGCACTGTGGCTTCCTTCGGTCCCCACGTTGGCGCGATGCTTGCGAATGTAACCGCCTTGAACGCGAGTGGGGCTAACCACCTTGCGTTCGCCGAGGGCTACACAGCTGCGCGTCTGGCGATTCCCCAGCTGCCGCATGTACTCGAGAACCAGGCCGAGCACATGACCCTGCAAGCGACCAACATCATGGGCATCAACGCCATGCCGATCGCGATAAACCGCGGCATCTACACCGGCATGTGGACAGACGCCGGGATGGCGATGAACTCGTACGACGCGCTCGGGACTGCCTCCTCGACGCCCGTTCCGGCGACGCCGCCACCCCCGATCACCTCGGGCATGGCGGTGGGCCTCGCGACCTCGGGGGTCAGCATGGGGCTACAAGTCGGTTCCGGCGTGATGCAGGGCGCCATGAACGCGGCCGAAACCGGATTGGGCACGTTCAGCGGGGTGGCCAGCGGGGCCGCCGGCACCGCACCGGCCGCCACCCAGGCGATGGGCTCCAACACCGGCACCACCGCCGGCGGGACGGGGCCGCCCGGAAATCCTGCGCTGGCCGCCAAGGCAGGCGACCCGTCGCAGCAGCTGACGCCGTTGCTGGCCCAAGGCGCCCAGGCCGCCGGACAGATACCGCAAGCGCTCGGATCGGCGCCGTCGGCGATCACCTCGGCCGGTGAGGGCCCCGTCCAGGCGATCATGGGACCGCTGCAAGGCATGATGACCGGCGGTTCCGGGCTCGGTGGCACGCCCGCCAGCGCGGGCGGCCTCAATGGGCTCAGCGGACTCAGCGGCATGTATCCGGGCGGGCTGGGCACAGGCGGCGCCGACTCCGGCGGGCGATCAGCGTCGAAATCCATCGGCCTGACGCGTTCGGCGGGTATTGGCGGCGGCAGCGGCTACTCGATGCCCAGTGGCTGGCGCACCACCTCGGACACGCTGGGTATCGGCGCCAGCCCGGCATCCGGCGTCGGCAGCGGCAGCCCCGTGGCCGGTGGAGCGGATCTTCGCGGCGGTGCGGGTGGCGGCATGGGACCGATGTTCGGGCCGGCGGGGACGGGCGCCGGGCGCGGGCGAGACATCCGCAGCAGTTCTGCCCTGTCCTGGGAAGAGGACCCCTTCGGCGCCGACGAGGACGATGACCTTCCGATGGTGCTGACCACCCCGGGTGAAAGGGGGACATGAAGCACGTCACCCCTCCCGACAACCACGTCACCGAACAGAACCGAAAGGACACTTAGGAAATGGCAACCACCTCCGGCGGCGATGCAACGCTTCACGCTGAAAGTCCGGTTATGCAGGTCGCTGTCGCTCACATGGACAGCACCTCCAGCCAGATCAAGGCCCTGATCAAGGCCATCACCGGCTACGTCAACGAAGTCTCGGGCACCTGGCAGGGCGACGCCAGCCTGGCTTTCCAGGGCGCCGCCGGCCACTGGAACGAGGCCGCGGTCAAGATGGACCGGGTGCTGACCGACATACATGACGGCGTGTTCGCGTCGCGTGTCAGTCACGACACCCAAGAGGACGCCAACGCCCAGGACTTGCTGCGCGCCGGCCACACGACGTTCGGCATCTCCCCGGCCTGACCCCTTCGACTCCCCAATTCGCTTGAGAGGAAACGACTTCCATGGCTGATTCAATCAACTATAACTTTCCGGCAATCGGCAACGCCGCAGGGAACCTGCAAGGGGCGGGTGCACAGCTCGGGAACCTTATCGACGACATGACCGCCTCCGTGCAGAACCGGCTGCAAGCGGCGTGGACCGGCACCGGTGGCGACAGCTACCAGCACATCGCGACCCGTTGGAACGCTGCGGCCGCTGACATGAAGAGCGCGCTGATGCAGCTCAGCACGGCGACCCAGAACGCCGGCGACGGCATGGCTCACGTCAACCGCATGAACGCGCAGCGTTTCACGATGGGCTGATAGTGGGCCGATAACGGGCTCAGACCGCCGCCGCGCCGAAGGCGCGGGGTGAAACGGCCCCGACCGCCGCCGTTGCCGCGCGATCGGGGCCGCACCATTCCGGTCATCCACCAAGCGAAGAGGTGTCGTGAACGCTCCGGTCGTCGCCGCTGAATTCAATCTCGACGAAATGCTTTTGCTGCAGCGGATATTGAAAGTCGGGGCGTTCCCGGTCGTGCTGGAGATCTTGCCGCCGCGCGACTACTTCGAGGGCAACGCAGCCGCGGCCGCCGAGGCCGCGGCCATGGAATCGTTGATCGACAAGGGCGTCGTCAGCGGTGGAGAAGTCACCGAACCGACCGTCGCGCAGTGGATACGGGTGCTGCAGCGGCCCGACGTCGAATTGGCGGCCCGGATCTGGCGCGAGGATTCCCAACTGGGGGTTGCGGTGTGCCGCCGTGGGCCACTGCATGTGGTGGGCATGCGTTATCAAGACCTCATCACGATCCAACACCTCAACAACGCCGCCGAAGTCACCGGCATGGCTCAGGTGATCGCTCCTGTGATCAGCGTGCTTGGCGATGCGATCGTCGCCAACTTCGAACCGTTCAATCTGCCGGTCTCCGAAGGCACGTCGATCGACTCGCGTGTGGCCGCGGGCGCCAGCTATTACCACGAGCTGATCGACGCGGGTGTGCCCGAGCCCTCGGCGAGGTTCGTCACCGAGGCTCTGGCCTACCGCGACGACGTCTGGCGTTCGGAAATCGTTGCTATCGAACATGTTCCGGGCAAGCAGATCCTGGGGAAGGCGGGGGTGGGGGTGTTCGATACACCGGCGGGGCGAATCGTGGCGTCGCCGTCGGAAGCACTGGACGGCACCATGTGGTCAACGTTCGCCCCGGGCAGCAATAACCGCATCGTCAAGGCGGTAGAGATGATCGTGGAAACGCTGCCAAGCGGGTCGTGGTTCACCGCTATCCGGCACTAATCCACAATCGACTGGCCTGGCTATCTGACCTTGGCCCCCGATACTCTCCCAACAAGCACAGCATTTTTTCATCGACACGGGCAGGTTTACTGCATGAGCATCAATCGCGACTCCCAGGATTCCTACGACCGGTTCTTTCCACCGGTCGAGGAAACCGACACAGTCGCGCCAGCGGGAGACGCAGCCGAACACACAGCCGAACATGGCGGTTACCCGCCGGCCGGCGAGTACCGTCCGCCGGCGCAGGACGGTCCGCCGGCGCAGACCCAACCACCTGCGCAGCCCTTTGGAGCCTTTGGAGGTGGCTTCTACCAGCAGTACATCCGCGACCGCGGGCAATACCGCGGTGAGCAGCCGGGACAGGCGGTCGCGCCGCCGGAGCGCTCCTACAGCGAGCCACCGCGCCAGGCAGATGTGTATGCCCAACCCGTAGCCAGCCCGCGTGAACTCGACCCCCGCGAACGGCCCGCCGAGCCCTTCTACGACGTCGCCCCGGAAGCGCGGCCAGCTCCGCCCACCGAGGCCCTGTGGGCCGACGCCCGACCCGAACAGGACGCCTGGGCCCCGGAGACCCAAGCCCCCGAGACCCGGGCGCCGGCCGCTGCCCCGCGGACCGCGGCACCGCCGGCCGCCGCACCCGACAACCGGTATTCGGCGCCCGCGTCCCAGACCCGGCAGCGCGGCGCTGCGTACTCGGGCATGGCCGACTGGATGGACGAGCCCGTCGACGCGCGCTTCATCGACAAGCGCATGGGCGACGACGAAGGATCGCTGGTCCACTCCGCCGACCGGCTCGATCTGGTCGGATCCCGCAAGTTGCCGCCTGGTCACGGTTGGCGAAAGTGGTTGTACCTGTTGAGTTTAAAACAGCTCAATCTTGGTCTGTCACCGGCTGAGATCGCCTACGCCGAAATGGTGGAAACGATCCGCCAGCCCATCCGCGGCGACTACAAGATCGGGGTGGCGTCGTTGAAAGGCGGGGTGGGTAAAACCACCACCACCGTCACGCTGGGCAGTGTGTTCGCTCAGCATCGCAAGGGTGATCGGGTGGTGGCCCTCGACGGCAACCCGGACTTCGGCAACCTGGTCAGCCGGGTTCCACGGCAAACCAACACCACCGTCAAGGACCTGTTGGCCGATGAGGACCTGAGCCGCTACGGGGACGTGCGCCACCACACGTCGCAGAACGTCCACGGCCTGGAAGTGGTTGCGGGCGAACGGGATCTGGCGCAGTCGGAGCGGTTCTCCATGTCGGAGTACGAGCGGGTGATGGCCGTTCTGCAGCGCCACTACAGCCTGATCTTCACCGACTGCGGGACCGGGTTGATCAACGAAGCCATGGATGGTGTGCTCAAGACCGCGAACGCATTGATCCTGGTGTCTTCGGTGACCGTGGACGGGGCGCGCGCGGCCTCGGCCAACATCGAATGGCTGACGATCCACGGTTATCAGCATCTGGTCTCGCGGGCGGTGGTGATTCTCAACAACAACAAGCAGGGCAAGACCACCGCCAACATCGAACAGCTCAAAGAACATTTCAGCCCGCACGTGCGCGCCGTGCACGTGATCCCGTTCGACGATCACCTGGCCGAGGGCGGCGAGGTGAATTTAAAGCTGCTCAAACAGTCCACCCTGCGGGCATTCGAGGAGCTGGCCGAGCTGATCGCGACCGATTTCCCAAGTGCGACCGGCAAGCACACCAGAGAAGCCGTATAAGCGGCCGGCCCAGTCGCGTGACTCACCAGAGCTTCGCCGCGGATTGGGGTCGCTCCCCGACGTTATCGGTAAGTGAGGACGACAGGCGATGAGTATCGACAAGCAGACGGCGGGGTCTCCGGTGCCGGTGGCCGCAAGAGCTGAGACCGTCTCGGGCACCGGTCGTTTCGCGATCTGGATCGGCGCCACTCAGGTGGACGTCGACTTGCCGATCGACATGGCCATCGGGTCGATGATCTTCGATCTGATCCAAGTGCTGGACCGCAAGCTCGCCGAACAGGGCAAGGACGTCAGCATGTTTCACACCGCCGCCACTCCCGGACGCTGGACCCTCAGCGAGGTGGGCGGCCCGGCACTGAACGCCGACAAGACGTTGGGCGAACTCGGACTCGATGGTGACCGCCTGGTGCTGCGGCGCGCGCGCAGTGCCGAGGAATACCAGCCGTTGATCGACGACGTCACAGACGCCGCTTCGATGATCACCGATGCCCGCTTCGCGGCCTGGAGTGCCGACATGTCGCGCACCGTTGGCGCCGTCATCGCGGTCGCGGGATGTGTCGCGGTGGCCGTGCTGGTGGGCCTGTATTCGGTGGCGCGGCGGTCGCAGTGGCTGCCTCCGGCAGTGG
This sequence comes from uncultured Actinomycetota bacterium, assembly GCA_963748885.1. Taxonomy (GTDB): domain Bacteria; phylum Actinomycetota; class Actinomycetes; order Mycobacteriales; family Mycobacteriaceae; genus Mycobacterium. The sequence goes on from CAVVLC010000029.1 coordinate 107,190, forward strand.
CTCTGGTGGCCGCCGCGGTGGCCGTGGGTGCGGCGTGGCTAGCCGGCGAACGGTACCGCAGTCCCGCGCTGGCCACGGCCCTGGTGGTCGGGGCGTATCCGCTGGCCGGTGTCGGTGGTGCGGCCATCGTTCCCGGGGGCTGGGGCGCATTCAACGTGGCGTTGTCCGCGGGCACTCTGATGGCCGTCGCGATCGTGTCCACCGCCGTGCTGGACCGGGCGATCATTCTTGCCGCGACGGTACTGACGGTCGGCACGATCGTCTTGGTGGCCACGTTGGTGCGTGGATTCTCCTCCGTGGGCTACGTGGCCCTGGGCACCGGAGTGGCGCTGGGCGCCTGGGTGGCGCTGTGGCAGGCCCCCAAGATCGCGCTGATGGTCGCGCGGATACCGATGCCGCCGGTGCCAACGCTCGGGATGGCGTTCGATGAGCCCGACCGCTCGCCGAGGTTCATCATCGACGGCGCCCCCGGGGCCCAGCAGTACAAGGCCCCCGGCGCCGAGGTATTCGAGCGGCGCACCGCGGCCGCCGGTGAATGCCTCACCGGCATGGTCATCGGGGCGGCGATGTGCGCGGTGGCCGGAACCGCGCTGGCCGCCGAACCGGGCCGGCACCGCTATTGGCTTGCCTTCATGTTCAGCCTGCTGCTCGCGGCGGTCGTGTTGCGGCGGGCACGCAACGGCGCCGACGGAATCCAGTCCGCGGTGCTGCTGTGCACCGGTGCGCTGATCGTGGCGCAGACCCTGATACGGCTGGCGCTGGCCGACGGGCGACTGTGGGTGGTACTGGCGGTGATGCTCGGGCTGCTGCTCGCCTCGGGTGTCATCCTGATCGCCGGGGCGATGCTGCCCGCGATGAGATTCAACGAGATTCAGCGCCGCTTCGGCGAGCTCGTCGAGGTGGTGATGGTCGCTCTGCTGCCGGTGCTGGCCTTTTGGATCATGGACGTGTACGGGGCGCTGGTTGGGCTCAGGCTGCGATGAGGCTGGGATGACCCATTTTGGGATGAGCCACATCACGTCGGCTTGGGTCGCGCTGCGGGTGGGCGCTGCGGTTATGGTCGCGGTGACCGTCGCCGCGCTGGGCACCGGGCGCGCGTGGGCGATCGACCCTCCGGCGATCAACCGGGACGCGGTGCCCCCCGACGGCCCCCCCGGCCCGGAATCGGCGAACAAGCAGAATTACGAGTGCCGGCTAGCCACCAGCTTCCCGGATACGGACTTCAACGCGATCAACCCGAATGTGGCCAGCCTCAATCTGAGCGAAGCGTGGCGCTACAGCCGCGGCGCGGGTCAAACGGTCGCCGTCATCGATACCGGGGTACACCCCCATCCGCGGCTGCCCAACTTGCGCCCCGGCGGCGACTACGTGACGACGGGCGACGGACTGACCGACTGCGACGCGCACGGCACCCTGGTCGCGGGCATCATTGCCGCGCAGCCGCTGCCCACCGATTCGTTCGCCGGAGTTGCCCCCGATGCCGCGATCCTGGCGATCCGGCAGAACTCCGAGCTGTTCGGCCCGGTGGACGCCAAGCCCGTCAACCCGGATGACCCCAACACCACCCCCACCGCCGGGAACGTGCGCACCCTGGCGCGGGCGATCGTGCACGCCGCGAACATGGGCGCAACGGTCATCAATATCAGTGGGGTGTCCTGCATTTCAGCGCTGAAGCCGATCGACCAGATCTCGTTGGGGGCGGCCGTGTGGTATGCCGCGGTCGTCAAGAACGTCGTGATCGTCGCCGCGGCAGGCAACACGGCGGGAGAGTGCCAGCAGAACCCGCTACACAACGCCGGGAGCCCGCACGATCAGCGGGACTGGAGCGGGGTGGTCACCATATCCACACCGTCGTGGTTCAGCGACTACGTGCTCTCGGTCGGTGCGCTTGGACACGATGGCCAGCCCGCGTTGTCGGCCAACGGCGGCGCCCCGCTGACGCTTGCCGGTCCATGGGTAGGGGCCGCGGCCCCCGGAGTCAAGATCACCTCACTGGACCCGAACGGCCCGGGCCTGGTCAATGCCGAGCCCGCGAAAAACGGTGGGCTGGAATCGTTTAACGGCACCAGTTACGCTGCGCCCGTGGTGGCCGGACTGGCCGCGCTGGTGCGAGCCCGGTTCCCGGCGTTGACGGCCCATCAGGTAATTCGGCGCATCACCGAAACCGCGCACAACCCGGCTCGCGGCAACGACAACCTGGTCGGGGCCGGCGTGGTCGACCCGGTGGCCGCGCTGACTTTCGCGGTGGACCCGGGCGATCCGCTGCCGAAAGACGCCTGGGGCAAGCCGGTCGCGGCCCCGGTCGCCGCGCCCCGTCCCGATCGGCGCCCGATGAACACCGCCCTGATCGGCCTGGGTGCCTGCGTCGTGGTAGTGGGCGGAGTGCTGACGTTGTCGAAACTGGTCAGGCGGCCACAGTGAGCGAGCGGCGTCACAAGCCCACCGTGAAGGGTGAGCGCCTGGCCCAACGGGTCGCCGCCGAACGCGCCGCCCGCGACACCGGTACCTCGGAGAAATCGGACACCGCGACCAAGGACGCTTCCCCGCCACCGACGCCCGTCAGCACCACCACCAGGTACACCGGGGCCGTCGACCGGCGGTCAAAGTCGGCACGCACCAACGAAACTCCGCACCACTTCCCGCTGAGCATCCACGCCCCGATGCCCAATGTCGTGGTCAATATCATCATCACCGAGGTCGTGGCCGCGCTGATCGCCGGAGTGTTGGCGTGGCGGGGGGTGAGCTGGCCATGGCTTGTCGCCGCGGCGGCCGCGGTGATCCTGGTGGCGCTGGTCGCCTTCAAGGACGCCAGTCTGACGCACTGGGGTGTGATCTGGTGGCGGTGGTGGCGCGGCCGTAAATCCAAGCCCGCCACCAAGATCTGGACCGACCCGCCGGGGATTTTCGAAGTCGAACTGCCCAACGACCAAGGGCGCGTCGGGCTGCGGTGGGACGGCGACATGCTGGTCAGCGCGGTGGCGTTGATGGCGCGTCCGCAGACACCCACGATCATCGACGCCGGCATCGCGATTACCGAGGACACCGTCCCGATGACCGAGATCGCCGAATGCTTATGGCAATACGACATTCACCTTGCCGGCATCGATGTTGCTCAAGCGGGCCGGCGGGTAGCGCCGGGCACCGCGTATGCCGGTTCCTACGACCAGCTCATCGGGGTGAACCCCGCGGTGACGGCGCGGCGCACCTGGCTGGTGCTCCGCCTGCGGTTCGACCCCGCCGACGAGAGCATCCGCAACCGCGGTGGGGGCATCGAGGGCGCGGTCAAGGCGGCGGTGGCCGCAACGCGGCGGGTGACCCGGCGGATGCGGGAGGCCAACTGCGGGGCGGTGGTGGCCGACGGCGCCGAACTGCGCGCGGCGCACGCCGCGTTGGGCGCCGGGTTGGCGCCCGCCGACACTCAGATCGAGCGTGGCACGCTGGCCATGCCCAGCGGCTTCGTGACCACTTATCGTTTGCACCCAAACGATCTCACCAACCTCAACCTGGGCGCCTGGTGGGCCTACCGATGCGTGTCGGCGACGGTGCTCATTCGGCTGACCCCGGGTCCGCGGCGCGGCCAGGTTCACGTCCGGACGTGGGTGCGCCACGTCTCCGCGTCACGGCCCAGTCGTTCCGACCGGCTGCCCGGGCTGATCCGTCAGTACGGCGATCAGGCCGAAGCACTCACGGCCACAATGCCGTTGGGCGCGCACGCCTGGCGCGCCCAACGGCGCATCGTGTCCAGCCCCGCCCCCAGTGTCGGCGTGGCCGAAATAGCCGGCCTGCAGATCCCGGTGGGCGCCAGTGGACAGCTCATCGGCATGACCCCGACGGGCAATCCGCTGCTGCTGCCATTGGCCGAACGGGGCATGCTGACAAGGATTTACGTCGACGCGCCGCTGTGGGTGGCCCAGCAGTTGGTGTTACGTGCGTTGGCCGGCGGGGCCAGTGCCCGCGTCACGTCGAGCCGCCCGGAGAAGTGGTGGCCGATGATCCGGCGGCTGGCCGAGCCGCGTCGGCTATGGCTGTCGCAGTCGGACAACCATCGCGCGGCCACCATCCAGGTCTGCGATCACGCTCCCATCAGCTACCCCAGCGGCGCGGAAACGCTGCTGATCATCGGCTCCAACGGGCAGCCGGCCGACGCCGACATCGTGATGCGCCAGGACCGTCACAGCGGCCAGGTGACCGTCAACGTCAGCGGCCGCAACCGACCCATCACGCTGGCCGCCACCAAGGAAGAAACGCGCTACCTCGGCCGGCTCGACTGAGCGCGGTTGTCAGTGATCCACGGTCGCCGCGGGCGGTGGTACTCCACGATCACCTCCCGTCGGCCCGCGCCCGACGCGTGCTCGTCGACGTGCGCGGTCATCTGCGGCACCCCGTTCGCGGCCGCCAGCACCGAATCGACCCAGCTTTGCGGGGCTTGGGCGTGTTCGGCGGGGGTACCAACCCGTGCGGTGAGCCGGCCCCGACCGGGGGTGTGATAGGTGCGGTCGTCCTCGACAACACTCACTCTGGCGTCGATACGGTGCAGCGCCAGAAGCGATTTCAGGTGGTGAGCGAATTGGTCCTCGTCGCTGCCATGTTGCAGGTGCCCGCTGTCGATGGACGGTTGGGTGAACAGCGCCGGCGCGCGAGGCACGATCAGCCGGCCGGTGACGGTCGCGGTGTTCTTGTGCGGAATGGGGTAGAGGCTGACCGCACCGTGTGGGTCGGCGGTGAAGATGAAGGACCATTGACCGGGGTCTGACGGCCGCGGAGTCATGCTGCCGAGGCGGTGGAACTCACGGTAGTGGTCGTCGGAGACCACCAGATCCGCCAGGCCCAGCCAGTCGACCAGTTCGGTGGCCAGCAACGTGGTCACCGAGCAAGCCTTGTCCGCGTCGGCTGCGCCCGTGGTCAGCACCGCGCGTATCCCCCCCACCTCGGCAGCGAAGACGTGAACGTCGTCGATGGTGAACACCGGAGGTTGTCCGGGTTTGGGCCCGTAGATTGCGGGGGCGTCCATCAGAGCGACTTCCAATGGCGGGGATGGGCCCGATATTCCATGGATTGCGTGCGCCGCAATGGCCAGCGACGGGCGGTGTAGTAGGCGATCAGATACACGAGGGCGAAGCTGCCCGCGGTGATAACCGACGCGATGCCGAACGGAACGTATTGGCCGCGGGCAATGCGGTAGCGCCAACTGCCGTCGCCGTAACCCGAGCCGATCGCCAGCAGGGCAAGAAGCCCCGCGCCCACGGCCGCGATGCCCGGCTCGCCGTCACTGAACAGATATGCGTACACGTTGCCGGCGGCGATCACCGCTAGCACGATCATCAGCCACCACAGCGTTGGCGGGGTGAGCATCCCGCTGTAGGAGTCGGAGGCCGGATCGAATTGGGGATCAGTTGCGTGCGCGGCGGGCGGGGCGTCCCGATCAGGCTCTGGGGTGTCCGCGGTGGGTGTATCTCCGGGATCTGGCTGCCGATTGAATGCGTAGACCGAATAGATCTTTCCGCCCACATTGATGTAGGGCGTGGCCGCCCAGGCCGCAAATGTCATCGCGGCCAACGGCAGGAATCCAAACGCAAGGGCGTTGTGCCAGGTCGGATAGCTCATCAGGACCCCGGCCGCGCTGGCTGCGCAGGTCGAGCCCCAGTAGATGCGGCGCTGAGCACTTCTGCTGATCTTGAACGACGACACGAACACATTCAGTGCGAAACAAGCGGCGATGACCCAGAAAAAGAAGTGGTTCATTTCACGCCTAAGTCCCAGTTCACGAACTTCTGGCCGCCCGGTGCTCCGAGGACCGCGCCGAGAAGTCCGACGATCAGGGTGCCGTTGGGCACCTGCGCGAGTGCGGCACTGTCCGCCCTCAGTGACGTCAGCAAACTGTTGATGTTTATCCAGCCACCGCGCGAATTCGCGCCCGAGTTATCGACAGTCCCGCCGGCTTGACTATCTGTTCTAACGGGCGTCCCGGCACCGCGACCCAGCCGGGGAGCCGGTCCGCCGTTCGGCGGGGGCGCCCAAGGCGGTGGTAGCAACAAGTCCTGCCACGTTTTCGGCTCTGGTCCGGGGTGTGGCTGCGGTGGCAACCATGGGTAATTCATTTCACCACCCCAGTCGAGGACGCTAACGGGCTTTGACTGCAACAGCCGCAACGATAACGCTGCCCACCATGGGCATGCCACGCCCGTGGTTGCGCCGTAACGGCGCCTCTTGGATCTCAACGGTCTGAAGCGAAACGCTCGCCAAGTGCGGCGGCGATTTCGATGAAACTTTGCCGTGTGGGCGCGGCGAGTTGGTCGGGCACGTTGACGACGCCCCCGGTCCGCAGGTGCGGATCGAACGGAACCTCGAACACGGGCCAGCCATGGCTGGACAGCTGCCGGCGCCACTCGTCGCGAGTTCGCCTGTCCGCGTGGCCATCAGAGTCATTGATCACAATGACGGCGTGGTCGAGCAAATCCGTCATGCTGTTGGCGTCCAGCCACTCGAGCTTCTGCAAGGCCGCCGATGCCCCATCCACCCGCGGTGAGGCCACGATGACCATGGCGTCCAGATCGCGCAACACTTCGCGGGTAACAGGAAGGTCCAGCGCGGAACCGCAGTCGACGACCGAGATCGTGAAGTGGCGATCCAGCCGCGCGACCGCTTGCCGGTACAGGGCGGGCGTGAGGGCTGACCGGCGACCGGAGCCGGGTTGCTCGCCGGCCAGGACAAACAGACCCGCGGTGTTACGGCCCAGATGGCTACAGCTGTCGACGAAGCTGCCGCCGTGCTCGGTGGAGGTCAGTTCCCAGTACGAACCTCCGCCCGGGTCGATCCGGGCACCCAGCTTGCCGAATCCGGTGTCGGCGTCGATTGCGACCACCCGGTCCGCCCGGCGCTTTTCGGCGAAGATCGATCCCAAACATGCTGCGACGGTGGTCTTTCCGACGCCGCCCTTGCCTACGGCGCCGACCTTATAGCGGCCGGCCAGCCGCGTACCGATCGCGGCTTCCAACAGGGCTTCGCGATGCTCGTCCGACGACGGACCCGGGTTCACCAACCCGAACGTGCACGCATAGATCGACCGCCGCCAGCCCCGCTTGGGCGCCGTTTTGCCTTTCGTCGCCAGCCCGTTGACCATCAACTGGGCGAATGCATCGCCCGCGCGTGGCTGTAGCGGCGGATCGAACTCGGGCGACGATCGCGACGCCTCGTAAATCGGCTGGCCGCTCCACCAGTCGCGCGGGCCGGCGTAGCCGGCGGGTTCGAGTGGTATCGGTGCCGTGTCGGGTTCGTCGTCGGCCTCGAAGGCCGCCGGGTCCAACTCGTCATTGGACCGGCTGTGGCGCGGCCGGTCCGGAAAGTCCTCGCGTGTCGCCACTACAGACGCCCGTTATGCCCGGGCCGGCGCGCACAGCGCGCGATGAACGATCCCGCCCACCTAGGCATCCCTTTTGATTGGTGCCGCGTTGATTGGTGCCGCGCCGAGTTTGCGGTCGTAGCTCGGTTTTTTGATTGGCTCGGGCGACGCGCCCAGCACGGGCGGCGAGTATTCCTCGTCGCTGTCGAACTGCGAATCATCATCAGGGGACAGTTGTTTATTGCGGGCACTGGGCTTTTCGCTGCCCCGGGCACCGGCGCCGGCCATAGCGCCGGGCATCATGCCCATCCCGCCGGCAGCGGGCGCCGCGGCCGGCGTGCCCGACGCGGGCACACCGGTCACGGCCGGGGCCGACGACGCGGCCCCCACCCCGCTGCCCGACGGCGTGCCAAGCCGGGCGCCACCACCGAGACCAGCGGGCTTGACCCCGCCTCCCCCGCCGCCCGCGCCGCCGGCCTTTGCGGCCGCGGTTGGCATCGGGTGGCCGGCCAGACCGACCGCGTCGGGGTCCATTGCCTTGCCTGCCATCTGCCCGAATTGAGAAACCTGTTGCGCGATCTGTTGGGGGATCGACTGGATGGGCTCGAAAACGCCCTTACCCAGCCCGCCGAACGAGCCCAGCCCACCGCCGAGGCCGCTCGCGGCCGACATAAGCGTCGACATCATCTGTTTGGGATCGTTGAGTGCCTTGATGCCCTGGTCATCGGCCAACCGGTCCTGACAAAGTTCCGGGCGCGGGTCGGGCCGCCCCGTCCACCCGGGGTGGGCCCGCGGCCGTGATGTGTGGCGGCGCCCCGGGACCCGCGAACGGCGGCGCTCCCGACTCGCCGCCGCCGTAGACGCCCATTTCCTGGTCGGTGGTGAGGTTTTGCTGGGTGTACTGGTTCGTGTAATCGACCACCTCGGGGGTGCTCAATCCCCCGTCGCTCATGTTGCGCTGGATCGCGTCGAGCAGCCTCACTTTGACCCCGCGGGCCTCCTCGGGCGTGGGGATGTTGTTCCGCGTGCGACGCCAGTCCGCCGCGTGGGTGTGCCAATGCCGTCCCCAGCTCGGTAGCCGCCGGACCCATCTCGCGGGCCCAGGACAGGAAGTCCTGCAGCGCCGCGTGCACGTTTTCCGCATCGGGCGATGACCACCCGTTGCGCAGCGAACCGCATAGGACGTCTATCACTTCCGCGGCCTGGGTCAAGCTCTGCCCGGTGTTGGCCCAAAAGTCCGCCGCCGCCAAGTGCGGGCCGTCGCCGACGCCGCCGTTGACCAACTGTGAGGTGTATTCGGCATCGATTACCCCGGGCGGCGCGGGAATGTCGGGCACGGGGAGATCGGGAATGCCCGGCGGCGGGGGAAAAGCCGGGATCTGCGGGGCGCCGATACCCCCTAACGACTGCCCGTTGAACAGGCCCGTGTTGTCGGCTTCTTGGGCGATGAACGCAAAGGCACTGTTCAAAAGCTCAGCGGCCGCACCGGCGAGCACCCACGCACCGGAGTCGATCTTCTGGACGAGGTTGAAGGCGCGGGCATGGAGTCGCCCGTGGGCTTGCAGCGATGTCCCGTCCAACGCGATCGGCGGCACCACCGTCGGCACGGCTGTCGACAGCATCTGCATCGCCACCGCGTATAGCGACTCAGCAGCTGCCAGAAGAAGCGGGAATTCGGCCTGGACGCTGGACCCCGCGCCGGTGTTCGCCAACTAGACGTCCCGAACCGTCTCGGTCAGATCGCGGCTGCTCTGAACTTCCTCGGTCCGGTAGGAACCGAAGCCGGCCATAATCGCGTCGCTGACCTGGTGGTGCGCATCGGAATGGCTGGATGCGAACTGCGCCCGTGCCCGCTGGTACTCCTCGAGGGCCAGGGCGAGGGGCTCAGCCACCACCCCGTGGGTACGACGGAAGTCCGCCAGGAATCCCTCGCTACCCAACGGCCATTCCTGCCACTGCCCGGCGATCGATCGATGGTCGGCCGCGTGCCCAGGAAGACGCCCCAAGTCGACGTGCATCTCATCGGACATGTCGACCCTCCCCATTATTTGCGTCTATTTGCGTCGACGGTGTGTCAAAAATGCTACCGGGCCGCTAACCCGCAAGCGACAGCGAAGACGAGAACAGGCGTCGCTTAGTCAGATGGTGTGACTGCATACTTGTTCTGAACGCGCGGGGTGACAGTGCGGAATTTGAATGGGGCGGAAGTGGTGGTGAGTTGACCTATTCCATTCGGGGCGGGCCCATGCCACTCGACCCAGTGCTGCCCGCGCCGCCGGTGCCGCCGCCCGCACCGGGAGGGCCCCCGCTCGAGGGCTGGCAGCAAATGTTGTCGCCGGTGCTTCCCGGACAGGGCGGACCGGGCACCGCCGCTCGGACGGACACCGGCGCGGGCGGGGCAGTCGACGCGTCCGGGATCAACTCGCTGTTCGGGCACAACGACATTCAGCACGACCTCAACACATTGCGCCAGCAACTCGTGGCCATCGCGCCCGCGGCATATACCGCTGAAGGCAAACAGCAGATCCTGACGCTGCTGCAGGCGTTCCTCGACGCCGCCGGGACCCGACTGCAAACCAGCGACGCCAACGTCCAAGCCGAAGTCGCCAAGATCCAGCGCCTCGTCAACGAGCTCACCGCCAAAAGGCCCCCGCCAAAGCCGCAGGAACCGCCCGAACCGCCCAAACCCCCACCCCCGCCCGAGGACTCGGCCCGCCGCTACGGCGACACCCAGCGCGCGGCTGACCAGGCTTTGGTCGATCGAGCCCACGCCGCGGGCAGGGATGCGTACTTGCACAGCATGTCCGGGCAGCCCGGCTATATGACCGAGGAGGAGGCCGCCGCAGCGGCACGGCTGCGCGACTACAACACCATCACCAACCCGAACAGCCACATCGCCATCGTCGGCGGTCAAGATGCGCGCAACAGTGCCGGCGAGCGCCTCAACGACTACAACCAATCCAGGTTCATCGGCCCCCTGCAGACGGACCGGGTTACGGGCCTCGATCCCCGACAACGGGCGTTGGGGCGGATGCAGCTGCAGCAAGACCTGGAGAACGGCAACCTCTCATGGCACCAGCAGACGATGGTGCCCGACGATGCGACGCGGCTGCTCGACCAGGTGGAGGCCAACGGCCGGGCCAACATAATCGCGAGGCTGAAAGACGAGTTGCAGCGACTGGGCATGTCGCCCGAGGCGGCCAACCAGGTGGCGGAAAGTTACCAGCACGGCCTGGTCCCGCCATTCGAAGGTCTGGAAGCCCTCGAAGCGGCCGGCAAGCCCTTTGGCGCCGGTGAACGCGCACTGGACGACGCCAGTGATCTGCTGGATCACGGTAGACACTGGCAGCCCGACGTGAACGCTTTCACGCTCGAGGACATCGACATCCTCAAACAGACCGCCAAGAGGATTGGTTATGTCGGCACCGCGGTCGATCTCGGAACCGCGGCGTACGAGATCTTGGAGGGAAAGGATGCCGGAGAAGTCCTGGCAAAGGGCCTCGGCGGCTGGGCCGGAGCGCTTGCGTTGGGCGAGCTGGGAGCAGAAGGAGGCGCCGCCGTCGGGGGTCCCTATGGTGCATTTTTCGGGGCGCTCATCCTCGGCACCATCGGGGGGCTGGGCGGCGACGCGGCGGGCAAACAGGCCTATCAGTGGCTAACGCATTAGCTGTAGCCAACATTGGCGTCACCAAGGTTGTACCCCGCCCACCCCGCCGTTGGCTATCGCGGGACCGCTAGAGACGCTGACTGTCGTGCTGGCCGGCCGCCCAGACAATGATGGTGAGGGGCAAACCTCGTCCGCTTCCGGGCGGCAGTGGAGTGGTGGGTGAATGAAAATGTGTCCATCAACTGAGGCGACCGACGCCCAACGCGAGTTCGCAGCCGAGGTGTTGCGGAATCTGTTGAGCCACATCGAAGCTGAGAACAACAGAGGACGCGATCCCCTATCTGGTCTCGCATGCTGGATTGACGGGCCGAGGATGCACCTGGTGTACACAGCACCGCCGTCTGACATCACTTGGGGGCTGGTACGAGACACCAGGGTGTCGACCATCGACCCCGGCCCATGGCCGTCCGTAGACGAGGCCGTGCTGTACTGCTACCTCCTCGATCTTGAGGGGATACAACCGTCCGCGGCTACCCGCCATTACGCAGATCCACTATGAGCAATCTGCTCCAACTCAGGCAGGCCCGGATAGCGCCGGGACTTCTGCGCGAATTGCCAATGGCCGGTTCGCTTTACCCACATGCGGCCGGGAGAAATTCCCAGCAGTGGCCAACTAATTCCCCGCCGCTGGCCGGAAGTTTGAGCCATCACTAGGATCGCGTAGTGCTCGGTGCTGCCGCCGCGCGTCGTTGCGTCGGTGACTGCGGGTGCCCCACGACAAGGAGGATTAGGCTCGTGGAGTTCCAGGTCAGCTTTGACAAGTGGTATCGCCGGTTGGCGGTGCCGCTGGGGCTCGGGCCGAGACGCGCGCTGCTGCGGATCAATGACAACGCCCTGCATGTGCAGATGGGTTGGGCGTTCAAGGCGGACATCCCGCTGACGTCAATCACCGATGCGAAGCGGGCTGCCCACCGTTTCGGCGAGGGGCTCGGAGTGCACGGGCTCGCGGCGAGTGGCTGGTCAACGGCTCGTCGAACAATATCGTGGAACTGACCATCGACCCTCCGGTCCAAGCACAGGCGCCCCTGCGTCAGACCAAACTGCGCACCCTGCGAATCAGTGTGTCCAACCCCGACTCGCTGATCGCCGCGTGTAAAGCGCTAGGGCAGGAGCGCGGGCTAGACGTCAGGGGCGTCGTCGATCCGCCGCTGCAGCGCTTCAATGTCGGCGGCCTTCGGTAGGCCACGTTGGTCCAACAATTGGCGCGACGCACCCCAGCTGAGTTGGCGTTCACGAAGATCGGCCATGGCCTTTTGGTGTGCCAGGTTGGCGACTTCCACAATCGCTCCAGCAAGCGCGTCCTCACCGCGTCGCCGCGCGGCTTCGGTTAGCTGCAGACCAACGAATCCGTAGTGGCTGTAGGTGACGGCGATCGACTGGTCGCGGTTGTAGCCGACAAAGACTTGGGGCTCGTCCTGGTTTTCGCCGGATTCGTCGTCGAACGTATTCGGGCTCAAGGCAGTAAGTGTCGCGCGGCGTCAGGTCGCGAGCTGCCGGTTGACCTGTTGGTACGAGTCACCGGCGTCTCCGGTCCAGTGACCGCCGGCGGCCTTGGCCACACCTTTGATGTCGGTTTGGATGCGACGGGCGTGGCCGGCGGCATCGGTGTAAAAAGTGCCGCTCGCCGGGGTCTCGCCGGTGCCGTGCGCGTCGCGCATCTGCACAAGGCTGGTGAAAGTCAGGCGGATGGCCTCGTCGATCGCGGGATCACCGAAGGTCGGGTAGGTCTCGGAACTGCTCATGGGGTCCGCTCCTTGCGTCGCCTGGCTGACGACCATTATTGCGGCCTTTCGGCGGTGCTGCACTACCGATCGACGACTTCCTCGGGCGTCGTGGCTGTGGCTCTCTGGCTAGGTGCCTGCGACTATGGATTGATGGCCGCCATCGCTTCATCCGGCGCCGGTGGCAGCAAGGAGCTGTTCGCCGAACCCGCCGCGGCGCTTCCGTTGACCAGCCAAGGGGCCGCGGTGGGAGCGAAAGCAGCCGCAGCGGGTGCCACCCATGCCGCTGCGGCCGTGCCCCGCACCGCGGCGGCTACCCCGTTCGACGCTGCGGTCCAAGCCGCGATGATCGCGCTGATTGAGCAAGACACCGCTGCCTCGATGACCAGCGCGACGAGCGCGACCACCCACGCCGCCGGCGCCGACGCCTCGGTGGCCTCGGTGGTCACCGAGGAGGCGCAATCGACACAGAGCCTGACCCGGGTTGGGGAGCAGGTCAGCAGCAGCGGGCTTTACAACGGTGTCGGCTCTGCGATGCCGCTCGCGGCCTCTTTTGCTTCGCAAGCGCCCCCGATGGCCCAGCCACTGACACATACCCCACCCCACTCGGCGGCGCCGCCGCAACAGCAGCAAAGTCCAGTCAACGCGCAGCATCAGCAAGCGCCGCAAGCCTCGACCTCCACCAACTCGCCGCGGGCGGATTCCGCGCTGCCGCGCTCAAACCCGCCGGCAACCACACCCGGGTCCGCCGCTCCCCAACCCAGCCCTGCTCCGACCGCATCGTTCGGCGGTGCGTCTACATCGGGTCGAGCGGGTGTGCAGATGTTGGGCGGTCCACACGGGTTCCCCGCACCACAGGCGCCAGGTTCACCGGTACCACTCGACCCGCCGCGTCCACCTGTCCCGCAGCCGCCGATGCCACAGCCGCGACCGCACGACCCGCGCCTACGCCATCTGCCGCCTCCCTCGTGGACGGGACCACCGCTATCCGAGGATTCCAAGAAGGCGCAGCAACAATACAAGGAATTGATAAAGGACATCGAGGCTCACAATTCCTGGCGGCCTGATTCCGGCGACCGGGGAGCGGTAACTGACTACAATAGCGAAGCCAAATGGTTGAATACATGGAAGGCGCAACTCGAGGGTCAGTTAAATTCGTGGGATGCCCAATACGCACCCTCCTCGTCGCCGGCTGAAGATGCAAACATGCCGCCTTCGACTGCGCCTGCGCCACCACAAAGTCCTCATCCGAGGAACGAACCAGACATACGGCGCGAGACGGCCGGCGCACCAGGTCAATGGAATGCAGAATTAAACCACCCGCAGCCGAACACCGAGTACATCGTCAATGGCGGCAAATATATTTTCTATACCGATGAGAACGGGTTGACGCGGGTCATAGAGATTAATTTGAACGACCCCGTCTCGAGAGGGCCGAGAACTAGTTTCGACCCGCCCGGGATGGCGCCCGGAGACCACGCCGGTCATGGCGTGCCGAGGCGGTTAGGCGGTCCAGGTGAGCTGATCAACCTGACTGGCCAGGACGCCAACGTCAACCTGTCACCGGTCAGGGTAGTCGAGAACGAGTGGTGGCGCATATATCAAGCCACCGGCCACCTGAACGCAGAGATCGAGATTGTCCGAGACGCCATCGGCCGCCCGCTAAAATACATTTACGAATGGCAGGACATAAGCGGTGACTGGGTGATGCGAGAAATTTTCAACTAGGAGGCGTGTGCAACTAATGGCGGACCCCCATCAGACACAGCGGGAACAGGAGATTCTTGAGCTGATCCGCCAGACGCCAGGTGAGTGGAGCGAGATCCGCGTGCACGTGTGCGCCAACGCCAAAGTGCTCGACGCAAGCACGCGGGCTGACGTGCGTTTGCCCCGTGGAATCCCGAGGGGAACGACGTCAAAGATCTCCGAACTGCGGGAGTTCATGGCGGATCCGCAGCGGGGGGCGTGGTTGATGGCGGATATCGTCGTCCCGCGCATTGGCGAGGCGACGTTTAGCTTCGATTGGATGACCAAACCGGACTGGCGTGCCGTTAGCGGCGAGTTCGATGACGCCCTCTACATCGAAGATCTGAAGAAGTTCCCGCGCACACCCGAGAACATTCCCGACTGGTACCCGACACCTGGCACCCCTTCGCCAGTCGCTGCAGCCGGCGAAGCCGATGAGGTGTTCCCACCTCCCCCGCGTCGCGGTCCGAGCCCCGACGTACCGATGACCGGCCTGAATTGGCCCTTCGGAGTGGCGATCGACTCGTCAAGCCGGCTCTACGTCAGCGACACCGCCAACAACCGGGTCGTCTCGCTGTCGATGGGAACCGCCGACCCGGTCGTGTTGCCGTTTAGCGGGCTGCGGGAGCCCTGCGGTGTGGCCGTCGATGCCGCCGGGACGGTCTATGTGGCCGATTCACTCAACAACCGGGTACTCGCGCTGGCCGCGGGCGCTACCAGTGCGATCGAGGTGCCGTTTGGCGGCCTGGACTACCCCGGCGGTGTCGCCCTTGACGATGCCGGCAGTGTGTACGTCGTCGATCGCGGCAACCACCGGGTGCTCAAACTCGCAGCCGGCGCCACGACCCCGACGGTGTTGCCGTTCAAGGGACTCCGCACGCCTATCGACGTGACCGTCGATGCCGCCGGCGCGGTCTTCGTCACCGATCGTCGCCAACACACCGACGACACCACCGGCGACCGGGTGTTCGAACTCGCCGCTGGCGATGCGGGTGCCACTCCGTTGCCGATGACCGGGGTGCAGTCCCCGTTCGGCATCGCTGTCGATGCCGCCGGGACCGTCTACGTCACGGAGAACGTCGAAAATGGCCGGGTGTTCAAACTCATGGGCGGGACCGCCGGCACACTCGTAACTTCCTCGGTCGGGTTGCACAGGCCCGCAGGTGTGGCCGTCGACACCGCCGGCGGCGTCTATGTCACCGACATGCCACCGGCCGTTCACGACGAGTCCTGCGGCCGGGTGGTGAAGCTGACAGCGGGGCAGCGACCCACCCAATAGGACCACCCGCGTGACCGAGCTGGACGACCCGGAGGTACCCACTGATACGCGCAAGAAAGTTCTCACAGCCCAAATCAGAGCCGACGAATTCCATGTGCTGTCGCCTCACGCGGCCGATGACGGCGTTGGCCGGATATTTGACGCCGAAGACATCACCACTCGGCGCTTGACGACGCCGCCGGTCCCCGGCGTGGCGGCGGTGCGCTGCAGCGGGCAGTTCAACACCGGAGGGCTATCGGGCTCAGTACAGCACCTACGTCGCCGGGTCCGACATCTCTGGCGGTGGCCGCCTGATTCAGCACAGCATTTTCGCCGAATCCGATACCCGAGGCGCCTTGGCCAAAGACATCGAGCAGCTCAGCAACACTGTCCACCACGCATTCCTGGCCACCATTGGAGACATGGCGGGTCGGCGCATCGGCTTAAACTCACAGCATGTCCAGCGCTGAAGGATCGCCGATGGACGCCCCTGCGATTGACGAAACCGCGCGGCCACATTGGCTGCGAACCGGATACAAGTTCTTTCCTTATGCCGCACAGCAATCGGGTCACTGGTGGGTGCTGCGGCTCAACCACGGATTCCCAGAGCATGACCTGTACACGTTGCTCGTCGACGGCAGGCCCGCTGCCGACATCACCGGCAAACCCGACGACCCTTCGCCTTTGATCGCCGGCGTGGCGTCACTGAAGCCATACGAGCAGGCGGCCGTCGCGCCGGCACTTGATCCCGAAACGGCCGCGGCGGTGGTGAGCACGGTCTCCCGCTATGCCGACTACGGCAGCGAATACGGCGAACCGTGCATCTTCTGCGCCGACGACGACCACGACGGAATGGCCCGCGTCTAGCTACCGCCATCACCGGTCACATAATTTCGTCAAGAACAGCAGCCTCCACGCCGTTGAACATCCGACCGAAGGCTAAGGCCATGCTGGCGCGACGATTACAATTCCGCACCGTCGCCAACGACGCACCCGCCCCATAAACGGAACTCCGTGGCACTACGGACCGGACCGCTGCGATAATTCTCACCAAGAGCGAGGGAGGCGCCTGTGACAACGAATCCGGAACAGATCTGGGCGCACGGCGCGACGCCGCCGGTCACGCCGCCCGTCGGGCCGCCGCCGCCTATCCCCTCGGCTCCCGGCTCTGGTCTGCCGCGCCGATTCACCCGCTGGATCGCCGGCGGCGCCGTCCTGGTGGCGGTGGCCGCCGCCGGCTTCGCCGGCGGTTGGGCGCAGCGGGGCGCGACAACACGGGCAACATCGCCGACGCGACAGCTGGACACCGGGACCGCGAATGTCCTCACGTCGGATCAGGCCAAGAAGCAAGCGTGCGATGGCTACGCCGCGTTGGGGGCGCAATGGTCAGCCGGGTACATCGATTGGGACGCGGCAGTTCGTGCCAAGGGTGAGGGTTGGACGTGGTCTTCGCCAGGAGTCAAGGACGCTACTGCCAAGTTCTTCCCGGCACAGGCGCAAATAGTCACCCAGTTGCGCGGCCTGGTCGCGCCGAATACACCCACAGACGTCGCGACGGCGGTCAACAATTACGCTGCCGCTGTTCTCGCATTCGCAGCGACGCAAGGTACGAATCTGTCAGGTCCAGACATCGACACCAAGGTGACCGCCATCAACGCCGCTGCCGACAGTGTTCTCAAGGCCTGCGGCCTGAGCTAAGGGACTAACGGCCAATGGCGGACGTGGGTTCGGGTACCAGCAAGCCGACCGGAAAGTACGCCGAGCGAATTCTGGCCGGCGCCTGGCCCGAGTCGGATTCCGCCGACTTGTATGCACAGCAAGAGCACTGGCGAGCACTTCGCGATCAGGCGCGTGAGCAGTTCCGCGAGTTGAGCGATAACGCGGCCAAGCTGCGGCACACGCTGCAGGGTGACGGCTTCGATTCATTGCACCGCGACCGCGAACTTGTAGCGCGAAATTTTGACTTTCTGCAGGAAACTCGCGACGACGCGGCCAGGATTTGGGAGCACGGCGGCGAGGCTGCCGGCAATCTGCGGAGGTCGATGGCGGAGACGGTGCGGATCGTCGAGCAAGAGATCGCCACGATCGAAGAAGCTCCAGGGCTGGACGAACCCGAGAAGGAAGCATTAATCGACGCGCTCATCGAGGCCGCGAACGCAGCGCTGATAGGTCAAAATGCGGCCGCCGCCGCGGCCCTCGCAAGTGAATTTGCCGGACATTTGGCCTACATGGGCGCCCTGCCGTGGCATGTCTCAGCAGCTAACGCAGCGCCGTACGCGCCGCCCGGCAACGGCGTCCAGAGTTTAAAAACCGGCTGGAAACTTGATCCCTCGGGATTAGGCGGTTCTGGTCAAGGTGGGGCCGGCACACCGAGCCCAGCACCGAGCAATGGGCGGCGCCGGGTACAGCCAGGAACAGTCCGATGCCACCACGGGGAGCGGAGCCTCCCACAACGCCCGCTCCCGGCAAGACACCCGAGAACGCGCCGCTTCCGCGGCCAGACCGGCATCCCGCGGTTGTCCCGGCGCCAGGACAAGCGCTGACAACTGAGCCCTTCCCGTCGCCGGCTCCCGCGCCAGCAGCGAGTTCATCTGCACCGTTGACGTTTCCGCCCATTGGTGGTCCTGGCGCCGGTTCGGGTGCTGGGCTCGCTTCACCCGCCGGCGGCCTGAGCGGTTTGGGCACTGGCGGGTTGGGAGCCGCGTCGCCGGCTCAGGGGCTGGCGGCGTCCGGCGCCGCGAATCAGCTGTTCGGCACGGCGGCCTCGCCGGCCGCCTCCGCGGCGGGCCTCAATCCGCTGTCGGCAGCCGCGGGTCCGGCGTCCGCGTTGGGTTCCGGCGGAGCCGCCGCACCCAGCGCAGCCACCGCGATTCCGCCGCACGCTCCGCCCCCTGTCCAAGCCGTTCCCGCGGCCCCGACGCCGCCGGCGCAGCCGGCGGGCATCGCGACGGCGATGCCCGCGGTCAGCCCCCAGGCGGTCACGCCCGCCGGCGGGCCGCTGGGGCCGGCACCGCCACTGGCCGGCCCTCCCCCCAGTGCTCCCGGCGCCGCCGTTGCGCCCGGCCCCCTGACGCCGGCGCTTCCACCGCCCGGTGCGGCGACCCCTCCCGGTCCGTTGCACACGAACTTGCCGCCGGTCGGCACACCGATCGCGCGCGACGGTCTGGTCGAGCGCGCCGAGGATCCCGACATCGTCCGCGCACGGACGCTGATCTGGGAGCTCATGTGGACCGGGCGGCGCTATCCGGCGCTGGACTGGGCGATCGGGCTGCACCGCGCCCCCGGCACCGAGGGACCGACGAAGTTCTTCATCACCAGTTCCGAGGGCCAGAGCTACATCCCGCAGCACGTGCATCTGCCCGCGGACCCGATCCTCATCCCGATCTTTCTGGACAGCGAATTCGCGCACCGTGCCTGGCGCGAAACTCAGCAGGGCTGGCTGGACCCGGCGCGCATCGTCATCGCCCACCACTTCCTGCGGCAGCAGGCATTCGGGCATCCGGTGCTGCACGCGATCGTGTCGTCGCGCGAAATCACCGGCCTGGGCCACCTACTCCCGCCCGGGGTGGAGCTGGTTGTGGCAGACCCGGGCAAGAACCCATTCGTGGACCCCGCGAGGGCCCAAGAAATACCGGCACTCATCCCGGGAAGGGCGCATCGGCTCGGAATTGCCTCCCGCAACTTGCATTCGGCGGTCCAGCGAGTGCCCGAATCCGAACGTTGGTCCAGCGGTGTCGATTTGGCGGCCGATGCGGCGACAGCAACCAACCAGCGCCAGGTCCGCACCGGGTTGATTGACCGCCGCATGCCTGCCCCGGCGACGGTGGATCCCAGTGCGGCGGTGTTGAATTCGGTCCTCGATCAACTTCGGCAGCCCGGCGGCGCGGTCGACACGACGGTATGGGCACAGCTGCAAACCGCATACTCGACAACGGTCATGCACGCACAGGGGCGCAGGCACACGCCGCAGGATCTCACCGATGACACCGGCTACATCGACGCATACCGGCGGGCCCGCGCGTACGAGGCGACGTGGCTGTTGAACGCCCCACCGGGGCGGCTCACCGCGGGTTGGTTGGCCGACGTCGCGTACGCCCACCTCTGCGCGACGGATGACCCGCAGCGCACCCACGCCACGCTGGTGCAGCGCATCTAGGGCCGGGACCAGCGACTCCTCTTGGTTACCCGCGATTGGTATCGCACAATGAGGGCCCGTGGGTCAGGTTATAGAAGCAGTTCATTTTTCGCCGAAAGGGATTTCATGACGCCGGCTGAGTTCGTGGGCGCAGGTGCGCTGATTGCCGCGTTGATCGTCGGCTGCACGTGGATTTACGTGGCCCGGCAGGCGGCCAAGCAACGGGAGCGCCATCACCAGGAAATTCGTGCGGACGAACTGCGCTCGACGGCGATCGCAGGCTGCTGGGAGCAGCTGAAGTGGGTGGTGAACTCCGTCAGCCTGGAGCCGGCAGCCAGCGACACCTACGTGGCCAACATGGGTTTCGGCCCGGAGCTGGCCGAGCAGATTCTGCAGGGCTTACTCGCCGACGCCGAAGAACTCGGCGATCGCACCCTCACCAATGCGGTGTCGGCGTATCTCAACCAGCTCGGGTTGGTGCTCGCCCAGCAAGGTGGTTCCTTCGCGCAACCGCGGCCGGCGACGAAAACTGCCGGCGATCAACAGCCCGCCAATGAGACGCCGGCGGCGTCGGGCGCGGTCGCGTCGCGGGCCGGGGAAGCGCTGCGGTGACCAGCCTCAAGCAGCACATCGCCGACCTCGACCTGGAGACGTGGGCCGCCCAAACCAAGCGCGTCGCGGTCAGCGCGGTGGCCAACGCCGAGCGGCTCGGCACGGCGCCACCCCCGGACTTGGCCGCGCTGGCCGCGATGAGCGAGCGCGAGATCATCGAGCAGCGGGTCCGCAACGGTCCAGCGACAAGCCGGCCGTCGCTGCGGCTGCAGCTGGTGGAGGCCGATCGACTTCGCGCGGAGGCCGAGCGTCGTGAGAGCGTCGCCCATCAGGACAGAAAGGACGCCGACGCCGCCCGGTCCGAGGCTGCGGCGTCCGCGCGGACGGCTGAGGAAGCACGCGAACGGGCCCGCGCCGCCGAGGCGCGCGCCGCGCAACGCGAGGCGGAGCGGGCGGCCGAGCGCGAGGTGGAGCAACAGGTCATCGGGCAGCTGCGCAACCAGCTTGAACAGGTGCGCGCAGACGCGGCGACGGCGATCGCGGCCGCCAACCAGGAGAAGGCCGACGCCGACGCCCGCGCCCAACAGCGCAGCGCCGAACGCACCGCCGAACGCACCGCCGGCCAACGAGCCATCGACGCGCTGCGCGCCGAACTCGAACAGACCCGCGCCGACGCCGCAGCCGAAGTCGCCGCGGCACAACAGCAAGCGGCGGACGCCGACGCCCGCGCCGAACAACGCATCGCCGAACGCATGGCCGAACGCACCGCCTCCCAACAAGCCATCGGCGAGCTGCACGCCGACCTCGAGCAAGTTGAGGCCGACGCGGCGGCGGCCGTCGCCGCGGCCCAACAGCGAGCCAGCGATGCCGAGGCCCGCGCCGAACAACGGACCGCCGAGCGCACCGCCGCCCGCACCGCCGGCCAGCAGGCCATCGACGAGATGCGCGGCGAACTCGAACGAACCCGCGCTGACGCCGCGGCCCAGATCGCGGCGAGCAAACAGCGGGCCGCCGACGCCGAAACCCGCGCCGAACAGCGCGCCGCCGAACTCAGTGCCGCACAACAGGCCATCAACGCGCTGCGCACCGAACTCGAACAGACCCGCGCCGACGCCGCAGCCGAGATAGCCGCCGCCCAGCAGCAGGCCACCGACGCCGACGCGCGCACCCAACAACGCGCCGCCGAGCGCATCGCCGAACGCGCAGCCGGCCAACAGGCCGTCGATGCGCTGCGCGCCGAACTCGAACAGGTCCAAGCCGACGCCGCCGCCGTCGTCGCCGCAGCCCAGCAGCAGGCCACCGACGCCGACGCCCGCGCCCAACAACGCGCCGCCGAACGCGCCGCCGAGAGCACCGCCAACCAGGAAGCCGTCGACGCGGTGCGCGCCGAACTCGAACAGGCCCAAGCCCTCGCGGCAGCCGCCGACACGCGCGGCAAAAAACGCGCCGCCGCGCGACACTCCGAACGCATCGCCGAACAGGAAGCCATCGCCGCGCTGCGCGCCCAGCTCGAACAGGTCAAAGCCGACGCCGCGACCACTGTCGCGGCGGCACAACGACAAGCCGCCGACGCCGAGGCGCGCGCCCTACAACGCACCGCCGAACGCACCGCCGAACGCACCGCCGGCCAAAAAACCATCGACGCGCTGCAGGGCGAGCTCGAGGAGGTCCGCGCCGACGCCGCCGCCGACGTTGCGGCCGCGAAACAGAAGGCCGCCGACGCGGAGGCGCGGGCCGAACAGCGCGCGGTCGAGGTTGCCCGGGTGCGTGCCGAGGCCCAGGCGTTTGTCGACGAGGCGGCCACGGGGCGTGATCAGGCCCGGGGCGAGGCGGAGGAGGCTCGTCGTCAGGCCGCGGCGGCCGGAGCCGCGGCGTCGCGGCTGTTGAGCATCCCCATCCCGCCGTCGGAGGTGCGGGCGCAGGCGAGGCACATCGAGAACGCGCTCACGGTGCTGCATCAGATCGGCTATGTGCTGGAAGTCGGCATGACCGAGGAGGTCGAGTCGCAGATCCCGCTGGACCTGGAGATGGTCCGCAGCCTGCTGTGGACCGTTCAGGGGCAGGCCCGGGACCTGTCGCGGGAGCTGGACGCCCTGCCGACGAGATTCGCCGAACAGGCCGAGGCGCAGGCGGCCGCCGGGTATGCACGAACCGCGGTCGGCGCCTATCGGGCGTTCCTGCAGCGCATCGAGTACGCCACGCAGGAGTTACGGCATCGCGACAAGAGTCCGGATGCCGACGTCGTTGCGGCCGTCACGATGATGCTGGCGGATCCGGCCGTGCAGGAGCTGCGGGGACTCACGCATTGACCAGTCCGGAGCAACAGGAAGGGCCGATGAACCCCGCGGGCACCAGCGCGCGCGAAACGGGGGTACGCAGGGCGCTTGCCCGCACCTGGACGAACCGGGTGCAGGTCTCCGGCTGGCGGTTCATGTTCCATCGCCTGGAGCACGCGCTGGTCAGGCACGACACCCAGATGCTGCACGACCCGATGCGGGCGACATCGCGGGCGTTCACCGTCGGTCTGATCTTGGCGATGGTGGTGGCCGCCGGTGCGGTCGTCGTGTCGTTTCTGTCGCCTCGGGCGAAGCTGGGCGAGGCGGACATCGTGGCCGACAAGGACACCGGGGCGCTTTATGTGCGGATCAATAACGTGCTGCATCCCGTGCTCAATTTGGCGTCCGCGCGATTGATTACCGGCAGTCCGAAGAACCCGGTGTTCGTGAAGCCCTCCGAGTTGGCGACGCTGCCGCGGGGGCCCCTGGTGGGCATCCCCGGGGCGCCGACGCGCACCCCTAACCCGGCCAACGACACCGAGTCGCAGTGGACGGTGTGCGATCACACGACGCCGGCCGGCAACACGACGGTCACGGTGATCGCCGCGCCGCCGTCGCTGAGCAATGGGGTCGGGCCGCTGCCGACGGGGTCGGCGATCCTGGCGAGTTTCGGCGGCCAGGTGTTTCTGATCTACGACAACCAGCGCATCCCGATTAACCTGCAGGACAAGGCGGTTGCGTTGGCGGTAGGGATCGACTCCTCGGCGCCGCCGCCGCTGCCGATGAGCCGGGCGCTGCACGACGCGTTGAAGGGCGCCCCGCCGTTGGTGGTCCCGGTGATCCCGGCTGCCGGCACGCCCTCGCCGTGGGGTCTCGATCCGTCCGTGGTGATCGGGTCGGTGATTAAGGTGCGTCCGATCGATGGCGGCGCGGACGCGTTCTCTGTGGTGCTCACCGACGGGGTGCAGCGAATCAGCCAGGTCACCGCCGCGATCATCCGCAACGCCGACCCACGAAACCCGCCCCCGCCGATCGAGGTCGCTCCCAACGCGTTGCTGTCGATCCCGCAGAGTCACGCGCTGAACGTGGACTTCTATCCGGACAAACCGGTCAAGCTGGTGGATCCGGTGGCCGCGCCGGTGACCTGCTTGTCGTGGACGCAGTCTCGTGACGAGGTCAAGCCGCACGTACAGGTGTTGTCGGGCCGGTCGCTGCCGTTGACCGATGCGGCCCGTCCGGTGGCCGTGGTTACCGCCGATCCGAACAAGGGCACGGCCAACGACGTGTACGTTCCGCCCGGCACCGGTCAGCTGGTGCAGGTCGCCGGCGGAACTCCGGCGGCGGTCACCGGCGAGGCGATGTGGTACATCGCCGATACCGGCGTGCGATACGGGTTGGTCACCAATCCGCAGAACCCCAAGGAGGATCCGCAGGTCGCGTTGGGGATCACGGCGCGCCCGCTGCCCGCGCCGTGGAGCATTGTCAGCTTGCTGCCGGCGGGGCCGGCGTTGTCGAAGGCCGACGCGTTGATTTCGCACGACTCGCTGCCGCTGGATCCCCATCCAGGGGTTATCTCCACCAATTCACCGGTGGCCGGGGCGCCCGGGGGTGGTCGTTGAAATGCTTAGCAATATTCCGCAAATTCCTGGGGGCCCAATGAATTCAGCGGTTGAGTGGGTTGGGTCGGTATGAGCAACACGACAGGATTTGTGCGACCCGATCGCGTCGAACCCGTCGACGAGGACGGAAACCCGCTGGCAAAGGGCCGCCAGATGCCCGGCGGAAAACACGAACTGGCCGCGCCGCCGGAGCTGCGCAAGAAGGCGCCGGTGCCGCTGATGCAACTGATCCTGCCGGTGGTGGTGGTGGTGATGCTCATCGGCATGGTCGTCGTCATGGTCACCGCCGGTGGCGGGCTCTCGGGGGGGCGCTTCAGCCCCTGGTATCTGATGTTTCCGGTCTTCATGTTGATGAGCGTCATGACCATGGCCGCCCACACCGTCGGCGGTGGCACGTCGATCGGCGACATCAACGAGGACCGAAAAGACTACCTGCGGTACCTCGGCGTGCAGCGCCGCCGCGTGCAGAACACGGCCAAACTGCAGCATTCGGTGCTCAATTGGGACCATCCGTCCGCGCAGGTGTTGCCGTCGCTGGCGGGCTCATCGCGCATGTGGGAGCGGCAACGAGATCACCCTCAGTTCGGCAGGGTCCGGCTCGGATTGGGCACCCAGAAATTGGCGACCGACCTGAAACCACCCGAAGCCGCCCCGGTCGACGACCTTGAGCCGGTGTCCGCACGGTTTCTGAAACGGTTCGTCGACACCCATAAGACGCAGTCCGGGATGCCGTTGGCGATTCAGCTGACGCACTATCCCTTCATCACCTTGACCGACGCGTCCGAGGGCGCCGATGCGACAGCACTGGTACGGGCGATGATCTGCCAGCTGGTGACCTTCCACGGACCCGACGATCTACTGATCGCGGTGATCAGCGAAGATCCCGACAGCGACGCCTGGGGGTGGGTGAAGTGGCTGCCACACAACCAGCATCCCAGCGCCGAGGACGCGCTGGGCAGCGCGCGCATGGTGTATCCCGATGTTCCGACCGCCCGGGAGGCCCTGGAAGGACCGCTGCTGAGCAAGCGCGGCACGCATAGCAAGGACACCCCGTCGGACAAGCCGCACTTGTTGATCGTGTCGGATCGACCGGAAGCGCTGACGCCGGCGGCCAATCTGATCGGGCGCGACGGGGTTGAAGCGGTGACCCTTCTTGACCTGCGTTCGGGTTCGGTGTCGGACATGTTGAAGGCGCCGTTTCCGTTGAGCATCGCCGACGGGCTGCTGTACGCGCCCGATGACAAGGGCAGGCTGACCAAATTCGCCGCCCCGGACCAGGTTTCAGTACAGTTCGCGTCTGACCTGGCGCGCATGCTGTCCCGGTACCGCCCGGCCAGTGAGATGGACATCATCGAGCGGCAGGTCACGCGCAAGGTCGCCAAGGGCGGCCTGTTGGGGCATTTCGGGATCAGCGATCCGGCGATGGTTGATCCGGCGGCACTGCAGCGGCCGCAGACGATGCGCGAGTTCATGCGGGTGGCCATCGGGGTCACCCCCGCCGATGAGCTCCTGTGGCTGGATTTGAAGGAGACCGGCCAGCAGGGCACCGGGCCGCACGGCATCCTGATCGGTGCGACCGGGTCGGGTAAGTCGGAATTGCTACGCACGCTGGTGATTTCGCTGGCGTTGACCCACTCCAGTGAGCGGTTGAACATGCTGCTGGTCGACTACAAGGGTGGCGCGGCATTTCTGGGGTTCGAGGTGCTGCCGCACGTGCCGGCGATCCTGACGAACATGGAGGCCGAGTTCCACCTCGTCGAGCGATTGGATGTGGCGATCCGCGGTGAGATCAACCGGCGGCAGGAGATTTTCCGGGCCGCCGCGCTGCGCCCGGACGTCCTGACCACGGTGCCCAACATCCACATTTACAACGAGATCCGCGCCTCCGGGGTGGACCTGGATCCACTGCCGGCGTTGTTCATCGTGGTTGATGAGTTCTCCGCGCTGCTGGAAGCGAATCCGGAGTTCGCGAAGCTGTTCGCGTTGATCGGCCAGCAGGGCCGATCGATGGGTATCTATCTCCTGCTGGCCAGTCAGGAACTGCGGTCGGGCCGCATCGCGCAGGTCCAGGCTCACCTGTCCTATTCGATGGCGTTGCG
This sequence comes from uncultured Actinomycetota bacterium, assembly GCA_963748885.1. Classification (GTDB taxonomy): domain Bacteria; phylum Actinomycetota; class Actinomycetes; order Mycobacteriales; family Mycobacteriaceae; genus Mycobacterium. The sequence continues at coordinate 133,602 of CAVVLC010000029.1, forward strand.
CACCAACAACGTTCACGAATCACGCGATGTGTTGGGCACCGGCGATGCTGCCGAACTGCCCGAGACACCGGGTTCGGCCTACATCAAGACCGTCAGCGGTGAATTGACGCGATTCCGATCGTTTTTCACCGGCGACGCCTACGTGCCGCCGAAACGCTCCGCGGCCGCGCCGGCGATGACGGCTGTGACCGCCCCCGACCGGCCGCGTCCCCGATTGTTCACCGCCGCGCCGGTGATGTCGGACGCGGCGGACGCTATGGCCATCACGGCCGCCGCGGAGCTGTCGATCAGCCGCGATGGGCACGGCCCCGCCGCGGCCAACGGCGGAGCAGGCGGGGACGCGGTGACGGGTGTGCCAGTCGGCTCGGCGTCGGCCCAGCCGGCGGCGGTCGCCGCGATTACCCCCATCGGCGGCCCGGCCAAGCCCCTGACCGGAATCAACGTGAAGACGGTGGCCCAGGTGCTGGTGGACCGGTTGGCCGGCCACGGCGTGACGGCCCACCGTATCTGGCTGCAGCCGCTGGACTATTCGCACACCCTGCACGATCTGCTGACGGATCCCGAATTGTATTGGCCCGCACAGCCGGGGGCGCTGAAGATCCCGATCGGTGTCATCGACACCCCCTACTATCAGCGCCGCGACGCGTTGGTGGTCGATCTGATGGCCGATAATGCCGCCATTGTCGGCAGCAGCCAAAGCGGGCGTTCCACCATGCTGCAGACCATGATCATGTCGGCGGCGGCCACTCACAGCAGCAACGAGATCCAGTTCTATTGCCTCGACTTCAGCAACGGCAAGCTGGTCGCGCTTTCGGATCTGGCGCACGTCGGGTCGGTCGCCACCCGAAACGAACGAGCGAAGGTGTCACGCACCATCGCCGAGATGACCGCGATCGTGCGGCGCCGCGAAAAGCTGTTCTTCGAGCACAACATCACCGGAATGGCCGACTTCCGTCGACGCAAATCCCAAAACGATCCGGCACTGAAGTCCGACCGCCACGGCGATGTGGTGTTGGTCATCGACGGCTGGACCACCATCACCAAAGACGAGTCCGCCGACCTCGATCACCTCGAGAACCCGGTGAATCTGCTTGCCTCGCAGGGTAAGTCATTCGGGGTGCATGTGGTGATCGCGTCCACGCGCCATCAAGACATAAAGCCACTGCTGAAGGAGGAGCTGGGTTACCGGCTCGAGCTCCGCCTCAACGAGGCCAGCAGCTCGGAAGTGAACCGCAGGAAGGCCGAGGCCGTGCCCAACAGGCCGGGTCGAGGCATCCTGCGGTCCACCAGGCCGCGCAGTGGCGACTCCTACAACCCCGAGGTGCTTGATCTGCTGGTCGCATTGCCCATTCTGAGCCCAGGACTGGAGCCCCAGCCGCTGAGTACAGAAATCGAAGTCGATGTACGGGATTCCATCAGGGGAGTCAACGCTAAGAATCCGCATCAGGCACCTCCGGTTCGATTGCTGCCCACCGACCAGCCCCGAGTGGAATTCATGCGGGACGTGCCTCCGGCGCCGGCCCCGCCGCCCAACCGGGCGCAGCTGCGGGTGCCCTTGGGCGTGGGCGAGGCCGAGCTGGACCCGAAGTACATCGACTTCAACGACGACACCCAAACCCATTTCGTCGCGTTCGCCGATCAGCAGTCTGGCAAAACAAACCTGCTGCGGCACATGGTGACAACGCTGGTCGAGCAGAACACCCCCGAGCAGGTGAGGTTCTTGATCATCGACTATCACCGCCGGCTGCTCGGTGTGCTGCCCAGCCAGGACTACGGCCCCTATGCCACCACCGAGGCCGAGCTTCAGCAGAACATCGCGATCTTGCGGGAATCACTGCCTAGCCGATTCCCGCCCGCCGACATCACGCCGGCGCAGCTGCGGCGCCGTGACTGGTGGAAGGGCGGCCCGGACATCTTCGTGATCATCGACAACGCCCACGAACTCGCCGGCGGCATGGGACGCCTCGATTCGCTCCAATCGCTGATCGAGTTCCTGCCTCGTGGCCGCGACGTCGGGCTGCACGTCGTCGCCGCCTACCGCAGCGGCGGCGTCGCACGCATCCTCTACGGACAGGGTCTGCTGGGCGAGCTCAAGAACCTCAACGTCCCCGGCCTGGTCATGAGCGGCTCGAAGGATGAGGGATACCTGATCGGCGAGGTGAAGGGCACCGCCCAGCCGCCGGGGCGAGGAACTCTGGTCACGCGTGACTTCACCGAGCTGATCCAGGTGCCCCACCACCCGGCCGCCGACGGCGAATAGCTGCCGGCGCACAGTTGTTCGAGGCCGAAGCCGCGATCGAGCGGTTACCGGCGGCGTCGGCCACGAGGGACATATCGCGTGGGCCGAGGCCATGGAATAAGGGCCGTAAGTGCCGCGCGTCAGGCAACGGTTAGATACCGAGTTCCTGCTCGACCTGCGGGAGATATCTGAACGCGTCTGGAGACAGGAGCGCTAGCCAGTCGTGAAATTCGCCATTGGCCAGAACGAAGTTGATATTGGTCAAGCCTAGGCTTGCGGCTTGTTGGTCCATGAGAATCACGTCGGGTGCGAGTGCATCCAGAGTGCTCGAATACACATACGTCTTGGGGAGATCGCTGAAATACTGTGACCCAAACAGCGGACTCGCCTCATACTCGTGCGCGGGATCAAGCCCCGCAGACCAAAACTTAGCGAGCACTTGTCCAACGGGGATAGGGTCAATGGGTTCGTTGACGAATGCGATGTTTGGATTGGTCATCGAAACGTCCAGCCATGGCGACAGCAGAACCATCGACGAGGGTAACAGGGTAGTCGGATTCGAATAACCGCTACTCGGATCCAATATGTATTCGCAGGCCGCTAGTGCGAGGTTGCCGCCCGCGGAGTCACCAGTCAGGCTGACGTGGGGGGTCCCGTATAAACCGACTTCCGTGGTGATCAGGTCGGCAATCTTGGGTACAACCGTCATGGCGGTAGCCCCTTGCTGCAGCAACGGGTAGTTCGGCACGATAAAAGTCGCGCCGGTTTGGTTGGCCATGAGCGTGTAATCAATCCAGTGTAAGAGCGTGGTCGGAACGAAAAAGACGCCACCGTGCAGGGCTACCACGTACTGGCCGGATGGATGAGCAGGCGCGATCTCCACGACGCTCATCCCGTCAATCGTGGTTGTCGTGACCGTTTCACCGAACAGCGACGTCAAGAACTTTGGCGGGGTGGTGCTGGTAAGTGGCCAAATGGGGTTGCCAATCAGCTGCTGAAGCCAGGAACTTGGATTTGCAAGTTGATCGTCGATTCCGCTGACGAGCATGAATTCTTTTGCCACGCGCAGCCCACCGATTCCAATCTTGTTCAACAGCGACGTGCCGCCGGTGAATGTCGGATTCTGCGTTGCCGGGGCCGCGTCGGCCGTCGTCCCCAAAATATCGTCGATCAGCGTGTTGACCACCGAGGGTAATCCGCCGGCCGCTGGCGTGGGAGTCTGCTGAATGGCGGCGAAACCGTTCCCGATAGCTCGGGCGAATTCGCCAGGCAGTCCAGGCAGCTTTTCCAGCGCTTGCCCCCACTGCCCCAACTGCGCGACCGCTGCCGACACATCGATGTGATACCCGCTCATCACGGCGACATCGTGCGCCCACATCTCCTCGTATTCAGCCTCGGCGGCCGCGATCGTCGGGGCGTTTTGGCCGAACAGGTTCGACAGCACCAGCGACACCAGCCGGCCGCGGTTGGCCGTCACCAAACTTGGGTGCACCACCGCCTCTCGCGCGGCGTCAAAGGCTGCGGCCGCCGCGCGAGCCTGATTCGCCGACCCTGCGGCTTGAGCGGCCGCACCGCTCAGCCAACTCGCATAGGGGCCTGCTGCTTTCGTCATCAGTGCCGACGCAGGGCCTTGCCATGACTCGACCGCGAGGTAGGAAGTTACCGAACTGAATGTGGCGGCCACGGAATTCAACTCCGCGCCAATCCCGTCCCACGCCTGGGCCGCGGCCCACAACGGGCCCGCCCCCGGTCCCGCGAACATCCGCGCGGAATTCACCTCAGGAGGCAACACCGAAAAGCTCATCCCCGCTCCTTTTCAATCAGTGTTCTCGATAGCGCGACCACATTTGACTGCTTCGACTTGTCTTTGCCCGGGCGCCCGTGATGACGAAAGGCGCCCTCGTGGTCGGGACCGCCGGCGCGGCTAGAAACCACGCCGTGATGTCAGGGGGAGTGGAGGTCGACAGCGGATGGCGGTGTGCGCATTCACGCCGAGTCGGACGAACGCGAGTTCGTCGAAGTACAAGTGGTCCGCCCCTTTGCGCCACGCATCAAAAGATAGCCCGAAGTAGCTGACTAATGAACGCTTTCGTCATTTTTGCGCTGCCCGCCGGGCCTCCGTTGGGATCTGCCGACCGCGCATGGTAGATCTGCAGCCATGGGCGAACGTGTCACGTTCCAAAGCTCCACGGGTCCGAATCTGGTGGGGACCATCGAAGTGCCGGACGGGGCAGTGCGCGGCTGGGGCGTGTTTTCCCACGGCTTCACGCTGGGTAAGGATTGTCCGGCCGCGGCGCGGATCTGCAAGCAGCTGGCCGCCGACGGTATCGGCATGCTGCGCTTCGACGCGCTGGGACTCGGCGCCTCCGAGGGAGATTGGGGCGACGGGTCGTTCACCGTCAAGGTCGACGACATCGTCAAGGCATGCGAGTTCATGGCCAACGACCGCGCGACCCCGGCCGACATCCTGGTCGGGCACTCGTGGGGCGGAGCGGCCGTGCTCGCCGCGGCGCGGCAGTGCGCCGGGTGTGCGGTCGGTCGTGTCAGTTGCGGCGCCGATTGACCCCAGCCACGTTGAGAAGCATTACGACTCAGTGCTCGACTGCGTGCTATCCGAGGGCAGCGCCGAGTGGATGGTCGGTGGACGCACGCTGACCCTGAAGCGGGCGTTCGTCGAGGATGTCCGCGTGGCACACCTGCACGACAAGATCAAAGGCCTACATATGCCGCTGCTGATCCTGCACTCGCCCACCGACAACACGGTCGGCATCGAAAACGCGAGCGAGATCTTCCGGTTGGCCCGCCACCCCCGCAGCTTCGTCTCGCTCGAGGGCTCCGATCACCTGCTCACCAAGCGCGGCCAAGCTCATCGGGCCGGCCGAATCATCGGCGCCTGGGCCGACGCCTACCTCGGCGATCCATGAAGATTGGAGTGTGATTCATGAAGACCACCGTCGCGATCGTCAACCAGAAGGGCGATGACTTCTCGCTCGAGGACGTTGAGCTCGACGATCCGCGGGATGACGAGATCCTGGTCCGGATCGCCGCAACGGGAATCTGCCACACCGACATCCACCTCAAGGACAACCTCCCCGACGGGATGTTCCCCAGGGTCTTCGGCCACGAAGGCTCCGGCGTCGTCGAGGCGGTAGGCGCCGGTGTCGCCGGCGTCGGGGTCGGCGACCACGTGGTGCTCAGCTTCCGCTCCTGCCGCGCCTGCGAGAACTGCGCCAACGGGCTGGTCGGCTACTGCGCCTCGGCAATGCTCCTCAACAACGTGGGGCTGCGGGCCGACGGGTCGACGACGTACACCCGCGATGGCTCCCCCGTCTTCGGTAACTTCTTCGGCCAGTCCAGCCTCTCGAAGCACGCGATCGCGTACGCCGACAACTGCGTCGTCATCGACAAGTCCGTCGATCTGACGAAGGTGGCGCCGTATGGGTGCGGCTTCCAGACCGGAGCGGGCACCGTGCTCAACGTGTTGCGGCCCGGTAGCGACGACAGCCTGGTCGTGTACGGCGTCGGCGCGGTCGGCCTGGCCGCGTTCGCCGCCGCGAAACACCTGCGGACCGGCACGTTGGTCGCGGTGGACCCGCTGCAGAGCCGTCGCGACGCCGCGGCGAAGTACGGCGCGGTCGGTGTCGACCCGACCGCGGAGAATGTCGTGGAGAAGGTCAAGGAACTGACCGGCGGCGGCGCGACCTGTGCGATCGACACCACCGCGATCTCGGCAGTGGTCAAACAGGCCCAGCTGTCGCTGAAGAGCCGCGGCACCCTGATCGCGCTCGGCCTCGGCGCCGAGGAGTACGCGATCGACGCGATCGACCTGCTGCAGTCCGGCAAGGTGATCAGGTCCACGATCGAGGGCGACTCGGACCCGCAGGAGATGGTGCCGCGCCTGATCGGGCTGAATACGGCGGGCGAGTTCGACGTCGACGACCTGATCGGGACATACCCGTTCAGCGAGATCAACACCGCCGTCGCCGACGTGCTCGCCGGGAGGGTCGTGAAGCCCGTCCTGGTCTGGTGACCAGTCGTGACCCTGATCGCCGGCATCGACTCGTCCACCCAGTCGTGCAAGGTGCTGGTGTGTGATGCCGACACCGGCGAGGTAGTCCGCGAGGGCCGAGCCGGTCACCCCGACGGCACCGAAATCGCCCCTGCCGCATGGGAATCCGCCGCACAGGACGCGATCGCGGCCGCGGGCGGGTTCGGCGGCGTCGATGCGGTCGCGGTCGGCGCGCAGCAGCACGGCATGGTGTGCCTCGACCGCGACGGGTCAGGTGGTGCGGCCCGCGCTGCTGTGGAACGACGTGCGTTCGGCGGACGCGGCGCGGGCGCTGGTCGACGAGCTCGGCGGTGCGCGCGCGTGGGCCCAGGCCGTCGGTGTGGTGCCGCTGGCCGCGATCACGGTGGCCAAGCTGCGCTGGCTCGCCGACAACGAGCCGCGGCACGCCGACCGCACCGCGGCGGTCTGCCTGCCGCACGACTGGCTGACCTGGCGGCTGCGGTGCGACGAACCGGGACATCGCGACGCTGACCACCGACCGCAGCGACGCCAGCGGCACCGGCTACTACGACGCCGCCGAGCGGCGGCTACCGCTGTCGACCTCCTCGAGCTGGCCTTGCATGGCCGCCGGCCCGAGCTGCCCAACGTGCTCGGCCCGTCGGAGCAAACCAGCAGTACGGGCAAGGACATTCGGCGCGGGACTCGGCGACAACGCCGCCGCGGCGCTGGGCCTCGGCGCCGCAGAGGGTGACATCATCGTCTCGATCGGCACCTCCGGGGTGGTGGCCGCGGTCACCGCCGACCCGGTCCGCGACGACGACCGGGTTCGTCGCCGGATTCGCCGACGGCACCGGGCGCTACCTTCCGCTGGTGTGCACGCTGAACGGTGCGCGGGTGCTCGACGCGGCCGCGGCAATGCTGCGGGTCGACCACGACGAGCTGTCCCGGCTGGCGCTGTCGGCAGCCGCCGGGCAGTCAGGCCTGGTCCTGGTCCCGTACCTGGAGGGCGAGCGAACCCCTAACCGTCCCAACGCAACGGGCGCGATGCACGGCCTGCGGGTGCCAACGCGACGCCGGCCAACCTGGCCAGGGCCGCGGTGGAAGGACTGCTCTGCGCGCTCGCCGACGGCCTGGCGCAGCTCACCGCGCATGGCGTGATTGCGCGCCGGATCCTGTTGATCGGCGGCGGCGCCCGATCGCGGGCGGTGCGCCGAGATAGCACCCGCGGTGTTCGGGGTGCCGGTGCTGGTGCCCGCCCCCGCCGAGTACGTCGCATTCGGCGCGGCACGCCAGGCTGCTTGGGCGTTGCGCGGATCGCCGCGACCACCGGCCTGGAAACCGCCGCCGGCCGACGAGTACACCGCGGACCCCACGCCCGCCGTGCTGGAACGTTATGCGCAGGTGCGCGACCTCACCGAAGGCTAGACGAGGGAGCGTGCGCCCGACCGCATCACCCGCCGATCAGTTCGGCCGCGCGCTCGGCGATCGCATAGACCGTCGCGGCCGTGTTTGCCGACGGGATCGTCGGCATGACGGACCCGTCGGCGACCCGGAGACCGCTGATGCCATGCACCCGCAATTCGCTGTCGACCACCGACATGCCCGTGTCGCCCATCGCGCACGTTCCCACGGGATGGAAGTACGACTGGTAGGCGGCCTTGGCGTAGTTACGCAGCGCCTGATCATCCTGATCATTCTCGTCGGCGTCGACCCCCGGACCGGGCGCGGCCTCCGCCAAGCGCCACGGGTCGTAAGCGCTGGCGGCACCGATCTGGCGGGCCACCCGCAGCCCCGCGACAAGCGTGCGCAGGTCCCTGTCGTCGCCGAAGTAGTTCGGATCGACGAGCGGTGGGGCAGCGGCATCCGGCCCCGAGAGCCGCACGCTGCCCCGGCTGAACGGCAGCATCACCGAGGCCGCGATCACGTAGCCGACCACGCTGCCGTCATCGCCCGGCAGCCCGATACCGGTGGAATCGATGAATAGGAGCTGGACGTCGGGGCCGTCGACGGCATGCTCGGTCCGGATCAAACCTAAGGCCTCGCCGTGCGCGCTGCGGCTCGGTGGCATCGGCCGCCTCGAGCTGTACACCACCGGCGCCATGACGTGGTCGTGGAAATTCGCGCCCACGCCCGGCAGATCGAGGGTGACCCCGACACCGACATCCCGAAGGTGTTGCCGCGGACCAACTCCGGACAACATGAGCAGCTGGGCCGAGCCGACCGTGCCGGCGGTGAGCACGACCTCGCCGGCGGTCGCGACCGAAATCGATTTCGGTGTCTCCCGCGCTGTATTCCACACCGGTGCACCGGCCGTCCTCGATCCGGAGCCGGTGCACGGTTGCCCCGGCGACGAACTGGAGATTCGGGCGGCCCAAGGCCGGCAACAAGTACGCGTCGGCGGCGCTGAGCCGTTTCCCGTCGACGACGTTGACAAAGCAAGGGCCGAACCCCAGTTCCATTCCCGCGCTGATGTCTGTGGCCCTCCGGTATCCGCACTCGACCGCGGCGTCGAGGCCCGCGGCTATGACCGGATGCAGCGGATTGACCTCCGACACCCGCATCGGGCCGCTATCACCCCGCAGCGCCGGATCGCCCCCGACGGCGGTCTCGCTGCGCTTGAAATACGGCAGCAGGTCCTCGTATCCCCAGCGCTTGGCGCCGACGTTCTCCCACGCGGCGTAGCTGCTCGGGTGGCCGCGGACGAACATCATGGCGTTGGTCGCCGACGACCCCCCGATGCCGCGGCCCCGGACCAGCCGCACTGACGACCCGGTGGCCGACTGCACGGTTGTCGAGTCACCCCAGTCGGCCGAGCTGCCAATCATGCTGGGCCACAACGGTGGAGAGGCACTGGCGGGTGGCGGCGTCGCGCTGCCTGCCTCGACCAGCAGCACACGCGCGCCCGGGTCCGCGGAGAGCCGGCCGGCGATCACGGAGCCGGCGAGGCCGGCGCCGACGACGACGAAGTCGTACGAATTCGGTGGGCAATGACATGAGGCGTTCCCTCGCTATTCCCATTGTTAACAGTGTTACTCAAACAACGATATCACCGATACTTATCGCTGCAACCTAGAATTTGTTATCGTTGGAAACATGCAGGAGGACAAGCCGCGGACCACCGGCGCCGAAGCGGCGGAGAAGGTGCTGTGGGCCGCCGCCGGTCTGCTCAGCTCCGGCGGCGTAGATGCGGTTTCGACCAGGGCCGTCGCGGCGGCGGCCGGCGTGCAGCCGCCCACCATCTACCGGCAATTCGGGGACAAGCAGGGCCTGCTGGACGCCGTCACGGGATACGTGCTGCAAAGCTATCTGCAGGACAAGCGACGAGCCGTGCTCACCGGCGACCCCGTGCAGGACTTCCGGGACTCATGGGACCTTCATGTCGACTTCGGCCTCACGCATCCCGATTGCTATATCCTGGCCTACGTCCAGCCCCGTCCCGGCCGGATGCCATCGCTGGCCCGCGAGTCGCTCGAAATCCTGCACGGGTTGATCGCGCGAATCGGCGATCGCGGCCTGCTCCGCATGAGCGTCAAGCGCGCCGTCGAGTTCGTGCATGCCGCCGCGGTGGGCTACGTGCTGACCCAGATTCGCGTGGTACCCGACGACCGTGACCCGCAATTGTCGGCGATCATGCGGGAGAACGCCATCGCCGCAATAGTGGCTGACGGCTCCCAGCAGCCGAACCCTTCAGACCTGCCCGGACGTGCCGTCGCATTGCGCGAATCGTTGCTTACCGACGGCGATGGTGCGTTGACGCAGGCCGAAAAAACAATGCTGGCCGAGTGGCTCGATCGCTTAGCGGATCGGGCCCGCGACGGAGCTGCTCACCTGATGGGCGCCCGCTAGTCACCGGTGCGTGAAAAGGTGTCGTCAATATCTGCGGAGAGGGCACAGGATCCAGTCTGTTCCTGGTGCCCGTGCCCGGTGAGTAGCGTGATCGGATACTGCGCCGGTTGCGGCAGCGGATACTGGATGTTGCGTTTCACGTGCGACGTGTCGCCGGACGGACACTTCTGGTCTATCACGGTCACCAAGGCCCAGTTTCCGTTGCTGAATAACGTCGGCTGGAAGATAGCCGGCTGGTGGTGGAACGCGCTCATGCACCGATCGCCAGTGCGGAGGCAGTCGGTACGGACGGCATAGTCCTCCTCAACTTTGTTGGTGTTGTTGCCCGCAACGCTGCGCTTCAGGTGGTAATGGCCCCACAGCGCTTCGGCGGGCGACACCACCCGCGGCGGTTGGCCGGCCGGGTCGGCGACGCCGTTCACGTCGACGTCTCCGGTGCGGGGGAAGGTTACGGTTTTATGAAACCCGCAGCCGTTGGCGGAGGTCTTGCTGATATCTCCGGTGAGGGTGCCGTCGGGACGCGGTTGCAGGATCAGCGTCACCCAAAATTCGGTTTGCACGTCGAGACAGGTATCGGTGGCCAGGCCTACCGCAACCCAGGATCCGCCGACATCGTCGAACACCATCGTCTGTAGCGATACGACGGCGCCGCTGAGGCGTGCCGCCGTCGCCACGCAGCCGGTGGAGCGGCACACCGAGCGCACGCCCCACGTGGTTGTTGATGGCGCCGCACCCTGAACAAGGTCGCCGTCGATGAAGGCGAGCGGGCCATAGTCACCCCGATAGGTGCCGGTGAAGGGGCCCGAGTTGGGCGCCGTGCCGCTCGGCGGCGCGGCGCTCGGCGGCGCGGCGGCGGGCGGACTGCGGTGTCCGGTGAGCTTGACGACCGCGAAGACGCCACCCGCGATCAGCAATGCCGCGGCCACGAGCGCGGCAACCACCACGCCAACGCGCGACCGCTTGCCGGAAGGCGGTGGCACGAAGGGCGGCGGCGTCGGGGGGTACGAAGCGTGTGGGCCGTAGCCGAAGTCACGCGCCAACGTCGTGTCCTGCGCGCGCGGCGGCTCCGGCACCCGACCCGTGGCACCCGCGCCGAGCGCACGCTGCAACTCATTCGTGAAATCCTGGCACCGGGCGAACCGCTCCCACGGCTTCTTGGCCATCGCCCTGGCAAACACCGGCTGCAGCGCCGCCAACTCGGGCCGGCGTTCCCCGATCGGCGGCGGGGCCATCACATGTTTGGTGATGACCGCCGCCGCACTGGCATGATCGTAGGGCTGCGTCCCGGTGAGCAAGTGAAAAGCGGTGCACGCCAGGGCATACTGATCCGCCCGCGCGTCGATCGACTCACCCATCAACTGCTCCGGCGCGGCATAGGCCACCGTCCCGACGGCGATGTTGGTCGCGGTCAGACCCGTGTCCTCGACACGGCGCGCAATCCCGAAGTCGGCCAAAAACACCCGCTGCGACTCCGACCCCGGGTCAGCGATCAAAATGTTGGCCGGTTTGACGTCCCGATGCAGCAACCCACGCTGGTGGGCGTAGTCCAGAGCGGAGGCCACCGCGGCGATGATCGGCATCGCCAGTTCCACCGGCATCCCCCGCGGATAGTGCTCGCGCAACAGTTTGGCCGCATCGGTGCCACGGACGAAGTCGATGGCGATCCAAAACTGATCGCCCGACTCACCCCGGTCGTGAATGCCCAGAATGTTCGGATGCGACAGCCCGGCCGCGACATCGGCTTCGCGCAGGAACCTGGCCCGGTACTCCGGATCGGTGGTCAGGTCGGCCGAGAGCACCTTCAGCGCGTCCTGACGCGGCAACCGCGGATGCTGCACCAGGTACACCGTGCCCATTCCCCCGGCACCGAGGATCCGCAGGATGGTGTATCCGGCAAACTCCTCGGCGATGGCAAGCTGCATGGGCAAATCGTAGGCCCGCCGATCCAGCAAATTTGCGAGTTCGCGCCAACGCCGTCCCGGAATGCTATGCGGAGGTGCGCGACCTGACCGAAGGAGTGAACCGCACGGGCATGGAGTGCAACGACCGCACCCGGACCGCCTCGGCAGCGCGCAGGAAAGCACTCGCGGCCGATTGGATTTGCCACCCATTCGGCACAATTTAGAGAGAACGCATTTCTTCCCGGATAGGGATACTTGGCTGATGGGCGATGACGGCGGCGTCGGTAGTGTGGAGTTTCTACGCTGTACCGGCCGAATTGCCATGGCACATAGGGGATTTACGGCGTTCCGGCTGCCGATGAACAGTATGGGGGCATTCCACGAAGCGGCCAAGCTCGGGTACCTCTACGTCGAGACGGACGTTCGCACGACCCGCGATGGCGTCGCGGTGCTCCTGCACGACCGCAGGATCGGGCCCGAAACGGGCATGCCGGGCGCCGTTGACCGGCTGCATTGGCGCGACGTCCGCACCGCGGATTTGGGTGCCGGAGAGACGATCCCGACCCTGGAGGACCTCCTCGCGGGCATGCCGGACATCCGGGTGAATGTCGACATCAAGGCCAACTCGGCCGTCGTTCCCACTGTCGACGTCATCGAACGGTTGAGCGCACACGACCGAGTGCTCGTCACCTCGTTCTCCGAGCGCCGTCGGCGGCACGCGTTGCGCCTGCTGTCCAAGCGGGTCGCGAGTGCGGCGGGTGTGGGAGCCATCCTGGCGCTGCTGGCGGCGGCGACTCCCGCCGGCCCCGCGTACGCCTGGCGGATGTTGCGCGACAGCGACTGCGTCCAACTGCCGCCACGCATTGGCGGGTTGGCCATCATCTCCCCGAGACTGGTTGCGGCTTTGCATGATTCAGGACGTCAGGTGCATGCCTGGACGATCGATGATCCCGTTGCGATGCACGCGCTTCTGGACATCGGCGTGGACGGCATCATCACCGATCGCGCCGACATACTTCGTGATGTTCTTATCGCCCGCGGCGAGTGGTGGGAAACTCCACGCTAATCGCCGGTGCGCTCGAATTTTTCGTCGAATTCGACCTTCGTGGCGCAAGGCGCGGTCTGCTCGTGGTGGCCGTGCCCGGCGATCAACGTGATCGGATCCTGCGTTGGTTGCGGCAGCGGAAACTCAGCGGTGTCCTTGGCGACCATGCTGTTGCCGTTCCTACACTCCACGTCACCCTCGACCGACAGAATCCAGCTCTTGCCGCTGAACACCAGAACTCTGGAAGTATCCGGCGGTGCATGGAAAAAGCTCATGCACCGTTCGCCGGTGCGAAGACAGTCGGTACGGACGACCCAGTCATTCTCCGCCGGTTTTCCGCCATTCGCCCAGATCGTCGTGTTGTGGTAGCGACCGTGCACTGCTTCGGCCGGCGACTTTACCCGCGGCGTCTGGCTGGTGGGGTCGGCAACCCGGTTGGCGTCGACGTCTCCGGTGCGCGTGAAGGTCACGGCCTTTTGCACCGAGCAGTTGTTGGCGCTCGTCTTGGTGATTTCGCCGGCCAGCGTGCCGTCGGGACGGGGTTGCAGGAACATCGCTATCCAGAATTCGGAGTTGGCGCCGCGGCACGTGTCGGTGGCGAGGCCGACCGCCAGCCAGTGTCCGCCTACGTCGTCGAAGACGAGCGTCGTCAGGAGGTGGCATCGCCGCTGAGGCGTGCCGCAACCGCCACGCACCCGGCAGATTGGCAGACCGACCGCACGCCCCACGTGATCGTTGCCGGCTGGGCGCCCGGGATGACTTTGCCGTCCAGGCCAGGTCCGGTGGGGGGGTCATAGTCGGCCCGGTATGTCCCGGTGAAGGGACCGCTGCTGACCGCCGCGGCGCTCGTCGGCGCGGCGGCGGGGGGACTGTGGTGCCCGGTGAGCTTGACGGCCGCAAAGACGCCGCCGGCGATGAGCAATGCCGCTGCAACGAGGGCGCCGACCACGATGGGGGTACGCCGCTTAGGGGTGCGCCGCGCCGGCCGGTTGCCGCCGTGGATGTCCTGATCGCGCACGGGCTGCGGCCCCTGCACACTTGCCGGCGGGAACGGCGGCGGGGCGGCTTCCGTGGGGGGAACTGCGGAGCCAGATGCGTGGCACCACCACCGAGCGCGCGGCGCAACTCGTTCGTGAAATCCTGGGACCGGGCGAACCGATCCCATGGCTTCTTGGCCATCGCCCTGGCAAACGCCGACTGCAGCGCCGCCAACTCGGGCCGGCGTTCCCCGATCGGCGGCGGCGGCGCCATCACATGTTTGGTGATGATAGCCGCCGCACTGGCGTGATCGTAGGGCTGCGTCCCGGTGAGCAAGTGAAAAGCGGTGCACGCCAATGCATACTGATCAGCTCGCGCGTCGATCGACTCACCCATCAACTGCTCGGGCGCGGCATAGGCAACCGTCCCGACGGCGATGTTGGTCGCGGTCAGTCCCGTGTCGTCGACACGGCGCGCGATCCCGAAGTCGGCCAAAAACACCCGCTGCGACTCCAACCCCGGGTCAGCGATCAGGATGTTGGCCGGTTTGACGTCCCGATGCAGCAGCCCACGCTGGTGGGCGTAGTCCAGGGCGGACGCCACCGCGGTGATGATCGGCATCGCCACGCCGACCGGCATCCCCTGCGGATAGTGCTCGCGCAACAGTTTCGCGGCATCGGTGCCACGGACGAAGTCGATGGCGATCCAAAACTGATCGCCCGACTCACCCCGGTCGTGGATGCCCAGAATGTTCGGATGGGACAGGTCCGCCGCGACGTCGGCTTCACGCAGGAACCTGGCCCGGTACTGCGGATCGGTGGTCAGGTCGGCCGAGAGCACCTTCAGCGCGTCCTGACGCGGCAACCGCGGATGCTGAACGAGGTACACCGTGCCCATCGCGCCGGCACCGAGCACCCGAATGACGGTGTATCCCGCAAACTCCTCGCCGACCGCAAGCGGCATGGGCAAATCGTAGGCCGCTACCTCAGCAAATTTGTCGATTCGCCTCAATCGCGAGAAGCCGGGCCACTCCGCCGAAACGATCGCAGCGCGAACAGCGCAACCAGGAAGAGCAGGAGACCGAAGCCGGCGACGATCGCCCACTTCTCCAGCTCTGGGGGTCCCAGGGAGGCGGGGCATTGCGACTGGGAGCGCCACACCTTGAAAGCCGAGGCCCCGTCATAGCCGCACTGGCTCAGCCCGAATGATCCGTAGACAGCCAGAGCCAGGTCGGCGGAAGCCACCACGAGACCGACTGACGCGAACCCAATGGCTACGCCGCGCCAAATCGGAACCAGGAGCAAAAGCACGCCAAGCAGAATCAGCTCCGCCGCCGCGAATCGTGACACGCTCGGGCCGATGACTTCCGGCCGTAGCACGAGCAACGCCACCGCGCCGGCCAGCGCGATGACCCCGAGAACGCCCCAGCCCCAACTCAAGCGCCGAGGACGCCCCTGTTGCGGCGGCGCCGCGGGGCCATAGGGCGGGTATTGCGGAGGTGCGGCGCCGTAAGGCGGTGCGCCGTAAGGTGCGGCGCCATAGGGCGGTGCGCCGTAAGGTGCTGCGCCATAGGGTGGCGCGCCGTAGGGTGAAGCGCCCTGGGGCGGTGGCGCTTGTCGTGGCCAGCCCACGTGCTCGATCTGCGTAGGTTGCTGGGATCGGGGCACGTTGCGGTCCGGCGATCCCTGATTCGGGTACGACACGTGTTCCTTCCCGCGGGCGATCGGACTCCAGCGGCCTGCACTTGACATCACACCACGTTGGCCTGGTTCCTTGCTGTGACGCGGGCCTTGGAACAAGCTGTGAGGCCGGACCTTGCGTGTGCAACCGCCACTGACGGGGTCTATCGTTCAGCCAAGTCAGTAGCCCGTTGCGTGGGTGGACCTCAGGAGGGCATGGGGACGACTCGGTGAAGGGGACTCCGTTCGGACAGTACCGCCTGATCGAAATGCTGGGCCGAGGCGGGATGGGAGAAGTGTGGCGGGCGTACGACACCGCCACCGACCGCTTCGTGGCTTTGAAGCTGCTTCCGTCGCACTTCGCCGCCGACGATGTGTTCAAAAGACGCTTTCGCCGTGAGGCACACGCCGCCGCGAGGCTGAGCGAGCCGCACGTGGTGCCGATCCACACGTACGGGGAGATTGAACGCCGGCTGTTCGTCGACATGCGGCTGATTAACGGCCGTGACTTGGGGGCACTCATCGCGGCCGGACCGCTGCCGCCGGCGCGCGCGGTTTGGATCATCGAACAGGCGGCGAAGGCGTTGCAGGCCACCCACGACGCGGACTTGGTGCACCGCGACGTCAAGCCGACGAACATCCTGGTCACCCAGGACGACTTCGCGTACCTGATCGATTTCGGGATCGCGCGCGCCGCCGGCGCGGCGGGCTCGACCACCATCGACGGCGTGATCGGCACGGTGCATTACATGGCACCTGAGCGGTTCACCAGGGGTCCGGTCAATGCCCGCTCGGACATCTACTCGCTGGCCTGCGTGCTGCACGAGTGCCTGACCGGCAGCTACCCGTTCCCCGGCGACAGCATGGAGCAACAGCTGGGCGCACACCTCGCGACACCGCCGCCGCGACCGTCGAGCATCCGCCCGTCGGTGCCCGCGGCCTTCGACGACGTCATCGCCAAGGGCATGGCCAAGGAACCCAGCGAGCGATACGCCACCATCTTGGAGCTGGCCCGCGCCGCTCGCCAGGCGCTCGCCACCTCGATTTCGTCGCAGGAACCGCTCGCGGCCGGATACCCCCTCGCCGCCCCCGGCGGCGCGTCGGACCCGCCAGTGCGGGAGCTCACTGCACAGCCCGACCCCTTCTCCGCGGCACCGGCGACTCGGCAACGCCCGTCAGAAGCGATCGAGCGCATGCCTTCCGGCGTGGTGAGCCGCTCAGTCGAGTTGCAGGCGGTAACCCACTTCTTGATTTCGGCGCGTGCCCGCGTCTCGGGATTGGTCATCGCGGGAGAAGCCGGTATCGGCAAGACCACCTTGTGGCAGACCGCCCTGGATGAGGCGGTTGAGCGTGGCTTCCGGGTGCTCTCGGCGCGGGTGGGAGCAACGGAGTCGGTTTTGGCGTATTCGTCGTTGGCCGACCTCATCGCCGACATCAACCTAGACGTCATCGCCGCATTGCCGCCGCTGCAACGACTCGCAGTGGACCGTGTCATGTTGCGCGCCGGCGGTGAAGGTCCGGCAACGGATCAACGTGTGGTCGCCGCGGCATTTCTGTCGGCGCTGGAAAAGGTCGCGATAGACGCGCCGATACTGCTGGCCGTCGACGACGTGCAATGGCTCGATACCTCAAGCAAGGAGGCGCTGGCCTTCGCCGCGCGGCGACTGAAAGGCACGGTGGGCGTGCTGGTGGCCGAGCGGACCGAGTCGGACACCGACATTGCGACATCGTGGCTGGAATTGAGCCGGCCGGATGCTGTCGCTCGAGTTCGGGTGCGCCCCATGGGTTTAGAAGGTATACGGGCGACGATCGCGGCGAAATTGGATCGAACGTTGCCGCGGCCAAAGTTGGTCAAGATCGCCGAGATCTCCGGCGGCAACCCGTTCTATGCGATCGAACTGGCCCGCGCCATGAGCGACGAGGCGACAACCGCCGAGCCGGCGTTGCCCGGCACGCTGACCGAGTTGGTGCGTCGCCGGATCGGTCGCCTGGTTGGTGATGTCCGAGAGGTGCTGCTGGCCGCCGCGTGTCTGGCCGATCCCACAGTGGAGTTGCTGGCGCAGGTCACCGGCACCAGCGTGGAGCAGTGCGTGGCATTGCTCGAAGACGTTGAGAGCAACGGCATCGTGGCGATCGACGGCAACCGGATGCGGTTTTCGCATCCGCTGCTGGCCAGGGGTGTCTACACCGAGGCGACGCCGGCACGTCGCAGGCACATGCATCGCACGCTCGCCGGCATCGTCGCGCAACCCGAGCTCAAGGCGAGACATCTCGCGCTGGCCGCGGTCAGCGCGGATCCGGAGATTCTGCAGGCGCTCGACGACGCCGCCAGCGCGGCCCGAGCCCGGGGCGCACCGGCAGCCGCGGCCGAA
Source organism: uncultured Actinomycetota bacterium (assembly GCA_963748885.1). Classification (GTDB taxonomy): domain Bacteria; phylum Actinomycetota; class Actinomycetes; order Mycobacteriales; family Mycobacteriaceae; genus Mycobacterium. The sequence continues at coordinate 151,671 of CAVVLC010000029.1, forward strand.
TTGCTGGATATGGCAATACGGCTGGGCGGAGACAAGCCATCACGTTACGTACGGTCGGCCGGCCATCATTTCGAGGCGGGCAACCACGAACAGGCCCGGGACATGCTCGAGCCCCTGCTGGAGCGGCTGCGGCCGGGCACCCTGCGAGCGCTGGCGTTGCACATTCTCGCCGGCATCCGCATCTACGACAACAGGTTTGCCAACGCCGCTAACCATCTCAACCGCGCGCTCGACGACGTCAAGGACAACCCCGCGATGCTGGCCCGCACCGTCCTGATGTTGTCGATGGCGGAGGTGAACACGGGCGAGTTCGATGCGGCGCTGCGCCACGCACGCGAGGCGGTTACCCTCGCCGAGCAACTGGGCGTTCCGGCGCTGACGAGTCAGGCCCTGACGAATTGGGTGTTCGTGAACTTTCAGCACGGAACCGGGTTGGATGAGGCCGCTTTGCGGCGCGCGGTTGAGCTGGAAGACCGCGACATCGATGTCCCAATTTATTTCCGCGCCAGCGTAATCGATGCCCTGGTGCTGGCCTGGATAGGACAGCTGCAGGAAGCATACGACCGCATGCAGGCGCTGCGGTTGCACTTCGGTGAGCGCGGCGCCGAACGCGACCTGATGGCCGTCGCCGGATTTCTTGCGCTGATCGACGTTTGGCGGGGCGAGTTCTGCGAGGCCACCCAAAACGCCGAGGACGCCGTCGAACGCGCCGAACAGATCGGCGGTAGCGACATCCTGATCATCCCGCTGACAATTCGCGCGGTCGTCAACGCCTACGCCGGCCGGTTGTCCGATGCGCGCGCCGACGCCGCGGCGGTGATCGAGGGCGCGCGGCAATGCGATTCGCCGCGGATGGCCGAATGGCCAACCAAAACATTAGGTTTCGTGGAGGTCTCGCTGGGAAACCATGTCGGCGCGTTGACGACGCTGGAGCCGCTGCTGAGAAGTTTCGACGCGTTGCCGGGTTCGGAGATGATGATCGCCTGGCACCTCCCCGACGCAATCGAGGCCATGGTCGCGCTCGGCCGGCTCGATGAGGCGGTGCCGTTGATCGAGTCGCTGGAGCGAAATGGCGCCAGGCTCAACCGGTCCTGGTTGCTGGCGGTCGGCGCGCGGTGCCGCAGTATGTGGCTGGCCGCCCATGACGACGTCGTCGCGGCCGAGGGGATGGCGCAACGGGCGATGACCGAGCACGAGCGACTGGCGATGCCATTCGAGCGGGCCCGGACTCAGCTGCTGCTCGGGCAGCTACAGGATCGGCGGGGCGACCACGAGACTGCCGCGGCAACGCTGGGTGCGGCGTTGCGTGCATTCCAGCAGATGGGCACGCCATTGTGGGCCCAACGCGTCAGGGCCGAGCTCGCGCGCGCAAACCTGCGAACCTGACCGGGGCGCCCAAATACGGGATTCGTCCTCAATGCAGTTGCGACAGAGGCGTATACAGGCTGCGCGGCAACGGCGTGAGATTTTTCGCGGCCCCGCTCAACACCTTGATGTTGTGGGCGACGTCGTGGCATTCGTCTTCGCCGATGGCTTCGATGATGATCGGGAACGGCTGCGGATCCACGTACCACCCGCCGAGCACGGCGCACCCGCGGTCGCGTGTTCCGATCATGTCGTCTCGGTCGGTGCCCGATTTGCCGGCCAGCCCGCAGGCGAACTTCCAGGCATCGTCGCGGAACGCGGTCAGTGCGGCACTGACGAAGCCGGTGTCAGCGTTTTTCAGCCATCTTCGGTATTTGTGCAGAACCGGTGAGATCTGTTCGAGGTCCTTGAGGACGACGGCGACCCGCAGCGACAGGACCTTGTTGACGGCGATGTAGTCGTTGTGGATCTCGTCCATCGACTTGCATTGGCTGCCAATCTCCTGGGTGACGATGCCGAGGTCGAGATCGATGTGGGCATTCATCGCCATCATCAAATGCTGCACAACGATAAGTGGTGTGGCGTGATCCTCGAGAGCCACCTGCCACGCCTGCAGCGGCTTCGTTTTGCCGCCGTGGTGCGCTTCGACGGCGTCGAAATAGCGCTTGGCGAATTTCGCGTCGAACTCAACCATCCGCTTCCCGTCCTGGAACTTGTTGTCCTGGATGGCTTGACGAATGTCGAGGGTCACTCCCAGGTACAGCGCGGCGAAGTAACCTATCGGGCTTTCATTATCGATGGACCATTTGATGATCTCCCGAATTTTGTCGAGCACCTCTTCGATGGGCTTCAGGTCGGGCGTCGCAACAGAACTGCGAACGCGGCGAGGACTGCGAGCGCGGTTAGGGCGGCTGGACGACGCTGGCGGCATGCGTTTCAGTATCGCGCTCTTGGGCGCCCGGTCGGTAGCCTTCAACCGTGACGACCGTGACGACCGTGGCGACCGTGGCGGTACTTGGCGGCGGTGTCGGCGGCCTGAGCGCCGCCCACGAGCTGGCCCAGCGTGGATTCAAGGTAGACGTATACGAGCAGCGTGGGGTGTTCGGCGGCAAGGCCCGCTCACTGCCGATGCCCGGCTCGCAAACACCCGGCCGGGAGCCGCTGCCCGCCGAGCACGGCTTCCGCTTCTTCCCGGGTTTCTACCGCCACCTCTACGACACGATGGGGCGCATCCCGGACGAGGACCACAAGGTTTTCCACAACCTCGTCACCCCAAAACGGATGATGCTGGCGCAGGCCGGCGGGCGCGACGAATACGTCGGCCCGATGACTCCGCCCGCTTCGCTCGACGACTTTGCGGTCGCGTCCAGGTTCATCTGGTCCATCGGCACCCAACTCGGTATCCCCCCACACGAACTGGCCGCGTTCTTCGAGCGGATGCTGACGTTTCTCACCTCGTGCGATCAGCGACGCATCGAGGAGTGGGAGAACATGACGTGGTGGAACTTCGTGGACGCCGAACACCGGTCCGCGGCTTTCAAGAAGTTCCTCGCCATCGGGATGACCCGCACGCTGGTCGCCGCAAAGGCTGAGGAGATGTCGGCGCGTACCGGTGCGTCGATCCTGTGGCAGTTGATCTTTTGCACGTCAATCCCCGGCCGGCATGCCGACGGTGTGCTGAACGGGCCCACCAGCAAGCGGTGGATCGACCCGTGGGTGGAGTATCTGCACGGCAGCCTCAAAGTCGAGCTACACCAGGGTTACGAGGTCAGCCAGATCGATTGCGACGGAAGCCGCATCACCGGTGTGACCGTGCGCAGCGGCGCCGAAATCAAACAAATCACGGCTGACCACTACGTCTCGGCGCTGCCGCTCGAGCGGCTGCGGCCCCTGCTGACGAAGGAGTTGCTCGCCGCCGAGCCGGCGCTGCGCCCACTGAAGAACAAAGAGCTGACCATCCGGTGGATGAACGGCATCATTTACTACCTGCACCAGGACGTGCCGATCGTGGACGGCCACGTCCTCTTCGTCGACTCGGCGTGGGCACTGACTGCGATTTCGCAAAGACAGTTTTGGCGCGACGTCGATTTCAATCGTCTCGGCGACGGAAGCGTGGGGGGAATCCTGTCGGTCGACATCTCCGACTGGTGCACGCCGGGATCGAAGGGAAAACCCGCCAGGGAGTGCACGAAGGCGCAGATTCGCGACGAGGTGTGGAAGCAGATCGTCGAACACATCGGCGACAACGCGCTGAAGCGCAGCAATGTCGTCACCTGGTTCCTCGATCCGGACATCCAGTTCCCCAACCCGGGCAAGGCGACCAACGCCGAGCCGCTGCTGGTCAACACGGCGGGCTCGTGGGCCAAGCGGCCGCACGCGGTCACCCGGATTCCCAACTTCTTCCTGGCGTCCGACTTCGTCCAGACCAACACCGACCTGGCGACTATGGAAGGCGCCAACGAGGCGGCGCGGCGTGCGGTGAACGGGATCCTCAAGGCGACCGGGTCGCGCGCGAAACCCTGCGGAGTCTGGAAATTGTGGGAGCCGCCGGTGCTGGGCCTGTTCCGGATGCTCGACGAGGTGCGCTGGCGACTCGGCCTCGACGCGCGGCTACCCGTCAAGATGACGCCGTCGGGCGGGCTGCAGCCGTCAGACCTGCGCGCCCGCGCGTACTTCGCGGCCGCCCGGCGCGCTGGTCACAGCACTGACTACAAGGAGTGAATTCCTTTGTAAAACACCATTAAACCGATCAGCACCAGGATCACCGCGAGCAGCGCGGCATGGTTCTCCTGCATCCACTTCTTGAGGCGGGCCAGCGCATCGTCGAGGCGATCACCGGCGGCCAGGTAACCCAGGATGGGGATGGCGACCGAGGACGCGGCGACGGCGACGAAGATCGCGGCGGATATCCACCGGCCGGCGACGCCGAGATCGCTGGTGCCGATGGACACTCCCGCCGCCAGACACATGATCAGGACCTCGGGCCTGACCACCACCAGCACCGCCCCGGTGATCCCCGCGCGCGCCGGCGTGAGGGTGGAAAACGACCTCATCCAGCGCGGCGCCTCGGTGCTGCCATGCCGGGTCACCCACCGCCAGACGCCGAACGCGATGAGCGCCGACCCCAACACCACGCGCAGCCAGGACGCCCACTCCGGCGGCGCTTTGTGCATACTGCCGAGCCCGCCGGAGCCCGCGATGAAGAGCGCGGTCACCGCGCACAGGCCCAGCACCCAGCCGCCGAGGAAACCGACGCTGGTCGGCCGCGGTCGCGGCGTATCCAGGACCAGCACCGCCGGGATGACCGACAACGGAGAGACCGAGATGACCAGCGCGAGCGCAACCAGCCCGGCCGTTAACGAGCCCCAGCTTCCTGCCACGGGCAGCAATCTTCGCATTGACCGGCCCGGATCGCCACCGCGCACGCCGTAAAGCGATGATCGGGCGCCTAACGTTTTCGGCGCAACGTCCAGGCCGGTACCCAATGCGTCACGGATTTTCGCTTCGACCCGTACGCGATCGGGTAGGTCACCAGCCCCCACCAGTCGCCCTGCTCGCAGATGCCCCAGCAGCTCAGACGCCCCTCGACGACCTTGTGCAGCTGCAGACCGTTGGGCTGGTACCGGCCCGAGCGGTGCGGCTCGCGCGGGAACAGCACCGTCAGGTCAATGAGCACCGTGATCGGCGGGCGTACCACCCGAAACGGGTTGCGGACCGGCTGGCCGTTGTACCCGATCGACCCGAGCGGAACCACCCATCGATCATACGTTCGAATCGGCGGCCGGGGAGAGCTTCGCGATCAGCGCACTGCCGGCGATCCCGGCGACGATCACGCCGATTCCGACCACGTCTTCCAGCGCCCCGGTGGCCCAACCCAATATGCCCGCGACGAGGACGAAGCTGGGCAGCCATTCGACCAGCTTGACCCTGGACGGCGCCGGCTAGTCGGGCGTCTCCCCCGCCGCCAGGGCCGCCTTGGCGGCGGCGTGTCCCGGATAGAACTCGGTGAACCCGACCGCGAAGAAGATCGCCGCCAGCTGCAATACCCACCCCGTAGTCGACGAGTCGAAATTTCGTGTTTGCGCGACCCTCATACGATTCGTAAATGGCCACCGGTGAATCCGTGCGCAGCGCCCAGAAGATCGTCGACGTGCTGTCCGCGCAGGGTGTCGAGTACGTCTTCGGCGTACCCGGCGCCAAGATCGATGCGGTGTACGACGCCCTCGTCGACGGCGGCCCGCAGTTGGTGGTGTGCCGGCACGAACAAAACGCGGCGTTCATGGCCGGCGCAATCGGCCGCCTCACCGGCGTCCCGGGCGTGGTGCTGGTGACGTCCGGGCCCGGCACCACCAACCTGGCCACCGGCCTGCTGACCGCGAACACCGAGCAGGATCCGGTGGTGGCGCTGTGCGGCGCGGTGCGCCGCGAGGATCGGCTCAAGCGCACCCACCAGTCGATGGACGCGGCCGCACTGCTCAAGACGGTCACCAAGTTCACCGGCGAGGTCAACGACCCCGATAACGTCGCCGAGGCCACCGTCAGCGCGTTCCGCGCCGCGGTCACCGAGCCGCGTGGGGCGACGGCCGTCGTGCTGCCCGCGGATGTGCTGGCCGCGTCGACCTCGGCGGGCATCATGGCCCGGCTGCCGGTTCCCCCGCTTGCCGCCGCCCCGGCCCAGGCGATCGTCCAGGCGAGTTTCCTGATCCGCGAGGCACAACGTCCGGCGCTGCTGGTGGGTGCGCGCGGCGCCGATCCCGAAGGCTGCGAAGCCCTGCGCACCCTCGTCAAGGCCACCGGGTTGCCCGTGGTCGAGACCTTCCAGGCGGCCGGGGTGATCTCGCGCGCGCTGGAAGACCGCTACCTGGGCCGGGTGGGGCTGTTCCGCAACCAGCCGGGCGATCTCGTCGTCGACCACGCCGACGTGCTGATCGCCGTCGGCTATGACGCCGTGGAGTACGACCCCGAGCTGTGGAACAGCGATCGACATCTGCAGCGGCGCACCGTCGTGCATATCGACTCGCTGCCCGCCGAGATCGACAACAGCTATCAACCCACGATGGAGTTGCGCGGCAACGTCGCGGCAACCCTGAGCGCACTGACCGCCTGCCTGGAGGGCCGATTGGCGCTGACACCCGAATATCAGGCGCAGATCGCGCAGCAGCGCCAGGCGCTGGCCGAGATCGACGCGGCGGCGCTCAACAACGCACCGGACGGGCCGGGGCTAAACCCGGTGGCCGTCGTGCTGCGGCTGCGCGAGGAACTCGACGACGACGCGACGATCGCGTGCGACGTCGGGTCGGTGTACATCCACATGGCCCGCCATTTCCAGGTCTATCAGCCGCGGCGGCTGCTGTTCTCCAACGGACAACAAACCCTGGGCGTCGCGCTGCCCTGGGCGATGGCGGCCTGCCTGGTCCGGCCCGGCAGCGACGTGGTGTCGGTCTCCGGTGACGGCGGCTTCCTGTTCTCCGCGCAGGAATTGGAGACCGCGACCCGGCTGGGTTTGACGTTCACACACATCATCTTTCGCGACAACACCTATAACATGGTGGGCTTCCAGGAAGACCTCAAATACGGCCGCACATCCGGCGTGCAGCTCGGCGACTACGACATCGTTTCCTACGCAGCGGCATTCGGCGCCCATGGCTACCGGGCGACGACCATCGACGAATTCGGCGCCATCCTGCGACGGGCTCTGGACGAGGAAGGGCCGTCGCTGATCGACGTTCCCGTCGACTACAGCCGCAACATCGATCTGGCCGCACACCTGCACGACGACCCCTTCGAGTAGATCGGAGAAGGCAACCCTGGACAGTTTCGATAGCTTTCGCCGCTGGGCCACAGCGCTTCTCATGCGTCACGACGCCGAGGTGTATCAGTTCTCCACTATCAGCGCGCTGCTGGACGGCGTCTACGACGGCGATGTCACCGTCGCGGAAATCCTGCGGCACGGCGACTTCGGCCTTGGCACCTTCAATCGCCTCGACGGTGAGATGGTCGTCCTCGACGGGGTCTGCTACCGGCTGCGAGCCGACGGAACCGCCACCCGCGCGGCCCAGGAGGATCTGACGCCGTTCGCCGCGGTGACCCGATTTCACGCCGACCTCGAGATCGAGATCCGAACCCGTATGGACCGGGCGGGCGTCATCGCCGCCATCGACCACAAGATCGCCAGCGCCAACCTGATCTACGCCATCCGGGTCACCGGCCAATTCGCCGAACTGCACACCCGCACCGTGACGGCCCAGCAGCAGCCCTATCCACCGCTGACCGAAGCGACCGAGGGTCAGGCCGAAACCCGGATCGGCGCTGCTAACGGAACCCTGGTCGGGTTCCGCAGCCCCGATTTCGAACAGGGCATCTCGGTGGCGGGCTATCACCTGCATTTTCTGAACAGCGATCGCACCGCCGGCGGCCACGTGCTCGACTTCGAGCTCGAGCATGGCCGGATTGCCGTCAGCGGCGCCTCGCAACTGCACCTGAGCCTGCCCACCTCCGGCGCGTTTCTGGACGCGCGGCTGGCCGCCGACGATCTCCATGAACAGATCAAGAAGGCCGAAGGCTAACGGTAAGTTCAGTTGGTGCGCGTCCCCGCTACCGACCCGCTGATCGTTGGCGTGCTAGGCGCCGCAGTGAGCCTGGGTGGTGCCGGCCGTCCGTCTTTCTGGTACGACGAGGCCGCGACCATTTCCGCGTCATACAGTCGTTCGCTGGGTCAGCTGTGGCGGATGCTGAGCAACGTCGACGCCGTGCACGGCCTGTACTACCTGATCATGCACGGCTGGTTTCAAATCTTCCCGCCCACAGAGTTCTGGTCGCGCGTACCGAGCGGCCTGGCCGCCGGGGCCGCTGCGGCCGGAATTGTGGTGCTGGGCAAGCAGTTTTCGCCTCGCACCGTCGCCCTGAGCGCCGGAGTTGTCTGCGCGATCTTGCCCCGCACGACGTGGGCAGGTATCGAGGCTCGCCCCTATGCCATGTCGATGATGGCGGCCGTGTGGCTGACGGTATTGCTCGTTTGCGCAGCGCGCCGCGAAAGCCGTTGGCTTTGGCTGTGTTACGGGATCGGTCTGACGCTGTCCATTCTGCTCGACATGTATCTCGCGCTCATGCTGATGGCGCACGTCGTCTTCATCTGCGCATTCCGGCCCTCCCCGAAATACGGTCGGACCGTCCTGGTCCCGTTCGCCATTGCCTCGATTCTGACGGTTTGCGCTTTGGCGCCGTTCGCGACTGAGGTCGTCGGACAGGTTCAACAGGTTAAATGGATCGCGCCTATCGGACACCGGACGATCGAAGATGTGATAGTTCAACAATATTTCGAACGAAGCCCCCCGTTCGCGATCCTGTCCGCGCTGGTCGCGGCGGCGGCTATTGTCTTGTGGCGCTGCACATCCGCGAAACTCTGTGAAACAGATCGGCAACTGTTGACCTTGGCGGTCGCATGGCTGGTGCTGCCGACCGCCGTGATCGTGGTTTGGTCAGCGCTGGTCCACCCTGTCTACACGCCGCGGTATTTATCCTTCACGGCACCGGCGATGGCACTGGTCCTGGGCGTCTGCGTGGGCGCCTTGGCGATCAAACCATGGGTGGCGACGGCCCTGGTTGGCCTCTTCGCGGTCGCGGCGGCACCGAATTACATTCGGGCACAACGCGACCCCTACGCGAAGTACGGAATGGACTACAGCCAGGTCGCCGACGTGATCACCGCCAAGGCAGCACCGGGTGATTGCCTGCTTGTCAACGACACGGTGACGTTCATGCCCGCCCCGATGCGGCCGTTGCTGGCGGCGCGCCCCGATGCCTATCGGAAGTTGATCGACCTCACGCTTTGGCAACGGGCAACGGACCGCAACGACGTCTTCGACACCAACCTCATACCGCAGGTCGTCACGCAGCCCTTAAGCCATTGCGTCGTGGTATGGATCATCACCCAAGCCGACCCGACGATGCCCGCTCACGAGCAGGGCTCGGCGCTGCCGCCCGGCCCGCTCTACGGCGCGACGCCCGCCTTCGCGGTTCCACACGACCTCGGGTTCCGGTTGGTCGAGCGCTGGCAGTTCAACCTGGTTCAGGTGATCAAAGCGGAGCGATAAAGGCGATCAATCGCCTAGTAGATGCGGATGTAGTCGACGAGCATGGACGCCGGGTAGGTTCCCGCGGCCGGGTCACCGGCGCCCACCCCACCAACAGCAAGGGTAAACATCGGCGTCATCCAGTAGCCGGGATTGTTGAACGGCCACCGGAAGTCGTCAGGGGCGCCGCCGTGGACGTGGATGGGTTTGTTGGGAACACTGAAATACGGTGCCCCGTCGCGCGCGAAGTGGAATCCGTCCTCGGCCCAATGCATTTGCCACACGTGCCAGCCGCCGTCCACCAGACCGGGAATCGATTTCCCTTCCCAGGTTTTCCCGTTGGATGCCGCGTGGACGGTGGTACCCGGGGCCCAGTTGCCGTTGCCGTACCACTCGAAAATGTCGACCTCGCCGTCCGGCAGGGGATCCTCGTTGACACCCCAGAACGCAGACCACAGACCGGGGGACAAACAGTCCAGCTTTATCCGCGCTTCCCAGGTTTGGTTGATCATGCTGCGGAAGGTGCCGCGCACTTTGCCGCTGTAGTAGGTACCCATTTCCTGGGTGGCGCACAAGACCAGATTGGAATTGCCGTCGAGGAAGACGTTTCGGCGATCGTCGCGGTATATCCCGTCGACCGGTGGGAACACGTCGTCCTGCCAGGTCTGTATCGTCCACTTGCCCGGATCGGGGGCCGCGCCGGCCGGGCCATCGAACTCGTCGTGGAAGATGTAGCCGCCGGCCGGCGCAGCCGGCGGTGCCGCATGGGTCGGGTTGGCGAGGGCTTCCGGGACGCGGGCCGCAGCGGCCAGCATGCCGAGCCCCGTCATCGCCAGCAAGCTGCGACGATCCATATCAGATACCACCAATCGTTTAAAGCCGGGATGCCCGTGCCTTCGCCACGGCGATCATGGCCGCCAGCGCGCCGAACCCAGTCGCCAAAAACATGCGGCGGCGATCCGTCTCCGGCACAAGCAAGGGACACTATCAGCCCGCGCAGAGGCTCGCCGAATAAGGCGATTGCGCTCCGGTCGGCTCGGACGGGTCAGTGCGGCAGCCGTGCGGCGATGTCGTCGATGTGCCAGGGCCCGTCCGTTTTGCCGGTCTCGATCTCGTGCCAGCCCCCGAGCTGGGAAATCCCACCACCCTGAAGTGCACATACCCGACCGGTGACGGGCAGTTCTCCATCGCCAAATATGCGACCAGCGCGGAGATGTTCGCCGGCGCGAACAGGTCCAACCTGCCGTCGGCCGGCTGTGCCATCAGATCGCCCACTCCTGGAGTCGCCAGATTCAACCTCACCGCGGCGCTGGGCCGGTCTCCGGCCTTTGTCCGCGCCTTCCAGTACTCCGCGGCGTGTCGCAGGGTGGCGAAGTGTCCCCTGAGATGAACGGCGATGACGGCGGCCACCATCAGGTTCGTTGACACTCCGGGAGCGGGTGGTATCAAGGAAGTTGATACTTCACAGCGTCATGGAAAGGAAGCGACAACGATGTCTGGGATGTTTGGTGGCGGATTTTTCGGCGGTCCGGGAGGGTCCGGCTGGGGGCAGGGCCCGGGCGGCTTCGGTGGCTCAGGCGGGGGCGGCTGGGGCGGGGGCGGCTTCGGCGGGCACGGTTGCGGTCACGGCGGCGGCCACGGTTTTGGGCAGGGCGGGCCGGGATTCGGCGGCTTCGGCAAGCACGGTCGCTGGGGACTCAAGCGTGCGGCGTTCGGCACCGCCGCGATGCTGCTCGACGGGCCGGCTGACGCCGCGCAGGTCGTGCAGCGGGTTTCGGAAAAAACCGACGGCGCATTCACCCCTCCGCAGGAGATGGCCGAGCTCGCCATCGGCCTGCTCGCCGGACGGGGCGTGGTGACTGTCGACGACGACGGCGTGGCCACCCTGACCGAGCTCGGCCAGAACCTGCTGGCCTGGCGGGGCATCAGCAGCGAGACCGCGCAGGCCTTCCTGAAGCGGGCGGCCAAGTTCGGCGACGTCTTCAAGATCCGCCGGGAGCTGTTCGAACTGGCCGGACTGGCTCGCACGATCACCTGGACGGGCACCGACGAGCAGAAGCAACAGCTCGCCGAAACCCGGGCCAAGGTGCTGGAAGCACTGACCGAAGCCAAGAAGACGCTGCATCGCGTGCTCGGCGAAGACTAGCGGCGATCGCAAGCGCGGCGGAGCCGGGCGAAGCGGGTCGCCGCCATCGGGTCTAGCGGCCGCCGCAAACCGCAGTCACATCAGCCACACTGGTACCGGCCGCGGCGCACGCACTTTTTGCCCGCCTCCGCGCGACAAAATTTGGAGGGCACGGACGCAGTCGCTCGGAGGCGGGCGAAACGGACAACCCCGCCCCCGAAGGGGCCAATGTGGCGCATGTGACAACCCGACAACCCGCAACGCCTCATGCGGACGCGGGCTCGCTGAGCTTGACCAACGTCTTGCCGATGTTGGCCCCGGTGAACAGGCCGTTGAGGGCGTCGACGCACGACTCGATGCCGTCAAAGATGGTCTGGCGGTGCCTGAGCCGGCCCTCGCGCTCCCACTCGCGCAGCGCGGCGTACGCCTCGTCGAAGCGGCCCCACTGGTGCAGCGTGTTGAATCCCTGCATCGAGAGCGGTCTTGGACAGCAGGTTCACGTAGTTGGCCGGCCCGGGGTGCTCACCGGTCAGGTAGCTGGAGATGACGCCGCACAGTACGACCCGTGCGTTGTTGGCCAGCCGGCCCAGCACCGCGTCGAGGATCGGGCCCGCCGACGTTGTCGAAGTAGACGTCGACCCGCCTTGGGCAGTGCCGCTTGAGCGCGGCCGCCAGGTCGTCGTTCTTGTAGTCGATGCACGCGTCGAACCCGAAGTCCTCGACCACTGCTCGGCACTTCTCCGGCCCGCCGGCGATGCCGACCACCCGGGCGCCGGCGATCTTGGCGATCTGTCCGGCCACCGATCCGGTGGCGCCCGCCGCCGCCGAGACCACCACCGTCTCCCCCTCCTGGGGCCGGCCGATGTCGGTCATCCCGAAGTAGGCGGTCGCGCCGGTCGGGCCGTACACCGACATGACCGCCAGCTGGTCGTCCTCGCCGGGGATGGGCGTGCTGAAGACGTCGTCGCGGATGATCACGTACTCCTGAAAGCCGCGTGAGCGTGGTGATCACGTCGCCGACAGCGTAAGCGTCACAACGAGATTCGACGACCTCGCCGATCCCGGCCGCCCGGATGACCTCACCCAGCTGCACCGGCGGAAGGTAGCCGGGCTGGTCGTCGAGCCAGGTTCGCGCGGCGGCGTCGATCCCGACGTAGGTGGTGCGGACCAGCGCCTCGCCGTCGGCGGGCTCGGGCGCGGGCGCGGTGATCAGCTCGGTATCGTCGGGCTGGACCAACCCGCTGGGGCGGCGACGCAGCAGGATCTGGCGGTTCGACAAGTTCGGCACGATGCGAAACTACCGCCGAAAGCAAACAGGCTATTCGGCACGATCCCGGGTGGGAGCATCGGTGGCATGAACCCAGAGGATGACCCGGAAGACCGGATCCGGGCGCTGGAGCAACCGTTGGCCGACACGGCACGCGCTTCCGAGCTGGGCGGCCCGCACCGCCCGGCGGCTACCAGTACAAACCCACCCGGCCTCTCGCCGGCCAGCCGCCACCGCCGCCGCTGTATGGCGACTACAATCCGGATCCGGGCCCGCGGTTAGGCGCCCCGTCCGGCTCGGGGCCCCGCTCGCCGGCGGGGCCGCGCCGGGCCTCGGGTAACTCGCGTGATTCTGGATCCTGGCCGCGGTCTTCGTCGTCGGCATGCTGGCCGTGGTCGGCGGCATCGCCGCGTATGTCGCACACCGGGATTTCCAGCAGCAATGCATCGTGGAGCCCTCGACACCGAACACCTCGGTGTTCAGTTCGCCGCCGCAGTGCGCCAGCGCGAGCCCGACCCCGTCGACCAGCGGAGCAGGACACCCACCGCCGGGCCTTCCGGCACGCGGCGCCGCCGCCGGGGAGCAACATCAGCATCGCCGGCATCAACGAGAACAAGACGGTCACCTGCAACGGACAACAGTCGTCACTGATCAGCGGGGTGTCCAACACGATCACGATCAGCGGCCATTGCACCAAGCCTCACCGTGTCCGGCATGAATAACTCGGTCACCGTCGACTCGGTCGACACCATCGACGCCTCCGGCATCAACAACCAGGTGACGTATCACTCGGGCTCGCCGAAGATCAGCAAATCCGGCTGACGAGAACGTCGTCCAGCAGGGCTGACCGGTCCGATTAGGTCAAGCGCTGGCCATCGCTTCGGCCTGCGCCAAATATCCCTGGAAGTCGGCCGCTCGGCGCCTTGGCCCGGAAACGCTCCACGAACTGCCGATAGCCGGGCTCATCGCCGTGGGCTTGGGCCAGCAGGGCGCGTAGCCGCAGCAGCGGAAGCTCATGCAGCACGAACCCTGGCTCGGTCGGTACCGCCTCCAGTCTGTCCACCGCAGTTCCGCGCGCTCGGTGTTTTCGGGTCCCCGCAGGCGGACCCGCGCGACAGCAGCGACTCGACCAGCGCCGTGGTGCCGGGCCCGCGGAAGATCATCGACCCGACTTTGAATCCGCTATCGAGAATTGCCGTGATCACATCGACGCGCCGTCGTGATCGCCCAATCGGCTTCGCTCGCGGGCCAATTCGATGTCGGACATGCGCCGCAACGCCACGATGAGCTTTTCGTCCACGAACATCTCGCGTGCCCGGGTGAGAAACTCGAGGCCGGCCGCCCTGCTTCCGGAATCGTCGTCGTAGTGAATCAGCGCGATGGCACGATTCACCAGCGAATACGTCACCGCGGCGTTGTCGCCAGACCGTTGCGCAATTTCAAGCGACTCCGCCGTCTGTTCCACGTCCTCGGCAGTGGGCAGCACGGCGCCGTTCTCAATGGCGGCCGCGTACTTGTACAGCTGCGCGAAGGGTCGGGTGGTCGCGTCAGCCGATTGAGCCAGCGCAATGCCCTCCTCGAGATGGTCTCGCCATCCCCGTCGGCCCAGGAACATTTCGGCCGCTCCCTTTAGCGTGATCGCCCATGCCAGCGGCGATCCGATCACGAAGTCGCCCATGGTGGGGTCGCCGTGCGCGACATCGATAATCCGTTCGGCCAACCGCAGGCTTTCCGTCGCTTCGCCGACTTCCCACTTGGCCTGGGCCGCCGCGTACAACAGCCCGACCGTCATCGCCGGGTCGCCGATCGACTCGACGAGTGCGGCGAACTCCAACGCCATGGCGGCCGCTTCCCGGTGACGCGCGTTGAATGTCAGCGTGTTGAGGTGACCCGCCATTCCGACCGCAAGCGATTTCTTGTCGCCCGCGGCCGTCGTAAGCTCACGCAATTCCTCGAATCCGATCGTCGGCGGGCGTGCCCCCCACCTGAAAAGCACTGCCACACAACAGAGCTCGCGGGGCGATCCGCATGGCCAGCCGATCTGGGTGATCGCTGGGCAGCCGGTCGGCGAATCGCAGCGCCTGTTCCCAACTCGCCCGGGCCGCGCGGATATCCCGTGCGCCATACCACCTCGCCGCCTGCATGTACCAGTCGTAGGCGTCGCGCAGATCGCCGGCGGCGGCGTACTGGGTGGCGACGATCGAGGCCTCCTGACCGGTGAACTCGCCGTACGTTCGCTGCAGCACCGCAGCCACCCGGCGGTGCAGCTCCGCCCGCCCGGCCTTCAATTGGGACTCATATGCCACCGCCTGAATAAGCGGATGGCAGAACGCATAGGTCACGTGTGGCGCGAATCCGACCGGTTCCACAAGTGCCGCCTCAACCAGTGGCGTCACATCGATTTGGCCCAGCAGACATTTCAACAATTCGGTGTCGAACTGTGCGCCGATGACGGCCGCGGCGTGCAGCGTGCGCTTGGCGGTGGCGCCGAGCCGATCGATACGGGCCCCGATGATCCCTTGCAGGCTGGCCGGCACGCGGATATCGCGAACCTCCCGCACGACATACGTAGGCGCCTCGACCGCCCTCGAGTTCGCCCCGCTCCACCAGGTCGCGCACGATTTCCTCGGCAGCGAACGGCAGGCCCGCCGCCCGGTCGGCGATCACCGTCGACAGGCGCAGTACCGAAGGGTCCTCGCCCAGCAACTCTTTGATCAACTCGGCGATGTCGGCATCGCCCAGCGGCGCAAGGGTATAGGCGTGCGCTCCGGGGATGCGGGACAGCGCCCCCGAATATTGGGGCCGGTAGGCGACGAGCAGCGTCGCCCGCATTTTCGGAACTACCGCCGCGAAATCGACAAGCAGCGACTCACTGACGCTGTCAATCCACTGGGCGTCCTCAATGATGTAAATCGCGGGCTCGAGACGTGCCAGCGAAATGGTGTTGATGAGATGGACCAGACCGACGGCGCCGGGCGTCCGGGGTGATATCGGGGCACGGCACATCGGGGTCGCGGATGCCCAGCAGATCATCGAGCAGAACCAGATCCTCGACGCCCGCCTCGGGGATCTCACTGCGGACGCGGGCACGCGCGACCTCTAGGGACAGCCCGCCGATACCGAAAACCGCGCGCAACAGCCGGGAGGCGACGTGGAACGGGATCTCGCGGGTGTGGGATTCGCAGTAGGTGACGAACACCTCGAAACCGCGACTGCGTGCCGTCGCGACCGACTCGCGGACCAACCTGGTCTTTCCGACACCCGGCCGACCCGTGACCGTGATGACGGTTCCGGCGCCACGAGCGGCCCCTTCGAGTAACTTCGCGACGGCGTCCTTCTCCCGTTGGCGTCCGACCAGCCGGGACTCACGACGGGCTTTGCGGGCCTTGAGCTGGTGCTCGCTGTCGACGCCCAACAGGCGGCGCGCCGACACGCCGGTGCTGAAACCTTTGATGTGCACAATCTCGTGCCCACCCAGCACAACTCGATCCTCGACGAGCCGGGCGGTCGACTCACTGAGCATGACACCACCCGGCGGTGCCACCGATTCCATCCGCTGGGCTATACCCACCTGGGTACCGACGGCGGTGTAACCGAGGTGGGTCGCGCCGACCTCGCCGGTGATCACCCGACCGGAATTCAGGCCGACCCGCAATCGCAGGTCGACCCCGTACCGGCGTCCCACGTCGACCGCCAATTGCCGAACCACGTCCTGGATCTCCAGCGCCGCGAGGCATGCGCGAAATGCGTGATCCTCCAATGTGATTGGCGCTCCGAATAGCGCCATGATGCCATCGCCGGTGAACTTGTCCACGGTACCGCGATAGCGCTGCACTACGGCCGCCGACCGATCGACGAGCGCGGTCATCACCTCGCGCAGCCGCTCGGCACCGAGCGACGCGGCGATATCCATCGACCGCACCACGTCGGCGAAGAGGACGGTCACCTGTTTGTATTCGGCCTGCTCAACACTCGGCGCCAGCGGGGGTACCGCAGGAATCGCAGAAGCGCGCACCCTGGCGCGGCTCTGAGCCGCACACCGGGCATAGGGGCGACGCTGCGGTCACATCTGGTGAGAATAGGCCGCTTAGTCGATTATGTCGGCTCGTCGGGGTCGTCGAGAATGCCGACCGCAATGCCATAAGGCAGGAAGCGGACTTTGCGCGTCGGGTCGGTGTTGTTCTTGTTGGCCCGCAGCGCGTCGAGTTCGGTCGCATAGACCTGTTCGACGTGCGCGCCACCGTCGGTGTCCACCGTGTAGATGGCCCACACCCCGTCGCCGGCCTCGCCGGCGGTTTCCGGCGCGGGCCGCGAGCGCCGCGACAGATCGTCGAAAAGGCCTGACCAACCCATGCGAGTGCCGGGGCCACCGAAAAACTTGCCGACCCGCTCGAACGCGTCGCGCACTCCCTCGCTGCCCTCCCGGATCACTCGATCCAAATCTTCGGGATCAAATCCGAAAGCACCGTATTCCCCCACGCGACCTCCTCGCAGTTGGTACCGATACTGCCCAGTGTGCGCTCACTCGGAACTATCCGCCAACGCCGTAGGACCCCGGCGGCGCGGGCGGCGGCGCCGGTACGTGGATCGGAATCGGGATCCCGAGAATCGGGACGCGCAGGTATATCGTCGTCGGCGGCTGCGCGGGAACGGCGGGAGCCGCGGGCTGGGGACCGGGTGCGGGCACCGCAGCCGGCGGCGACGGAGCCGGTGCGGCCGGCTTCGGGGCTGCCTGCTGTACGGGGGCCTGCTGCGCCGGAACGCGGGGGGTCGGTGCGCGACGCAACGGTAGCGGAGGCACCGCCTTCGTTATGGTGGGGGGCGCTTCCTCCGCCACGGGCAGCGCCGCCGGCGGAGCGGCGACCGAGGGCGGGGGCGCCGCCGGCATCGAGCTGGCGGCGCTGGGGGTCGCCGCGCGGCGCGGGCGGCTGGGAAGCGGCCTCCGGCCGGACATCGGAGGTCAGCCCAACCATCACCGACCCGACCGCGATGGCGGAGATGATCGCCGCGGCGAGCGCTACCCACGAGCAGCAAGGGCATGCGCCAGGGTCGCCCGGTCGCGTCGTCGTCGGCCTGGGGCGCCGTACGCCAGGGCTGCCGGCCCGAGTCGGCATTCGCGTCCGACGTCGAGGTAGGCCGGGCTGAGCGCACGGGGCTGACCTCACCGGTGCCCGGATCAAGCGCCCATGCCAGCGCGGCTGTCGACGGACGCGAACAGCGGCGCATTCGCCGACGCCAGCGCGGCCCCGCGGGCCAGCGCCATGTCCGGCTCCTCGGGCAACGTGACGCGTGAGCGAGGTCGCCGCCTCGAGTGCGGGCTTGATCCGCGGCGACGTCGGCTCCGCAGCCGATGACGAACACGCCGTCCGCCCGCGCATGTCAGGCCGGCAGACCAGACCGCGAACTCGGCCGCTACCCGGCGCCGAGCGCCCTCGGTGGCTGCGCTGGTAAGGCGCTGGCAGGGTATGGCGGTGCAGGTCGACAAAGGAGCCGTCGGCGACGTCGACGACGGCCAGCATCGCGCTGCCGGCTCGACGAACAACATCGCGATGTGCTGGTAGCCAATGCGCGAGCCCACGGACTGTGCCAACGCGGCGGCCGCGAGCAATGGGGAAACCAGCATGACGCGGCCGAGTCGCGTGCCGCGAGCCGTCGCGCAGCGCGGCAACATCGGCCGGATCCGTCCAGGTCAGCCCCGGTCGATGCCAGCTGATAACCGCCGTCGACCGCCACCTTCGCGGGTGCCGACGATCGCGGCAACCACCTGCTTGGCCGGACCGAACGTGGCGACCCCTCGCCCCACTGCGGTGGGACGACCTCAAAGGCGTCGTATTCGACGGTGACACCGTCGGCGTTCTCGCCCTCGATGAGCACCAAGCGGACCGCCGTGGGCTCCATCGAGACCCCGAGAACGATGTCCACTGCTCCTCCCATGGGCGGACGAGCGGCGGCTAAGGTGTTCAGGGCGGCGGGCAAGCTGCTATTTGCGCCGCCGCCTGCGGCGCCTTCCAGGATCATTTCGCGGTTAACTCGCGTCCGAGGGCTAGCAGCTAGCGGTGCCCGGGGCGAAGGGGTTTTGCGGGACTGACGCCGGACTTGATATCTGGGGCACCTGGTTCTGGGGCACCTGCGGGGCACCTGATTCGGGGTGCCGGAACCCGAATCGGGATCGGCACCGGGATCAGCGGTACGTGTATCCACTCGGTAGCCATCGGCACCGGCGTCGTGGTGGTCGGCGTGCGGGCGGGGGTGGCGGGTGGATGTTCGGCGCGGCGGCGTCTGTACTGGCGGCTGGAGGAGGGGTCGTCGTCGTGGCCGGCGGATGGCGGCGGACGTCGTGGTGGTGATCACCGGCGGGGTGCGGGGTGAGCGACGGGCGGGGGCGAGGGCGGCGGAGGGTGACGGCGGTTGGCGGCGGGAGCACGGTGCTGGGCGCGGGTACGGCGCTCGGGGGCGGGTGAACGACCGTCGGCGGCGGGGGCACCGGACTCGGTGCCAGGCGATGGGCGGGGTGCCGGAGCGGCGCGACGGTGGGCACGACCGGGGCTTCGTGGTTTCGATGGCGGTGAACGTGTATCGCCACTCCACCGATCGCGGTCATCGCCACCACCGCGCACAGCCCGATCAGCACCTGCGACACCCGAACCCGCCGACGCGCCGCGGCGGCAATTCTTTGGCCGGCTCGATCAGGTTCGAGCCGCATCGACCAGCACGGCGCCTCTTCGTCGTAGGAATCGCGGGTGAGCAGCACCGGCACATCGCCGGGAATTCGGTCTGCGACCAGGCCAATTCGCGATCCGTCAGGGCGTCCTGGTCGATCACCATCACGTCGCCGGCCGGCAGTTCGATGATGCCGGTGCCGCCGGCATGCGCCACGAGCAGCCCCAGCGACGATCTGGTCCGGTAATCGAGCACTCGCCGCGGCGGCCAGCAGCAATGCGCCCATCGCCGCCGCGCCGCCGGGAGCTTCGCGGTCAGGACGGACCACGGGTGTGCAGCGAAAGACGTTGTCGGACAAGCGGGATGCGGCACCGCCACCGACCGTGACCACGGTCGTAAGGTCCGTCCAGCTGGACTTTTGCGCGCCAGCATGTCATCGAACGCATAGATGAGGCGGTCAGCCGGTCCTGTATCAAGTCGTCGAGCTGTGCCCGGGTCACCTGGATGGTGGTGCTGCAACCCGGAAGTTCGACAGCCAATTCCGTGATCATGTCAGTGGATAGCCGCTCCTTGGCCTCCCGGCATTGGTCTTTGAGCTGACTGAGTTGACCGATCCCGGTGGTGCTGGCCGGGTCGAGGTGCGCGGTGCGGCCGATTGCTCAAAGACGTGCAGCAACAATGCCTGATCGATCTCCTCACCGGAGAAATCCGGTAACGCAGTGTGGCGCTGACGGGTTCGAAGTCCGATGCCGGTGTCCATCAGGGTGACGTAGGTGCCGGAGCCACCGAAATCGAGCAGACCCACCACGCCGCCGACCGGGATGCCCAGCTCGGCGTTCACCGCGTTCATCGCCGCGAGCGAATCGGGGACCAGGCGAGGTGCCATGCCACTGCGAACGAAGCCGACGTGCGTCCGTAAACGCGTCGCGCAATGCCTGTACGGTTCGCGGTTTCCAGTACGCGGGAACGGCGATCGAAATTTCTGACGAGCTCGAGTCCGCGCCGGCCGCGCACACCATCGCGTCCAGCGCCTCGACCATCAGCAGGTCGGGTCGTGAGCGGACCCGTCCGCGGACACCAGCGCCACCGAGTCGCCAATGCGCCCGACAAAGCCGCTCATCGTCGTCCCGGGTTCGGACAACTTGAGATCCGGTCCGAATGATCGGTGGGTACACCGACTTTCGGCGCGCAGTGCGGGTATAACGTCAGCACGGCGCGGCGCGTGACCGGCGTACTTCCGTTACATGCTGCGACCAGGTTCGTGGACCCGATCGACAACCCCAGGGGGTCGTACATATGACGATGACTTTCGTCGAAAGGGTCGATGGCCGGCGTTAACCATATCCGTGGGCGGTCCGTATGCAGTGGTTCACAACCTCATTGGTATCCGCTCGATGCCGTGTCGTCATCGAAACGGTACCGGCGAATCTCTTGACAGAGCGCGTGTGAGTCAGACCACAGTGAGCGGCAGCGAACGCCTCGGACTCGAATTGGAACGTCGAGCCTCTACTGACCTTGGCTATCATGACTTCGGGTAGTTCGACTGCGGCGGTGTCGCTTTCGGCCAGCTCAGCGGTCCAGTCAGTGTCGGTACCACTGACCGTGACGTGGATGTGCGGGTCGATGGCGGTGGCAATCGCCTGCAATGGCTGCACAGATTCGGGTGAGCACAGCGAAATCCACGCGCCGTCGTCGTGTGCAGGCGACCGGTGCACCACGAGGCGGCCGATTCGGTCTCTGCCACAACATATCCGGCCGGGTTGAGCAATGGATGCAGCTCAGAACCCGCAGCACGCCCTCGATCCCGCCGGGCAGGTCCAGCGCGCGCTTAATGCGTTCGGCGCCAAGGCCGGCCAGGCCGATCAGCTGCTGGGTGTTGATCGACGTCGCTAATCGGGCGTCAGCCGCCCGGGCCCGCACCGCGAGCGCGAACGACAAGTTAAGCAGGTGCATCTGCAGGCAGACCTCGTCGGCCATCCGCACCAGCGCCGAGTGCGAGTAGGCGCCGAAATCCAGATCGGAGACCAGCGGGCCCGAATAGTCGGGCTGGCCTGCATCGGATCGATCGACCGGGGCAAGTTCCCAGGTGGCGGCATTGGTTTCGCGAAGCACGTCCACCGCGGGAATGTTCACGGCCTCCGGGTAGGACTCATCGATGATGACGGTCCACGCGCAGTGCGGGTGCCGGTCCGACGGCGTCCGCGGCGGCCGGTGGATGGGCCGCATCTGCGCGCGCGGGTTAACCGCCGCCGCGGTGGCGTCGAAGGTCGGATCCTCGATGTCGTGGCACATCCCGTGGACGTACTTGTCGCCCATCGGCTCGACGTCGAGCAGTGCGCCGCAGTGGTCGAGGTGGAATTCGCCGTGCCAGCGGTCGTGGATGGTGTAGCGGAAGTCCATGAATTGCGGCGGGGCACCGATGTCGAGCTGGACGCCCTTGAAGATGGTGGGCACGTCGTCGCCCTCGAAATTCAGCGCCCGCTGCATGCGCTTGGTGTAGACCGGGCTGGCGCCCGCCCATTCCTCGATGGCGATCTGCAGCATCTCCTCGTGGCCGAATTCCTTGATGCACCAGGCCATGCCGGAGCGGTCGATCATGTGCCCGATCAGCAGCAATTCGGGTACCAGGACGGCGAGCTCCTGCGCGGGACAACCGCGCATACCGGGACTGGCTCATCTGCCCAAAAATAGTCCCGACTATGTTATAAAGTCAACAATGTCTATCGCCCCCACTCGCCGCACCACCGCGCCGCGCAAACGCGGCGACGACACCCGGGCGAAAATCATCGACGAGACGGTCCGCTGCATCATGGAGGAAGGATTCGCCGCCGCGACCGCCAAGCATGTCGCCGAACGCGCCGGCGTGACGTGGGGGGTCATCCAGTACCACTTCGGCGACCGCAACGGCCTGCTGATGGCCGTCGTCGACGACGGGGTGGCCAGGCTGATCGAGAGCCTGTCGTCGGCGGACGTCAGCGAGCTAGCGCTGCGGGAGCGCATCGAGGTCGTCGTCGATACCGCCTGGGGCTGCTACAGCAGCCCGACCTCGATGGCGGCCTTCGAAATCCTGCGGGCCACCCGCGGCGGCCCGGGCGAATCGTCGCGTCGCCACTTGCTCGAGATGAACTCCGCGATCGGCGAGCTGGGTCGGCTGATCACCGATGATCCCGCGAATGCCGGTGTGGCCGAAGTAATCTGGGCTACGCTGCGGGGCGTGGTGCTGGCGCAGATGATCATGGGCACCACCGTCGATTGGAGCCTGGAGCGACGTGCGCTGATCGACATGGTCACCCGTGTACTGTCCGATCACGGGTGACGCCGCGACACATAAACTACGCACACGACAGGCCGCGGAGGCTCGCAGTGGCTTATGCCTCGGCGAAGGTCAGGTCACCCCACTGCCCACCGGCCGGGTCGCTCATACCGCGACACGTATCTCATTTCACCGTGTGCTGCAATGACGTAATGACCCTTCAAGATCTGGCAGCCGACATCGAAGCGATCAAACAACTCAAGTACCGGTACCTGCGCGCGATGGACACCAAGCATTGGGATGACTTCGCCGAGACGATGACCGAGGACATCTCGGCGACTTACGGTCATCGATGGGTAATGAGCTGCACTTCGACAACCGTGCCGATCTGGTCGAGTACCTGAGCTCAGCGATGGGCCCCGACGTCGTCACCGAACACCGGGTGACTCATCCAGAGATCACCGTCACCGGCGATACCGCTTCCGGCAATTGGTACTCACAAGACCGGGTCATCGTCGCCCAATACAACTTCATGCTGATCGGTGCGGCCTTCTACCGCGACGAGTATCGACGCACCGAGGACGGATGGCGGATCAGCGTCACCGGTTACGACAGAACCTACGAAGCAACGATGTCGTTGGCGGGCTTGGACTTCAAGGTCAAGCCAGGTCGCGCCAGGTCGGATTAACCGGCCGCCCGGCCCGAGTGTGAACTGTGCGACGCGACACGCTGCAATCCCGTCGAAGAGATCACAGTCGAGACCCAAGGGCTACTTCGTGATAGCGATGACCGCGCCGGGCCGAAGCCAGCGCATGATTTGCACCAACGTGGCGTCGTCGATCGCGACACAACCCTCGGTGGGCCCGCCGTCAGTGGTGTGAAAGAAGAACGCGGACCGCCGCCAGGCACCTTGTTCTTGTTGACGCCCATCACCACCGCATGCTTGTACTGCGGGATATCCAGGTTCTCGCTGGCCGCCGTGCTGAACGGGCATTGGGACTTCTGGCAGACCTGCATGGAATTGAAGGTGGGGCTGTGGTCATCGCCGCTCCACCAATGATTGGGCCCGACTTGGGTATACGGCAGCCCGCCGCCTGGGTTCGGCGCGGTGCCGAAGGCGGAGTCGAGGCTGAAGACGCCCATCGGGGTGGCGGGGACCTCGCTCTTGGCCTGCGGCGCCATGCCTTCGGAGCCGACATGGGTGGGAATGTCGGTCTTCAGCGGCTGCCAGTCCGGCGGTGGTGCGCTGATAGATATCCATCTTCGCGTTCGAGCCGCCGGTCGAGACGACCGAAACGACCTGCGTGGCGTTGCCGACCGAATTCGCGAACCACGGGTTACCGGCGGCGCCACTGACCGGAGCAACCACCAGTGACACCAGCCGCGGCATGCCGCGGCACACAGCAAAGCTACCAGTCGGCGCATAGCTTTTATGGTCGGGCGCGGTTGACCATCTGGTCAAGTAAAGGTTTGGACCCTTTTGCATCACCGGGCCGTGATGAGGGCCCCGCCATACTGGCCTGATGGCGGTCTTCGTTCGCAAGTTGTTCGGCATCGGCAAACTGCCCGCGGATCTGCGCGCCCAGGTCGAGGCGGAGGGCGTCGTGTATCTCGCCGAGTACGTCGCGGTCACCCGGAGGTTCAACGGCTCGATCCCGGGCTTTCGGTCGGCGGGCACCATCGGAAGCTACGTGGGTTCGCTGGCCATCACCTCACAGCGGGTACTGGGCACGCTGTCGGTGGTGCCGAAACTGGCCGGCCGCGCCATCGACGTGCGCTGGGACGAGGCGCAGTCCGGGGCGGCGAGAGCCGAAATCTCTTCGACCGGTTTGCAATTCGATCTAGACGTCGCCCAGGTCGACCCGAAGTTCAGCGGCCACCTCTCGCTGCGCTACAAGGCAGAGATCGGTGAAGACGTGCTGGCGCGGCTGCCGCGGCGATCGCTGTCCTTCGACGTGCCGGCCGAATACGTCTTCCGCGCGGTCGGCGTCACTTACAGACCCTAACGGTGTTCGGTGATGGTGATCCGCGGCCAGGGCGGCTGGCGCAGCAGAGCCAGGCAGGTTATCGTCGCCGCGAGCAACCCGGTGGTCACGCTGATCAGCGCGACTCGGCTGGCGTCCACCGCCGGCAGCCAGGACCCTTTGCCCCCGTGCACGACGAACACGCCCACCGGCGCCGCGGTGAAGCCGAAGGCCCCGCCGGCGTCCGAGTCCTCGGTGTCGCGGTCATCGAGGTTCGCACGACGCCTGCCCACGCGAATCCTGGCAACCGGGATCACGGTGGTCCCGTCGGCCGTCTCGTAGGGCTCGCCATAGACGCGTTTGACGCTGCGATCGAGGGGCAGTTCGGCTAGGTCGGAAAGCTTCACGGGATACTCCCTTCTGGATCCACTCACGCTAACCGCAATTTCCTACGATGGGCTGGTGGATGCTCCGATGACCGATCACGCGTTCAGCCCGCAGGAGCGGCGAGCGGTTTATCGCGTGATCTCCGAACGGCGCGACATGCGCCGGTTCGTGCCCGGTGGAGCGGTGGGTGAGGACGTGCTGGCGCGCCTGTTGCAGGCCGCGCACGCCGCGCCCAGTGTCGGCCTGATGCAGCCTTGGCGCTTCATCCGGATCACTGACGAACGGCTCCGGAAGAGCATCCACGCACTCGTCGACGAGGAGCGCGCGCTCACCGCGCAAGCCCTGGGTGAGCGGGCTGAGGAATTCCTGGCGTTGAAGGTCGAGGGCATTCTCGAATGCGCCGAGCTTCTGGTGGTGGCGCTGTGCGACGACCGCGACACACATGTCTTCGGACGGCGCACACTACCGCAGATGGACCTGGCGTCGGTGTCGTGCGGGATCCAGAACCTGTGGCTGGCGGCGCGGTCCGAAGGTCTCGGCATGGGCTGGGTGTCCCTGTTCGACCCGCGACGGCTGGCGGCGCTGCTGGCAATGCCCGCCGATGCCGAGCCGGTCGCCATCCTGTGCCTGGGCCCGGTGCCCGAGTTTCCGGACCGGCCGGCGCTGGAATTGGACGGCTGGGCTTTCGCGCGACCGCTGGCGGAGTTTGTCTCCGAGAACCGGTGGGATCAAGCGCCGCCGCCCGGGCCCGGCCATCCCGCGCCGGGGGCCGGCGCGGCAACGCTCACCACCATGCCGTCCCACTCGGTGTAGTCCATCAAGCGCTGCGGCCCGGGCCAGTGCGCGGCGACCACGAAAAGCGTGCATCCGTCGTCGCCGCCGAGCATGCAGGCGAACGCGCCGCGATCGAGTTGGACCCGGTCTGCGACCTCACCGCCCTGGCGGACGCGCACACAGCAGCGATCGCCGACATCGGCGTACCAGGCGGCGCCGTCGGCGTCGAGGCAGATGCCGTCGGGTGAGTGGTCACCCAAATCCGCCCACACCCGGCGATTCGACAGCGACCCGTCGGCGCCGATGTCGAAAGCGGTCAGCCGGTGCCGGTACGACTCGGCCACGATAAGCGTGGCATTGTCGGCGGTGACCGCCATGCCGTTGGGAAACGCCAGATCGTCGGCGACCACCCGGGCGCGGCCACCCGGGGTGGCCAAAGCCACAAACCCGGGTGCCCGATCACCGGCGGGCGGGCCCGCCGCGAAGTCGAAGTTAACGTTGTTGACGTAGGCATTTTTACGCCCGTCGATCACAATGTCGTTGCAACCGTACGGCGACAGCGCCGATAGATCCGCATATCGGATCAGCGGGCCATGCCCCGAGAACCGAAGCAGCGCCGAGCTCGACGTCAGCACCAGACCGTCGTTCGGCGGCAACCCCGGCAGAAAGTCGAAACACATTGGCAACGACCGATGTTCGAGTATTACGTCGACAGCGCCGGTGAGATCGATGGCGCGGATCAGCCCAGCCGTCCAGTCCGACACCCACAGTCGCCCATCCTTCCAACGCGGCGACTCCAGTAGGCCGAGACCGGCTATCACCATGTCCATAGCCGCATTGTTGCAACAACTGGATCCGGATTCACCCGCCCCGTCGGCGGCTGCGGTATCGTCGCCGGTCGAGAGACGGAATTTGATGGGTGAAGGTGTGGCGAGAGACGGACAACGCGACCAAGTGTTAGACGACAAAAAGTCGGCCAACGTCCTGATCGTGCACTGGCACGACCTCGGCCGGTATCTCGGCGCCTACGGCCATAAGGATGTCGCCAGCCCGCGATTGGACCGGCTGGCCGCCGAGGGCATCCTGTTCACCAGGGCGCATGCCACCGCCCCCCTGTGCTCGCCGTCCCGTGGATCACTGTTCACCGGCCGCTACCCGCAGAGCAACGGGCTGATCGGCCTGGCCCACCACGGCTGGGAATACCGCGCCGACGTCCGGACCCTTCCGCACGTGCTGTCCGAATCAGGTTGGTATTCAGCTCTTTTCGGCATGCAACACGAGACGTCCTATCCGAAACGGTTGGGCTTCGACGAGTACGACGTGTCGAACTCCTATTGCGAGTACGTGGTGGCCAAGGCCGCGGAGTGGCTGCGCGAAAGCGCCCCGGCGTGTTCCGGACAACCGTTCCTGTTGACGGCCGGCTTCTTCGAGACCCACCGGCCCTACCCGCCCGAGCGCTACCAGCCGGCGGACAGCGCGGCCGTCGATCCGCCCGACCACCTGCCCGACACCCCCGAGGTGCGCCAGGATCTCGCCGACTTCTACGGATCTATCGCCGCGGCCGACGAGGCGGTCGGCCAGCTGCTGGACACGCTGGCCGAGACCGGACTCGACGCCAACACCTGGGTGGTGTTCGTCACCGATCACGGCGCCGCGTTCCCCCGCGCGAAATCCACGCTGTACGAGGCCGGCACGGGCATCGCGATGATCATCCGGCCACCCACCGACCGCGGCGTGCCGCCCGCCGTCTACGACGAACTCTTCAGCGGCGTAGACCTGGTCCCGACCCTGCTTGAGCTGCTGGGCCTCGACGTACCGGCAGACATCGAAGGCGTATCGCACGCGCCCGCAATAATCACGCCGGATGCCCAAACCGAACCGGTGCGCGATCACGTGTACACCACGAAGACCTATCACGACTCGTTTGATCCCATTCGCGCGATCCGCACGAAGGAATACAGCTACATCGAGAATTTCGCACGCCGGCCGCTGCTGGACCTACCGCTGGATATCGTGCAGAGCCCGTCGGGACACGCCGTCGCAAACTCGGCCGGCGGGCCGCGCCCGCAGCGGGAACTCTACGACCTGCGCGCGGACCCCACCGAAACCACCAATCTGCTGGCCGGTGACGACGCGGGCATGGCTGCGGTCGCCGCGGATCTGGCTGTCCGACTGCACGATTGGCGCCAGCGAACCGGCGACTTCATACCATCGGAGTTCACCGGTACCCGCATCGCGACCCGCTATACCGAGACGTATCGCAAGATCCACAAGATGACACCCGTGGCCCGCTCCGCCCTGGCCACCAGCCGCGGCGTCGAAGACTAACTCACCCCATCCCGCCGGCACCCAACAACAGGCCCCGCGTGCCGCCGGTCCCGGTGGTGCCCGGGCCTATGCCGGTCCCGCCGTTACCGCCGTTACCGCCGTTGCCGATCAGGTCGGCGTTGCCGCCGTTACCTCCGTCGCCCCCGTCGTGAAAATAGGAGGAGCCGCCGGAGCCGCCGGCACCTCCGGAGCCGATCAGGCCAGCATTCCCGCCGGCCCCGCCGGCGCCACCCGCCGCGGGTACGGGGCCTGGCTCAGCGTTGGCGGGGCCGGCACCGCCCGCCCCGCCGGCTCCTCCCGAGCCCATGAGCTCACCGCCGTTGCCGCCGGAACCGCCGTCCCCACCCCCGGCGGGGCCGACTCCGCCCGTGCCGCCGGTCCCGCCGACGCCGACCAAACCGGCCTTGCCGCCGTCCCCGCCATGCCCGCCAAAGGCTGAACCAGTTCCGCCATCGCCGCCAGCGCCGCCGGAGCCGAATAACCCGCCGTCGCCGCCGTCTCCGCCGGCGCCTGCGGGGACGCCCGCCGTGAAGCTGTTTGACCCGCCGGTCCCGCCGGCCCCACCGGCGCCGAACAGCCCGCCGGTGCCCCCCGCCCCGCCGGTTCCGCCGCGCGCGACAGCCGCGTATCCACCGTTGCCGCCGTCCCCGCCCGCGCCGAACAACTGGCCGGCTCCGCCTGCGCCGCCGACCCCGCCGATCCCGTTGTAGCTGTAGCCGCCGGTTCCACCGGCCCCGCCCGCCCCGCCGAAAAACCCACCGGTGCCGCCGACGCCGCCGGCGCCGCCCAGGTCGCTGCTGCCGGTTTGGTAACTGGGGCCGCCGGCACCGCCAGCCCCGCCCGCGCCGAACAGCCGTCCGCCGGCACCGCCCGCCCCGCCGTTCCCCCCATTGCCAGTACCGGTATAGCCTTCCCCGCCCGCGCCGCCGGAGCCGCCGGTGCCGAACCAACCGGCGGCCCCGCCATTCCCGCCGTTTTGGCCGATGCCGCCCGACCCGCCGGCACCGCCGTTACCGATCAGGATCCCGCCGGCCCCTCCGTTTGCCCCGCTGCCCGGGGTGGCGTTGGTGCCGTTGCCGAACAGGGGCCGCCCGGCCAGCGCCTCGGTAGGCGCGTTGACCGCATTGAGCGCATCCTGCGCAGCGGCCTGCATCGGCTTCGCGATAGCCGCGGCACCAGCGGCCTCGGCACTCGCATACGAGCGCGCACCGGCGTTGAGGGCCTGCGCAAACTGCTGATGAAACCCCGCCACCTGGGCGCTGAGTGCCTGATAGGCCCGCCCGTGTGCCCCGAACAGCGATGCGATCGCGGCCGACACCTCATCGGCACCGGCGGCCAGCACGCCCGTCGTCGGGTTCGCGGCCGCCACCTCGGCGGCTCGCAGCGTCGAACCGACATTCCCCAGATCCGTTGCCGCCGCCGTTAGCATCTCCGGCGCTGTGATCAAAGACGACATCCGACACCTCCACCGCCCGTCGGGAGGGGCTCACGATATCCCCATCCGAGCGCGGGTATCCAGGCTTGCCGCAGTATTCCCCGCCAGTTCACAGCTTCGGCTGCCCCGCTGGCTGTAACGGCAGCTTATGAAGGTAATTGGTACCGGCGCGACGACCATGAATTGCGGTTAGTCTCTTCCGGGTGTCCCGGGGTGCGGCGTCTTATCTGGTTGCCGCCACACAGCGCAGCGGCAGCACGTTACTGGTGGAGTCGCTGCGCGCGACGGGACGCGCCGGGGAGCCGCAGGAGTTCTTCCAGTACCTGCCGAGCACCGGGATGGCTCCCCAGCCGCGAGACTGGTTCGCCGCAACCGATGACGAGTCCATCTTGGAGTTACTCGACCCGCTTGATCCCGGTACGCCGGAAACCGCGACGCCGGTTGCCTGGCGAGAGCACATCCGCAGTTCCGGCCGCACGCCCAACGGCGTCTGGGGCGGCAAGCTGATGTGGAACCAGACCGTGCTTCTACTCGAACGGGCAGCACTGCTACCGGACCGCTCCGGAGAGTGCCTGCGCACGGCCATCCGTGATGTGATCGGCAGCGAGCCCGTTTACGTCCATGTGTATCGGCCGGATGTGGTGTCGCAGGCGGTGTCGTTCTGGCGTGCCGCGCAGACCCAGATTTGGCGGGGACATCCGGAAGACCCCGAGCGCGACTCGCATGCGGTCTATCATTCCGGCGCCATCGCACACCTGGTGACGAACTTGCGCGATCAGGAAGAGTCCTGGCGCGCGTGGTTCGCACAGGAGGACATCGAACCGATCGAGATCGCGTATCCGGTGTTATGGCGCAACGTGACCGCGATCGTTGCCCACGTTCTCGAAGCGCTGGGGCAGGATCCGGCGCTGGCGCCGCCGCCGATGCTGGAACGGCAGGCCAACCAACGCTCGGACGAGTGGGTCGACCGCTACCGAGAAGATGCGTCCCGGCTCGCGCTACCCACCTGAGCGACGCCCGCCGCCAACCTCGGCGACCATGAACACCCGCCGGAACGGGAAGATCGTCGTGCCGTCGGCCCGGCGCGGGTAGGCGTCATCCAGCAGCGGGATGAGCTCCTCGCGAAACTGCTGCCAACCCTCCTCGCTGAGCCGCTCTTTCACGGGCACAAGCGCGGTGCCGGTGATCCATTCCAGCACCGCGTGCTCACCGGTCAGCTGGTGCAGGTATGTGGTCTCCCACACGTCGACCTTGCATCCGGCGTCCATCAGCGTGTTGGCGTAGAACACCGGCGGATGGACTACCGCTCCGACACGAAACGGTATGTCGCGCATACGCTCTGCGTACTTTTCCCGGCGGGCCAGGGCGCGTACCGCGGCATGCGACGGCGTCTCGAAGTTGCCCGGGATCTGTACACCGATCCATGATCCGGGCGGCAGCTCGCCGGCCCAGCGGACCAGCAGGTCGGGGTGCTCGGGCACCCAGTGCAAGGCCGCGTTGCTGATCACCACATCGGTGTCAGGCCGCGGTTTCCAGGTTCGCAAGTCGCCAGTGGCGGCGTCGATCCCGCGCTCCCGGGCGGCGGCAACCATCTCCGGTGAGCTGTCCATCGCCTCGATCACCGCACCGGGCCAGCGCTTTGCCAGGTATCGCGTCAGGTTGCCTGGGCCGCAGCCGAGGTCGACCACCCGGCGTGCCCGGTCGGCACCCACCCGTGACACCAGGTCGTAGAACGGGCGGCTGCGTTGGTCGGCAAAGGCCAGGTAGATGTCCGGATCCCACATGTCGGTCCCTCCTGATCAACACAATCGCCCACGGCCGATTAGACAAACCGTATTACCGCAAGCCGCCGGAATGCGCGCTGAATCTGTCGAATCAGCCAAGCTCACAGAATTGCGAGCTAACATCTCCCCTGCACTGGCTGTGGCGAGAAAGGCCGGGTGACGTGATCTGGGAAATGTCAGGGACATCGTCGGACACGACTCCGAACATCCCGCCGATTCCCGTTGCCGACGTGCCCGGTGCCGACGTGTCGTCCGGCGCGGCGGGGTTACCCCCGCGATCCGCCTTGTCGCTACGTCAGCGCCTGGTCGTCGACGCATCCGCGATCGGTGACATCGCGATGCGCACCGCGGCCGCGTCGGTGCTGTCCGCCACGGTTGCGCCGGCCGTCCTGGCCAACGCCATCACCCACCCCGGCAGCGAGCGCAGCAATCTGAGCTTCTACGCCGAGCTGGCGGCCGAGCGGGATGCGGCGAAGTCGTTTCCGGCGCCCACCGAATTGCCCCGGGTCTCGTCTCGACCAGCCAGCCCAGTCGCCGAGTGGATCGCGCGCGGAACCGTTGACGACATCTCGTTCGAGAGCAGCTTCAGGGCGATCAACCCCGAGATGCGCGAGCAGTGGAGCATGTTCACCTCCAACAAGATCGTGCATGCACAGCACTGGCGCCACCAAGACGGACCACGTCCGACGCTGTGCGTCATCCACGGCTTCATGGGTTCGTCGTACCTGCTCAATGGTCTGCTCTTCTCGCTCCCGTGGTACTACCGGTCGGGCTACGACGTGCTGCTGTACACGTTGCCATTTCATGGGCGGCGGGCCGAAAAGCTCTCGCCGTACAGCGGTTACGGCTATTTCGCGTCCGGCCTCAACGGCTTCGCCGAGTCGATGGCCCAGGCGGTGCACGATTTCCGTTCCATGGTGGACTATTTGCGCCACACCGGTGTCGAGCACATCGCGCTGACCGGGATTTCGCTGGGCGGCTACACCTCCGCGCTGCTGGCCGCGGTCGAAGACCGGCTCGAGGCCGTCATCCCCAACTGCCCCGTCGTCACCCCGGCGAAGTTGTTCAACGAATGGTTCCCGGCCAACAGACTGGTCAGGCTGGGCCTCTGGCTCGCCAACATCAACCGCGACCAGTTAAACGCCGGGATGGCCTACCACTGCCCACTGAACTATCCGGCCGGTGATCCCCAGGAACCGCCGGATGATCATCACCGGCCTCGGTGATCGGATGGCTCCACCGGACCACGCCGTAATGCTGTGGGAGCACTGGGATCGCTGCGCGCTGCACTGGTTTCCCGGCAGCCACGTGATGCACGTCAGTCAGCTGGACTATCTGCGCCGGATGACCCTGTTCCTGCACGATTTCATGTGTAACCGCCTCCCCCAGCGGTGCCCGATGGGCGCCGGCGGCGGGAGTCGGCCAGCGCAGCCGCGTCAGCAAGTCGGCGGGCGCGCCGGTGTGCCCGTCGAGTCGTTGGGTGGACAGCGGATCCAGCGCCGCCAGCGCCGGCCGGTGGTTTCCGCGCTTGCGGGATCAGCCCGGGCAGCGGCGCGGCGGTCCCGGGCTGCGTGTCCGGTCCGCAAGGCGCACGCGACCGCGACCGTGTGGCGGGCGTGCGGTCCGCCCGCAGCGGCGATCTCCAGCGCCGTCCAGATCTCTCCCGCCGGATGCGACCGGATCGCGGCCAAGGTGTCCGACAATCGCGTCGTCGACGCGTGACCCGATATGCCGCAACATAATTCGAGTCCGCCTTCGCTGACGCCGCGCCACGTCTCGCGGCCGGCCGGTCGCGCAGCCTGCGGGAGGTCGTCCGGCCCGACCAGCCTGGCCTCCCAGCCGATCTCGCGGAGGTGGTCGGCGAGCCGGCGCGCCGCGACCTGGGCGGTCTCCTGCAACGGGATTCGCGACGAGCGGGCCTGCAGCGCCTCCAGGTTCTCGGCGGCCGATAAGGTCAGCCCGATCCAGGTCTGGCTGGCTCGGATGCGTTGTTGCGGCTCGTGATTCGGATCGTGTCGGCGCGGATGCCGTAGCAGTCAAGGTATCGCGCGATCAGCGGCAGCGGCAAGACGTCCGATTCGTCAGCGGGCGGCCCGATCCGCAGCACCACCGTTGTGCGCGCATCGGGGCCGGTTTCGGGGCCCGATGTGGCCGGCTTGGAGCCGACCCGCGACGGGACATCATCGCCAGCCGGCGGCGCACAATGGTGGTGAAGTACAGTCCATCGCCACCAGCCGAACAGCAGGATCACCACGGACGGCGGCGATGCCGAGCAGCCAGTAGTCGCGGGGCGACTCGCCAGGGGTACGCCATCGCCGCGGGGACCACGGCCAGCACCGCCAGGGTGATCCGGCCGCTTCCCGGCCAGACATCGTTCGGCTCACGAGGTGAACTCCTTTCGTCGGCGCGCGGTGATCGCGGTAGCTGCGGCGACGACCGCGACAACCAAAGCCAGCGCGGCGGTTCCGGCGAACGCGACGGTCCGCGGTGTGTTGTCCTTGCGCGGCGGTGCCGGCGGAGCGGCGACCGGCTTAACCTGCGCCGCGCCGGGTGCTCCCCCAGTTTCAGAGCTGGCGGGCAGTTCCCAGGTCAGGGCCGCCACCGGGTCGACGGTCGCCGGCGCCGACGACGTCGGAGGGCGCCCGGGCGCCGTTGTGCGCGGTTGCGGTGATGCGGCGGACCACCTGCGCTGCGGTCAGCCCGGGGTACTTGGTGCGGACCAGCGCCGCGACTCCCGACACATAGCCGGCGGCGTAGCTGGTGCCGCTCAGCGCGAACTGTTGCTGGTGGTCGTTGGGCAGGCCGTTGGCCAGGCCCCCGCCGTCGCGGTTGCTCAGCGACACGATGTTCTCGCCGGGCGCCGCGATGCCCACCCACGGCCCGGCCATGGTGAATTTCGACGGCTGCCCTTCCGGCGTCAGCGAGGCCACCGACAGCACGTACGGCTGCCACCACGACGGGATGGAGACCGATTTGACGCCGGCCCAGTTCTGCGGGTCCGTCGGGGCGACTCAGGTCGGTGAGCGGGTTGGACTCGCAGATGGTGCCCCCGCCGTCCGATCCGGTCGGGCCGGTGTTGCCCGCGGCGGCGACGATGACCGCATCCTTGTCCACCGCCGCATACCGCAGCGCCGCACCCAGCGCGGCCTGGTCGACGGGCCGATCGGCGGGCAGGCAGGTGATCGCGGAGATGTTGATCACCCGGGCGCCGAGATCGGCCGCGTGCACGATGGCCCGGCCCAGCGCGGCGACCTCGATGGACGCCTGCGCGAGCAGCGGATCGCCGCCGGGCGTCCGCGGCGAGAACTTGGCGGATGTCACCCGATCGACAGCACCCGCGCCCCGGGCGCGACCCCCGAGAAACCGTCGTCACCGGGTCTGGCCGGCGATGAGGCCGGCGACCAGCGTTCCGTGCCCGTCGCAGTCGGTCAGGCCGTCGGTCGATTCCACGAAGTCACCACCGGCCTGCGACGTTGGGCAGCCGCGGACCGGGCCGCACCCCGGTGTCGATGACCGCTACCAGCTGGCCTTCGCCGCGGGAAAACTGCCACGCCGCAGGAAGATTCAGCATCGCCTGACTGGGCGTCGGCGACGCCCGGATCGCTGCCCGGGATGACCCCGGAGGCGCTGCACGGGCCGCGTTGCTCCATCGGCTGCACGGGACCCGGGGTCCCGGCCGGCGGCTGCGACGCGGGGTCGACCTCCGGCGGGCTCGATCGCCGATGCCGGCGGACAGGTCCACATCACCGGCCTGCAAAACGGCCAGAGCCGCTGTGACGCAGGCTATTCCCGCCCGCGATCCGGCCCGCATCATCGATTGAGTACCCAGCTGAACAGACCGACCAGGTAAGCCATGACGGGGATCAGCGAAGCATCCAGGCCGGCGGCGACAAAGCCCAGCAGCCGGCGCACGGGCAGCGAGTAGCTGTCCGGCGAGGCGATGCGCGGGTTCAGCGCAACCACCACCCACGCCGCGATCAGCGCGGTCGAGCACCAGCGCCGCGCCAAGCGCGGCGCGCGTAGCGTCCCGTTGCGGTGTAGTGCACCAACAGCACACCGGCCACCAGGTACGGCTGGGCGAGCAGCCAGGCCTTGCACGCGGCCGAATCCCACACCCGGGCGCGCAGCACGGCCGCGGCCGCGGTGGCCGCCACCACGTACCAGCCCAACACGCTCAACGCCTCGGGGCGCAGCGCGATCGCCACCGATCCCAGCACGCTGAGCAGCACGGCGGCGGCGATGAAACCGGTCTGATGGGCGTCGCTGATGCGCACCCGCCGCGGCAGGTCCTCCAGCACCCGCAACGACGGCGCCGACGGGGTGGGATCGCCCGGTGCCGGGATCACCGGCAACGGGAAACGCGCCCACAGCGCGGACAGCTGAGCCGCCTCGACGGTGACCAGCAACGCCGCCACGATCAGCCCGCAGCCGATGGTCAGTATCGGTAGCTGCCAAAGCAATTCGGCGCCGGCCGCCAGCACCACGCCCGCCCCGACCACCGCCGCCGCGGTGAAGAAGGCGACGACCCGCTCACGTCGGGCGCTGGGGACCAGCAGGGCGATCAGCGACCACGCGGTGACGCCGGCCGCGCCCAGCAACAGCTGCGCCGGCCCGAATCGCCCGGGTACCGCCAACGCCAAGGCCGCGCCGATGGGCGCCAGCGCCGCGATCGACAGCGCCGACCCGGTGCGCGCCGACACGGGACCCGATCAGCAGAGCCGGCCAACGCGATGACGCACCGCGATCGCGCTGACCGCGAGCAGTCCGGCCAGCCCGCCGGTGGCTACCCGGTAGGTGACCGCCAGGCCGGTGGCCAACAGCGCCACCGCGATCACCGCGGCCAGCGCGCCGCGCTGGATATGCGCTGTGCCCCAGGGCTTGCAGCCGAGAGGTCGAGAAGATCATCGCGGCGTCGGCGATGTCCTCGACGATGCCGGGCGCGGCCGGGCCGGCGGGCACCGGCTGCAGCGCAAGCAGATCGCCATCGACGACCCCGACGGTGTCCAGGCTGGCGTCCAGGCTGAACGGCGCCCCACCGATGGGCGCCAGGCTCAGTTCGGGCGGCGCGACGCGTCGGAGCCGTCCGGCGCTTCACCGCGGTCCCCGTTCGAGCTCGCGGGGACCACCAAACGCGTGTACCGCGGGCAGGATTTCACGCAGCGGCAATTCCGTCGGCAGGGCCATCTCCGTCAACCTGCTGTCCGCGAGGATGGCAACGCGGACGATCGGCATGACGGCGCCGGACGTCACCGGGCCCTCGCAAGTCCTGGGGCCGATCTGTGACATCGTGCTCTCTTTCTAGTTTCTTGTCGATGGGGATTGGGCGGAAAAATCTCGGGACAGCCGCTGGCCGGGGAACCATTGGCCGTCCGGCAAGCCGGCGGTCAGCTGCTTCGATGGCGACGGCGATCGCAAACGGCGTGCCAGGGCTGAACGTCGAAACCCACTCGCCGTCGAAGGCGCGCGACGGGCTGACCAGCACCCGTCCCGCGGCGGTGTCGACAATGCTCATCCCGACCTCGGTGCTGGCGTGCTGCCCGTCGCGGTGGCAGCCGGCGACGATCTCGACGTAGCTGCGCGGCCCGGCGAACACCGACTCCACCACCGGGCGCGCCGATTCCGGGATGCCCAGGTAATCAACGACTTCGGCCAGCGATGTGCCGGACCGCAGCCGTTCGTCGGCCCGGGCGCCGACGCGCGTCGGCATGCTGAACTCGTCGAACCGCGCCGGCGGCCGCTGCGCCAGACCGACGCAGAGGACCGGAACCAGCGCCCGGGGGTCGTCGATGTCCATTGCGGTGAACGTGATCAGTTGCGCACTGCGCAGCGCGACGACCGTTTGGGTCCTGTGCCGCTGGTGCCGGCACGCTGCGCGACGATGCCGCGCAGCAGCTCGCCCGAGCCACCTGAGCCGGCGCAGGGTTGGGCCCCAGGTAGCGCAGGTCAAGCCACCGGTCCGGAAAGCACACCACTCTGATCCAGTCGGCGACCGCCGGGTTGACGACACCGTCCGCTCCGCACGACAGCCCATCCGCATCAGTTCGGCCTTCTGACTTTCGAAGAAGGCGCCTGCGGTGCGCGGCATCGCTGTACGGCGTGGTGATCGCCAGCACCCATGGAAAGCTGCCCGCGCCAATGGTTTCCGCGATGAACCAGGCCTGATCGACCGTCAGCTCAACGGCGTTGGGTGCGTTACTCATCTAGGCGTTCATCTAAGCGGGAACTAGCCGCCCCACTTGGCGGCTTCGGCCGCGTCGCGGGCGAACATGGCCATGGTGTTGGCTTCGTGGGTGCTGGCCATCGACTGGTAGGCCCGCACCAGGTCTTCCATGGCCTGGTTCCACTGCGCCTGCCAGGCCTGGTAGGTCATGCCCGGTGTCGCCCTGCCAGGCATTGGACAGCGCGGCCTGCTCGGTGGCGATGTCGGCGCCCAGCCCCTGCAAGGTGCCGGCGTAGCCCGACATATCCCCGGCATGCGCCAGCATCGCCGGGTAGTTGTACATGATCTGTGACATCACAGGTCCTTTCGCGGTTACGGTTCGGTCGGTCAGAACCCGGTGTAGGTGGAGGCGGCCGCGGCGTCGGCGGCCACGTAGGTGCCCGCGGCATCGCCCAGGTTCGCCTGCGCGATGTCCAGCAGGGTGTTGATCCTGGCCGCTACCTCCACGAAGCGGGCGTGGGCAGCCTGAAACGCCGCCGCGGACTCGCCCGACGTGGAATGCCTGCGCCGACATCGCCGCCTGCTCGGCCTGGCCGATGGTGTGCCGCATCAACGCCGCCTTGGCGCTGAACGCCGACTGCGACGCCACCAACTGCGGAATATGAGCATCCAAAAGACTCATAGTGATCGTCTCCCTTCGGATTTCGCCTGATGAATTTCTCTTGTTGACTGGCGCTCGAACTGCCTTGCTAACTGCCTGGCCCCCCCTCCGTTCACCGTATCGGTGGGGCTTCTCGCGCACTGGCCGTTCTGGCCGTTCTGGCCGTCGCGCCATCGGCCGTCTCGCCATCTGCCCCAGGTGCCCGGCACCATCGGCATCCGCGGGCCGCCGCCGAACTCGTCACCGGCCAGCATGGTCAGCCCCGCCGCCCGCGCACCGGTGACTCTTGGTCGCGGTCCCGGCGAACCCAACGTCCCGGCGCCACTTTCGGAAGCTTGCGGGCCCAGATTCGGAGCCGAAGTCGGGGATGACACCGATATCGGAGTCCATGTCCAGAAATTCGTCGCCGATGGTCGTGCATCGCGGCTCGCCGGCGCCGCCGCGCCCGCGCTTGCGCGCGGCTCACCGCCGCCGCACCGGCCGCCGGGATGGTCGCCGCCGGCGCTTTGATCCCGGTGCGGCCGCCAACCGTCGGCCCCAGACCGGGCCCCAGATCGCCGGCGCCGCCCACGCGTAGGCGAAGCCCGGTATCGCCGGCGCGGCCGCCGCGGGCGCCGGCGCGCGGGGGCACCCGCCACCGTCGTCGCCCCCGGCGCTGGGGCGCCGTTCCGGGACTCGGCCACGCTCGAACCAGTCCGGCGGCCGGCCAGCCGTGCTGGTCGGCACCGCGCCGGGATCGGCGTCGGCTGCCGGAGACAGCATCGGGAAGGGCGCCGAGGTTGATCAGACCCAGCAGACCCAGGCATCGAGCACGGCCGAAGGGGAGCGCCGCGGACAGCCACGCCGGCGAACTCAGCGTCGGCGCCCACAGAAGGTGATATCCGACGGTTGGCAAGAACGCCTGATACGCAAGCGCGAAAAGCAACGGCCCCCAAGTGACCAGGGCTGCCGCCGGGTTGGTCGCGAAATCGATGACCATCTGCTGGATCTCTGCGACGGGATGGGTGAGGAAGTTCCAGATCGCGTCGCCGTCGGGCAATGCCTTCACGTAGTTCTCCAGCATACTGGGTGATGACGTTCGAGATTTGAGTTGCGACCCCGAGTCGGCGGCCGGCGCGGCCGCAGCCGGTCTGGGCAGCGGCGCGCCGATCCCGCCTCGCCGGCGCCGGGGGTGACCACGAGCCGGCGCCGGGGCGGTCGCGGCGCCGACGCCAGCGCGCCACCCGTTGCCGCCTGATACAGACCCATGCTGGCGGCGGCCTGCATCCACATCCGCGCGTAGTCGGCCTCATTGAGGGTGATCGGAATCGTGTTGACCCCAAAGAAATTCGTTGCCAGCAATACTCCGTGAATCACGTGGTTGGCGGCCAGCTCCACCATAGGTCGGCATCGCCGCCAGGGCGGCGGTGTACGCCGCCGCCGCAACCTCGTGCTGGGCCGCCACCCCCGCGCTGTCGACGCTGGCCTGCTGTCAACCACGCCAGATACGGCGCGTGTGCGGCCACATACCGCTCGGCGCTCGGCCCCTGCCAGGCCCCGGCTTGCACTGCCCCCATGACCCCACTGAGTTCGGCTGCCGCCGAGGCGTATTCGGCGCTGAGCGAGTTCCAGGCGCCGGCGGCCGCAAGCAGCGACCCCGGTCCCGGTCCGGCGCTCAGCAGCGCCGAATGCACCTCTGGCGGCGAAGCCATCCAGATGGGCCCGAACGGGGAGGTCATGGTCAGCCGCCAGCGATCCCATACGTAGCGGCGGCCGCGGCATCACCAACGAGATAACTGATCCCGGATTCGCCCACACCCACGCCGGCACGGCCCAGCTCTTCGACACCCTGGGCCGCCACCGCGGCGTGCTCCACACCCTGGGCGCTGAACCCGGCGGCCGTCTGCAACGACACGGGATCGGCCGCCGGCGGGACCACCGCGGTAATGAGCGGGGCCGCGGCCGCATGCGCGGCCGCCAGCCGCGCAGTCAGCGCCTCGACGGCCGCGCTGGTCGCGGCCAGGCCCTCGGGAACCACTCGCAACGTCATGACTCACTCCCCTTCTGTTGCGTATCACCAAACATCGCGGCCTCACCCACCAGCGGGTTGACCAACTGGACATACGTCGGGATATCACTGTCGTCCAACAGAATCGCCCGTCCTGGAGGCAACCGGTCGAATCGCTGGCCGCGGATCTTGCCGCTGTCTTGCGGATTGCCGGACAGCATCAGCGTGGTCGCCTGCAAGTCGTTCATCCGACGCAGCAACGGGTTGGTCATCAGGGCGTGCCCGGAACCGGTCGCGCGCCCCGTGACGATCACCCGCAGCCCCAGATCGGCCGCCTGTCCCAGCAGCCCGATCAGCGGAGTCCACGGCCGTTGGCCGACGTACGGACCGGTCATCGCCGGCCGAATCCGGCATCTGGTCGACGTCGTCGATGATCAGGTAGTGGGTGTGGCCCTCGAAAGTCCATCGGGACAGTTCGACCGGCGACAGGCCGGCCGGCGGGCGCCGCGCCTCGATGATGTTGGCCAGCCCCAGCATCGCCGGCATGATCCGGTCAACGTTGGCGGTGTATTCGTTGTCCGCAAACAGGGGCTCGTCGACCAGGTGCAGCCGGCGATCCAGCACGGTGAATGCCACCCGGTCGGCGGTGGAGTGTTCGCGGACGGTCCGGATGATGTGGCGCAGCAGTGTGGTCTTTCCAGACTTGCTGTCGCCGAACACCATCACCAACGGGTTCTCGGCGAAGTCAAGTGCCACCGGCGCCAGGTCTTCTTCACGCTGGCCGATGATCACCTGCTCGTCGCCCCGGTACAGCGCACCTAGCGCCTCGGGCGCAAGGTTGGTGGGCAACAACCGAACCGGCGGCGCCGACACGCCAGGGTAGCGTGCGTTGATCGCCGCCACCTGGTCGAGCTCTGGCGCCGCGAACAGGAAATGCTCGGCGGCCATGGTCAGTCCGCGACCCGGCTGGTCGTGCGGGACGGCATCGGCCGGGCGGCGCAGGGAGCCGACCACCCGGACGTTGCTGTCGCGCGCGTCGTGCAGCTTGAGCTCGAGTCGCAGCCCGAGGCCGTCGCGCATCGCCAGCGGCACCTCCAGCCAGCTCGGGGTGGTGATGATCACGTGGATGCCGTAGGCCAGGCCCACGTTGACCAGCTCGGTTACCTTGGCCAGCAACGGATTACGGGTGTTGAACTGGTCGGTGTTGTCGCGGCCGAAAGCGTACAGGTTGTCGATGACCAGGAACACCTCACCGAAGCCGTCATCGGGCGCCGAGCCCCCCGAGCCCGAATAATCACTGCCGTGACCATTGCCCTTAGCGTCGTCAGCCGGTCCCGGAACACCTCACGCCGCTGCCGCGACAGCAGCAGCTGCTCCAGTTCGCCGAAGGTACGACGGATCCGTTCGGGTTCCAGCGCCGACGCGACGCTGCCGACGTGCGCCAGATCCTGCAGTGCCCGCAGCTGCCCGCCGCCGTAGTCCAGGCAGTAGAAGGTGACGTCACGCGGCGAGTGCAGGCTGGCGGCCGACAGGATGAATGTCTGCAGCGCGGTCGACTTGCCCGACTTGGGGCCGCCGTGGATCACCACGTTTCCGGCCGACGACGTGGCGTCGAACACCAGCGGGTCGCGGCGCATCTCGAACGGCTTGTCGATCTCACCGAGCGGCCAGCGCCACTGCCGTTGTGGCACCTCCGGCGCGGGCCAGCACCTCGCTCAGCGGAATCGGTTCGTCAAGCGGCGGCAGCCATAGCTGCGGTGCCTGTGGTCCATAGCGCGCCAGCTGTTCGCCGATCGTGGCGATCAGCTTGCGCGGCGGTCCGGCCGTGTCGTCCTCGTCGCCGGTGATCAGCACGGTGCCGTGATCCGGCTCCACCGCCCCGGCGGTGAACAGCTTCGGCTCTGGAATGGATTGCACCACAAGGGCCTTCGGTGTCCGCGGCGGTTCATAGATGCCGTCGACGTAGGTGCTGCGGAACTTGATCGGCGTCGCACCGGGAGCCGGTACCAGGAAGCCGATGCCCTTGTGCTCCTTGCCGGATTCGATGTGGTACGCGTCCTCAACGCCGATGATCTGGCGGGAGACGCTGGGGCTGGCCACCTTCAACCCGATCCGGTACGAGGTGTTCTTGTCGATGTCCTTGATCTTGCCCACATCCAGCGTCTGTGACGCGAACAGGATGTGGATGCGGAACGAGCGGCCCTTGCGTGCCACGTAGTCGAACAGCTCCGCGTATTCCGGGTGATCGGCCAGCATCAGGGTGAACTCGTCGGCGACCACGAAAAGCGTCGGGATCGGGGCAGGTCGTGTCCCGGCCGCGAATCGGCGTTCTCGTATTCGGTCACCGAGTTGAACGCGCTGCCCTGAACGCTGCCGCCCGGCCTCCCGCAGCAGCACCTCGCGCCGCGCCACCTCACCGCGCAGCGTGTCGGCGAACCGGTCGGCCAGCGACTTCTTCTCGGCCATGTTCGAGATCACCGCGACGACCTGGGGGAAGTTCCGGAAGCTGTCGGCACCGGCCTCGCCCTTGAAGTCGGCGTAGATGACGATCAGCCGGTCCGCCGAGTGAGTGGTCAACAGCGACAACAGGATCGACATCAGGGTCTGTGACTTGCCGGAGCCGGTCATGCCGATCATCAGGCCGTGCGGACCCATCCCGCCCTCGGCCTCGTCCTTGAGGTCGAAGATCAGCGGCTCTCCGGTCGCGGTGACACCGATCGGCACGCGCAGCTCGTCGTCGCGGCTGCGCGGCGCCCACAGCGCGGGCACGTCCAGTCGCGACGCATCCGGGATGCCCAGCAGCGTGGTGAAAGGTGGCACCGCGGGTGGCCGCCGTGCGCAGCCCGGTGTGCGTCGGGTTGGAGTCCCACCGCGACAGTCGGCGGGCCAGGTGGGCGATCTCGTCGGCGCCTAGTTGGTCGGCGGTGTCGACGTAAGGCTGCCAGCCGCCGGTCTGCCACCGTTCGATGGCGCCGGCCGCGACGCGCAGGATCGGCTTTTCGGGATCCGAATACTGTTCCCGGTGCGGCGGTGTGGTGGAGCAGTGCACCACGGTGACGCCTGCCCGGCCCAACGCCAACGTCGAAGCGGCCAGGTCGTACTCGGGGTCGTCGACCACGATCAGCAGGTGCCGCAGCGCTCGGTCTTCTAGGAAGGCCGGCTCGCCGGTGAACGCGGGGCGGTCGTCCAGCGCCGGACCCAGCATCGCGACCAACTCGTCGGGGTTGGTGGAAAGGTAGCGGGCCGGCCCGACGCCGTCGACCTCGCCGGGAATGTCGACGTGCGGCAACCACTTCAGCCAGGACCAGTCCGGGCTCTCCACGTCGCGGGTGGCCAGCGCGATACCGAGCATCGTGGGGTCGTGCCAGGTCACCGCCTGAGCGATCCAGGCACGCAACGCGCCCGCGCACGTCGTCGCCGCTCGCCGAGGACGGTGATCCGCGAAACCTTGGTCAGGTCGATGCCGGTCGGCACATCGCGAACGGTGCGCTGGGCGTCTAGCAGGCCGCGTAATGCGCTGTGCGACACCGGTTCCAGATCGATCTCGTCGGCGGTGTCCTTGACCCGCAGCGCGGTGGCCAGCGGCACCGTGATGCCGGCCGGCGCGCAGCACCAGGAAGTCAGGGTCGTGCGGGTCACGCTCCCACTGACGGCGCGAACCGGGCACCGTCGCCAGCGCGGCCGGGTCGGGGTGGGACCACTCCGCGCGGCCGCGCGTTGCTGCGGCGGCCTGGGCGCGGATGTTGTCCCGGACCACCGACAGGTAGCGCAGGTAGTCGGCGCGTTCGGCGTCGACCTCCTCGGTGCGCATCTTGTTGTCGTTGCCGCGATAGAGCGCGGTTGCCGCCAGCAGCAGCACGAACGGGAAGAACAGCGTCTGCGGTGAGATCAGCCGCATCCCGGTGGCGACCAGCGCGATGATCATGCCGACGATCAGGATCACGATCAGGTAGGGCATCGCACGCCGCAGCAGCGACGGCGGTATCACCCGGGGCAGCTCTGGGGGCGCCTCAATGGTGATGGTGCCCTTGCGGGCGCTCGGTGCCGGCAGCCGCCGGCGGGCTTCGAAAATCAGCCGGCTCATCGGGGCTCCCCTTCCGCCGATACCGGACGTCCGGGCTTGCTATCGGGCGGCAAGCCGTCGTGCGCCAGCAGGGCGTCGGCTCGCGAAAGGGTCGGGCCGGTCGCGAACAGCGACAGCATCGACCACGGGATTCGGCACCGCGGGCGCGCTCAGGCCAAGGGCCTCAATCGCTTCGTCCTGTCGGCCTCGGTGTCGATGCCGTAGCGCACCCCGGTGTCCGAAACCCAGAACAGCGACCCGTCGGGCGGTGCTGCAGCGCCGCCGCCCACGGTCTGGGTGAAGTAGCCGGTGCCGGGCGCCAGGGCGA
This sequence comes from uncultured Actinomycetota bacterium, assembly GCA_963748885.1. GTDB lineage: Bacteria > Actinomycetota > Actinomycetes > Mycobacteriales > Mycobacteriaceae > Mycobacterium. The sequence continues at coordinate 196,284 of CAVVLC010000029.1, forward strand.
CACGGCTGGCCGCCGTTGGCCGGCGCCGACCAGGTCGACGGGTGCGCACCGAGTCGGGCACCGGCAGCGCCGAGCCGGACAGCAGGGTCAGTGAGCTGGTGGCGGCACCGGCCGGCCTGCTCCAGTGCGCGCAGGTGACGGGATCGCGGGCCGCGTCGACGAGTCCGACCTGCTGGCCGGGGTATCGCGTGGTGTCCAGCATCCGCGACACCGGCAGCTTGGCGACCTCGTCGGCACCCAGCCGCGGCGGCTGCTGCAGGCCATAGGAATTCGTGTTGCGCAGGATCGCGGCGAGCACCGGCGAGATGGGCTGCAGGCCGTCCGGCAACACCGCGTAGTACCGCACCGTGTCGGACGAGGTCTTGTCCCGCGGCTCCAGGCCGTAGGACACCACCACCGCTCCGATCGGTGCCGGCACCGAGAAGTTCGGCGGGGCACCGGCATTCGGGATGGCCGGCGCCGTCAGCGGCGGCGCCTCGGGGATCGCGTTGAACAGCCCAGCGGCGATTGGCCGCGGCGCGGGCAGGTCGGCGGCATCTGAGCTCAGCCCCAGCGCGTTGGTGACAGCGTGGTCGGCCAGGTCGATCTGGCTGCGCTTGCCGTCCCAGAGCAGCCAGGTGGCTGGTGCCGCTCACGACCAGGACCGCCATGTCGGATCGAGAGTCGCGGCCCGGGCGCCGCGGCTGTCCGGCGGGCCCCGCGATCACGGTGACCCCGGTGCTGTGCGCACCCCGCCCGCCTTGTGAAGTCCCATCGACCGCGTCGCACACCGTCCAGTTGGCGTCGTGCGAGGTGTTCTGCACCATCCGCTCCGGTGCGCCCGGGATGCCGATCAGGTTGCCGCGCGGAATCCTGTCCAGCTCACTGCTTTTCACGCTGGTCGGATTGACCGGCTTGCCGACGATCAGCCGGGCCGACGTCAGGTTGAGCACCGGGTGCAGCTCGTCGCCGACCCGCACATACAGCGCAGCGGTGGACCGGTCGGCAAGCACCGCGTTGTTACCCGCCGTCCCGCTGGGCCGGATCAGCGAGAACACGAAGCAGCCGACCAATCCGGTGATCAGGATGAGGACACCCATCAGCACCGCGCGCGACTGGGTGCGCAACGGGTCGACGAGCATCCGGGTGTCGTGCAAGGCGATACCGGAGGCGATGCGGCGCATCACGAACCGCCAGCCGGTCACCTGGTGCCGGGTGACGAATCCGCGGCGGTAGACGACCTGGTCGGGGTTGTCGTTGACCGGGGTTCGTGAGGTGAACGAACGCCGCGCCCCGACCCATTCGTCATCAGGCTCTTGGTTGGTCATGCGGGCACCGACAGGCCGAGACCGCGCAGCAGCGGGTCCACCGAATTGCTGACGTCCTGGTCGGTGATGGTCATCAGCTCCTCGTCGCTGAACTCGCCGGTTGCGGCGTGTTCGGAATGATCGAGCCGGAATTCACGCTCCTCCTCGGAGCGTTCGACGATGTTGCGGACGAACCGGCCGTTGCCCGCGATGTCGAGGCTGCGCCGCGAGATCCCGTTGGCATCGGGCGTCGTGGACGCGGCCAATTTGGCGAACAGCCCCTCCATGTGGTCGAGCGCGGACCGCTCGAAGACGCTGTCTCGCTGTTCGGCCATCTTGTGCGCGATCTCGACCAGCTCGGGCGCCGCGTAAGACGGGAAGTCGATGTTGCGGGTGAACCGCGACCGCAGGCCCTCGTTGGTGTCGAGGAACTTGTCCAGGTCGGCGCGATAGCCGGCGATGATGACCACCAGCCGGTCGCGGTCGTTTTCCATCCGGGCCAACAGGGTATCGATGGCCACCAGCCCGAAGTCGTTCTTGGCGCCGGTGGCCACCAGTGCGTAGGCCTCGTCGAGGAACAGCACCCCGTCCAGCGCGCTGTCGATGATCGCGTTGGTCTTGGCCTCGGTCTCGCCGATGTGCTGGCCGATCAGGTCGGCGCGGTGCACCTCCCGGATGTTCTCCCGCTTCAAAAGGCCCAGGCCGCAATAGATTTTCGCGACGACACGGGCAATGGTGGTCTTGCCGGTTCCGGGCGGCCCGGCGAAGACCAGGTGGTGCGCGCGCTGCGCCACGGCGAGCCCACGCTGCTTGCGCACCAGTTCCATGGCCACCGAACTCTTCAGCCGGGACACCTGGTTCTTGACCTCTTCCAGGCCGATGAATTCGGCGAGCTGGAGTTCGGCCTCGTGCAGCAGTGCGGCCTTGCGTTCGTGGGCAGCCGGGTCGACGAAGTCGTCCGCGCTGGGTTCGGTGTCGGGATCCCACGGGTCGGTGCGGGCCTCGATCCGGGCCTTGGTGGTCGTCACGATCCCAAAGCTGGTGTCGGACAGAGCCTGTTCGACCTGCTCGTTTTCCGGATGGGCCGCGTACAAATCCTGCAGGACTTCGCTTGCCGACTCCTCGTCGACGTGCGCACGCAGCACCAACCCCTTGGCCAGCGCGCCATCGACGGCCGCGACGGCGACCGGGCCGTCGGGTTCCTCAAGATAGGACAATGCCGGGGCGAACATGCCCAGCCGAGCCAGCGCGGTGCCGAGGGTGATCTTGGCCGCGTGGGTGAACGCCTCATCCAGGTCGGGGTCGTTGACAATCGTGGTCAGCAGTTTGACGACATCCGACCAGCGCTCGGCGCGATAGTTGACGACGACCGAGATCCAACGAGCCTCGCGCCAGCCCGGGCGACGCTCGGTGATGCGGCTGACCAACTCGTCGGCCTTGGCATACTCCCCCGGCCCCCCGGACGAGGCTAACGCCGCCGCGTAGGCGAGTTGGAACTCGTCCGGGCCGGTCGCGCGAAACTGCAGATACAGTCCGGTGTCGTAGCGGAACCCCAACGCCCCCTGCGCCAGTTCCACCCGGCGCTGCAGTGCGCCCGCCGTGCCCGCGGTGCGCGAAACCGCTTCCAGCACAGGCGTGGACACGTCGCCGGCCGCGGCAAGCCCGGTCCACGCGTCGCACTGGTCATGGGCGACGCGGGTGAGCGCGGCGAAGCCCGACCGCGCCGCGTCCAGATCCGCTGGGCGCTGCCGCTCGTAGACCACGATGCCGAGAGCGCGGCAACAGGTGGCGAACCGGCTGACGACATCACCATCTACCCGGCCTCCGGAATGTTCGGGGACCCGAGAATGGACAGGTTGAACCGCGAGCATCCCAGTATCACCGTGTTCCACGGCCGCTTCTTCTCCTGTACGTAGTGTCCCCTAGCCTGACTCGCCTGAAGTTAGCATTGCCTAAGCTACTTGTCGAGGCGCCCACGCGCGCCCAAATCACGCCTTTGCCTCCATTTGGAAGGCCCTGAACAGGGTGTTATGGGCGATCATTGGCCCGCCTTTCCAATTCCGCGCACGCGTCGCATATTTGACCCGGCCTCCAGTCATCGCCAAGCAGCGAAGCTTATTGAATATGATTTTCATTACTGACGCAACCCGTTCAAACTGTTGAGTGCGCTCAGCCGTCGTCGAACTCCCGCTGCTCGGCATCCCAGGTGCCGGGCACCATCGGCATGGTCGGTCCGCCGCCGAACCCGTCGCCGGCCAGGGTGGTCAACCCCGCCGCGGCGGCGCCGGTCTCGCCGCGCGCCGTCCCGACGAATCCCAGATTTCCGGCGCCCCGATCCGAAACGACGGTCGCTGCTCCCCGCTCGGCACCAGATGGGTCGTCCCAGTCAGGCTCGACCGTGACGTTCATATCCATGAACTCGTCGCCGTACCCTCGCATCCCTGATCGCCGGCGCCGACGCGCCCGCTGCCTTTCCTGTGCTGATGCAGCGGCCGCCGCGGCGGCCGCGGCGGTATCAGGCTCCTGCACATTTCGCTGTGTTCTGGCGGCCAATCCGGTGCTGGCCCCCATTGTCGGGCCGCCCACCAGGTACGGGTAGGAAGCTGTTTCCATACCGGTCGGCGGGGGCGGCGGAGCTCCGGCCGCGGGCGCCGACACCGGCGCGGTCGGCGGAGCCGAAGCCGGGGCCGAGGATGGGGCCGGACTCGGTGCCGGGGCACCGCTCGCGACCGGCGAGCTGCTGGTAGTCACCGGCACGCTGGGGATCTCGGGGGTTGGCGCAGCCGCGACGGCAACCTGGTCAGGCTGAATGCCCCCCAGCCCCCCCAGCCCCGCCAAGCCGCCAAAAAGCCCGAGGTTTGCGGCCGGCGAAATCAGCGCAAGCGCGTTGATCTGGGGAGCGAATGCCTCGTAAGCCTCCGCCGCGTGCCCGACCTCGTCCGCTACCAGTCCCGGAATGTCAGACTGCAGCTGCGTCAACGCCTGCGACGGATTCTGCGGAAATTCGAGTATGTCTCGCTGCAAGGTGTCCGAAACCTCGAGGAATCGATTTGTCCACCAACTCAATTGGCGCGGGTCGCCGGAATCGTTGTCGACAATGTCCTGCACGGTGCCGCCCGTGTCGCTGCTGTCGCTGCTGGCGATCGGTTTCAAGATTTGCGGGGGCGCTTCGGTTTGCGGTGCCGACGCCACCGATGAACCAGATGTCACCTGATACGCGGCCATCGTGCTAGCCGCTTGAGTCCACATCCGGACATAGTCAGCCTCGTTGAGCGCGATGGGGATGGTATTGATCCCGAAGAAGTTAGTCGCCATCAATACCCCGTGGATGGCGTGATTGGCGGCCAGCTCCACCAAGGTCGGCATCGCGGCCAGCGCGGCGGTATAGGCGGTGGCCACGGTCTCGTGTCGGACAGCCGTAGCCGCGCTGTCGGCGCTGGCCTGCGTCAACCACACCAAGTAGGGCACATGCGCGGCCACGTACTGTTCGGCACTCGGCCCTTCCCACGCCCCGGCCTGCACCGCCGCCAAGATCGCACCCAGCTCTTCTGCGACCGAAGCATAGGTCGCGCTCAACGAACTCCACGACCCAGCGACAGCCAGCAACCCGCCCGGCCCGGGACCACTGCTGAGCAGGGCCGAGTGGACCTCCGGGGGCGAAGCCATCCAGATCGGCGCGGTCATTTCGAGCTCTCCACAACTGAACACGCCGCCGAAAGGACAAATCCTTGCACGGCAAGCCGTAGCGCCATAGCAGCGACTCCTTAGGGGGCGGGTAAATGTCTAGGCCGGCAGGCGGCGCGATTAGCACCTCCGTAATAGTCGGTGGCCGACGCCGAAGAGTTCCCGCACGCACCCGACCTATTGGAGATTCTTCAGCGCCCGACCGCCGATCCACGAGCGAGGCCGCTCCCGGTGACTTACTCCCTCACGGCGCTGACCAGGCATTACGGGCGATCATTTACCCGGCTTGGGTTTTCGGTCCGGGCGCCGCGCACTGTAGACCAATTGAAAAACAGTCGTTGGTCACCTTCAGCGGCTGCCGCGCGCGCTCCCGCGACTGCGGCTACGAATAGGCGGTCGGACCCACGCTCGTTGTGATGACCCAGCTATCACCTTCGCTAGCACCCAACGAAACCACGCTCGCGGGGCTGTGGCGTCGTTTCCGGTGGGATCCAGCGGTAATGGACGACGCAGACGCGGCCGAGGAAACCCACTTGGCGGCGCGGACCTGCTCGCGGACCCGCGACAGCCCGGAAAACAATTTAGTCGGCGGTTCAGCCTAACTGCCCGAGCCTGAGTGCCCAAAAAGCCCGCAGCGCCCCCAAGAGTCGCCAGCCGAAAGTCCTGTCTTTACCCACGAATGTTCATTTCCCAAGAATGCCCGCCTGGTAGTCGCCCTGGTTTAAGGCGCCCGAATCGTAATTGCCTGAATTTTCAAAGCCGCTGTCGCCGGTGCCGGAGTTTGAAAAACCGCTGTTGAGCTGACCGGTGTTTGCGATGCCGATATTGTCATAATCCCGGCTGAAGAAGCCCGTGTTGGAGCCGCCTGTGTTAAACACACCCGTCTGCACATCTCCCGTATTAAAGAAGCCGGCGCTTTGCGAACCGTTGTTGTGCAAACCGGAGGAAGAGTCGCCCGAATTGAAGAAGCCCGAAGATCCGGTGCCGGAGTTGCCAAAGCCGGAGTTCGTCACTACCCCGGTCAGATCGGCCGACCTGCCGACGCCCGTGTTCAGGTCGCCCGAGTCGAGCAGACCAGTGTTGGCGTTGCCCGAGTTGAACCAGCCCGTGTCTACATTGCCCGAGTTGAAGCTCCCCGTGTCGGTGCTGGCGCCACCCAGCACACCACCCGAGTTAAAGTTTCCGCTGTTGAAAAGGCCGGCGTTCAAGAAGCCCACGTTACCGCTGCCCGCGTTACCGACGCCCACGTTACCTGGACCCGCGTTCCCGAAGCCGAAGTTGGCGTCGGCCCCGTTTCCGAAACCGGTGTTAAAAGAGGCCGCGTTCCAAAAGCCTGTGTTGGTGTTGCCTGAGTTCGCGAAACCGAAGTTACCGTTCCCCGAGTTGAAAAAGCCGAAGTTCCCATCACCGGAGTTGAAGAAACCGACATTGTTACTACCCGAGTCGAACAGGCCGATGTTTCCGGTGCCCGAGTTCAACCCGCCGATGCCGATCTGGTTATCCCCGGTGAGGTTGAAGCCGATGTCGTTGTTACCGGTATTGCCGAAACCGAAGTCGGAACTTCCACGGTTGCCGAATCCGACATCGAAACTGCCGTAGTTTCCGCTACCTACATTGTTTGAGCCGATGTTCCCGCCACCGAAGTTGTCGCTGCCCTGGTTTCCGTTGCCCACGTTGTTATTGCCGATGTTGCCACCACCGAAGTTGGTGCTGCCGACATTCCCGCTACCCAGGTTGGTATTTCCGATGTTCCCACTGCCGCCGTTGTAGCCGCCTTGGTTCCCACCACCCAGGTTGGAAGTTCCGATGTTGCCGCTACCAATGTTGGTGCTGCCGATGTTGCCACTGCCCAGATTGAAATTGCCGATGTTTCCGCTTCCAAGGTTGGAATTTCCGTTGTTACCCCCACCCAGGTTCCAGTCGCCGATGTTTCCGAGTCCGGTGTTCAGCGCCGGCAGACCGGCGACGGCGGAACTCCCCGCCGGCACCGCGGCGGCGACCGCGCTCACCGCGTTATCCGGCGCCGCGTTGGCCACCTGGCCCAGCCCCGGCAAACCCCGCAATACTCCATCCCACGACTCCAGTCGGGCAACCGCCGAGGAGGCCCCACCGTGATAGCCGACCATCGCGGCCACATCGGCAGCCCACATCTCCTCGTACGCGGCCTCGGCGGCCGCAATGGCCGGCGCGTTCTGCCCAAGGAAATTCGACTGCTCCAGTTGCACAAGCTCGGTGTGAATGGCCGCCACTACCAGCGGATGCACCACCGCCGTGCGCGCCGTCTCAAACACGTAGGCGACCGCTTTGGCGGATGCAGCAGCCTCCGCCGCCCGCGCCGCCGCCGCGCCTAAGAACCCGGAATACGGAGCCGCCGCCGCCACCATCGCCTCAGCCGCCGCACCCTGCCACGTCAAACCCGGCCCAGCGGTAAGACCCGACGTCACCGCCGAAAACGACTCGGCCGCCGATGCCAACTCAGCAGCCAACCCATCCCAGGCCTGCGCCGCCTCCAACATCGGAGCCGACCCCGCACCCGAATACATCCACAACGAATTGATCTCCGGCGGCATTACCTGAAAATTCATTGGGCAGTCCCCTTTCGCGAGTCGCAAGACGCCGTTCATCAGGGCCCCCGCACTTCTCACCAGGCTCTAAGCCATCACCTGGCGGCGGGGGCGTCGTGTCACGCTGTATTTTGGTCGCGAAAAAGGGGTCCAAAGTTCCGCGGACGCTGTCTGATCCTGGGATTCACCGTTGCGACCCAGCGCAGAGTGCGTTGTGGGCTGCGCCACACCGAGGCGAGGGATCCCCTAGGCCGAGCCGAATAAGCCGCGTTGCCGTCGCGAACGCCGGCCGGCGCGAACCCGTCGAAACAAAACCGATCGCCATCTCGCCGCTGGGTCTAGCGATCCGTAAGCTTTGCCGCGATCCGTGGTGTGGCACCGTACTCGCCACCACGGCTGGGACGACGCCGGGGAGGTTAACCATCGAACCGTCGCTGGCGTGGCTGCTTAACCCCCTCACGGTGGAGACCTTTCTCGACAAGATCTGGGCGACAACGCATTACCACGTCAACCGGCACTCTGCCGGCTACTTCGCCAGCCTGCTGCACGCGCAGTCGGCGGTTGACCAGCTTTTGGAGCTCTTTCGCCGAGAGCCATCGGCGGTGCGCCTGATGAGGGGGAAGGACAAGAAGACTGCGGCTGAAAGTTGTTGTCTTGCAGATGGCAGCCTCGACCTTGCCGGCATCCGCGAAGACTTGGCCGATGGCTTCACGATAGTCGTGGACGGCATCGAGCGCTACGTGCGCGCGGTTGCTTCGCTGGCCCATTCCATCGAGGTCGAGCTGCACTTCCCCGTCCAGTTCAACGCCTACATCACGCCACCTGGATCGCGAGGACTCGTTCCCCACTACGACGACCACGACGTTTTGATACTGCAGATCGGGGGATCGAAGATCTGGCACTTGTACAGCGGCGTACACATACCGCCTCGCGAAATGCAGCGTCGGGACAAGTCGGTCCCTACCGAGGGCCTCCCGGCACCTACCGACTTGCACGTGGAAGTCGGCGACGTGCTGTACCTGCCACGCGGCCTAGTGCATGCGGCGGACGCGGACGCAGAGCAGTCCATCCACTTCACCGTCGGAATCCACGCGCCCACCGCGCTCACGCTTGCCATCGGGGCGCTCTACTCGCTGAGTTTCCACGATGACCGGCTGAACGCCCTGCTGCCACCGCGGCATCTCGATAACGCGGACGTGCATGCGATCCTGGGCGTCCTCTTGCGTGACGCGGTCAGGACCACCGAAGACCCGACCGCCGTTGCAAAAGGTCTCGACGCGTTGGCAGATGTCCTGGTCCGCCGCGGCCGATGCCCACCAATCGGACAGATCGCGGAGGCCGGCGACATCGACGGGCAAACACTGTTTACAAAGTACCAACCGCTGTATTCGCGGGTGAAGGCCGTGGCTGGCGGCGTTGCGCTGCAGTTTGCCAAATTGTCGATAGCCGCCGGTGCCGATCACGAGGCCGCGCTGCGGTTCATATCAAGCAGTGTTGAGCCGTTTCGGGTTTGCGATCTACCCGGGCTGCGCACGGAGCTGCAGATCGCGCTGGCCCGAAAGCTGATCGCAAGCGGGTTCCTCGTCCAGCTCTCCGACGACTGATTCCGAACACACCGCGCTTCCGATGCAGCTCGCCGACCTCGCCAATTGGACGCCAGTCAGGCTGGACTTTTCCGGGTCCGTCCCGGCGGTTTACTGGGCCGATCTCTCGGCGGAGCGTTTCGTCGAACCCTTCTTCGACCAGACCGTCACCCGCTGGGCATCCGGCCCGCGTGGCCGAGCATTCATCAAGACTGGGCTCGAGGCGCTCGTCGCTCTCGATGGTGAGCAGTCGCTCGAGCCGGCGGGCATGATCTTTCACCTCTCGCGGTGCGGGTCCACCCTCGTGTCCCGGCTCCTGGGCACGCTTTCCGGCGTCGTCGTCGTTGCCGAGCCGGCGCCGCTCAATGCGCTCCTCGGGCTTGATTCGGATCGGGTCGACGAGGCCGCGTTGGTCCAGGTTGTCCGGCTCCTCGTGCGTGCCCTCGGCCGGTGCCGGCACGGTGACGAACGACGTCTAGTGCTGAAGTGCACAAGCTGGAACATCCGCCGTCGGGCGATCCTCGCCGCCGCCTTTCCCGAAACACCTTGGATCTGGGTTCAGCGCGACCCAGTGCGCGTCTTGGCCTCGCTCCTCGCCGAGCCGCCGGGCTGGCTGCGGCTGCGGGGCGCCCCCGAACGGACCGCGCGGCGTTTCGGCCTTGATCCGGCCGAGGTCGCGGCGATGACGCATGCCGAGTTCGCCGGCCGCGCACTCGGCGCGATGCTGGAGGCGGCCGCGAGCGACCCCGCCTGGCGCCTCTGCACCGACTATGCCGACCTGCCCACCGATGTTTGGCAGCGCATAGCTCCTCATTTCGGACTCGACGCCGATCCTGCGGCGATCGAGCGGATGATCGAAGAGTCTCGGTTCTACTCCAAAGATCCAGCAACCCGGGTCTTTGCCGCCGATGCCCCGGAGCGTCGCCCAATCACCGACGCGATCCGGGAGGCCGCGCGGCGTTTCGCCCTACCAGGCTATCGCGCGCTGACGTCGCACAGATAGCGTGGCGGGCGGATCAGCGGCACCGACACGTGTTGTGCTATCCCAACTTTCGCCGTCGCTGCGCAGGTAACCGGCAGTGCGCCAACACGAGTGGGTGCATTGGAGAGACATCAAGCCCCTTGGCGGGTACTTGGCCGCTACTGGGTCCTGGCCGCGCTGACCAGGGTGTTACGGGCGACCGATGATCCGAATTCCGATTCGGGCCCGGGCACCGGACGGCCGACTTCGCGGAGGTAATCGGCCAACGGCGTGCCCACCGCCGTCCAGCCTCGGCTGCCGAACCATTCGGTGGCCGGAGCGTGCCGTTCGTTGTAGACCAACTGGAAGAAGGCGCGCTGGGCGTCGCCCCCGGCGCGTTCGTCGTCCAGTCTGGACTGAAATTCATCGTCGTCGAGTGGGGCCCCATCCTCGACGGCGACGTGGCTGCCCGGGCCGGCCAGGGAGTCGATGCCGGTGAACAGCTGCTCCTCCGCGGCGGCGGGCAGATAGATCAACAGGCCCTCGGCGATCCACGCGGACGGCTTGGCCGCGTCGAACCCGCTGTCCCGCAAGGCTTGCGGCCAGTCCTCCCGCAGATCCACGGCAATCTCACGGCGCTCCGCGCGCGGCTGGGCATCCACGCCGCTGAGCACCTCACGCTTGAAATCGAGCACCTGCGGACGGTCCAACTCGAAGATCGTCGTGCCGTCGGCCCACGACAGCCGGTAGGCGCGGGAATCCAGTCCCGCGGCCAAGATGACGATCTGGCGCACGCCGGCGGCCGCGACGCGCCCGAAGTACTTGTCGAAGTACCTGGTGCGGGCGCCCTGGAAGTTGACGAAGTGCTCGACCGAAGTCGCTGGTCTTGAGCTCGTGGTCGGGAGCCTTGCCGTCGAGGACGTCGGCCCAGGCACCGCCGACGGCGCGACAGAACACCTCCGCATACGGGTCGACGGCCAGCGGGTCCGGCTTCTGCGCCTCGAGTGCCCGCGAAGTCGCTACGAACAGCGCGGTCGCGCCGACACTCGTCGTGATGTCCCAACTATCGCCTTCAGTACGCACCCAACCGACCCTACTCAGCGCGGGTAGGCGTAGGGGTTCGCCGGGGCGTCTATCCGGATGACTGCGGTGGCCTGCAACGTGGCGATCGCCACCGAATGCGGTTGTCGGGGCGCGGGTATCACCTCGCCCTCGACCCGAAGCCAGGTGTTGTCCGCCAGCCCGGCGGCTTGTCCGGCGGCCGGACCGCCCAGATGGATGCGGGCCAGCTGAGCGTCGGCGGCGCAACAGATGATGACGATGCGACCAAGGTCCACGCCGTGCGCCTCGTTGAGGACGAAGCCGGTCACGCTGATCGTCCGATTCGTCAAGGAGCCCCCGGTGTCCTGAGCCACCCGCATCAGCACCTCGGGCAGCGACACCTCGGGGGCGCGGCCCAGCGGCAGCGGCGGAAACGCCCGATTCGCAACGGCATTGGACACCGCGGTGACTGACGCGGCCGAGGGCCGCAGCGCCGGCGGCGTGACGAAGATCAGCACGAGGACGGGCACGAGGAGAAGCCACACCATTCCGGTCCGGTGTGAGTGCGCCTCGCCGTGATCGCCACTGTCCGCGGGTCCGCCGCGGCGGATGTCGCCGATGATGGCCACCAGCGCCAACACGATCAGCAGCACCGCCGACGCCGCCAGCCACGGCAGCAGCCCCGGCTTGACGTAGCGGGTAAACGCGCCCGACACGGTGATCATGGCGATGCTGATGCCCACCAGCAGCAGCACGGTGTTCTCGGTTTCGCGGCTCACTGATTCCTGTCCTCTGTCCACCACCGAGGCACCAACAGCCCGACCCACACGCGCTCGCCATCGCAACCAGCAAGGTGGTGGGGGCGAAGCGCGCCGCGAAAGCCCGGCCGAACATGCCCGCCTGCATCGCGAACAGCTTCACGTCGACGGCCGGACCCACGACCAGAAACACCAGCCGGGGCAGCAGCGGCACCATCGTCATGCTGGCCGCCACGAACGCGTCGGCCTCCGAACACAACGCCAGCACCACCGCCAGGGCGGCCATCACCACCACACCGAGGATCAGGTGTGCCGCCAGATGGTCGAACACCCAGCGCGGCACCACCACATGCAACGCCGCCGCCGCGGCGGCACCCAACACCAGGTACGACGCGGCCTGCAGGAAGTCGTGGCGGGCCGCCTCAGCGAACACCATCCACCGCGACTCGGTGTCGGCGCCCGGGCGGGGCAGCCGGCGGGTGACCCACTCCGGGCGGCCCCACCGCGCCCACACCCAGCCCATGATCACCGCGGTCAGCAGCGACGCCCCCATCCGGGCAACAACCATCGTCGGCGCACCGGGAAACGCCACCGCGGTGGCGACCAGCACTACCGGGTTGATCGCCGGCGCGGCCAGCATGAACGTCAGGGCCGCCGCGCCCGTCGCACCGCTTTCGCCGAACAATCGCCGCGCCACCGGAACCGACCCGCATTCGCAACCCGGCAACGCCGCCCCACCGATCCCCGCGGCCAACACCGCCACCGCGGGACGACGCGGCAGCCAGCGCGCCAACCGCTCCGGCGACACGAACGCCGCAATCAACCCACTGACCACTACTCCGAGCGCCAGGAACGGAAGCGCCTGCACGAACACCCCACAGAACACCGTGCCCGCGGTCGACAACGCCGCGCTGCCGAGGACCGCATTCCGCAGCATCGTCGCCGAAAATGGCGCACGCCAACAAAATGCCGACCAGCACTTCCATCGACCCGACGCGCAGTCGGCGCATAGTTTTCGAACCTATCCGACCCGACTCAGCCCCCATCGGGATTCCAGGTGCCCGGCAGCATCGGCATCCGTGGTCCGCCACCGAATTCATCCTCGGCCAGCGTCGTCAGGCCCGCCGCCTCGGCGGTCGTTTCCCTGGCCGCCGTGCCGGCGAAGCCCTGATTTCCGGCACCCCGATCCGAGGCCAGCGTCGACGCCGACCGGCTGATCGGCCGGCGGCGCGCCCCAGTCGGGGTCGACCTCGACGTTCATATCCATGAACTCGTCGCCGTACCCGCGCTTCTTCGCGCTCCGGCGCCGCCGCGCCCGCGCCGCCGCCCGCGCAGCCGCCGCGACCGCCGCGGCGGCGCTGTCGGGCTCGGGCGCCTTCTTCTTCGCGGTGGCGCTGGCGCTGCTGCTGATCGCCGAGCGAGATCCGATGCCGGGCGGAAAGACGAAGTAGGGCGGCACAAAACCGGCTCCGGCCGCCGTCGGCGGCGGTGTCGGCGCCGGAGCCGCGGGGGCCGGCGGGCCGGGCGGCGGCGGCCCGGGCGGCGGCGGCGCGCCGGCGGCCACCACCGGCGCGGTGAAACCCGTGGGCGTCGCGACGATCGGCACCAACGCAGGCGCAGCGACGGGTGCCGCCGCCGCCACAACAGGTTGGGGTATGCCGGCCAGGCCGGCCAGCCCCGCGAAGCCGCCCACCGCTCCGATGGGGGCGATGGCGGGCACGGCCGCGAGCGCCAGCTCTGGGTTGGAGACGCCCCACGCGGCGATTTCCGCGATGTGGGTCGGCCAGTCGAACAGCTCGAGCTGACCAGATCACTGGAGAGCCGCCACGGGATTCTGTGTCAGGAGTTGCCCGAACTGCTGGAAATCCTCGCCGAGCTCGAGGGCATCGAGCGACCCAGAAGGCCGCTTGGCCCGGGTTCACGTACTCGTCATAGCCGAGCCCGTTCATGGTGCCCCCGGCGGGGTTCCAGTTGTAACCGAAGTGCTGCAGGAAGTTCGCGACGAGGTTGTCCCACATGTTGTCGACCGTCGGGTCGTGCGCGAGTTGCGGTATTACCAATGCCGAGCTTCTGCAGGAAGTCGGTGAGCTGCTGCGACACTCCCAGCGGGTTATCGCTGCCCGCACGATCCAGCAGGTTCTGCACGATCTGCTGCTGGACCTGCAGCGGGTTTCGCAGGAACTGCTCGACCGCCTGCAGGAAGCCCTGCAGTGGGTTGGAGGCCGCCGACGACTGGGCCGGGGTTTGCGCGTCGGACTTCAGGATTTGCGGCGCGGGCGTGGTTTGCGGCGCCGACGCCACCGTCGCGCTGGAGACCGCTTGATAGGTGCCCATCGTGGTGGCGGCCTGAATCCACATCCGCACGTAGTCGGCCTCGTTGAGCGCGATCGGGATGGTGTTGATCCCAAAGAAGTTGGTCGCCAACAGGACTCCGTGCACGACGTGGTTGGCGGCCAGTTCGGGCAGCGTCGGCATGGCTGCCAGCGCGGCGGTGTAGGCCGCGGCCATCGTCTCGTGCTCGGCGGCCCGTTGCGCGCTATCGATGCTGGCCTGCGTCAGCCACGCCAGATACGGCGCATGCGCGGCCACATACGACTCGGCGCTCGGCCCTCCCCAGGCCCCGGCCTGCACCGCGGCCAACACCGCGATGAGTTCGTTGGCCACCGAAGCGTATTCGGCGCTCAACGAGTCACCACGCCGCCGCCGGCCGCCAGCAGCGAGCCGGGTCCGGGACCCGCTGCTGAGCAGCGCCGAGTGCACCTCGGGCGGCGAGGCCATCCAGATCGGCGCCGTCACGCGCCACCCCGCCGCACGACGAGCAACATGACCACGGGCACTCCTCGGGCCGGGAGGTTACCAGAGCTTTTACAGACCCAGAGGAGCTTAATGAATATGATTGTCGTTATCAAACCGAAAAGGCTAGCGGGGCTGGACCAGCCAAACCAGCTAGACCAGAGGACGCCCAGTCCTGATCCGCCGGTCCAGGTCCCGGAGCATCACATTGAACGGGAAGCGCCGGACGAACCGCGGCAGGAGGCGGTTGACCGTGCGCAGCACGTCCATCAACCGGTCGAAGCGCCGCTGCCTGACGGCATCCCACGGCAGCCGCATCTCGTCGCGGAACCGTTGCGGCAGGAAACCGGTAGTGATCAGCAACGCGAAGCTCTCGGACAGCTGCTGCAGCCGGCGCGGCAGGCGCACGCCCCGCATGCGCGACGCGGCGATCGGATACAGGTAGTCGCGGACGGCGTCGTCGATGTGCACCTTGGCCAGCGACTCCTGCCAGTAGCGGTCGAACGCCGCCCGGTCGACCGGCCACATCTCGGGCGGCACCTGCAAGGTGGTGGCCAGCGTCATGCCCTCGCGATAGTGCCGGTCGGCGTCCTCCGCGTCCAGTTCGCCGACGAAGATGCGGTAGACGTCGAGCCCGCCCTTGTACAGGCATGCCGCCACCCACAGCTGCAGGTCCGGGTCGAACGCGTTGTACTGCACGGGACTGTCGGGCGTGGCGTACACCTGGGCGTGCGCGCGGTTCACCGCGCGACGGAAGGCCGCCTTCTGGGCATCGCTGCCGACGACGGCCACCGCGATGTAGGTAAAGGTGGTGCGGGCTCGCTTGATCGGATGCAGGTCCACCCGGCCGCTCTCGACGCGGCTCTCCATCACGCCGTAGCCGACGCCGGGCCGCGCCAGTTGCATGATCACGTTGGCCGGACCGGCCAGCAGCGTCACGCCCATCAGACCGTCCGCGAAGGTGGAACCCGGCCGCGCGCGCCGATGCGGATGCGCCGGGGCGCCGACCGCGCGTTCGACATCACCGAGGGGACCGAGGGGACCGATGGGTTCGTGGGCCGCCTTGAAATTCGTCACGCAGAAATGCCTCCCGTGCATCGGCACCGCCAAATGTGAGAACTGTCGTTTCCTGATGTTGTCGTTGTCTCGCGCCGGTGTCAAGATGGTGCGCATGGCGCAGGAGGCGCAGCCCTCAACGACCCCGAGCGTGCGGCCCTACCGCGGGGTGCAGGCCGCGCAGCGACTGGCCGCCCGCCGAGGCCGGCTACTGGATGCCGGCCTGGACCTGCTGGGCGCCGAGGAGCGGGACGTCGCCGAGCTCACCGTCCGCGAGGTGTGTCGCCGGGCCGGCCTGGCCACCCGGTACTTCTACGAAAGCTTTACCGACAAGGACGAGTTCATCGGCAGCGTGTTCGATTGGGTGTTCGCCGACCTCGCGGCCACCACCCAGGCCGCGGTGGCGGCGGTGCCGGCGCCTGCGCAGAGCCGCGCGGGAATGGCCAACATCGTGCGGACCATCGCCACCGACGCCCGCATCGGGCGCTTGCTGTTCAGCACGCGGCTGGCCAACTCCGTGATCATGCGCAAGCGCGCCGAATCGAGCACACTGTTCGCGATGCTCTCCGGCCAGTACGTCGTCGAAACGTTGCGGGCACCGGCAAACGACCTCGTCACGGCGGCAGCGCATTTCGCGGTCGGCGGCGTCGGGCAGACGATCAGCGCCTGGCTGGCCGGGCAGGTGCGACTCGACCCCGACCAGCTGGTCGATCACCTGGCGTCAATGCTCGACGAACTCACCAATCCGGATCTATACCGGGTCACGGAAAAAGCGGCAGCCGCCACAGCCGCATCCCGGGATCCAGCAGCCACAGACGCATCATGGTGACCCGCATGACGCGCTGCGCGCCATTGATCATGAAGATCCCCAATGGCAACTCGATCAGCAGCGCCGTGACGATCGACAACCCGACGTCATTGGGCCCGGCGGTCATCAGGTCGAACCACGCGTCGCAGATCAGCAATACCCCCGACGTGAACGCCGCAAACAGCAGCACCTGGCGGCGGAGGTAGCCGAACACAGCCGTGGCCACCATGAACACCATCAACAGGACATCGAAGCCCACCCAGGTGGCGGTCCAGTTGTGCGCTACGTAGTTCTCGGGCAGGGTCACGGACAGATAGATCAGCCAGGGGATCATCGTGATCGAGCCGACGATCATCAGGCTCAGCCGGATGCGACGGATCCGGCCGAGGATCACCGGGTCAATCACGTCGTGGAGGGGTTGCTCCAGCCGGCCGATCAGTTCCCGCCGCTCCGCGGGCGTCAGCGCCGCGATTTGCACGTCCGTCAAAATGCCGTCGGTCATCATGGGCGTCCCCCGGCTCTGGCACGGTTTTTGGCGACTAGCGTACGACCTCCACGGGAGGCCGCCGGTCGGACGCGGTCCTAGGCACAGTGTGCGCGTCCGCCTCCGTGAATTCCTTTACCCAGCAAGCGAATTCCAGTGTGATGCCGTCGGGATCCTGGAAGTAGAACGAGCGCACGTACACGCCGGGATGCACCGACGCGGACACCTGCATCGGGCTCTCGTCGTGGTTGAGCACCGGGCCGACCCGCACGCCCTTCTCCTTCAGCCGCTGCCGGTAGGCGTCGAACTTCTCGGCCGGCACATGAAACGCCAGATGGTTCATCGTGCTCACCGCGCTCGTGATGTCACCGATGCCGGGAATGGCGGCCGGCGACGAGATGCCGGGAACCCGATCGGGTGCGTCGGCGAACCAGAAGAACGCGACGCAGTCACCGTTGCCGGCGTCGAAGAAGAAATGCTGGCCCTGACCACCGGGTAGATCGAGCGACTTGACCAGTGGCATGCCGAGGATGTTGCTGTAGAAGTCCACGGTGCGCGCCATGTCCGAACACACCAGCGCGACATGGTTGATCCCCCCGAGCTCGAACTCGGTGTTGGTGTTGCGCGGCTTGATCATCTTCTTCATTTTGCGCCTTCCGCCGCTCCCCGGGGCGCAGGCGGCGGATACTCAATCTGAATCTGACACCAGATTCAGATTTGGTCTAGTCAAAACGCGAATCTGAATCTAACATCAGGTTCAGATTCAGATCCGGATTCGCTGCCCACCCAAGGAAAGGTGCGCCAGTGGCGACTGCCCCCGAGCCGATGAGCCGCCCCGCGGAGTTTCCGACACGCCGCGGCCGCCGGACGCAGGCAGCGATCGACGCTGCGGCGCGCACGGTCATCGCGCGCAAGGGCATTCTGGCGACGACCATTGCCGACATCGCCGCTGAAGCGGGCCGGTCGGCGGCATCGTTTTACAACTATTACGACTCCAAAGAGGAGATGGTCCGTCAGTGGGCCCTGCGCTTCCGTAACGAGGCCAACCTGCGATCGCTTTCGGTGATCGAGCATGGCCTGTCCAACCGTGAGCGCGCCTACGAGCTGGCCGCCGGCATCTGGGACTCCTACCGCAAACGGTACGCGGAGATGATCGGCGTGTCGCAGCTGGCGATGATCAACGAGGACTTCGCACAGCACTGGAAACAGATCTGCGAGCTCCCGTTTGCGTTCATCGCCGAGAACGTCCGGCGTGCTCAGCTGCAGGGCTACTGCCGCGACGATGACCCGGAACTCATCGCCGAGGCGATGATCGCGATGTTCACCCAATTCTGCTATGTGCAGCTCAGCAGGCCCGTCGAACCCGATGACAAGGCCTGCATCCAGACCCTAGCCAATATCTACTACCGGGCTATTTACGGTAAGGAGGATCACTAAAGTGACTCGTCGTAGCTGCGCGGCAGGTGTTGTGCGCGAGTTCGTCGGGCTGCCTTCGCCCACCGCTGGGCGTGCTGGTGCCGGCGGGAACCCCTGTCAGGGGTTGTATCACCGCGGGGTGGGACGCAAGCCGAAAGTCGGAATGATCGCCACCCACTATCAAATCGACTTCTCGGAGCATTATCTAGCGGACTACATGGCCACCCGCGGCATTGGATTCCTTGGCTGGAATACCAGGTTCCGCGGTTTCGAAAGCAATTTCCTGCTTGACCACGCGCTGGTGGACATCGCCGTCGGGGTGCGCTGGCTGCGGGAAGTGCAGCATGTGGAACACGTTGTGCTGCTGGGCAATTCTGGCGGGGGGTCGTTGATGGCCGCCTACCAGTCCCAGGCGGTCGACCCGAATGTGACCCCACTGGAGGGCATGCGTCCGGCGGCCGGATTGAGCGATTTGCCCGCCGCGGACGGCTACGTCTCCACCGCCGCTCACCTCGGGCGCCCAGAAGTGCTGACCGCCTGGATGGACGCCGCCGTGATCGACGAAAACGATCCCGTGGCAACCGATCCCGATCTCGACCTGTTCATCGGGCGCAACAGGCCGCCCTATTCGCCCGAGTTCGTCGCTCGTTACCGGACGGCACAGACGTCGCGCAACCACGCCATCACCGACTGGGCCGAGAAGGAGCTCAAACGCGTACGCGCTGCCGGGTTTTCCGACCGACCGTTTACCGTACTGCGAACCTGGGCCGATCCGCGCATGGTCGATCCCAGCATCGAGCCGTCCAAGCGGCAGCCCAACCAGTGCTACGCGGGCATGCCCGCCAAGGCAAACCGTTCCCCACATGGCATCGCCGCGGCGTGCACACTGCGGAACTGGCTGAGCATGTGGAGCCTGCGAGTGGCGCAAACCCGAGCCGAGCCGCACCTGGCCCGTATCACCGACCCGGCCCTGGTGATCAACGCGGAGGCGGACACCGGAGTCTTTCCGTCCGACGCACAGCGCATCTACGACGCGCTGGCGAGCACCGACAAGACAAATGTCTCTATCAACACCGATCACTACTTCACCACCCCGGGCGCGCGCAGCGAGCAGGCTGACACAATCGCCACGTGGATCAAGAAGCGCTGGCACTAAGGGTTCTCGCCCACTTCGTCCCCGGCGGGAAAGTGCTAGATTTCCTTGCACCCGAAGCGGATTGGCTCGATATCCGGTGGTGCGCCGCTGACGACTCCCCCGAGTCCGAGGCAGTCTTCCACCGGGAGTTGCCCCTCGCGGAGGTGATTTGGCACGTTCTGCGCCCGCTGTCGGCCGCCGATCTGCGGCGCGGGGCGCAGCTGCGGCTGGTGCAGAAGCTCGGCGCCGGGGTGAACACCATCGACGTGGAGGCCGCGACGAAATGCGGTATCGCCGTTGCGAATATGCCCGGCGCCAAC